>CAMYII010000098.1:24704-48764 GCA_947258385.1 Acidiferrobacterales bacterium
GCCGAGCAGCGTCTTGCGCATCTCGAAGCCGATCACGCGCGGGCGCACCTGATCAAACGAGTAGTCGTTGGTGGTATCGCTGCCGCCGTCGTCGAACAGGTTACCGACCGCCTCGCCCAACAGTGTCAGGGGCAGGCCGTTGTTGTTGGGCGTGGCCACCACGTCGATAGTGACCTGCTCGCCCTGACGCAGCGTGCCGATCTGGGCGCTGCTACACGTATAAGGCGCGACAACGGCACAGGCACCACCGCTGCCGTTGACGGTCGAGCTGACCGTGACCGAATCGATGGTCCAACCGCCGCCAACCGTCGGCAGGCTGAAGAGAATGTTGTCGGCGATGGAACCGGGATCACCGCTGTTCCTGATGGTGAAGACGTAGATCTCCTGCACGCCATCTTCCACGAGCTCGGAGACCGGGCTGACAAAGACATCCACATCCGGGGTCTGGGGATCGAAGGTCTCGATGTCGTCCTGATCGGTCGGCGTGCCGCCGCAGGCGGCGCTGGTGGAATAATTGACATCGACCACATTGGGTCCACTGGCCGGCAGGATCGGATCGGTGGCCGGCGGGAATTCAGGAGTCACAAAGGGATCGAACAGCGTGTCGAAATTGCCCTCCTGGATCACCCGGAAGGTAATGATCAGCGTCTGGCCGTAGCCCAGCGGCCCGTCGATCACGAACAGGGGATTGCCCGGCCCGTGCGGCGGCGTGGTCAGGTCCACGGAGTTGAGCGTCTGACCGGCGGTGCCGCCGACGGTGGGGGTGAAGCTCTGATCGATGACAATCCCCGCGGGCAGATCGTTGCCGATACTCATGTTATCCGCCGGCCCGCCATCGTTACGGATGGTCAGCACGATCTCGGCCCGCCCGCCGGGCAATGTTGTAAAGGATTGCTGCACGGCATCGGGACTGGAGAAGTCCGGCACCATAACCAGACGGGAGATATCGGTGTTCTGCGACGGGCTACTCAGATTGGACGCGGTGCCCGGCGGATTGACCACGCAACCCCAGGTGAGATCGGCCTGGTTATCGGCATTGATACAGCTGTCACCGAGTGACTCGGTGACGGTGTAGGTCGCCGTATTGTTAGGCGGCAGGTCGTCGAGATCGGCGGCGTTGAGATAAGCGTTCGTTAACGGCGTACCCGGCGGGATTCCCGGCCCGCTGATGGTAACGGTGTCGCCCGGCGCCGTGCGATTGGGAAAACCGAGCAAGATATCGCGGATGCGGACATTACGCGCGGCGTGTTCGCCCTGATTGGTGATGTCCACCGTCCACTCAACGGTATCGCCGGGCTGGGCGATCACGAACTCCGGCGTGCCGGGATTGCCGGCACTGATGTTGTCGCCGGTCTTGGCGACGACGATGTCGGGTTGTCTTACTGGTAACAGGAAATCGGCCGGTGCGGTGCCGAAGCTGGAACCATCACAAGGACGCTCGCCGAGCGCGCTGGCAGTGATCAGCTGCGGGCCGGGCAATGAGCCTTCATTGCTCGACACGTTGAAACGAATGCGCAGCTCGCTGGGCCCGAGCGCCGATTCGGAACGGGTGTACAGCTGCACCAGCTCCGGGATCTGGGCCTGGGTCCAGGTATAGGGACCACCCGGCATCCCCTGCGGATCGGGGGCGGGGTTAAACGGGCCGCCGTTGATCGCGACCTCCACGGACCCGGCCACGAGCGCGAGACCGGAGCCGGCGGTATTGAGATCTTCAGTGACCTCGACGTTGTTCAGCCGCGTACCGCCCACGTTGCGCACCAGCAGGGTGACCTCGCCGGTGTTATCGCACAGGTCACAGAACGAGCCGCTCTCGTGGCGGACCAACAGCTGCGGTTGGGCGAAGACAAAGTCGGGAGAGTCGTCGTATAACGGGTTCCCCGGCGCGCCTTGCTGCACGGGGGTGAAAGGTGAACCGCAGCCCCAGGCGCCGGTGATCACGCTGCTGCCATTGGGGATGGAGCAGCCCGTGCTCGGCAGCACGTCGGCCACCACGGTGATCTCACAGGTGTCCCCCGGGTTGACCTGATCCAGTACCCAGGTCATGGTCTGCCCGGTGGCGGTGGCGATGATCGGATTGCCGCTGCAGGTGCCGTTGGCGGCGTTGGTGGCGGCGACATTCACACCCAGCTCGGCCGGAATATCGTTTTGGATGCTGACGTTATAAGCGGCGCCGTTACCGCCGTTGGTGACAAAGATCTCCCAGCTCACGCTGCTGCCGGTGACAGTGACCGACTGCGGCGTGGTCTGCAGCGAAAGGTCGCCGCGCCTGACCTCGAGGGGTGTCCAACTGGCGTTGCCGCTAAAGGCGCGTCCCGGCGTGGGACTGCCGCCGATCGGGGGGCTCAGTGTGGTTTCATTGTCGTCAAAGTCAAAGGCGGCGGTCAGCGGCGTACCGGCACCGAAACCCACAGCAGCGCCCGGGGAAACCTCAACTTCCAGATCGATACTGCCGCTGGTGAGCTCCAGCGCGCGATCGGTAAATTCGAAAATCGGACCGGCCCCCGCGAGGAGATCTTCGGTAATGACCCCGGGCCCGGCGAACTGGCCGCCGAAGGTCGGCGCCGGCGGAGTGGCAAAACGGTAATCGCTGCCGGTGGTGAGCAGCTGGGTCAGGAAATCCGAGGCCTGGGAGCTGTTGGCGTTGGTCGCATTCAGCGTCACCGGCAATACCTGACACACATCCACCGAGCTCGGGTTGCCGCCGATGGCGAGCGTCACGTTCGCCTGCGCACGCTCCAGCTGATAATTCGTCGGGATGGTGAAAAGCACGTCATCCGGGTCGGGCAGTTGGTTCTGACACGCCCCGGAACCACCGGCGCCGTCCTTGACCAGCAGCTGGGCCGTTGAGCCGATGCCTAAAGTGACCGCGCCCCCCAGCGCGCTGTCGGGCACCGTGGTCGAATAGCGTAGGATGATCTCGCGCTCCTCGACGCTGTCGGCAAGGTTGTTATCGTTGTAAAACCCCGGCCCATTGAGAAAACCGAGGTCGACGATCAGGGTGCCGGTGGTGCTGACGATCGAAGCGGCCGGGACCGCCACCGGGCCGCCGGTGACGGAAGACGCGCCCTGACGCGCGTCGATGGTCAAGGTCCCCGGCACGAGCTCCTGGGTCGCAAGTCCGCCGAAGTTGTCGGTGTAGGTGGTGTTAGCGATCCCGTCCACCCAAAGTCCGGGATAGGCCGCGGGGAAACGGAACGAGGCGGTGTAGGGAATACATTCCCCTTCACCCGTTACCTGGCTACAGTTGCCGTCATCGGGCTGACCGGTCTCAAACGGTCCGCCCGCGGTGCTGTAGGAAAACGGGTTAAAGCCGGACTGCGGATCAGGCACGTTCGACAGCAGAATGCCGGCACTTGCGCTGCCACCGGAAACCGCACAGCTCGACGTGCTGGCGGCGTCATTGGCGGTAGCCGTATTGGTCAATGTGCTGCCACCGAGGCAGGCATCGGTCGGCGCGTCAAAGCTTATGCCCAAGGTTTCGGCGACGTTACCGGCGCCGGGATTGGGGACACTCCAGGAGACCAGGTCACCCGGGCTGCACGCCTGCGAGCCGGTGAAGGCGGGGCCCCCGGCGCAGCTTGCCGTCGTGCCGGCGGGCGCCGTGACCACGGGGTTGACCAGACTTCCCGGCAGAATGTCGTTGACGACAAATCCGCCATCGGCGATGAGATTGGTATTAGCGGCGGTGAAATCGACGCTATAAGAACCTGCATCGCCCGAGCCGATGATCAGCTGCCCAACCGAGGCGGTCTTGGCCGTCGACATTGTCGGTGTCTCGGGCGGATCGACGATGTTGCTGAACTTGGTCGGCGTGTTGTAGGGCGTGCCGCAGGAGTTGGTATAGCTCGGCTCGTACTCGACGGTGCCCCCGCCGCCGCTGGTACACACGTCGGTGGGCTGCATGGTGATGACCAGATCCACACTGCTGCTATTGGGCAGCACGCCGGGGCCTTCGCCCAGATCCGCCGTCAAGGTGAAATTGCCGTTACCGTCGTGACTCCAGCCGGCTCCGACGCTCACAAAGTCCACCGCCGGCCCACCGGGCGTAAAGAGATTGGTGTTGATCACCACATTCGCCGCCGGACCCAGTCCGTTGTTGCTCACGGTCATGGTGAACGTGGTGGGACCGGTATAGCTCAAGTTGCCGCTGATGGTGGTGTAATCGATCAGCGGTACTGTCAGGTCCAGCAACACCTCGGCAGTGAGCGGGCCCGGTGGCGGCGGTACCCGGTTGGTGGTGACCGCGGTATTGTTGATGTTGGCGCAGTCCGTGACCGTGGCGTCGGCACGGATGATGAATGATTCACCGGGCGCGAGGTACGGGATCGTAATCACGTCTCCGGCGGGGTTCGTGGTCGGCACCCTGAGGGGATCCAAGGGGGCCAGCTCCACCAGCGGCAGGATGAGCTGCAGACCGACGGCCGGGTTGTTGTTAATGGAGGACTGATCGATAGCAACATCAAACAGCCCGCCGGTGCCGGAGTTGTTGACGGTGATCTCGAAATCGATAGCGGAATTGACGGTGGCGGTCTGCGTCAATTCATCGAAGGAGAGCACGCTCTGGCCCGGGAGGACATCGATTTGCTGGTTGTGGATGTCCGGGCCGCCGTTACTGTAGTTCCACTGACTGATGACCAGTTTGGGCCCGGGCGTCGTGGCGACACCGGCCACCAGTTCGTAGCTCACACTGATTTCGCAGTCCGGCGGCAGATCGTATTGACCAGGTCCGAAATCAAACCGCAAGGGACTGACGGTTGAGGTCTCGGTCAGGGTCGGAACCGCACCACAGCCGGCGCCGTTAAGAGAAACGCTGGCGGTACCGGGCTGATAGCTGAAACCCGGCTGCAGGGTAATGGTGAGACTAAGATCGGTGGCGAGATCCGGCGTCGCCGGGATGAGCGGGATGATGTTGCTGAGACGGGTGGTAAAAACATCGCCGTTGCCGCTCAGGGATACATCGGCGGTGCCGTCCCACACCCCGCCGATATCCATATAAGTCCGGGGTTGGCCGCCGGCGGCGCTGAAGCCACTGGAGGTCGATGTGGTGGGCGCGGCCTGGACACTAGCGGTAAAAAACAACAAAAGGCAGCCAGACAGAAGTCTGGCCGCCCTATTGTTGCAGCATAGCGTTTCGCCACACAAACGCATAGAAGACTCTTTCGCTCTCAGTTTTCGGCTATACAACGCCCTCCATGCCCGCAACTCCGCGATACACCCGGCTCGTTGTTATATATATAAGTATAGGCGCTCCACGGCGGCCGTTTTGTGAGGCCACCAACACCCTGTTTTTTAGCATTCCTGGAGCGCTGCGTTGGATCGCAAATCGCCGCTTATCCGCGTTAAATAGCGCTTTGTCCGGGAATTCCCCCGGATAATTCAGTTCGTTGCGGGCCCGACGGGCCTTTTGGACAGACGCACCACCGGAACTGACGTGTGGAACGCCCACCGCCCATTTCCGTTCCCACCCCTTTTCCTCAAAAAAAGTGCAAAAAACGCGCCATGGGCAGAGACGAAAAAACACCGGAAAAGGCCGCAATTTTGCCGCGGAGAGGCGATGCGGGGGTGCCGGACCGGCGCAACCCCTGACGGGAACCGGCAGGTCCATGCCGGGGGGCGCACCCGCCTCAAGCGGGCAGGAAATCGATAGGATAGGTGATCGTTACCGCGTCAACGTCCTTGGCGCCGAAATTAAAGAATTTCACGCGCTGGGCGATCTTGCGCTCCAGCGCCGGGGCCTTCATGCTGCTGGAAAGGACAGTGCACATCGTCACCTGGCCGGATGGCGCGATGGTGAGCTTTAGGACGACCTTGCCCTGCAACGTCGGGTCCTCGCGCAACGCGCGGTTGTACAGGCGGTAAAGGGCACTCTTGTTACGGTCGAATACAATCTGTATTTCTTCATCCGTGCGCGATGCCTTACCGGAGCGGGTGAGCCTGCGATCCGCGCTGGCCGCCACCTGCTCGGCAAGCTCGCTCGTCACCTGGGTGGATTGCCGGCTCCCCAGGCTGCCTCCGACGCCACGGCTGAGACTCGATGTCTGGATACCGCCGCTGCTGGCCGCAACATTGGACGTGATGATCGAGCGCGTGGCCGCCGCGGCGCGCTGCCCCCGGTTAGTGAGCTTGGCCTGGGTCCCAAGTTTATCCTCGATCGCCGTATCCTTCAGATCGTCAAAGGCGTCGCTCATTGCCAACAGTCCTGACCGCTGTGCCTTTTCGCGCGCCAGGCGCTGTTTTTTCGTCGTCGGCTTCGGGGCCTCTTTACGTGGTTTGAGCTTTTTTTCTTCAGCTTTTCTTTCTTCAACTTTTGGCTTGGGCTTCGGCGGTGGCACCTTCTCCTGCTCGATCAACAACTTTGCCAACCTGGGCGGCAACTTAACCTGTTCCGCGCGCTCGAGTTCCGGAACGATGACGTTGGTGACGCCGATGGCCAGCAGCAGCGTCCACAGACCGACGAGAAGGGTAAGGCGCCGCATGCGCCGATCATCGGGTCCGACGCCTCCCCACGGCACGGCCATGGAACGGAGGTACTGTTCGCCCTCGCGCGCTTTAAAACCTTCTGCAGCTACCTGACGCCGATAGGCCTCCAACGCATCCCGGCGACGTTTCTGCCGTTCATTCTCAAGCTTAAGCGTAAGTGAATCAACACGCTCAATCGCTTTCCTGACCTGCCGCCTGGCATCGTCCAGCGCTTTCTCAAAGGCCGGCAGGCCCTCGTTATACTGATCGATCTCGCTCTTGGCCCGCCCCAGCGCATCGGCATAGGACTCCTGATCGATCTCATCGCCATAGAGCGGACACTGCCCACCGACCTCCTTCAGTCTGTCAAGCGCCTTTGTGAGGTCGCCCAGGACCTCGATTCTCGGCAGCCCGGTCTCGTGCGCTCGCAGGTCCGCCTCACGCTCATGTGCCAGGCGGTCAGCCGCCTGAAGCTGCTCTCTTGCCTGCTCGAGCTCCTGAACGAGTTTTTCTTCACGTGCCGACAACGGTCCGCTCACTCCTCTTTGAACTGGGACGCCTTCTGAATGACGGCCAGAAATATGGTGTCATAGCCGGCAAACGTGCAGGAAGTCATGATCTTCTTGAGCAGCTTAAAGGGAATTTTCCGGTCTCCCATAATCGTGACTTCTTTCTTTGACGCAATCGTCTTCGTGCTGATTCCGATGATCCGCTCGGAGATTCTGCCGAGCTCCTCACGTACCGCCGGGATCGTGAGCGACTCATCCGCCATCACCTCTTCGATGGTCGCCACCGCCCTGCCCTGAACCAGAATGTCCGTGTCGGTCACCATGACAACAGCGGTTTCTTCCGGCTTCTCGGTCGCAACCGATTCCGGCAGCTTCAGGCTCTGGGTGTTCGGCAACTGCTCGGTATTCGACGAATTCACCAGGAGGAAAAACACCAGGATCGTGAAGATGTCCATCAACGAGACGAGATTGAACTTAGGTACTCGCCGGGCCCGCTGCTCCACGCGGCTCATTCGCTTCATTCGGCGTGTATCCCTCATCTCGACATCACCCCTTGCGCTTTGCCTTCTTTTTTTGCTCGATCGGTGCATCCCCGATCGAGATCAGCGGGAACAATTCGACCCTTTCGACGGCTCCGGCCTGAAACACCTCCGCGCTGCCGACCGCATCCATCATCTTCACGAGCACATCGTATTCAATATCCGGCTCCAGCAGAATTGTTGCGTCTTTTTTCTCCGGGTGATTGGCCTTTATCGCCAGCAGCAGCTTGGACAGCTCCCGCACGTCATAGCCATCCTCCGTGTTATTCATGCGCTTGACGAGCCGGGTGCCGTCGCCGAGCTCGATACTGTTTTCGCGTATGACCACCTCGACCCGCAGTTCCTTTTTCTGCACCCCATCGGATGCCGCTGGGGCCGGCAGATTCAGCTGAAGAATGGTGATCTGCGAGAATACGGCGGTGATCAGGAGAAACGGCACAAGCACGACCATGAGGTTCAAAAATGCGGTAATGCTGAGCTCCGCGGGATCCTTTCGTCCGCTGCGGCGCAGACGTCTAGGCATGACTGCCTGCCCCCTCTCTCTTGCCGACTTCGCCGATGAGGTTCAGGACTTTGACCGACGCCATCTCCAGGCTGTCGACGATTTCCGAGGTCTTCGAGGACAACACCGCGTGCAGCAGCAACAGCGGGATGCCCACCATCAAACCGAACGCGGTCGTGTTCATCGCGACCGAGATACTCGCGGAGAGCAGATCCGCCTTCTCCGCCGGGTTCGCGGCCGACACCGCGGTAAAGGCCTCGATCAGACCCATGATAGTGCCCAGCAACCCCAGCAATGTCGCGATGTTGGCGAACAAGGCCAGATAGGGGGTGCGCTTTTCCAACAGCGGTATGATTTCCATCATGCCTTCTTCCATGGCGATTTCGATATCATCACGCCGGCGCACGCTGCCCAGACGCCCGAGCCCCAAATTGATCAGCTTGCTGATCGGCGTATCGGAACCCTCGGTAAACGCCAACGCCTCGTCAAACCGGCCATGCTCGAGCATCGGCCGGATTTCTTCCCAGACCTTGACGCTCTCGCGGCGCGCCGCCGTGACCTTCAGGTAACGCTCGATGGCGATGGCAATCCCGAGCGCCAAGACCACCAGGATCGGGTACATAAACGCCCCACCGGTCTGAAAAAATCTAACGATCGTATAAATGGGCTCCATGGTTGACTCCTCTTACATACGCTTCAGCTGAAAAAACCAATCAATTATATAACCTTACTTATGACCTAACTCGTAATAATCGAGTTGTCTGGCGAATACGTCCGGATCGACAGGGGTAAGCCCCTCATCCAGGAGATCCTGGTCAAGATCAGTCTCGATACCGACCTCAGAATCCTTCCAGGGAACAATATATAACGACTTCGGCAATTCGCGGTTACCGATAATCGACATACCCCCTATCTCGACCACCTCTTCGGCGACAGCGGGCGTTAGTATCAACAACCCTTGCAGTACCGCCAGTCCAAGAATGTTTATCTTCATGGCCAATTACCTCTACAATATTACCGAGTCCGTCGTTTCAGATCCTTGATCCACAACGCAACCTTCTCATCTTTGCCCTTGGTCAGGGCCTGATATTTTTCGTAGTTTGCGAGCGCGCACCTCATGTCCTGCAGATAGATATCGCACAATATCCCTAAATTCAAATAGGGCTTGCTGTACTTCGATTCCCTCCCAATACTCTTCTCGTACGCCCGGCGTGCTTTCTTGAATTGCCCGCTCTGGCGATAGACAATACCGAGTTGGTTATAAGCCACCGCGTTGCGCGGATTCCGCTCTATCGCGGCAAGCAATGCCTGCCTTGCTTCATCGCGTTCACCCAATTCGGTGTAAGCGATACCGAGATTGATATAGGCACCGGCATGTTTGTCATTTCCCGCGATCACCGCCTTGAAGGCGTTCACCGCCTGCCGGTAGTCTTTCTTTTTCATCAGCGAAAGCGCGGCGTTGAAATCACCGCCGTCCGGTTGGCGCGCCATACCACCACAGCCATGCAAAACAAGGGCCAGGGCAATACAGGCCACAATCTTGGTACCGGCCGTCCGGCGGGGTCCGCCCCTCCGCACTGCCGGTCCAGAGACAGGATGCTTCGCGCCCGGCGCGCCCTGGAAAACCTCAACGAAACGATGCCACATAGGCCTCGCTCCTCTCCACTTTGGCGTAACGGGCCGGCATGAGCTTGCCGAGCTGCTCAATGCTCTTGCCTACCCAGTCGTTATAGATGCCCTGCTCCATGAGTTGCAGATTTTTCTTATGGATATTGATCGCCTTTTCCTCGAAGGGATAGGCCTGCTCCTCAAGCAAAAGCTCGTATTGCTCCAGCTCCAATGCCGAGAGCTTTTTCGGGCGATCGGATTCCAGTATCGCCCGGGTAAAGTCGTAGTAGATATCGGCGATATAATAGGTCGCGGCCGCCGTCACCTCTGCGACACCGTAATCAACCATATCGCTGTAGACCTTCAGCGCTTTTGTCATGGCCTTCTTCTTCTTCGCCAGGCTCTTCTTCAAGGGAATGGTCAGGCGGATCTTACGGTACCGCTCGATGATTGGCGCCGACAATTCCACCGTCGCCATGGCCGCCAGATAACGGGTCCTGTCCGTTCTGGCGGGTCCGGCCGTCTTATCGGCCTTGACGATATTACGGAGCGCAACGTGGAGTTTCTGCTGATTGCCGGCTTGCCTGTACAGATCCGCCAGGTGCTGCCGGGCTTCGATTGCCTCTCCCACGGGTTGGGGATACCGCTTGACATAACGCGCAAACGCCGCGATCGCGTTCCCCTGCTTATCCGCCTTCCTGTAAAGTTCGGCGGCGCGAATATTCGCTTCGCGGCGCAGCGCGGGATCCGAGGTGGTGTTTTCGATGCGCTCGAACTCTGCGGCCGCCAGTACCGGTTCCCCGCTTTGTTCGTAGGCAACGGCCAGCTTCTGGGTCACGTCCGCCTGGCTTGCGTGCCCCGGATAGCGTTGGCGGAATTGCTCCAACACGCCCGATGCCTGCTGCCAGCTCTTCAACCGCATCAACGCGGCGGCCGCGTCATACTCGGCGGTTGCCCTGATTTTGGACTCGGGCGCGAGCTTGCCCACGCGCAAGAAATGATCCACTGCGCCCTTCAGCTCACCGGCCTTCTGGCGCTGTTCACCTTGCTTGTACACCGCGGCCGCGAGCCGATCCACGAGCGCGTTGCGATCAGCGGCGCTCCTGGCCGACAGCTTGATTGCCTCCGCATAGGCCTTTTCGGCTACCGGGAATTCGTTAAGGTCAAAGGATGAATGGGCTACGATGATCCAGGCGGAACGCTTTATCTTTCCATCGGACTTTGGATGCTCGGTGAGCACCCGTTGCGCGACCTCGCGGGCACGGGCGAAATCACCCCGCTTGAACATGTCCACCGCGGCCTGGTTCAAGACCGCCGTGACCTGCGGATGAGAGGGAAAGGTGTCCGCGAATTTCATCGAGCTCGCGATGGAACGCCGTATGATATCCGGCCTTTTGGGCTCAACGGCCTGCCCGGCCTGCTCGCGGTACGCCAGTATCGCCGCATAGCCAGCCTCAGCCGATTTTTCATGCTTCGGGTAGCGATAGGCCGTCTTTTCATACTCCGCTGCGGCCGCCGCGAATTCCTGATTGTCGAACAAAATCTCTGCCAGCAGGAAATTCAGCCCCGGCGCCTTCGCGTCATCGGGAAACGAGGCCAGGAACGTCCGGTACCACTTGATGGCCTTCTTGTGTTCACCGCCGGCATTGTTCTTTTGTGACAGTGCGTGATAGTGGCTTGCCAGGTCTACCAGGTTCTGCTTGATGAAAGTCAGCACCTGCGGGGCGTTATTGATATCGTGGCTTTTCCAGTAAACGCTGTTGAGATCGTAGATCCGCGCGAATTCCTCTTTGCCCTCGATGACGAGCTTCGGGAAACCGCCCTTTTCGTAGACCGAGATGACGCGCATCTGGAACACCGGTGCCTGCTCATGCAACGGGTTTTTCTCGACAAACTTTGAGAAGGTCGCGGCCGCATCCGCATACCGCCGCTTACCCAGGTAATGCTCGCCGAGATCACCGTAGATCATATCCTCGTAAGGCCGCTTTCCATGACGTCTGAAGTACTCGGCAATCGCCGTGGGTCCGCCCAGGTAGGAAAAACTGAAGCTCACGACGCGCAGCGTATCGTCAAGACGCTGGCGTTCAATGGTGTCGAAGGCCTCGATGGCCGCCCGGCCTCCGACCGCCTTGTAATCGATCAGGCCAATGAACGACTTGAGCGCCTCGTCGTAACGGCTCTGTTTGAATAGAGACCAACCATGTTTATAGAGTGATTGATCGTAAAAATTTGAACCTCTGCCTACCTTTATCACCGCCTTGTAGGCGCGCGCCGCCGAACGATAGTCCCCGCGGACAAAAAAGATCTCCGCGCGGCGAAACTGGACCTCGTCCATGATACCCGTGTAGGGGTACTTCTTTACCAGGCGGTTCAATGTCTTCAACGAGGCTTCCTGCTCACCGCGAACACTATAGGCCCGTGCCATCTGATACAACACTTCATCGTTTCGCTCGTATTTGGGATACTTGCTCAATAATTTTTTGTAGATCTTTATGGCCTCTCTGGAATTTGCGTCATCCTGCAGGATCCTCTGTTCCATTGTATTGGCACCCGGCAGAGACGTGAGCTTATTCGGCCCCTTCTCCGGCACGGCGGACTGAGCGGAACGTTTTTCAATCGATTCCAGCGTCTCCTGACGTGCTTTCTTTTGCTTACGTAGTGGTGGCGCGGACTTCTTGCTGTCGATGGGCGAGGTGAGTTTCGCGCTGGCCGGCTTATTGTCCCTGATCGGCTTGGTATCCTGGTCATAAATGCTGTCGACGGATTCGACCTTGAGGTCGGCCAGGCGACGCAATGCCTCCGGTGTCATTTCCGTTTCCGGTGTTGTTTCAAGAAAGCGTTCATAGCTCGCTATGGCCTTGTCCAGCCCTCCCTTGATCTTTTCCTCCTCCACGACGATGGCCCTGTCTTTGAGGCTGCCGATGTTGCCAGAGGAGCGCCATGAGCCCCCCGAGGCGCATGCCGTCAACAGTAGCGATAGGCCTATGCCGGCCGGCACGAGCACTCTATATATCATTTAGTTTTACCTTTTTTCGTTCGCGTTGCCCGGTCATAGCTTTCGGCTAACGCGAAACGCGCCTTCGTACGATACTGCTTCAGACGCGTCAGACGTCGTGTTAATTGGCTGACTGCAATGCGCTGCATGAATTGCCCCTGATATGCAATCACTCCGGAAATTTTTGTTTTAAGATATTGTAGACGTGTCTGCATGTCGCGCAGAGTGCCCTCGTAGCCCTTATAACTTAGGGCCGCCTCCGCCTTTGCCTTCACCAGCGCCCGGTGGCTTTGCCGGGTCGTCACAATGGCTTGATCCAGCTCCTTCAGGTGTTTATACGCCAGCGACAGCCGTCGCTCATATTGTGTATTGATCTGCCAGTACAGTATGCCTTTCAGCCGCTCATGCTTCTCCTTGAGCATGGGCAGGCCTGGCTGCTTTCTAAGACGGGCGATTTTCTTTTCGATCCCATCGAGCCTTCGTTGAAGCTGCCGCTCAGCGCTCGTGGCCAATGCCATCGGTTCTCTCTTGCGCTTTAAGGTGTTGAGCCGCCTGCCCGCCATCTCTCGCCGGGTCAACAGGCCCGCCAATTGCGTGTCCAGTCTGTTGAATTCTCGATCGATTTTTGGCAGCAGCGGCTCATAATATTGTCTGCGTACACGTAACAGATCGTGATAGGCGGGTATGACGGCCAGCCACTGGTCGATGTTTTCGCGCAGGAAGTGCAGGTCGCGGTAATTCTTGTATGACTCGTGAAATACGTGACTCGCCATCAGTTTCGACAAATAACGTGTCTCGGGTGCATCGGGCAGTTCGCGCAGTCTTAACAGCCAGCTGTCCTGGTGTTCGGCCTCTTCGCGCAGCATGGCGTCGAGAAATTTACCTTCGCGAATACTTTTTATGGAGGCGTCGAGGCGCTCGATTTCATGCTCAAAGGTCTCTACGGCTTCGCCGTAGAGCACAGCCGCCCTCCCGTAGGCCTCGATCTTGCCGAAGCCATAGGGTGCGGCGAGCATCGCCTCCTGAACGGCGATATCGGTCACGTCCCGCTCGCGCAGCATCATCCATGGCACCAGCGCCTTTTTGTATCGTCCCTGGGCCGCATCGGTCCAACCGACCCAGAGAAGCGCCTTGTTGGAGAATGGGCCTTCCAGTCGCACACGCTCCAGATAGGGCCGTGCCCGTTTCGGCTGCTCGGCGTTCAGCAAGGCATAGCCCACGGCGAGGTTGGCCTTGTCGCTAAGGGCGCTCATTTCCCGGTTGGGCTGCTTCATGGTGCCAACCGCGTCAAGCTGCTTGATCCCCGATACGGGATTTCCGCTTTCGATGAGCGCAATACCCAAATTAAAAGGGGCGTAACCCGCCACCGCTTTTTGGTCCCGCAATGGCTTGAGCACCGCTACGGCATCTTCGCTTCGGTCAAGCGCGATGAGGGCCTGTGCCTGCAGCAGGGCGCTTTTTTGCCTCAAATCCTTCGGCGCGTTCTTGCTGACGTTTCCCACGGTCACGAGGACGTTCTCATATGCACCCTTCTGAAATGCGATGCGGGCGAGACGGTAGGCCGCGCGGTCACGGATCGACTCATGAACGCTTTCCCTCAAAAGACGCTTCATGGCACGACCCACTTTGCGGTGCATGCGATATGACAGTTCCAGATCGCCGATTAGCAATTCTGACTCCTCGCGATGGAAACGCAACGTGTCCTGCTCAGGATTGTCCAGCGCGTAATGTTGTGCCAACTCGGTATCAAAGCGCGCGATCGCCGAAAAGTAATCGTCCTGATAGGCGTGATACAGGGCCTCGCCGAAATAGAGATCACGTATGTCACCCTTGACATTGATGCCAAGGTCAGCGGTGGCAACCCGGCTGGAACCGCATAACAGCATGGCCGTGATGAGGCTGAATGTTAAGGCGCGCAAACCGGGTATCCACGGGCGCTCCCGCCGGCGCAAGGCATTGTCGTGTCGCGGTTTGTTACGGAAGGAATGCAACGGTAGCCCCTTATCGCCATGGAGAATGGCCAGCTATTTCCAAGCTTTCATTACAATGGATGGTTTCGAGCTGCCGGTCTTGACCACCTTCAGTTCCACCAGTTTTGGGCCGGCATCCTTCTTCATCGAGAAACCGACATTGGTCTTGAAGGTTGCGCTACCGCCGGTAGTGCCCGCTATGGTTACCGCCAGTTGGTGTGTACCGGTGGTCAAATTGGTTGTATGCAACCTCTGTACCCCGCCATGCTGCAACGCCTGCAACTCGCGATAGGTATAGATATGCTTGCCAACAACTTTCTTGTTTAGGCTCAACTCTATCGAATCCAGGCTGAACTTCGGATTCGGCTCGATCGAGACAAATACCGCCGCCTGCGTACTGGAGGGGTAAAGCAGCTTCTCCTGGAGCAGCATGAGCTCGTGGTTGATCTTCAGAACGTCCTCTTTAAGTGTCTGGACCTCCTCGTCCAGGCTTTGGAACTCCTTCTGCTGGGCCGCTGTCCCGGCCCTTTTCTGGTCCGCGCAGACCGCACCGCTAATAATGACGAGGAATACTATCAACCCGCAAACGATAGTCTTGTTCATACCTTCAAACTCCAATTAATAATGCCTGGCACGCCGCGCAACCCGGGGCTGCGCGAGTGACCGAACGAACCACCGTAGTGGCAACGGGTGCACGAAGAACAAAGGACCGCATTCATGCAACAGTCAGACAGATGATTTAAATAATAGTCGCTATCTCGGCAGTGTGTACTCCGGTCTTGAGAAACAGAGGCAGCGTCTAAGTAACTGGAAATACGGAGAAAAATCCCATTCTGCGGTATTATGACCGCCGCGGGCGACCGCCGGCCAGCTTTAGGCATCCTGCGGCTTGCGTCGGCTGACCTGCGCAGGATGGCGACTGATGAGCGGTGCACTCAGATCCGGCCGCTGAGAGGGGAGCGTCGTCGCCGCGATTGGTCAGGAGGAAAGCCGCGGCCGGTCACGCGGGTCGGAACCGGCTACTCAAGGCGGAATCTCGCGAGGACTTGAATGGCGCCGATCGATCTACCCGGCGCAGGCGGGGATTCAGTTCAGCTTTTCCTTATCCACCGGTTTTGGCGGCAGCGAAAACACCTCAATCCCTTCTTCATACAAAGCGCCGACCTCATCGGGCGTGGCCGTGCCACGTATATTGTGCTCTTCACACTCTCTGTAATGCATCTTGCGCGCCTCTTCAGGGAATGCAGCACCGACATCGGTATAGTGCTGATCGATGTAGCGATAAAGCTTTTGGATCGCGGCCGCGGCAGCCTTCGGCGGCGTCGCGGCCATTGCGCTTTGCCTGTCGCTCAGCGAGGAACGGGTATTGATGTGACTTGCCGTGGGACGCTTTTCGACGCGGCTCGAACCGCACACCGGACAGCTAAGCGATCCCTCGGCTTTTTGCCTGGCATAGTCGTCCGCTCGCTGGAACCAGCCTTCAAATTTGTGACCGGCCTCACAGCTCAGGTTATAGACAATCATAACGCGAATGGCACTTACTTAAGCGGTTCCATCATCAATGTAGGGTGGGTCAGGCACGCAGTTTGTGCCGTAACCCACCAGATGTGCCGCTAGGCACTCATCAAAAATCTGTTGTGTTGCTACGCAACGCTTGGTGCGTTAGGCAAAAAACGCTGGCCCACCCTGCATTTTGGCTCAAGTTAAATGCCATTCAATTATAACGCCGCTATGCCGCTATTGTATTACTTATCAATGCCGCCGAAAACCGGCCTCGATCCTGTCGTGCCTTTCACTGTTCGAAAAACCTTAGGTCACCTTGCACTGCCACAAAAGCCCCGGTTGCCCGGTGTTGACGCCGAGTAAAACGACAGCTTATCAGCATTGATCCGTTGCGTTACTTATTTCGAAACCTCCGAGTTAATCAGACCTTCTTTGTATTTGGTGGCAAACCCGGCTAAACACAAGGCCCGGACCCGTGGGCCCCTCGCCGTCAGGTCATTGCAACGGCGTGCCGCCGGCCTGCTTGAGGTAACGGTCGATCGCGGTGTAGGCATCGGGTAGCAGCCGGCCTGAACCGTCGAGGACCAGCGGCGCGTCATGCTGCAGGAGATTCGCGATGGCGTGCCCGGTGGCGAGCTTGCTGTGCTCCCAGCGCCGCACTGCGGGCCCGAATCGTTTCAGCAGCGCCTCAACAACGGCATTCAAGCCGGGAAAGGCGTCGGGAACCTTGCCTTCGAGCTCTATCTCATCATGGCGTACGTCCCGGCCGCCGATGTGGTAAATCGACTTGTCTATCGCCAATTCGCCGACGAGCCGGTGCCCGTCCTGGTCCCGGGCGAAAACGTCGCGAAGCATTCTCTGCGTGTCACGCGCCTGAACGATCACGAGACCGGCTTTGTCCAACACCGCCTCGGGTTCGCCGTCGGCTGAGCCCGTGGCAGAGGGTCTCAGCTCGATACCATTGTCCGCAAGTGCCTGCAGGATTTCGGCCAGCGCGTCCAAAGACCAGGGGCGCTCGAGCTCCAGGCGTTCAACCTCGCCGGCACCAACTCGGCGGGATTTCCCCTTCAGTGCGATCAGCCGAGCGGAATCCGCGCGCCTGACGCGTAGCGCCAGGTCCTGGTGGCGCAGCGCCGCGTCGACCGTATCGAGATAACGGTCATGGATCCGCTGCGTGTTGCCGGGCCGCAAACGATACCCGGCGATCGAGGTCAGCGCCCTTATGACTCGCGACACGGCTTCGACCTGATCCGGCATCAGGATCAGGGTCGCTTCGATCTCGGTCGTATGTTGGCGGCGATTCATCGATGTTAGCGGCTCGATACCGAGCGCAATCTGACACGCCGCTGACCGGCAGCGCCGCCGGAAAGCACGACGGTCACCCCGGCTTGAAGCCCGGCCTGAACCGCCGGCCAGGCTGCGTCGGCGACCCGTATGCCGCGCGGGGCTTTCGGCAAGACGTCGTGGTGCATGGCGATATACTGCCATGCCGGCGAGCGGGGCGCCAATTCAGGGGTCAGCGCGATCGGGGCTCATCTGCGATAGAACCTGTACGGCACCGGGCAACACAATCGGCCACCCGAGCAGGCGACTGGCGCGTGCCATCGCTCCCGCGCAACCGGCTCGCTAAAGGACCGTCAGGGACCAGAAGGCCAAGCGGGGTAAGGCCGGCTGCGGCCCCCTATGGGGGGCGATGTCACCAAGCCGGGGTTGTTCAACACATACACTCCAACCGCGACCTCGCGGGCGGTGGACCGTCTTGCGGCAAAACGGTTAAAACCGGTATCGCACCGATGCCGTAATTACATCGACGTCATACGACGGGCCCTCCTCACCAAGGCTCAACACGCTGGGAATTGTGGCGGGATTCACGCCGTC
Organism: Acidiferrobacterales bacterium; assembly: GCA_947258385.1. Taxonomy (GTDB): domain Bacteria; phylum Pseudomonadota; class Gammaproteobacteria; order Acidiferrobacterales; family SZUA-150; genus CAMYII01. The sequence goes on from CAMYII010000098.1 coordinate 42,668, forward strand.
GAGCGCCCAGTCGTCGGTGTCGTATTTCTCGTAATAATAGCCAAGTCGCACCGATAGATCGCTTTTTACCTTATAGTCGGCGTAGAGCTTGAAACTGTCGAGCTTGGTCACCAGATCAGGAAACGGCGCAGCCGGTGTGCCGGTTAGAACATCGATTTCGCCCACCGACTCGGCATACACATAATCGGCGCCGATATCGAGCTTGTCCTTTATCGCCGCGAATTTCACCCCGACCCCAAAGGTGTCTATGGTATCCTGCTCTTCCCCGGACCAATCGGCCGTGGAGAAGGTCTGGCTTCCAAGTTGCTTGGAGTCGATCTCTTCCCGTGTCAGAAATGCATGGGCGCTCACCGTCTGCGTCAGCAGCAGGCTTGCGTCGAGTGTATAGCTGACGTCCTCGCTTTCGGTCAGTCCGAGCTCGGAATTGGTATAGTCATCGGAGGCGGTGTCGATGCTGAGCCCGAGGCCTAGGCGCTCGTGAGGCGTGTAACTTACATAGACCGACGCCTGGTCCCGTTCCCGGTCGGCCATATTGTATTTTCTAAGTAGCGGGTTTTCGGTAGGGGTCAACAGGCCCACGGGTTGGTAGGTGGTGCCGTCCCGGTCTGCGAGGGTATATTTAACCCAAACATCCCAGTTCTCGCCCGGCCGGAACGTCAGTTTGCCCCAGATCGTTTGCTCGGTGTTCTCCTCGACCTCTTGATAGCTGCGCTCGTAGATATCGTGATCAAAGCCCACAACCAGCTTCATGTCCCTGTCAAAGCGGTAGTCTGCCCTGAGATCGATTTTATTTTCGGTGAAGCTGTAGGGCAGATTTAGGCGCTGCCCGGACAGAACTGACTCGGCCAGCACCGGATCGTAGGTCAACGACGATGTCTGGTTATCCCTTTCGTTGTACCGGTAGTCCGCGACCAGCCTCAGCTTGTCGCTCAGCTTGTGTGTGACCCCCAACTTCGCGCTGAGGGTGTCCACTTGTCCATCAAGGGACGTCGCCGGCAAGGCGCCCACAACGACGAGAGAATTGGTCGTGTAGGGCAGAAAGCTCTCGTCTTGCTCCATACGGCCGATGGCAAGACTGCCGGTGGCGCGGGTGGCCGGGCTGAATTGATAAGCGCCGGTAGCGCTGATCTGGTGAAACTGATTCTCCGGCGGCAGGGCCAGCTGCCCGGTATCGGCACCGGCCGCCGGCGGGGTAAAGGGATTCTGCCAGGTCAATGCCGGATTGTCGTTACTGAAAAAAGACCCATAATAGGCGAACTGCGCCTGCCACTTGGACCCTTTGTAAGAAGCGATCGCATCCAGCTGATCGGTGACGTAATCCACCGGCTCGGGGAGTATCGCCGCGGTCCCCCCAAACGAGCCGCCGATGGTCTTTGTGCCCTCCTTGGTCTCACGGCGGTATTTGACGTTGTACTCCCAGTGTTGCGACTGTATGAGGGAAAACCCGAGACCGATCCTGGTCCTTTCGTGGAAAATATCCACCTCCCTAAGGCTGCCGGGCAGCGCGGTCATGCCGCCGGTGGTGGCGGCCGGCACCCAGCCGCCGGGTAACGCCAAGGAATCGCCGCCCTCGCCCAGGAAGGGTGTGCGCGAGGTATCGAGCAGGTACTTGGGCAGCTCGCTGTAATCCAAGAACCATTTGTATGATCCCTGTCGGCCGCCCTCCACGTTCAAAGCGCGCGAATCGAGCCCCAGGTCCTCTGCGAACAGATCCCAGTACCTGCCGTTCTCACCCCGGTGACGGATGTCCGCATTGCCGATGAAATAGACACCTTCTTCGTGGAGCCCGGTGTAATCGCCGAACTTGAATGAATCATCGGAGACATTGCCGAGGCCGGCCTCGACTTCGCCGTTGATCCCGGTCTCGAACGGGCAGTCTTCGCATTTCCAATTCGAGGTGTCGGCATCCGGTTCAGCGGCGGCCGCGACAAAGACCTGCGCGGATAATGCAACAAAAAATAGGTGCCTGCTTATATTCTTCATTGTCCTGCCCCCGTTATCGCCGTGTTTGATATCACTCTGCTCCCGGTTGGGATCGCCCGGACTATCTCATGAGCTTCACGCCCGAAGGATGGTTCGAGCCGTGGACCTGCGAGTGGCAGTTGAGACAGCCCTTGGCGAGCAAAAACTCCGATGGGCTCCCGCCCGGCAGGCCGGCGCCGGTGTGAGGGATGCTAGCATGGCCCGTCGAATGACACTGCTGGCACAGCAGCGGCGGGCGCTTGACCAGTAATGCCGGATGGTTGGACCCGTGCGGCCGGTGACAGAGCGAGCAATCCTCGGCCACGGGCGCGTGCTCCCACAGGAACGGTCCGCGTTTCTCTGCATGGCAGGTGTAACAGGTCTCGTTGAGGGTCGGCTTCACCAGCACACCCGTCGTCAGCGAGCCGTGCGTGTTGTGACATTCACTGCACGCCATCTTGTCGTAGCGTATGGGATGCACCGAGGCCTTGTAGCTGTCGGCGCGCTGCTTTTTATGGCAGTTGAAGCAGACTTCGGGCTGGTCGGCCACCGTCAGGACCGGATCACGATCGACGTGTACGCGATGGCAGTCCGCACAGGCCACGTCCGAGTTCTCGTGCGGACCCCCCTTCCAGCCCATCCTGTTATCGCTCTCGTGGCATTGCAGGCAGATCTGGTTTTTCTTCTCCGCGGTCAGTTTGGACCCGGGACCGAACTTGAGCATATTCGGATGCTCGGAATATGGCCCGTGGCAGCCCTCGCACTGCAGGCCCGCGAACGGCGTGCGTTGATCCGCCGGCTGCGCGTGCTTGGTCTTGAAGATCGGCAGCACCGGAAACTTGGACGTCTCGTTGTGACATTGCAGGCAGCTGTCCGCCCCTTTCTCCGAGTAGGCCGTTGGTTTGCCGCTCGGGGTTTGCGCCAGTCCCGTGGCCCAGGGAAGGCAGAGCAACAGGCCCAGCACCAGTACGAACCCAGACATTGGCCGGTGGTTTTTGTTCATTGGTCTCTCGCCCCCTATTCCGCGCGTGGTTCACTATTTAGCCGGCCATGCCGGTCGACTGACATGGCCGGCACGCTCATCAACGGATCCCATGCACCTGCTTGACACCCAAGATCCCGCTCGAGCCATGACAGGCCCCGCAGGCCTCGCCGCCGGCGCTGACCAGCGCCTGCGTCACGCCGAACGAGGCCCCGTTGTCCACCATGTGGGTCTGGGCCGTGGCGCCGTCGTGACACGAGGCGCAGACCGCCGCCGTGGGCGAGATGTTCAGGTCGTCGGCCGGGTCCGCCAGCGCGGCTTCCCGGTTAGCTTGAACAGGCTCTGTCCCGTCGGCGCTTTGGACGGTGGTGCCCAGCACGCCCGCTCCCAGGGGCGGCGTATAGGTGCCCGGGAGATGACAGGTCTCGCAGTTGCTCAGGACGCCGGGGAAACGCACGTGGCTGAAGTCGATCGGGTTGCCACTGTACCCATACACCTCGATGCCTAGTTCACGGAAGCCGTGCTCGGCGGCCTCCCCCGCATGGATCGCGTGGATCATGGTCTTGAAATCGATGGCCTCCTCGCGCTTGCCATCCGAGCCCACGGCGGTGAAATCGTCGAACACACCGTCTGCCGGGCTGGTGTCCACGGTGGCCGGGCGACGGTTAATATCCGTATTATTGGCGTTGTGACAGATGACGCAGACCTGGGGCTCATCGGTGCGGTTGCTGCCGTGCAGGCTCAAGGACCCGTGGCACTGGTTGCACTTGGCGATGTCCACCACCCGCCGGCGCGGAACCGCGCTGGTATCGGTGATCGGAAAATAGCCCACCACGTTCTTCACCGGCACGCGATCGGTAAAAATCGTGTCGCCGTCGTAGTCCGCCGCCGGGTGTCCTTCGATGGCGACAACCCCGGTCCCCATCGCCGTCAGCGGGATCGCGACCGTCGAGGTAACCGTATAGGTACCATTGAGATTGTCCGTCGGAGCGCTGAGGGCGTTGATGGAGATCGGACTACCGGGAGCCGATCCACTGCCGGTATTATTGTAGTCGCGGGTATCCCACCCGAGATCGATCGCCAGGCGGCTCACACCGCCGCCGGTGGTGAACGCGGGATCAGTCGTGATGTCATAGGCCGCATTCGCGTTAGTGGGATCGGTGACGGAGAAGGTGATCGCGGGGAATTGCCCGGGCGCCGTATTGGTGACGCCGAGGATGTTGAAGGCGAAGGTTGCCGCCGCCGCCTGCGCCGGGATTTCATGGGAGTCGCCGATGGCGATTACGGCGTCGTCGTGGCAGTCTTTGCATTCGCTATTGGGTCGCGCACCGGCGGGATGGTTGGTGCCGGTGGTAAAGTCCACGTCATCATGGCACGAGCCGCAGGCCTGGCTGCTGGGCCGCCCCTTCCAGTTGCCGGCCTCCGGCGTGTCCGCACCCGAGACATGGCATCTGGTGCAGTTGCGGATGTCCTGGGGGAAGATCACGGTCGAGTAGTCGTGCTTGCTATCGTTGTATCCCCAGATGGCGTACTCGCCGCCGCCGACGACGCTCGGCAGGTCCTCGCCGCGATGGAGCTTGTGGATCAAGGCCGTAAAGTCGACGGTGTTGGTGCTGTTGGCGTCGGTCGTGCCGGGGTTGTGGCAGGTCACACAGTACTTGATCTCGACCCGGCCGCTGCCGTGCAGGGCCAGCTTGCCGTGGCACTGGTTGCAGGTTTCGGTCTTGACGATGTCACGGGTCTCGGCAATGGCCCCACCGTCGGGCCGCCAGGTGTAGGCACCGTTGCCGACCGGGTAGCCGCCACCGCTGAGCTGGATGCCCACGCGGTGGGTCAATGTCTCATCATAGCCAATCAGGCTAAGCGTAATCGGGTCAACCGCGCCCGCCACATCGGTTTCGAAGGTGTAGGTGTAGCTGCCGTTGCCGTGGTCGACCAGACCCGCGGTATTGCGCTCATAGGTGGCCTGGACGGTATCCAGAGTGCCGGGGCCAACGCCCCCGGGGGTCTCTATCTGGTTGATATAGCTCTGCCAGTAGCTGGGCTCGCCGGTGCCGGTCACATAAGGTTCGGCCGGCACCAGTTTGGCGATGGTAAACCGCAGCCTCGATATGGGCACCCCGGCAACGGGACGGCCGCGCTGATCGGTCACAGAAAAGTTTATCACCGGGTACACCGCCGGCGGGCTACTGGTATCGTCGACCGTGGCCGAGGTGACGGGCACGGTCAGCGCGTCACCGAGGCTCGCCGCCTCCGGATCGGCCAGGTCGTCGCTGTAGTCGCTGGTGCAAGCGGTTAGGGAAAGTGCCAGCAGACTGGCTGTTAAGAGCACGCTGACACGCGAAGCAAGATACTGGACCATGTTCATTACAGCCTCCGATTCTATTGTAGGCCAAATCCATGACCAACGACTGGGTCCGAGCGATGTGGTGATCAGGGTTTTCTATTATTCTCTAGTATAGCGACATATCGCATGATGTTAAGGTCATGGCGTTGATTTAGATCAACAATTGATCACGGAGCTTTGGATTTCTTCCCGGGATCGCGCCGTTGAGCATGCCGCGTGGTAGACCTTGCCTTATTGATACAAATCAATATTGGCAGTGGCGAAGCCAAGACGGCAAGCAACAGCGTATTCACTGCGTACCGGCGTGTGCACGTCGGCGGCACACGAACCCTCCATTGAGTTATCGCAACACACTAATGCCGAGCGAAATGGTACACCATAATTTTTGTATGGGTACATTAAGTATCTTTTCTGGCGAGCGCGAGCGCTCAAAGAGATAAAAACACTTCATCGAGCAGTGGGTGGAATGGAAGAACCGACGTTGGCCTGCTTGGCCATATGCGAATAAACCGGCGCTCGCCATTCAACCGGCATGGCGTCACGTTCGCACGAACGCCACGATAGCCAAAGATTACCAGCAATGTTCAATCGGCAGGTGGCATGCTGTTTGATATGTTGGAAGGTCCGGCGGTACCGGGCAGTTCGACTTGGGTACGGATTGACTAAAAAAAGCTTCCAGCCCACTGCTGTCCCATTTACCTTTCCCTCGTAGGTTGATGAAATGGTCTCCTCCCACTACATAACGGCGTCACAATGCGCCATGATAGGAATGTGAATTTTCTATCAAGAGCAGGAGGAGACCACCA
>CAMYII010000099.1 GCA_947258385.1 Acidiferrobacterales bacterium
TAGGTCTGATAAGGCTTACGTTTCTTGGTCATGGAGACACTCCTGTGAGAGACTATTGTCTCTTATTTAAAGTGTCCGTTAAACTGGGGAGGTTCACTCTGACCCTATTTTCTGCTAATAATTCAAGTCTGACCCCTTTTTCAATAATTGGCAGCCAGTTCGCTTTGCACCAGGTCCATGAATTGTTGATACCCGAAACTGGGTAACGGCTTGCCATTAACAAAAAACGTTGGGGTTTTAGTGGCGCCGAGTCGTTGGCCGTCTGCCAGGTCTTGTTGAATGATTTTCGCGATTGCCGGGTCTCGCATGTCTTGCGAGATGCGGTCGACATTAAATCCATATCCTTTGAGGAAGCCCCAGAACAGTTCCGGTTTCGCCACGTGATTGACAGTCCAGTATTGTTGCGACTCGAACATAAGTTCCAGCACATTCCAGAATTGTCCCTGTTTTCTCGCGGCTTCAAGAATAGCTACCATCTGGTCTGAGCCAGGATGCAACGGTGCGTAGCGAACCACAAAGTTTATTTTATTAGGATATTTTTTCATCAGGTCTTTGATGATCGGATGAAATTGTTTGCAGGTATGGCAGGCAGGGTCCAGGAATTCCACAATAGTGACTTTTGCGTTGGGATCACCTTTTTTGATGGCGTGCGCGGGAATGAGCGCATCGGCATATTGTTGTGCCAGTTGATTTTTGTTTTCCACCTGTTGGGCATTGTATAAATAAGCGGCCAACGCGAAGACCAGGCCCATTACGGCAATGGCGATGATGACGATGTAATTCTTTTTCATGTTCGAGTCCTGGCTTTAAGTAACAAAATAATAATCATCAAAAACGCAATCAGCGCAAGTAATGGGATAGGTAAAAATCCAAACAGTTCCATATTATCATCGGTGCAGGAGACGCCCTGGCTGCAGGGTTGCAAATTCTCCGGGATGACACCAAAAAATAACAGGCAATGGTACACGGTAAATAACAGCCCGATGATGGCCAGGGGCAGGGCGTATTTCACTACGTTTTTATCCAGCGGGAAGAGGCCAATTAACAGGATTATGGCGAGAGGAAACAGGAATATGCGCTGATACCAGCACAATACACAGGGGGTTAATTCCATCACTTCGCTGAAAAACAGGCTGCCCAGGGTGGAGACCGCGGCAATCAGCCAGGCGCTGAAGATCAGTAACCAGGCGCGATTGGTTTCTTGTTGTTTGTCCATGTGGTGATTATACAATTTGGAAATTTGGTCGCACCACGCTAACCCACTGAACTGAAAAATAAAGCATCCCGCATCATGCCGTTTTTTCGCCTTAATCGCCCCTTTTTGGGGTCAAAAATATAGCTTTAAGGATTTGATGAAAATGGGGAAGTACGAATGAGGCGATCAAGGGGCCAAGGTACGTGAAAACTCTCCTGCTCAGTCTTTAAGTAACTCCGCGATAGGTACCTTAAAAGCCTTCGCGATCTTCTCCATGGTATCAATTGTCACGCTTTTTTCGCATCTTTCGATTATGCCAACGTAAGCCCGGTGCAGGCCGCTGGCGGCCGCGAGCTCGTCTTGGGACCAGCCCCGTTCGGCCCGCAATTCCTTGATGCGCCCGGCAAGTATCTCTCTGGCGGTTTTTGGCATGCCGCCAGTCTAGGCAAAAGCAATATATTGAGCTACTTTCTATAAAGAGACGATCTAAAGAAAGACGTTTTATAGGAGGTATGCTAAGTTTTCGCTCCACGCTACAAGGAGAGGCGAAAACTATGCTAATTCTCACCCGAAAACCCGGCCAAATCATCAAAATCCAGCCCGCGGCAGACCTGCCGCTGACAACCCCGGTGGGGGCGCTATTCGCGGAAGGTCCCATCGAAATCGTCGTCCAGAAAATCCACGGCCAACAGGTCAGGATCGGGATCCAGGCCCACGACAAGCTACTGATTCTCCGGGAAGAGCTGGAGGAGAGCGGGTCCTTACCCAACACCTCCCAGGCCGCAAGTTAGTCATGGCCGGCGAGGCCCGAAAGATATTAGCCCAAAACCTGCGGCTATTACGCTTTCACCGCCGCTGGTCGCAAGAGACCCTCGGCTTCGAAGCCGGCCTTCATCGCACCTACATCAGCCAGATCGCACCGCTCCTGCGCATCCCTGCGCCCGCGGCATTGGCCCATCCGTGGCCGGCAAAAAGGGAAAGTCCAATATCTCCATCGACAACATCGAAAAACTCGCCCACGCCCTCGGCCTCACCGTCTCCGACCTCCTCCGCCCGCACGCGGATAAACAGCTTGCTAAATAGCATCCACTGGCTTGTTGACCTGTGCTGCCGAGGCGAGTAGCCCTTAGATCTCGGATCCGCTCTAGACGACATCGTCGCGGGGTTCGGCTACAATAATGTGTTAGGAGCCAAGATGATGCACCCATTAGTCGAGATAAACCGGTCAGAATTGGAACGCTTGTGTGAGCGCTATTATGTCCGGCGTTTCGAGTTGTTTGGCTCGGCCGCAGGTCAGGCGTTTGATCAGGACGCAAGCGATCTCGACTTTCTGGTCGAGTTTGAGGACCTCGAGCCCGTGGCCTATGCGGATGCGTATTTTGGCCTTTTAGAAGATTTGAGCAGCCTGTTTCAGCGGCCTGTCGACTTAGTCGTTCTATCTGCCATTAAGAATCCATATTTCCTCCGCGGGATCGAGCAGAGCCGGACTTTGCTCTATGCGGCTTGAGACCAAAAAGTACCTGTACGATATAAAGCAGGCTGCGGAACGGCTTAGCCAGTTCTCAAGCGGTAAAACCTTCGACGACTACAAACGGGACGTTCTCCGGGCGGCACGTCTATTAGATCTTAACTTACCTGTGCCGGGAATAGTCCCATTGCCTTCCATTTCCGCCGTAGTGCGGGGATCCTATCCTCAAGGTAGACGTTTAGGTAATTGTCTCGAAACTCCGATTCGGACCAATCGTCGTCTGAGAGAAATTCCCGAACTTCATCAGTAGCTCTGTAGAGCTCGACAGCGATCTGGGTTCCATCTTGCAGCGTGAAAAGGTCAAGGATCTCCATGAACCGTTGATCTGCCCCGAGCAGGACTTTCCCCTCCACCGAGCTTCCTTTGTCGGAAATGATTGTTGGCCCTTTGGCGTCTCTAGTGGGGTCTTGTATCATGCATCGTCGGTAGTCGTGCAAGGTAGCTTGAGTTGTTGGAGGCTGTACGTCAGTAAGGGACCGTACAATATCCTCAAACATCAATGTTCCGTATACAAACACGTTGAATGTCTTGCTACTATCGGCAGACATGCCGGACTGTGGCTGGCGAGATGACGTCACCATCAGCCCTCACATGGATCCTCAGGTCGCGAGAAGTGCAGCTTCTTCAGCCTCTCAATCTCCGATTGTCCCTCTCGGGATTGCAGCATCTCATTGATGAGCTTCAGTAGCGTTATTTTAGCGGTGTCGGGGTGACGATCATGTACCGCAATCGCGATTTCTTCGTCCGGCCGCTCGAGTTCGCGCATATAGAATTCCCTTAGGATCTCATCGAACTCGGGCCCCGACGGACCATAGCATTCAATATTTCTGGTCAATCGAGTTTTCCTCTCCGCGTAGGCCACTACATCGATCATTGCAAAATCGATGTCCCCCTTTTCCAAGGCTCTTAGGCTATGAGCGTACGAAGGCGCTTTATCATTCACGACGAAGCCGTATTTCTTCGAGATCGCGCCGGCGGCCTTTAGATTGATGGAACCGACGTGCGCACCGACGACCTTCCCACGCAGGCCGTCCGGAAACTCGGGGTATCGCTCGCCCTTGCGATGAACGAGTAGCTGATGATTCGGCAGGTAGCCGACACTGAATTTCAACGGGAAATAATCTCGTTCTCGGCGCTTCGATTTCGTGATGTTCGCCAGCGCGATGTCAACATCACCGCTTTTAACCGCTTCAAGAAGATTGCGCCAGTCGATTTTTCGCCTATCAACCTTCACGTCGAGGATGTCGAACTTCCTTTCAAGATATTTTGCAATAAGATCCACAAGCTCATCTTCCAATCTCACTACGCCGTTATCGTATTGGTCGTAGTTGCGTGTGCGCCCCACAACGAGGCGCTCCGTTGCACGCACTCGCTCGAGAGTGGATGGATAGACGGAGAATGATGCATAGTCGCTCCATCGCTTGTTCGTAACATCTCCAATCTTCCAGAAAAAAACGCCATGCCCCTCGCGGTGAACCTTCTCCCGGTTTTTTGCGGGAGGAGTAACATCTTTAGGCTTGGGAATGCTGCTGCGGGAGGGGCTGTGCAAGACGATCTCATACTCCGCTCCCTCTGGTTGCACAGGATCGATCCATTGAAGCTCGACCTCATTATAGTCGAGCGGATCAATGATGATGGAATCGCGCTCGGGTTGGTCGGGAATAGGTACTGTACGATCCAGGCGTGTCAGCGCTTTCGTCTTTAGGGAAAGTTCTCTCCGGACATTCTGTAACTGTTCCTGGCTCGAATCGTAATTCTTCTGCAACGTTTCGAGTTCATTGCGCATTTTGAATTCTCTATCCACAAGCGTGTACATGCCGCCAGCTATCGCCACAAGAATGGATAGGAGCGTGCCAAGCTTGACATAGCGGCGCTGTGTGAGCCGAATCCTTGTGCTTGCGATATCCTGTTCTTCAGCCATCTGAATATATGAAAAAGAGGAAAGCTATTTTATTAAAGTCTACACTCACCCATTGATAAGCCGCACGCTTCGCTTTTCACTCTGATCACTGCTAAATCTACCCAAATTTAAACTGTAACGCTTATTCGACCGACATAGCAAGATCAAGAAGCTCTTGGCCCCCTTTCACTTCTTGGGCGAAGTTTTTGTACGAGGTTCGGTCTGCGATCGCACGCCATTTTGCGGCTTGCTTCGCAGACATTGTCACCACTTTCACCCCGTTACCTTTATACACCTTGATCAATTTTTTGTCGGCTTCCTTCGCCCCCTGGTAGGCGAACTCCTCTGCCTTCTTTGCCGCCTTGAGAATTGCGTCCTGCTGCCGCGGGTTGAGCCTGTTAAAGGTGCGTTTGGACATCAAGATGGGTTCGTACATAAACCACAACGCATTCTCGCCTGGCGCCGTGAGACAGGTGACTTGTTCATAAATTCGGTACGAAACCAGACTAGGTGAACTGGTAGTGGCGCCGTCCAACACCCCCATCTGCAGGGCCGAGTAGATCTCGGAGCTGGACATGGTGACTATCGATGCATTGGCACCGGCCAACATTTCATTGAAGGCTTTGCCGGCACCGCGGAAACTCTGTCCTTTAACGTCGCGCGGGTTCAAGATGCATTTCTTCTTTGAAACCAAGCCTCCAGCCAGCCAGGTATCGGCGAGTACGATGACTTCTGTATTGTCTATGATAGCCTTGATCCGCTTCATGACCTCAGAGTTGTTCAATCGACGCGCATGATCGTGATCCTTGACTAAGCCGGGCATTAGTGTCAGGTTAAACTCTGGATGGTGGCTGCTCGCATAAGCGAGCGGGAACGCGCTGACGTCCAGATCACCTCTAACCATAGCGCCCCACTGTTCGTGCGGTTTGTACAGAGATTTGCCCGGGTAGACCTTGATCTTGATACCAAGATTGGCAGCATTCACGTCACGCGCGATAATGTTCACCATTTCATCACGAATGTCACCTTTGCCACCGGGCCATTGATGGGACGCCTTGAGTACTCTTTCTGCTTGGGCAGCGCCACTACCGGCCAAACAGACCACTACAACACAGACAAACGCAACCACAGGGCGTAGGGTTATAATCATGCGAATTCCTCCTGAGTTGCTCTTGTTGGGTAAATATCGATATTCATGGCACGAAGGCGCTGTGCGATGATCGCCGCTGCTTGGTTTGCCGCTTTGTTATGCGTGAGCCGAGAACATTAAAGCATGGTTCGCCTGCCGAGTTTTGCCATTCTGTTCAGTCGCAAAGCGTAAATGAGAATGGATAACGGGTAAACCATTCGACCGCAGTTAGGAACCTAAGACTGCTCTTAGGCGACCCGCTGGTCAAGCTCGAGTGCGATAAGTGAGGCAGAATCGGCTGGGCGAACGTTCACTGGACGTTCGCCTCTTCCTGCCTCACCCTGCGCCCGCGGCATTCGGGCATCCCTGCCCAGCAGGTACAGGGCCAACAGGTCAGGCTCGGGATCCAGGCTGACGACAGGTTTCTGATTCTCCGGGAAGAGCTGGAGGAGGGTATGGCCTTACCCACCCCCTCCCGGGCCACGGTGTCAGCGCCAATGGTATATGTCCTCTAATCGCCAGGTTAATGTGTCCCTCAACCTGAGCGGCCGGTTATCCTCTGACGGTGTGTGTGGTCGTTGGAGG
>CAMYII010000100.1 GCA_947258385.1 Acidiferrobacterales bacterium
GCCAGAGCCATTTCCAGTACAGACCCGATATTTTATCTGGTGGAACGCGGACCGAATCCGGGATCACTGGATCATGCCTTACTGGAACAGGCACAACAGCTTGGCGTTGAAGTACGGTTTAACAGCCGGGTCAAACAACTGGCCTATCCGGCGATACTGGCCACCGGACCCAAGGCGGCAGATGCGATCGCGGTCGGTTATCACTTCGAGACGGATATGACGAATGGCTATTGGGTAATCTGTGATAATAATCTGGCTCCCGGTGGTTATGCCTACTTGTTAATATGGAACGGTAAAGGCACGGTTAAAAGCTGTATGTTTTCCGGGTTTAAACAGGAAAAACAGTTTGTGGAGAAAACCGTCTCGAGATTTGAAGAACTGGTTGGTCTTGAGATGAAGAACCCGGTCAGCCACGGCGGCGCCGGGAACTTCTATCTCCCGATAAGTGCCAGAGCCGGCAAACGACCCATGGTGGGTGAACAGGCCGGTTTCCAGGATACATTATGGGGTTTTGGTATGCGTCACGCCATTCACTCGGGGATACTGGCAGCAAAGAGCATTCTGGAAGAGACCGATTATGATGCACTATGGCAGAGCCAGTTCGGAAGCATGCTCAAAGTCTCCACCGTGAACCGGGCGCTATACAGTCTATTGAACAATTACGGTTATAAAAGGTTTCTGCGTTCTGCCTCTCGACATAAGGATGTTAGAAACTTTTTGCACAAACAGTATAACCCGACGCTCTTTAAATCACTCTTGTATCCCTGGGCAAGCCGCAGGATAAAAAGCTTACGCACTGACGAGGCGTGCAGTCATCTGGATTGTGATTGTGTATGGTGTCGTATGAGTGATGTACATTGAAAAAATTAACCACCGATCAATATCGGGTTGTGATATGAACGTTGAACCTGACACGCTGAACCATTCATTTGCCGGGATGCGCTTCGTATCAGGCTGGCAACAATGCAAAGATCGCTTTGTTTCCGGCACGTACCTGTATATTGGGAAGCTATGCTAAGGAGTTTGTATGAATACAGTCCAGTTATATATTGAAGAAAATCTTGATGAGCAGAGCATAACGCGTATCAAAAAAATGTTGATGGAGATAGAGCATGTCAAGGATGTGGAGATAAGCAGTCAATCGCCGCATGAATTTGTCGTTGATTTTGATGAGCATCACAATATGCCAATGAAAATCATCGAGGCGCTAAAAGCGGAAGGCTACCATCCTGACATTTTTTCCGGTTAGCAGCGATGTTGCAGGCCAGGTGCCGCTGACGCGTCGCGATCTGTATGTCTTATCGTCCTCCCGGCGGATGGAAAGAGGAATAGCCAGTGACATTTATAGTCTACGGCCTAAACGGTCACGAGCGCATGCCGCTAGAGAAGCTGTTTAAAGAACGCGTGGTCAAGAAAACCCAATCGAGCGCGGCACAACGCCCCATCGAAGAGAGGGGATGACGGCGCATCGAAACCGCATGCGCGCCAACCATCGGTGGCACGGGCGTATCGCGCTGTCGAACAGTTGCCGACCAGTACCTCGGTACTCCTGGCGGAACAGGTGATGACGGCACCGGTCGTGACCTTGACGGACGAGGCGACGATCAAGCAGGCGTTGCGGCATGGAGGTCAGTCGCCTGACCGCCCTCGCGGACATGGACTACGAGGGTAAGACCTTTTACTTCTGTTCGGGCGGTTGCTGGGAGGCGTTCGAGACGGAGCCCGAGAAGTACCTTAAGCGTCACCGCCAGCACGGGCAGAGATAGGTCGCTGAAACCATCTCGTTAATAAGGAGAACAACATGAACGAAGGCATAGCACACTCCGGGGCCTGGGGTCTCGCCGCGATCATGATCGTGGTGGCCTCTTGGCTGTTTTACCGATACTTCGCCCCCAGAACCTGGCGCGAATGGGCCAGTGCGGGGGTGGTACAGGCCTTCATCATCGCACTGTATGCGGAGATGTATGGCTTTCCGCTGACCATCTATCTGCTGGCGCGGTTCTTCGGCCTGGATCGCTACAACCTCAATGCCAACCTCTGGTCATCGATTGTTGGCATGGGCGAGACCGGCATGCTGATCTCGATGCTGCTCGGCTACGGCCTGCTGTTCATTGGCATCGGCATTTTCATCCAGGGCTGGCGCGAGCTTTACCGGGCGCACCAGCAGAACCGGCTGGCCACCACCGGCCTGTATAGTCTGGTGCGGCATCCTCAATATACGGGACTGTTCATCGGACTGTTCGGCGAGGGCGTCGTGCACTGGCCGACGTTGTTCTCGGTGGGCCTGCTTCCCGTCATCGTGCTGGCCTACGGCCTGCTGGCGCGCACTGAAGAGAAGAAAGTCATTGAAAAATTCGGCGAGGAATACCGCGCCTATCAGCGGCGGGTGCCGATGTTTTTTCCACGGATGGGACAATGGCGGCAGCTTGTAAAGCGTTCCAGTGTTGAGGAGGGCGAGAATGAACGGCCCTATCGGTGACTACATCGCACGAATGTGCAATGCGCAGGTGATTGAAGCACCTTCACTCACGAGCACGTCGAGAGATGAGGTGTCCGTTCTTGTCTTGTGCACAGTTGGATCGAGTGAAAGAGAGCGCACGATACCGATGTGGAAAAACAGATATGGAGGATAGAGCGCGCCATGAATGACGTAGGCGAATTCGATCCGGTGTGCGGAATGGCGGTCCACGACCGGCGTTGGATCGCGCAGTATGGAGGGCGGGAGTATGTCTTCTGCTCGGAGGGTTGTCAGGCGCTTTTCCAGCAGGATCCCGCTGCACGCCTGAGCGGCAAAGGGGAGAGGCAACGCTATGACCTGGTCATTATCGGCGGCGGCCCGGCGGGCCTGACTGCCGCGGTTTATGCCTCGCTCCAGCATCTCCACGCGCTGCTGCTAACCCGGGATCTGGGCGGGCAGGCGGTGGACACCAGTCGGATCAAGAATTACATGGGCTATGACCTGATAAGTGGTCCCGAGCTCCTTGGCAAGTTCCGGGACCAGTTGTTCACCCAAAAGTACATCGAACACCGGTTGGACGAGGTGCTGCGCGTGGACCAGACGCCGGACGGTTTTGCGCTGCAAACGAGTAACGGCTGCCACTACGGTGCGCCCGCGGTGATTGTCGCCACGGGCATGCATCGGCGCAGGCTCGATGTGCCCGGTGAGAAGCGCCTGCAGCGGCGCGGTGTGTCTTATCGGCTGGTGCATGAGCTGGCGCGTTACCAGGGGCAACCGGTGGCGGTGATCGGTGGCGGCAACTCCGGCATCGGAGCGGCCGCTGAGCTAGCGGGCATCGGCGGT
>CAMYII010000101.1 GCA_947258385.1 Acidiferrobacterales bacterium
GCCACGGGTAACCGGGCATGATCGACTCCGGCACCACATCCCGCGGATTGATCAGGTGTGCCCGGTGCCACTCGTCGCTGTAACGTCCACCCACCCGGTGCAGATCCGGCCCGGTGCGCTTGGAACCCCACTGGAACGGCCGGTCGTAGACAAACTCACCGGCCACAGAATAATGGCCGTAGCGCTCGGTCTCGGAACGGAACGGCCGGATCATCTGCGAATGGCAGACCATGCAGGACTCCCGAATATAGATATCCCGGCCCGCCAGTCGCAATGCGCTGTAAGGCTCCAATCCCTCCACCGGCTCGGTGGTGGATTTCTGGAAAAACAGCGGGAGGATTTCCACGAGCCCCCCGATGCTGATGACCAGGACGACCAGGATCAACATCAAGCCCAGATTGGTTTCAACTTTGTCGTGTGCAGTCTTCGCCATACCATCGACTCCTCAGTGCGCCGGTGCCGGGATCGCAGCGACGACCGGTTTGGCCCCGGCAATGGTCCGCCACAGGTTATAGGCCATTACCACCATACCAGTCAGGAACAGCGCACCTCCCAGGAAGCGCACAATGTAATACGGGTGCATGGCCTCGACACTCTCAATAAAGCTGTACGTCAAGGTGCCATCATCGTTGACCGCGCCCCACATGAGTCCCTGCTGGACACCCGCCACCCACATCGACACGATATAAAGCGCCACGCCAATGGTCGCGGTCCAGAAATGCACTTCCACGAGTTGCAGGCTGTAGAGTTTGCGGCCGAACAGCCGTGGGATAAGGAAGTACATGGCGCCGATGGAAATCATCGCCACCCAGCCGAGGGCGCCGGCGTGGACGTGACCAATGGTCCAGTCCGTGTAGTGCGAAAGGGCGTTGACGCTCTTGATCGCCATCATCGGGCCCTCAAAGGTGGACATGCCGTAAAAGGACACCGAGACGATCAGAAACCGCAGTACCGGATCGGTACGAAGCTTCTGCCAGGCCCCGGAGAGCGTCATGATGCCGTTGATCATACCGCCCCAACTCGGCGCCAGCAGGATCAGGGAGAAGACCATGCCGACCGACTGGGTCCAGTCAGGCAGGGCCGTGTAATGCAGGTGATGCGGACCGGCCCAGATATAGGTGAAGATCAGGGCCCAGAAGTGCACGACCGAAAGTCGGTAGGAATAGACGGGGCGTTCGGCCTGCTTCGGCACGAAGTAGTACATAATCCCAAGAAACCCGGCGGTCAGGAAAAAGCCGACCGCGTTATGGCCATACCACCACTGCACCATCGCGTCCTGGACGCCGGCATACACCGAATAGGACTTGAACAAGCTTACCGGCAGGGCGGCGCTGTTGATGACGTGCAGCACGGCGACGGTCAGAATAAAGCCGCCGAAGAACCAGTTAGCGACATAGATATGGGGCGTCTTGCGTTTGAGGATGGTGCCGAAAAACACGACCGCGTAGGTCACCCATACCAGCGTGATCAGAATATCGATCGGCCATTCCAGTTCGGCATACTCCTTGGTGGTGGTGATACCCAGGGGCAGCGTGATGGCCGCCGAGATAATCACCAGCTGCCAACCCCAGAAGGTGAATGCCGCCAATGGGGCCGAATAAAGACGGGTGTGGCAGGTGCGTTGCACGACATAATAGGACGTGGCGAACAAGGCCGAACCACCGAAGGCGAAGATCACCGCATTGGTATGCAGGGCGCGCAGGCGACTGAAGGTCAGCCAGGGGATATCGAAATTCAGCGCCGGCCACGCCATCTGCGCCGCAATCAAGACCCCTACCAGCATTCCGACAATGCCCCAGATAATGGTCACGACCGCGAATTGCCGGACAACCTTGTAATTGTAGGTTTCTTCAATGGCCATACGCCCCCCGTCAGCTTTCCAAGTTTAACGACTCAGCCTGAGCTCCAGCAGACTAACTGGTGAAAACAGGGCCAATGCCCATGGTCCAAAGTGCTACCGTGGCTGCCAACACGGCGACCAGGGTCACCAGCCCTACGGCCAGCACGGCGGTGGAAAACAGGAATCCCCTGTCTTTGGAGACCCCCATCATGATCGGCACACCGGTGTAGAGCAGATACACGGTGTAGGCCAGCGCCGGTAACCCGAGAAGGAAATTCAACCACAGCACCGGATACAGTCCCATGATCCCGATCAAGAACAAAGGCGTCGCCGTGTAGGCCGCAAGCCCGATGCTTTGCGGCAGGTCCTGCTCGGCGCCGTAGGTTTGACCCATCCAATGGATGAGCTTGCCGATGGTGAACACGGCCACCAGCACTGTGATGTAATAAAGGACAGCGATGGTCGCGGCGCTGGCGAGCGTTAGCCTCACTACCTCGCCTACACGAAACGACCAGCCGATCTGCGTGGTCCCGATGAAACCGGCCAGGGGCGGGATAGCCGCCAACAACAGCACGTGAGTGCAATAACAGCGCCCGATCGAACACCGCTCTTTGTGGATGGTCTTCCACTCCTCTTCCGGGTGCGCAAACAGGCCCCAGACATGTTGTAGCAACATAAATCAAACTCTCCTTAGATATCTTGTCTCATCCGACCTAGTTGGTCTTGCCAGTGGGTGTTACCGCGCTTCGCTTAACCATTTTCTTCGCATGGATATCAGAAATGCTTGCGTAAGTGTATGAATTATCTATATAATTATAAATCCAGCGCGCGGGCAATTATATCGTATAAGCACACATTGCGCGAGTCTATGCGGCTCGACCAGCCGTGGACTTTATTATGGGCCGATAGAAAGCGGCCCGCGTTCGAGGCCGGCATCCACCGGGGTGGTGCAAACCCGGTTTTTCGCATCCTGGTAAAATGCCTGTCACAACAACCGCGTTCTGATTACTATTGCCCCATGCCGGCCCCACCGTATTTAGCAGTCACAGATTCCAGTGCCCAGGACGACGCCTCGCCGACGCACTGTTTCCACTGCGGCCTGCCCAATCCGCAAGGCGCTGAATTTATTGTCGACATCGACGGCCGGCCGCGGCGGATGTGTTGCGGGGGTTGTCAGGCCGTCGCGCAGACCATTGTCGATGCGGGCCTGGAGGAGTTCTACAAGCACCGCAGCCGGCACGCGCCGACGGGTCGCGAGCTGGTCCCGGATTTTCTGCGCAAGACAACCATCTACGACAACCCGGAGGTGCAAAAAAGCTTCGTCCGCAGCGAAACGGAAACCATTCGCGAGGCCTCGCTGATCCTCGAAGGGATCACCTGCGCGGCCTGCCTCTGGCTCAACGAGCGCCACCTCGCGGCCCTGCCGGGGGTGCTGTCGGTCAGTATCAACTACGCGACCCACCGCGCGCGCGTGCGCTGGGACGACAACCGCATCCGCCTGAGTGATGTCCTGCGGGCCGTCAGCCGCATCGGCTATCTCGCGCATCCTTACGACCCCGACCGCCAACAGCAACTGCTGGAACAGGAGCGGCGCGGTTACCTGCAGCGGCTCGGGGTCGCCGGTGTGCTCGGCATGCAGGTTATGATCCTGGCCGTCGCGCTCTACGGCGGCGACTGGTTCGGCATGGAACGTCCCTTTCGGCATTTCTTTTCCTGGCTCAGCCTGGGGCTGACGCTGCCCGTGGTCCTGTTCGCGGCACAGCCCTTTTTCCGGGCGGCCTGGCGGGATCTCCGGCATTGGCAGACCGGCATGGATGTGCCCGTCACCCTCGGCATCGGCATTGCCTTCGGTGCTTCCGCCTGGGCCACGTGGCAGGGTCAGGGCCATGTCTATTTCGATTCGGTGGTGATGTTCGTGTTTTTCCTGCTCGCGAGCCGCTATTTCGAGCTGGCGGCACGCAAGCGCGCGGCCGAGACCTCGGAATACCTGGTGCACCGGGCACCGGCCATGGCCGCGCGCCTCATCGCGGCCGGCGGGGAGGAGCGTGAGGAGTTGATTCCGGCCGCGGAACTGTGCCCCGGCGACCGCGTGCTGATCCGTCCCGGCGACACGGTACCGGCCGATGGCAGGGTGCTCGGGGGCACCTCCAGTGTCGATGAATCGCTGCTCACGGGCGAGAGCCTGCCGTTGGTGAAACGCCCGGGACAGGCCCTGACCGGGGGCAGCATTAACCGCGAAAGCCCGTTGACCATGGAAGTGGAGAAGACCGGTCCGGATACCCTCCTCGCCAGCATGCTGCGCCTGCTGGACCGTGCCCAGACCGAGAAACCCCGCCTCGCCCGTCTGGCCGACCGCATCGCCGGCTGGTTCGTCGCCGCCGTGCTGCTGCTGGCCGCCGCCGTCGCGCTTTACTGGTGGCAGCACGACGCCGGCCGCTGGCTGCCGATCACGCTTGCCGTGCTGGTCGCCACCTGTCCCTGCGCACTGTCACTCGCGACCCCCACCGCCATCACCGCCGCCACGGGAACGTTGACGCGGCTGGGCGTACTTACCACCCGCGGCCATACCCTGGAGACGCTGGCCCGCGCCACGCATTTCGTGTTTGACAAGACCGGAACGCTCACCGAAGGCCGGCTGCAGGTGTCGTCCATTCATCCGCTCTCCCAGCTGAGCGCCGAGGAATGCCTGCGACGCGCCGCCAGTCTTGAGCGCCAATCAGAGCACCCGATCGCCCGGGCGCTGTTGGAGGCCGCTGATCACATCACTCTGACCACCGCGAGCGACATCATCAGCACACCCGGTAGCGGCCTCATGGGCGTGGTCGAAGGCGACAGACATTATATTGGTACGCCTCTTTTTATTCAGTCACAGACCGGCCTGCTGGCCGAGCCGATAACCCTGGCAAAGCTGCAGCACAGCGGACATACCGTGGTGCTATTCGCCGAGCGCGAAGCGCTGCTCGCCGCCTTCGCGCTTAGCGACGAGTTGCGACCCGGCGCGAAGGCCTTAATCGAGGCATTGAAAGCCAAGGGCAAGACGGTGTGGCTATTGACGGGCGACCAACGCCAGGCCGCGCAGCGCAGCGCCAGCGCCGCCGGTATCGATAACGTTGCCTGGTCCCTGACTCCCGAGGACAAATTACGGTCCGTGCAGGCGTTGCAACACAGTGGCGCGGTGGTGGCGATGGTCGGTGATGGCGTCAATGATGCCCCCGTGCTGCGCGCGGCCCACGTCTCCGTCGCCATGGGCAGCGGCACCCAGCTGGCGGCGGCCAACGCCGACATGATATTACTGTCGCAACGATTGGCGCACCTCGGCACCGCCGTCAACACCGCGCGCAAGACGCTTGCCATCGTACGCCAGAACCTTATCTGGGCGGCGGGTTATAACCTTACCATTTTGCCGCTGGCCGCCGCCGGTCATATAAGGCCCTGGATGGCGGCCCTCGGCATGTCCTTGAGCTCACTGCTGGTCGTGGCCAACGCCATGCGGCTCGGCAGACGTCAACGCAGTCCCGACGATTAAGACATGGAAGTGATTTACCTGCTCATCCCGATTGCCGTTGTCCTGGTCGGCATCATCATCTGGGTCTTTTTCTGGGCGGTGAAGAGCGGACAGTTCGACGACCTGGAAGGCCCGGGGCACAAGATTCTGATGGATGAGGATGAGCCGATGGAGGATGTGTGGCAGAAGAAGGATTCTGAGAAATAACGAATCGGTTGAGGTCTGGTTGAGCTCTGAACGGCTGAGTTTTGGATCGCCTTCGGCGATAATAAAAGCTACTAACGGGGTTCCGCGCCCGTACGACGGGTCCCTTTTCTTTGTTCGCGCAAAGAAAAGGGACGAAAAGAAAGCGCGCCCGGAGACTTGCCCCACACCAATCGATTCTCGATTGGTGTGGGGTGCCCTGCGCTGCTCGCAAGAAGCGGCGCTCGCTAACTCGGAATGCGCCTATTGGCGCATTTGCCTCGGCCAAGAGCTCGCGTGGTCTCCGCTTCTTGCTCCGCTGCTCGGCGGCGTCTAACGGGATTAACACCCGTACCTGCCGGAGTTTAAGGTTCACCGCAACGCCATGTGACCGGTACAATAAAATACGTTTCTTAGCTGTACCCGTAAATTCGGTCTACGGACTGGGAAACGATGAGGGGAGTGTTGTGTTCATCCCGTCAGTCCTCGCTGAGGCCGCTTCCGCGCATCCCTGCGCTCTCGCGGCACTGGTACTTCCTGTACGGCGTACCGGAGAAAAACCGGGATCAGCGCGAGCTCTTGGCCGAGGCAGCCCAAGCACTCAATTGTTTTTTAATTGAGTGCTTGGGTCCGAGTTAGCGAGCGTTGGCTACTTTCTTTGCGCAAACAAAGAAAGTAGCCCGTCGTGCGGGGGCGGAACCCCGCTAATAGCCTTTTAATTCGCCGAAGGCGAGACAAATTCGCAGCTGCACAACGTCGATGATCTTCTTGAAACCCTGTCAAACCAAAGCTTTACTACTCATATCCCTGTGATATAAAACAAACATGGCTCCATTATTTTACAGCTACATCTGGATTCTCAACATATTCAGTTGCGTAACCATGTTAACAAGCGACTTATGACGGCGCTTGCAGTTCAAATTGGTGGTAAAGACAGATGTGTTGCCGGCAGAGAAGACGTTCGGTTTCTTATGGCAACGCTGGTGGGAGCAAATACCGGCGCACCAAATCTACATGTCGGGAGCGTAATCTCTCATCGCCCTACAGAATGTGAGTACCTGACCTGGATAAGTGAAAATATAGAGGTCGGAGAGGAACTCGCGATTACAATAACAGGCAGCACTGAGTATTCGGACGTTCTGCGGCGCAACGTTTCAGATCCGACTCAGACGATGAGGCGCTTGCGTGAGCTTGAAAGGAAATCTGAAGGTAAACCTACACCACCACTACCGGTACTCTATCCGAATCTGGCCTTTGAGATAACGGTTAACGGAAAACCAGAGGTCACAGCCTTTCTTGAGAGTCTCAACCAGATCCAATTAGAGCTTACGTGGCATGATGCAAAAGGAATTCACCTATCCGCGATTAGTATATCAAGCATCGGGGACGGAAGAACAAAATCCAAGGGATGGATTCAAAGAGAACTAAAGCTTAGCGACATAGCCTCCGTTAGAATCACAGACGTACCGGATAATGAAGCGAGTAAGATGATACAAAGCGCCGCCACTTGATCCTAACATTAACGAAATGTCTGGGCGATGAAGAGCCGGGCAGTTCGATGACTCGGAAGCTCCGCGGCATAAGATTCTAATGGATGAGCATCAGTCGATGGAGGATGTGCCATCGAGGGATTGGCCCACAAAAGCAGTAGGAATACATATGTTACCGAATTTCGTAATCATAGGGGCCCAAAAATCGGCTTCCACGTTCATCCAGCATTGCCTGGCTGAGCACCCTGAGGTCTATATGCCTTCAGGCGAAACACCATTCTTTGAGTCCCCCGATTATGAACAACTCACTATCTCGTCGTTAAAGACGATATTAAACGGAAGGACAGAGAAAAGGGTAGGTATAAAAAGGCCAAGTTATATCGGAAAACCCGAAGTCCCTTACAGAATCCAAACACACCTGCCTCACGCAAAACTGGTTGCTGTCTTGAGAAATCCGGTCGAACGAGCGATCTCCGCATACCATCACTACATAAATGGTGGCTTTATACCTGTTCGAAACGTTGAAAAAGGGATGAGACAGTTGTTGGATGGAGCGTATCAAGACAAATACACGCGCTCTCGGGAAATCATCGAGTTTGGTTTCTACTATAAATACTTGGTTCAATATCAATATTTCTTTGAAAGAAAGCAACTTCTTATTCTTCTGCATGAGAATATTCTGGCAGATAGACTGAGTTCTGTTCAAACAATATATTCGTTTCTTGACATCGACCCTCGCTATGTTCCTAAAGCCATAAATGCAAGACCTCAGGCAGTTCATTATAACATTCCTCGTCTAAGATTTTTGTCGCTACGAAATCGGTTTATCTACTACTATAATCCCGACCGTACTCGCGTTTTCATGAGGGAAGATAACCCAATCGGCAAGGCCGTCGCCGATACTATTGCAGCAATCGACGACAGACTACTATCAATCGTTTTCAAGAATAGAAAACCGGCTGTGAGTGCGGAATTGAAGGATCGTTTATTTGAGATATACAGGGGAGACATTGAGAGGCTTCAATCATATACCGGTATAGATCTAAGCCATTGGAAACCGAGCTACGGGACAGCCTAGTCCTGCAACATTACTCACAAGTAAAGATATATTAATTTAATGATGCCGGTGACTAGCAAAAAATCTTGCACGGATATTCGGAATTATTGAGCTCAACAGTGAAAACGGCATATGAGACTGATGACTTATCTGAATTTTTTCTGGCTGCAGAAATAGGATTTGAACTGATTACGACAGTTTTACTTCGCCCCATTGTTGTATGAACGTTCTTCGAATTGGATCAGATCTATCATTGACTTCCCGCTAAACTCACCAACGTCATCAGGCTCAAGATGCTGTCTTTTCTCTTTCAAGATCACACCACCAGGTCCCTCAACCCCGTCCTTCCAGTAAGCTCTTGTAAACGGTGTCTTGAGATGCCATTTTAGGAGTTTGAAACCGAAATACTCCTCGATTGTCGCCCTGCCCGCGCCATGCGGTGTAAATTTCTTGTTCTTCCCGAGCTCACCGGTAACAAATAGATTATTGCCGTCTGTATTAGGCAAAAACACATTCCACTTCAGTACCCTCAAGGCCTTCAAGGCCTGCTGCTCTGAATCAGGCGAGAACATAATCGGGATTTCCTTTCCGTCATGAAGAATGTATGTCGTGATACCGGTGGTCTCTTTATGCAACAACCCATATGTGTTAATTGGATCGTGCATGCTACAACCGGCACAGATGAATAATATTGTAGCTGTCAGAGTATGCTTCATCGTACGACCAGTATAATAGCGGTATAAATAAACACCATCAGGCCGGGGCCGGTTGTCTATGGCCGGTCAATTTGCATTATTCCAATGCCAAGGCAAAATGATAGCCCGTGATATCCATTCGTTTTCCCAAGTAGAACCTGTGGGCACCGAACCGGTGCACACCGGAATCGAGATGCAGTTGGCCGCACGAATGTGTCTTCGCGTAATCGACAAGCCAGTCGAACATAGCGGCGCCGTAGCCCTTGGAACGGCTGTTTTCGTCCGTGACGAGGTCGTCGACGTAGAGGTGCCTGCCCATGGCGAGATTTTCGATAATTCTAAAACCGGCGACCGATTTAATGGCTCCATTGTCATAAAGGCAGGCCAGGCGGTATCCTTCACTGATCTGTTTGCGCACGCGCTCCAGAAAATCTTTTTCATTGACATGGGGCCGCAACTGCGCCATCACGGGATAGCACGCGCTTATATCCTCTGCAGCATTTACGACCGTTATATCACTCATTGGTGGGTTTCTCTTTGGTGTAAACGACCAGAACCCGTTACCGCGTCGCCTGGCGGTTGCATAAGGACCCGTGTCCGTTTTTCTGTGGCGCCGTCAGGAGGCGCTCTACCGCATATATCACGCCTTGAGCAGGGTCCAGACACCGATCCCGATGAACCCGATTCCGGCGATGTAATGCAGATACCGCTCACTGACATATTGGGAGATCAGGCCGCCGGCGAGCACCCCGATGGCGGAAGCCAAAATAAGGGCGAGCGAGGCGCCGATAAATACCGTCAGCTTACTGACCTGCTTGTCGGCGGCAAAAAGCAACGTTGCCAATTGTGTCTTGTCGCCAAGCTCGGCGATGAACACGGCGGCAAATACCGTTAATAGCACTTTTACGTCCATATTGGGTATATCCCAGCGAAAGATAGATGTTGGATGCGAGACTTTCGCTCTGTTAGATGCCTAAGCACATATATACGACGCCACGCATAACCGGGCAATAAAGACTGGCAACCGCGGTGATTAACGGCTCCAGATAAACTTTCTGTTAGCCAATATACTCTTGGTACCATATCTTTATCAATCTCAATGAAACCATGACTGATGCGGCAGTCGTGCTCACAAATAAAATCCCTAGCAGCCAATACCAGAACCTTTTGATCCTGAGCGCTAATCGTAGGAAAAGTCGATCGCTGGCATTCGGTACTCTTGGAATATAATAAAAGGTGCTCAATAACGCATAAGCGCTCAGCGACCACAACATTCCCACGATGGACGGCACCAAAAGCAAATTATCTTCACGGGAAGGTAAATTGAAAACCATTACCGCGACGATCGCCAAAAACACAAGAAAAAAAGCCATTGCGACCGGCTTCAGCCGACGCAGCCTTACCGCCAGTCGATGCAGCAGCTCAAGCATTCTCTATTGGTGACCCTCGAGGCATACAGCTACAGCGGCTAGATATTGAGACGTTGATTCTACCGCCCGGCCCGCGCGTACCTGCAATGATAAAGACCTCGCCGGTCGCAGCATCGATCTTCGATGCCCTGACGAAAACCGTCTTCCCAGCCCTTGCCTTATGATACGGGTATATACGCGCCCTGCCAGTCATGCCATGATAATTCTCTCGGATATTCCTCAATGGCCGGAGAGGCCGTTGAATCTAAAGCCGCCATATCGGCTACCCTGTTAAGGCGCTTTGATGTCTTGAGTCGGGTGGAATTTCGGCCAGCGCCCCCTCAGCGGCGCGCGTGCCTGTTGCACGTCTGCGCGGGAGCCCTGCGTGATGTGCCTGCTCAGCGTGCCTTGAATTCATTAACGAGGAATACCTGATCATTCTTAATTGCCCCTGCAAACACAAGAAACAGGGTGACGCTTGCGTTTTCTTTGACTTCCTTTTCTATGTGTGGGATCAACACGTTTTGTATAGGCAGCCAATACGATTGGTCCTCTTCTCTGACCAGGATTTCTTTCTCGAAAGCCTCCACAATGATCGAGCTCATGCGGTGCGATTGCGCCCACATCTCGATGAAAATGAGCCGCTCGGCTTGTATAGCTCGCGTTTTACCGAGATAGCGCACGGTCGACCGAAACGGTAGCCCCGGGGTAAAATGAAAGTCCATATCCTGATTGGCCCCCGCGTGATCCGCCTTCATCCTCGCAATACTGTAAGGCTTATAATCATCCCAGCCTGCCGCAGCCGCCTGTGTGGGGCAAATCAGCAGAATTAACGCGATTGAACAAAAAATTCGGATCATGTAGGTATCTCTATTGCATCAAGGCGCGGGCAACCGCTGTTGGACACTGTGATAGTAAACCTCCGTTCCGCCGGGGTTTCAACCCGATCTTCGTCCGTATTCACCCGGTCCGGCCCTTTGGGCGTGCAAATAGCCCAATCTCGCCACAGACGCAATGAACGCCTGAGATGGGTCAGAATTGAGACAATCAAGATATATCCGGGATTTTTCCGTTTAAGCACTGCTCGCGGGCGATACGGCCAACCAACGCCCAGACTTGCTGATTGATTCGACCGGTCTGCTTGGAAGGTGCCTGGCGCGGCGGGCTCAGCGCCCGCTGTGCTGTGCCGCATCCCGTAGAAAGGGAAGGTATTCGTCCCAATCGGCGATGGGACCGCGGTGGACGAAAAGGACGATGCCACTGCGGTCCAGGATGTAGCTGGTTGGAAAGACCCGGGCAATCTGCCGGTCTGAAAGGGATGGCCCGTTTTTCACGCGCAGTTCGGCATCATCGCCGCCTCGGACACCCGAATCGTACAGCGGCAGATCGTCAAACTGATGCTGCCGTGCCCAGGCCAGCGAGTCGCTGAACGGCTCCCGGACCTGCAGCATGATAATGGCCACCTTGTCACCCAGTTCCCGCTCGAGCCGGGACTGGAAGCGCTGTAAGACCGGCAATTCCCGCAGGCAGGGCGGACACCAGGACCCCCAGAAATGCACCACGGTGACCCTGCCCTTGAGCTCATGCAGGCTGTGGACCTTGCCTTTCATGTCCCTGAATACCAGATCGGGGAAACGCGCACCGCGCGCCAGCCCCGCCGGGGCGGCCGCCGCCTCGGCCGCTTTGAGATATGGCCCCCACAGCCGGGGCCATTGTTGCCGGTCAAAAACCACCTCGTCATTCAGGGCATAGAGCACACAGCGCTGCCCGGTATTGGCCTGACACCGCTCGAGCGCGACGCGCTCCGCCTCCTGCGGGCTCACCGACGTCGACGACCAGGCCCAGGCGCCGCCCGGCGCGATGGCAAAGGCCTTGTGCTGTCCGGCATAGATGTATTGAATAAAGTTTTCGCGTGCCTTTTGACCGACGTGGGGGATCGCGTCGGCCTGCTGCCGGTCGATGGCATGGGCCGCCGGCATGAGCACGAGAAAGCCGAGCAGAGAAAGGCTACGGGCCAGACGGCGTACAACCGCCTGGCCCGCGCTGTTGCGGCAGTGGTTTGTCAGGCGCGAGGATGGGAACCAGCCGCGCACCCCACCGCTCAATCCGCCTCTTCCCACCCCGTGACCATTGCCTTGATATGCGCAGTCGGCGTGTGGCCCGCGGTGGCGAGATACACATGGGCGATGAAGAAGATCAGCATCATGAAGGCGCCGACGACGTGGAAAAACGCGATCCACGACAACGGCAAGCCGCCCAGACCGACCACCGACAGTTCGTTGTAGAAGAGGTAGGCCCAACCGCTGAACCAGATCACCGGATTGACGACCACGAACACGAACAGGTAGGCCAGGCGCTGCAAGGGATTATGCTTGGTCAGCGTGGTCTGCCGGAACGGGTGCGGCGCATTGGTAAAGATGCCGGTGACATAGTACTTAAACATGGCATCGACCTTTTCCATCGTGGGTATGTATTGCTTCCACTCGCCGGTGGTGAAATGCCAGAAAACGGCAAACACCCACAGACTGACCAGCGTCCAGGCCGCGAATGTGTGGTAGCTCACCGCGTTCTCGAACCCGAAGAGGCGGTAGCTGCCGTGGATCTCAAAACCCGTCAACATCAGAAACATGATGAGCGCGGCCTGTGACCAGTGCCAGAAGCGCTCGAAGCGCTTGAAGATATAGATTCTTTCCGACATTTGCTTAGCCCCCCTTCCGACTCGTGAGGTAGCGGATACCGCCGTGAATCAACACACCGATTAACGCCAGCAGCGCGACGCTGTAGCCGAGAAAATCGATAATAGGCCAGTTGTTGTTCCCGGGCATGTAAATGCCCTTCAGACCTTCCAGACGGCCGTTCTCCTTATGACATTGGACACAGCTGAGCGCGTCTTCTTTCGGTGCGACCATGTGGGTAATGGGCCAGCTCATTTCCGTTTCCACGAAGTCATACTTGCCGCTGAATGCGACCGCCGTCGAGGCCATGCCGACCTTCAGGGCCTTGTCCCAGTTGTAGTTGCCCCAGAACGCCGCATCGCCCTTGCCGGCCGTATGAAAGACGGCCAGGGTCTTGTTCTCGACATCATAGGGCTGTTTGCCGCGAAAGACCTTGACCGGCCAGATGCGGGAATTGGGATCGTCCGGGCCGCCCATGAATTCGTTGATCTTGACCCTGTCGCTGCCATCGACCCTGTCGCCAAACAAGGTGTATTTGATATCCCCGTTGAACCAGACATACTCGGGCTTCACGTAGCGCTCATAGGTGAAATCACCCTTCTTGCTGTCATAGGCCACCTGACCGCCGCTGTTCTTGGCCTGTATCCGGTGGCCTTTTTCGTCCAGGCGACCGGCCGTCGACCAGTCCCAGGTCATTTTGGTCGGCAGCCTCCCACGGGCGAATTCCGGGATATGACAGGTCTGGCACGCCAGCTTGTCGGTGTGATCATTGAGCTTGGCGTACTCCGTATGCGGCGCATCGCCATGACAGGCACGGCAGGTGGTGGGATTACGCCCATCATCCTTTCCGCGCAGCAACGCCCCTTTCTTTTCGGCCGCAGTGGGGGCATAACGACTGCCCGTCACCTTGTGCGCGTCACTGAGATGGCATTCCCCGCAGCTGAAGTTCAGGCCCTCCGCGTCCATGTGCACATCGAGATAGCGCTCCGGGGTCTTCAACGAGCTGTCAAGGTCGCCGTGCTTGACCGCGTCACCGCCACCGCCGTAGAAGTGGCAGGCGCCGCAGGACGCGCGGCTGGTCTTGCCGACATTCTGCGCGATCTTCTTGAGATCGGTCGGCTCGCGGAATCTCCCCGAATGCGGCGGCCACTCCATGGTCTTGTAGTTGGGATGGCCCGACAGCCCGGGGATCTTCTTGTACTTCCCGGTGGTGTCGTGACAGGCCAGGCAATCGACATTGGCCTCCTTGCTGAAATCGAAGCTGTCGTCGCTCCAACCGTAGCCGACGTGACAGGCGCTGCAGAAGGTCTGATTGGTCTTCACCGACGTGCAGAAGTTATTGATAACATGCTTTTTGCCAAGCTTCTGCTTGGTGACGGGGTTGACGTATTCCCAGGTCCAGTGCTTGGTATGTTGGACCTGTTTGCCCGCCTCGGTGTGGCACTTCAGGCAGGCCTTCGTCACCTCAGGACCGTTCCTGAAATTCCGCTTCAACTCCTCGAATTTGGAGTGATCAGCGGTTGATTTGCTCTTCTGTTCCGCTTTTTGCGGGGCTGCAGCCGGTGCAATGCTGGCGGCCGGGGCGGCGGCTGACGTACTGGATTTCTCAACCGTCGCGAAGCCGGGCACCGACAACAACAGCCCACCGACGAGGAACAGGACATATCCCATTTTAAGTCTCGTGGCGTTCATCATTCGTTCTCCGAAGTTGTAACTGGGCGTCACCGCAGACAGGGC
Organism: Acidiferrobacterales bacterium; assembly: GCA_947258385.1. Lineage (GTDB taxonomy): Bacteria > Pseudomonadota > Gammaproteobacteria > Acidiferrobacterales > SZUA-150 > CAMYII01. The sequence continues at coordinate 14,592 of CAMYII010000101.1, forward strand.
GCGGTGCGTAATGCAAGGCGCTTTATTTCAGCAGCCAGCGGCGTCACCACCTGCACCACCGCCGCCGCCACCGGGGCCGGTCTTGATCAACAGCGGCGCCGGTTTCTTCGGATCCATTTCGACGAATTTGGCCTGATCTTTGGCGACCTCGCCCATAATCGAAGCCACCTTGGCGCCGAACATCCTGCCCATCAACCCGGCATTCATCGTGCCGATGTAGGTCTTGCCGTCATCCTTCTTGTAGACGGTGATGGTGCAGGGCATTAAGATGGATAAAATGCGTGTTTCGTCGTCCTTGAGCAGCGGCCCTGAGTACTTGGTGCTGCAGGCCTCGACCAGCAATACCGGCAGCACATTACTGCCGCTCGCGGCGACCGCCCGCGCGGGGTCACGCAGCGCCGAGAGTTTCCAGCCGCGGTCCTCAAGAGACTGGATGTTGGCCTGAACGCGGGCGGCCGTCTCCTCGACCCCAAAAGGGCTCTCGTGCTCCTTCATCATCAGGCTGCCCGCGAAACTGATAGCAATCACCATCACCAAAGCGATGCCGGCGATAAAACCCAAAATAGTCTTAACCATGATCTACCCCCATGTGCTGGTATCTTGAAAAGCAGCCGACCACAAAGAAAACTTTTACGGCTTAATAATATTATTATCTTCTAATATACTAATCAGTCAATTGACACAGATCAAAAACAGGCAAAAAAATCCATAAAGTGGCGGTGCCAATCCAGCGCTCTGCAGCCGGCCGGCAAGGTATAACTCCTTGAATCTAAAGTATTGTTATTTGCACTATCGGTCCGGAACCGCGGCGGCCGGGTTTTGACGGCGGGGACTTGAAAATCTGCGAGGCGGCCGGATCCCCCCTGCCCTGGACATGGCGTCATGTCGAGACCGGCCGCACCAGGGGACTTTCCGTGGCGGCAAGGCCCTGCTCAGGTGTCATCGGTTAGGCAGCGCGCTGTCAGGCGCCGGCGAGGGTGACTAGAACGATGATCCGGGTTCTGCCAAAAAAAGGTGCTCTTCGGGCGTGGATTTCCGCCCAAGGGTACTATTCCTATGGGGGAAACGCCCGAACCGGGCGATGATGTCCCGGTGCCGTGTCGCGTAATCCACGTACCCCTCGAACACGGTCCGGTGGTCCGGGCCAACGCCCCGGGCCAGATCCCGAAACAATCTCACCGATTCATTCTGGTGCGCGAGCGACTCAGAATGCTCCAGAGGCAAGTAAAAGAACACCCGCTCGATCGGCCGCAGCAGCCGGTCGGCGCCGGTCTCGAGACCTTGCAGGCACCAAGACAGCGCCATCGAATCATAAGAATAGGCCTCCGGCGTATCGCGAAAAATGCTTCTCGGAAACTGGTCGGTCAGGAGAATGAGCGCCAGTCGGCCGCGGGGCGTGGCCGCCCAACCGTCGAGCCGGCCGGAGCCGGCCTCTTTCACATAATTCCTGAAGCGGCTTCGAATCTCCTTGTCAACACTGGCATCTTTGGACCACCAGAGCGTCGAGCGCTGCGCTGCGACACCCGCGTCGTCGGGGTTGCTGCCAAACCAATGGTCAAATATGGATTGCGGGGTCTCCACTTTGGGCTTCGTTCATGCGTGCAGCATATAAAACGCAGTAGGCGCGGCGTTATACTGCCCCGGCGTCTTTCAAGAGTAAACTACTGATTTAGCGCCTCGTCGCTTGTGCACATAATGAACCGCGCGCCGGGGCGCGACCATATTGGGCCTGCGGCTGTTTTTGAGTCTCGGCGGTGTCAGCTGCCACAAGTCCGCGCCCAACCGGAAAGGGGCCTGTCTACAAGGCCGGCCCCTTTCCGGTTCATGGGTCACAGCGACTATTTGAGACGTGACATGGCGCGCTTACAGTTGTCCCGAACACTGAGGCTTAATGCCGCATCATGCATGCATACGTCCCGCCTGACTCCCCGCATTGTCATTGATGGGAATTGCTCTTCGGCCCCAATCGCGTGCCTTTTATCATCACCCTATGGCAGGGTAAACTGGGTGATAGGGATGCCGGACAGCCCGGCATTATAAAATAGCATTGTCAAACCCGACATCTCCCGCTCATCCACGAAATATTGATTGCTGAAAACAAAGGATCGCTGATGTACCAGCCGGTCCGCAGCGGGTCGGCCGTAAACGGATCGCCATCATTCAGCACAATGTCGTCCACATAATATTCGCCCGGGGGCAGCGGGATCAACGGATTGGTGGTCGCGGTCCAGAACTTGGTGCCTGGCGTATTGGTCAGGTCAAGCGAAGCGGAATTCGCCAAAGTGACGTCGAAAATCCAAAGAGATACGTCCATGACCCCTGTTGGGCCGTCCGCCTCGAGCGTGACGGTCACGTCGTAGTCTGTACCGTTGGGTACAAAGGTCACAGTCGGCGCACCGACCAGATAGGGCACATGGTCACTTACGCCACCGAGTGGAGCCTCATCGCTATCGCTGCTATCGCCGCAGCCACCGACGATGAGAAGGACCAGTGCAACAGCGCATCGGTTAATCGGTTTCATAACAAAAGCCTCCCACTATTCCATTATAAAAAGTATACTTAAAAAATAGTTGATGCCAGGACCCTGTCAAGCACCAAGGCATAAAACCGCCGACAGGCGGTAAGATGCACCATGGGCTAAACAGGTTCACACTCAAGCACAGATGGGAGGCCTTGCGCCGGTTGAACTTCCGGACCTTCACGCAACAGGCCCAGCCCGGCGCGAGGCGGCAAAAGAAGGGGGGCTAAGAAACGGTTACCGGTTTTTCCAGGCAGATAGCTTAACCTTCCACAGCCCTTATGGATAAACCGGCGCTGATCGAGGCCCTGGTGAAACTCTCGCTAATGCATCTTCACTTGCGACAAGATGAAAAGATCTGTCGCTAGCGATTCAACTAAAAGAAATACAGCCACAGCAGGCATCGAGAAGGACTGTGCCTTATTACCACGGCTGGTAAGCCTGCGATATCTGACAATTTCCACGATATGCAGTATTGCTGTCATGAGGGGGCCACAGCGAACAGCAGTATCAACACGCCGAATGCAGCATCCGTTTGATTCCATCCGCCGAGCAAATCGAACGAACCCCCCCCCAAAAAAGCAATAACACCAGAATCTGAGGCAAGGCAGCGGCAAAGGACCGGAATATCACCATCACGTTAAACGCCTGAACCAATACCACCGACCTAAGCAAGTCCGGTCCGATCCGGCTCTCCATGTGCCCGCTAGCGGGATAGAAGTATCAATACGCCTGCGGCAATCGCCAGAAGATCCAGGATCTTTCGTAGATCACCCAGATTGATAAACCCAGACAGACCGATCAGGACCAGCCAGACCGCGAGCGTGACCAATCCGAGTTTTCTTGGCAGCAACATAGAGGGCTCCTTTTTTTACTGTTATCGGTTCGATGATAGCGCATCGCATTGATGCGCGCCAAAGCCCCGCGTTCAAAATTCACAGGTCCGGCGCACTACTTGAATACTGTCATTCACGACTAGATGCTTACGCATATGGCTACCGCCACGATACTTTTCCGGCGAACTGCGCCCGGACCCTGGACCTAGCTGCTTGCGTGTTTGATAGGGATCCGATAAGGAATTAACATTGGGGTTGTGTTCTGATATTCCCGATACCGCTCGCCAAATTCCCGGGTAAGGTCCCGTTCTTCGAGCACGGTTCCGACAACTATCCAAATGGTCCAGGCACAATTAAACAATAATCTGTCCACCGTAAGATCCGGATACGCCCAGATCATTAACAACACAAAAAAATAAAACGGATGACGGACAAACCTGTACGGGCCTTGCACCACAAAGGGTGTTTGCTCCGGTTCCCTATTTTCCAAATGGTTTAGTATATTTTTCCTTCCGAAAGGATCAAAAAAGCGAAAAGCGACGCTGGCCCATAGAACTCCTGCTATGGATAGAAAATAAAGCAGCCTGAGCAGATATTTATATATCCCGGTTATCTTCGTAATGTACCAGGCGCTTTCTTGCCATAGCATTACCACACACAGCAAAACAATACCCGATGCTATGGCATAAAGTGCCTTATCGAATTCAGATGGAATATACTTTCCTGTTTTCCGTCGAAACGATTGTCTCACCATCAGGCTGTGTTGTACGAAAAACACCAGAGACAGGGCTGCATCGAACCATAGTACTCCAGAACCACTCAACCCCAGTTCAAAAAGACCCAAAGGTCCGACAAATAAAAACAGTGAAAATATGCCGAGTGAGCTGATGCCTAAGAGTACCGCCGAATACATCACCGCATAGCTAAGGTATTTGCTCATCTGATAGGAGCGGTATGGTGGTTCGCTTGTAATGACCTGCCTCCATTTTTTTCGCCACGTATCGAAGTTCGCGGCCGCGCCAATATCATATTGCCGATATAGTACATCACATGTACCAGATCTGCCGATGCCAGGCATAACACCCGGTTTACCGACCCTCATCGCCTTACGGCTGTCACTCGTGCTCGGTGAACCTCGACGATACAGGCCGGGCAGAGCTCGTACAAACAAAGGTAAAAGAACAGTTTTTTCTAATATTAGACACAATTGTTTTTTCATCCCACTTTTTACGATTTATCGTTTTTTATGGACCGCGGAGTTTCATGACTAAATTTATCGGATAGGTTTAGACTCTGTCCCCATTTTTGCCTGATGGGGCGCGCCATTTCGCGGGTCAAAGGGTCTTGTATCCCTTATTCTTGACCTGCAGACTCAGGATTCACTGCTATACTCTATCATTAGCGATTGTTAGTTGTTGCAGATGGACGCTGTCTCCTAAAGGCCAGGAAAAATCAACAAGGCTTGGTTGTCCCCTACATCGCCTGGGCTCGGCAACATTAAAGGCCCATTTCTTCTAAGGACTTTGGACGCAAATTACCCACACGGGTGTTGAAAAACGCCATCGTGTTCGTAATGGGGTGTAGCGGGATTGCTCAAACCGAACTGACTCTGGAGGTTTCAGCATGAAATGGTTATATGTTGTTGTATCAATAGGGCTTTCATTCTTGGGAGGTTGTGACCAGATAAGGGACTTAACGAGCAGTAGTAATAAGCAAGAAAGCAATGCCTCTGCTTCGGCACCGGCACCGGCGCAGACCGAACGCACGTATACGTTCAGTGCCCCGCCGCGGGAATCCTATGAGGATGGCATGAAACAATACGGTGCAATTGCCGATTATTTGTCCCGGGTCACGGGCAAGAAAATCGAATACGTGCATCAGACCAACTGGATAAGTTACTTACAGGGCATCAAGCAGGGCGACTACGACATTGTGTTCGACGGCCCCCATTTTAATGCCTGGCGCAACCGCTATCTCAACCATGAGCCGATAGCGCGAATCGATTTCCCCTGCGCGGATACGGAAAGGGCAGCCGGTAAGTGCAAGACGTTCAAACCGGAATGGTTTATGGTTTACCGCGAAGGCACCGACACCAGCAGATTGAGCGGCAGGACCTTCTGTCTACACGCACCGCCCAATTTCGGTACCTTATCGTTGATGCACACCAAGTTTCCGGATCCCGCGCATCAGCCGCATATCAAGGAAATGAAGGGCTGGCTCAAAATGGTTAAAGCAGTGCGCGACAATACCAATGAATGCGAGTTTACTGTCTCACGCATGAAGCACATTAAATCGGCTGACCCGGCGGGGCAGGTCCTGGCTTACGAGTCCTTTGACGCCTTCGTCCAGCAAGGTTTCACGATGCGCAGGGATCTGCCGGCGGACATGCGCGCAAAGATCGCGGCCGCCCTGCTTTCGGAGAAAAGCGGTCAGGCGACCGCGGCGTTTCACAAGCGCTTAGTTAGCGACAAACATGCGTTGCAGGGGTATAAGGATTCATCGGATTACGACAAGCCGTTCGATATCCTGGCCCAGCAGTATCTGGTTCCGTGGGCCCTGTTCAAGTATTCCGCAGTCGCGATGCGCTAATGCGCCATGGGCCCGGCATCACCCGCATACATTCTCCGGGGATGATGGCGGTGTGATGCCGGTTTTTTTGTTTCGCTTAGTTGCCTGGTGCTGTATTAATTTTCCCAGGAGAAGCGCGGGTTCTGCGCCAACACCGGACGTGCGCTTTTTTTATTATCAGATATTCTTTTGGCAGGCCTCCTCTGCGCTTCAGGCAATTGCCCCTTATTATCACTGGCCCAAAAAAAGCGGCTCCGGGAAGGCCCAGGGCCGTTTGGATAGTTGCATATACCGGAAACAGGTTTTTACATGACTGGAACCACTTCGGATTCTATTCGTTCGGTTCGCTCACAGGGGCCGCATGGGGGGGATTGGATGCCCGGGAAACCAACAGCGTCAGCCCATCAATGCTCTCCACCCTCACCCTGCTACCCGTACGAGGTACCGTTCCCTCTCCCCTTCTGATACACGCCCTCCATCTCTCTCCATCGAGTTGGACATACCCGATATACGACCCACATTGTTGCTTTGCGAAATCGGACAAGACTTCCACCTCCCGCCCGGGTATGGCCTCCCTGCCCACACTGGCTGGAATCTTGGACGCCGCGTAGCCAAGAAGCAGCTCGCTGAGCACAAAAACAATGGCGGCAATCAGGAGATCATACTCAAGTCGGCCGCTGAGGAATAAGTACACCCCCGACGCGAGGGCTGCCGAGAACGGAAATGCGACTAACAGAAGAATGAGGCGATGGGAGATACTCATAGTCAGGATGCGGAGTACAACGACGGCTCAAACGATGTCGTCTTTCCGCGCGCCCCTGCATGACCTTTCATGGGTGTCCAGAACCCTTCCTTCGCCTTCTATTGCTTAAGCTTCTGGACAACAATCTCGGTTATCTGCACAGCGCCGCATTTTTTGCATTTTCCTTCAATGAATTCTTTGCCATCTTCTCTGTAATACACCGGATCTACAATCCCCAAATCGGCCTCATTACATTTATCGCACCGGGTTTCCGTAAGAAACCACTCCTGCTCAAGTGGGCTCAATTCATCGAAGTTCAGTTTAATTTTTGCCATAACCAAAAAAGCTCACAACATTTGACTGTACGGCTGATACCGTAACACCTTTCCGCTGCCACTGTATACATCTCTGATGCATTGAGATTGTAAACTCCAGTTTTAGTGGGGCTTTAAGCGGATTTTTTACTTCTACTAAAGGACAGGTTAGAGGGTGGGTGTGCGATTACAGTGGTAACAAAAATGAAGGCCAAGGAACAGTTTATTCGGATATTAGCAGTGATTGTTCTCCAATCCCATTTCTCGTTTTTATCTGTAGTCTTACATACAAATATATTACAAGATTTGAGCCGTCATTCGCCAGGACCACTGGACGTTTATTACGTGTTCGAACAGGCGGGCGGGCGGCGAGCTCGCAGGTGGTCGCGCTCTGACCGGTACCACCGCGCGCACCGCCCCCTTTTGCCCTTCTGACCGTTGCGATGTTTAGTCGAGCTGGCCGCGGATCTCACCTTTCGGATGAGCTTCGGTGTGGATGTTGACGTACACCGCACCCGCGTCGATGGCGTCCAACAGTGTCGCGAAATCGCCCGGTTGAATGTTGTCACCGCCCGGGCCGACGACGTCGTCCGCCTCGATCACGCCTTCCACCGTTCCCGAGGCCTGCGGGCAGGCGGGAACGTCGGGAGCCGGTGCGTCACCGAGGTTGGTACAAAGATAGGCGATAATGCCACCGTTCTCCCAGGCGTTACCGAAGTGGATATGTGACGCGCGAACGCCGCTTTCGATCCCAGAGTAGTAAAGCCGATACTCGATACGGCCCTCGCTGCGTTTGAGCTTGGCGGTAGCGACGCCTTCGCCCGGCGTGGCCAGCGCCGGCACCGAATTGAACGACGATAACTCGGCCTTGGCCTGGCCGGCGGAGGCCGTTGTTGGCAGTGCAAACGAAGCGATCAGCGCTGCGAGCACAACAAGTCTATTTCGTACCGATACTTTCATGATTTTCCTCCTGTTGTTTCCAATAAACCGCAGATCGAGAGGCGCCAACCCACAATGAAGGCACCGTCTCCTGCGTGCTAACACCGCAGATCTGGATTTATTCCCAGGCCCATGCCCACGGGGCGCCGTTAAGCGAGCTAGATAACCCGCTTGACGGAATCGGCCTGGAATAAAATGACCTTGGATGTGTTTGCCTATGTGTTTGTGAAGACCACAGGGCCACGACGACTCGCGGCCGGATGGTCGCAAGAACAGTTTGTGATTGATTTCCCACTAGCGTGGGTAAGAAAGGAGGCATGGTCTTAAGAAAGAGTGCCCGGTTATTGCTGTCAACTCTTGTGATGTTTTCTCTATTAACTGCTGCGGCGGGATCGGTCTTCGCCGGCGATATTCTGCGTATCTATGGGCCTGGAGGTCCGGCACCGGCCATGAAGGAGGCCGCACAAGCTTTCGAGCGCCGCGAGGGAATCAAAGTCGTGGTCACCGCCGGCCCCAGTGGCAAGTGCATGGAGCAGGCGCGCAACGATGGCGATTTAATCTACAGCGGCTCGGAAACCATGATGACGGACTTCGTTTGGGCCATGGATGGAAAGCTGGTCGAGAGCAGTATCGTACCGCTTTACCTGCGACCCGCCGCAATCCTGGTCCGACCAGGCAATCCCACGGGCATCGGCGGCTTCAAGGATCTGCTCAAACCGGGTGTCAGGGTTCTGGTTGTCAATGGTGCGGGCCAAACTGGACTATGGGAGGATCTCGCCGGCCGCGCCGGGAAAATCGAGACAGTTCGTGCGCTGCGCAGCAATATCGTGACGTATTCACGCAACAGCGGCGAGGCCAAGAAAAACTGGATAGCGGACAAGCACCTTGATGTCTGGTTAATCTGGAACATCTGGCAAGTATCCAATCCCGAGCTCGCGGAGGCCATCCCCATTGAAGCTGAGTATTTGATTTATCGCGACACCGGCATTGGCTTGATCAGGTCGGGAACGAACAAGGCGGCCGGCAAGAAATTCATTGACTTTCTACAGTCCAAGCAGGGTGAATAGATCTTCGAGCGCTGGGGATGGACCGCTCGGTAGTAGAGCGATGCGGCGTCGCAGGGCTTCGGAGAAAAAGGGTCGGAGTCACTGCTGTCCTACTTAATTAGCGTGTTTTCGCCTAGGATAACTTAATCCATAGAGGCAGGGGCGCTAAGGATCGATGGCAACATGAGATTGAAAGAAAGTAGGGTGGGTCAAGGAGCGAGAGCGACGAACCCATCAAACGCGGTATATCTTGGCGATATCGGTCCAGTTTTGTTTTACTCATCGCCGATTGCAAATTAAATGGGACAGCAGTGACTCCGGCCCCTTTTTTGCTGATCTCCAGCAAAAAAGGGGCCCGCTGGTTTCCCAAGGGGGCTGGTCATTTATACTGTGAGTGCCGGTGAGTATCCCACTTCGCAGCGCGAGTGCGGCTTAACGACTATACTCACAGGGGCAAATGGGGCGCAGCGTAATTTGCGTCCGGTGGGGCGAGTTGTTGTACCTATCCATCAATTAAATCATGATAATTTCGCATTCTTATTCCATGGCATAAGAATTAATACCCTTGCGATAAAGCACCTATCAAACACAGTCACCATGACAGTGCCAATTAATAATACCCAGTAAAAAATCCGGGTTGGGTCAAATAAAGCAATAATGACAAAAATGCCATATATAAAACGAACTTGTGTAGGAAATGCGGTAAATCCACGAGAGACCATATAGTGGATAAATTGAATAACGCTAACAAGAATCACGACATAAAATCCCTCGACGATTCCAGTCAACCCTATCACCATTGCGATAAGGGTAATAAACCAATACCACCACGCAAGGGATTTTACGTCTATTTTAACTTTCATTTTCTCTCACCCAATATAGACATAGCGAAAAATTAAACAGTTTCAGTCTTACAACGTACCCAGAATATTTTCCGTGCCCTTTTGAATTAAACAACACTGATCCCTTTATTATTGTGCGTACTGGTTATAGATAGATCCCTCAGTTGTCATCCCCATTAATCGATAAGGGCTTTTGGAGATACCAATACCAGAAAAACGGCAGGACGATAATATTTCCAAAAAACAAAAGCGCAATCCAGAGTATACGTTTTTCTTTTGGCACGGCATCCGAGCGCCATGCGAGAATCACAAAAACAAGCACTACCAGCCAACCCCATATGATCTGCGCCAGGATCAGGTCGTGAAATACCTCGAACTGCGCCTCCGCCTCAACACGGGTAGCCGGCAATTCACTCGGAAACACCGCGATCGTCGCGACCATGAGTAAAATTGGAGACAACGCCAAGATTCCCGTTACAATCCTCATCACAATCGCCCTTATCAAGGCCCTTTCAGAAGCAGTCTAGCGCCAAGCCCACCGGCGCAAAGCGTGGAGTGGAACGCGGTGGAACGGAAACCCTTACCTCTATTACCAATTGATTTATTAGCATAATTCTTTTGTAAGAATTATAAAGCAAAAACTAATAAGACATACATACCAACGTTATAAGACCCACTAAAAAGAGATAGGCTATTTTCGCTCCTTAACATGCGATGAAAAGCTCGGAAACTTCGGATTACATCATTTTAGATTCACCTATCCCTGTTCATACTACATAAAAAAGCACTGTAAAATAGTGGCTGAGGCTACCCGCTAACACGAACAAATGCCAGATACCATGAAAATGGCGCACCCTCTCATCCAACGCGTAAAAAACTACGCCAATGGTATAAAATGCTCCACCCAATAGGAGCCAAGCAAAACCCATTAGAGGCAAAGTCCGCAGCAAGGGGTCGAGCGCTATCAGAATGAACCAGCCCATGAAGATATAAATGATCACTGGTAGGACTCGTTTCCCTTTTTGAGGTAACGAATCCAGCACAATCCCCAGAATCGCCAGGCCCCAAATAGCACCAAATATTGACCAACCATAACCACCACGAAGGGTTATCAGAGTAAAAGGAGTATAAGTACCAGCAATCAGAAGATAAATTGAGAAATGATCAAATTTGCGAAAAACCTTTTTTGCCTTCCCATGCAAGCTGTGATAAAGCACTGAAAAAGTATAAAGCAATAACAGAGTGGTTCCATATATACTGAAACTTACTATCTTCCATGGATCACCCTGACGCGCAGCCAGTACAACCAGTAACACCAGGCCGACAAGTGCTAACGCCGCACCAATCAGATGGCTAATACTATTAAACCGTTCCCCTTTGTACATTGTTATCACACTTTTAAGAAAAAATGGCCGGGGTAATGTTTCCCAGGCGACTGATCATCATCACCCGTACAAAGATTACTCCGACGCGTCGCTACCCAAGACTTCGCAATCCCTTACATACAATAATCACGCAGACCCCTTTTTTCGCTTTTTTTGGCCCTTTTTTCGGCCACCCCTTTTTTGCTGCAGGCTAAAGGGGCACGCATTTTGCGTATGCAAAATAAGTAACGCTTTAGCCTGTCCGAGTGCATTTGCCTTGTTATGCAATCTACAAATTGGCAGCTCGCTCGGAAATACACTCGTATTCTCCCGTCTCAAATTCGCGGCAAATCCATGGCCGCTTCTCGTAAATCATACAAATCATGGTGTTTCGGTCCAAGGCGGAACACCAGCCATCTTCTAGCCGCGCCATGTTCCTCCCGCCCCATTTATCTATCTCAATAAAATTATCGGGCACTCCAGTATCGGTAATGAGCATTACTTCTAAACGGCAACAGCAGGCCTCGCAGTTTGCACAGGTCACCTCGGTATCAGGCAGGGTTGTAGCTTTAATTGTCATAAATTACTTTTCATTTTTGATATAGGTATCCTTTTACATCGCCTAAATTTGTTTTTGCATAACGCCTGCTTCACTGGACGCCAAAAGCAGAGCGAGGCACGAGCGGCGCTTTTTGCGGTCCGAGTGAATGCGATTGTTATGTTTATTTTTAGCTTGGCATCTGTATTAACTCTGACACCTCAAGTGAACCGCCAATATCAAGAAACGGACAAGCTTTTGCAATCTTCAGTGCCGTCTCCATAGATTCAGCTTCAATTATAGTGTAACCGGACATTGACGTCGTGCTTCCAGTGGTGACAGTACCGTCAGAATTTACTGTGCTCGTATTTTTAAGCGGATTAGCAGGACTAACCGCTGAGTCGCCCAATGAAGATAACCATTCTTTATATTTCGCGAAATGTTGCTTACCTTCCTCTGGGCTAGATGGCTGATCGCCGCCTAGGTAAGTAATAATGTATTGAGCCATGTGCGTATTTCCTTTCTTAAAAATCAAATTCCAATGCACTACAAAAAAACATAACATATAGGCAGACGAGTTTACGGGTTATCATACGGATCTAGTACAAAAGTTTATCCCTTTTTGCCCCGTAAACAACCACTTATCACTGACTGCTAATACACGGTCCCGGTGTAATAGGCCGATTGAGGACCGGCACCGCCAGAGGTTTTTACACCCCCAGCGGCAACCCGGTCCTCGTGGATCAAATGACTAATGGACCATCCCCACGGCCAACGGACCATAGTGCGCCCGCGGCTCTTCGATGCCCAGATCCTCGAAGTGCCCGGCGAGATCCGCCGGGCTGGGCGGAGTCAGGATCTCGGGGACGGGGAGATCGAAGGCGTCGGCCAGCTTTTCCAGGTTATCCACGCTGACATTTACCTGCCCGCGCTCGATCTGGCTGATGTACGTCCGGTGAAGCCCCGCCAGCTCAGCCAGGACCTCTTGCGACCAGCCGCGGGTGAAGCGCAGACGACGTCAAGGGATGGACTAGTGTCGCGGGAGCCAGGAAGGCGGGAGCGACCAGCGCAACTTTTGCGCGAGGATCGTACGGATACGGGTGGGAGTTTTCTTGGGTGGCATGCGGACCTCCTTTTTGTTGTAAAAAAAACAGGTTTCTTCCGGCCCACAAAAAAGCGGCCCCGGGAAGACCCAGGGCCGCTTGGAATACGCCACACACCAGACGCGAGCGAGTACTCACTATGAACTAAGCCAACACCAACCCGCCCAAACCCATCGCCGATGTGATGTATACTCTACACAGCCCCGAGTCATGTTACAGCATGCTCGGGGTTAGTCGCCCGGGGGATGTTAGCGCATCCTTCGGGCGATGCTTTTTTGTGAATCCTTTCAATAAAACAAGGTTATTTTCCCACGATAAAGTGAATAAAGTCAAGTTCTATCCTTCTTTGGCCTGCGCCCCCTTGGATCTTTTTGAGATTCATAGGCTTCAATATCCGCCAGTGTCGTCACCCACGAATTGCCAAATTTCCTGGCCTTCAATACGCCTTCCCACGCCAACTTCCTCAACGTCGCCGCATCATAAACGCAGTACTCCGCCGCCTCGGCAAGCGACAACAGTTCCTCTTTGTTCGGTTTCTTGGGCAAATCACCAAATCCTGATTCTTCTAAAGTAGTTTTAGATACGACACCTCATAAACGTTGTTCGGATAAACTATACATTACTAGATTTGACCCCTGAGCCCTGAGCCCTGAGCCCTTCTCCTTATCTTTATAATGAACATACTTCCTATTCCAGAGGTAGCAGCTATCGTCAACGACTAATTTTCTACTCTTTGTCTTTGCCACGAGCGCGTCTCAGAAACTTAACGACCTGCATCACTGGCGCGAACGAAGCGCAGCGTAGTGAGCGTCCAGTGCATGTAATTGTTAGACCTGCACATGGTATGAGTTAAATCTATTACCACGTATTGTGGATTTAGTGACTTTATTTTTGGACAACTTTAATAAAAATTTGTAGTTTGGCCGGGACTCATGAAGATGAATTATGAGTTCACTATGCCCGAACTCTTTAGCCCAAACCCGCATTGTCTTAAAGATAAGTTTGCCGTAGCCCCAAAAAGGCTTGGCTAAAACAATACCTACTTCATAACCAAGCTCGTCTTTTTGAATCCCACACCAACCGGCCAGCTGTTGATTTATTAGTATGCCGCGGACACGACAGCCTGCAAGAGCGTCACAAGAAATTTTTTGCTTGATCCAACTAGCCAACGAATCATTCTTGAATTGGTCATGAGGCATAAGATGCTTCCGAACATCTTCGGAGTTTAAAATAGAAATTAATTCGTCGGAATTACAATGAGATAAGTTTATATATTCAATCATATTAAGGTCTAACGATTAAGCTGTGCGGACGCCGAACGCCGAACCTGAAGAGAAGGAAATGCTCTAGGATGGCAAATTCCAAAAACAACGCGCGATTCGGCGGTCCGCACGAGAGCCTGGTTATGTAGTTCTTCTATTGAAAAGGATTCGTCCTCTGTATGTTTATCATCGTGTCTTGGAGCTTTGGATTTTCTATAAAAAAACGGTATTGAAACATGCGAAGGATTGTTGTGAAGTCCTTCCATTCTGAAAAGAAGCTTTCCGGACCCGTGACTATCTCCTTGCCCTCTTCCAAGCTTGCCTTAAAATAGTCGGACAAGCTTTTTGTTGCTAGCTCGTCGGTCAGGGCATCGATAATCTTACCAAATTCATTCTCTTCCAACCAAATTCCTTGACACTTGGCACAGCAATCAACTTCTACACCAGTATTACCGTATTGAACCGAAGCCAGGCCCAGACTGCACTTTGGACATTTGATAGGCTTTGGTGATATCTGGTAACGATCTTCATATTTCCACAGTTCAAAATCCATCCAGTTTAGATCGGAGTCGGTCTGATCCTTGGCTCGCCGCAGCTCGTCTTGATCGAACCAAACTCCCTTGCAGTCTTTGCACTCATCTAGGTCGACATCTTTAATCCTGTGAGGATGCATTGCTTTACTACAATTTGGACAATTCATCAAAACCTCCTGAATACGACAATGATTTTTTGACTACATAACAGTTGAGTATACCGCTATAGCGGTAATGTTTTGCCGCTGTAGCGGCTATATTGCCTTATTAATCCCTTGAAAACAAAGCGTTCTTAGTATTAAAGCCGCTAATTATTGGCGCAGCAAATGCCGCTTGCGCGGCTATATTGGAGGATCAACAGGGCTCGGAACACCACATCCTCCGAGCCGCCCTGCCCTCTGTGTATCGGATATAGCACCGAAATATCGATACGCCTCAGAGGAAATTTATTGGTACGGCTCAAAAAACGCATCCTGGGAATTCTGACCAAATGGCGCTGACCGTTTGTCAAACTTCGGCAATGAATGCTTTTAACCCCGTCAGCCCTCGCTGAGTACCGGAGAAAAACCAGGATCAGCGTGAGCTCTTGGCCGAGGCAGCCCAAACACTCAATTGCTTTTTAATTGAGTGTTTGGGTCCGAGTTAGCGAGCGCCCTGGTTTTTCGAGGAACGGAAGGGAGAACGGAAGGGACCGCGCGGCAGCGCGGCGAGGGCTCGGGGGTCCTTTCTTTGCGCCGCTTTCTTTGGACAAGCAAAGAAAGCGGCCCGTCGTACGGGCGCGGAAGCCCGTTAGTAGCATTTAAAACATCGCCGAAGGCGATACATTAAAAACAAAAAGTAAAGCGATATTAATATCCCCTCACCCTAACCCTCTCCCTTTGGGAGAGGGGACAAGGACTGGGGCTCTCCCGAAGGAAGAGGGAAATAAAAACAGGTGCGCACAGCGCACCCTACATCTATCACCCCACAAACTTCTTATATTTCATAAAATTCTTAACCAACCTCTCCCTCGTATCCCCCCACGCCTCCCCCCAATGCAATCCCTCCCGCATCAAGGCAAGACACAACTTCAACTCCCCCTCGATATCATCCACACTCACAAACTCCGGCGCGGGCCCGCCGGGCGCCTTGCAGTCCGGCCCGCCCTCGAATCCCTGATTGTGATAATTCCCCAAGGGCAAGGACATGCCGATGCTCGGAAACCCATAGGCCGTGGCCGCCGTGGCCTCGCACGAGCCCCCGTCCATGATGCGCCGCTGGTGTTTGCCCTTTAACACCTTACCCGCCACATCCGCCAGCACCTTCAATCCATCGGCATGAAATACCGTGCGCCGGTCCCCCAACCGCACCACCGGCCCCTTGCCGATCGCCGCGCCCGGCAGGGTACGCGAGGCCTCGAGACTGACGCAGACCACCGGCCGGCGGTGCTGCTGCAACCAGCCCAGCTCGAAATGCCCAACCGCGCCGACGAAGCCGACCTCCTCACCGCGGGTCAGCAGTCCCAGAAACGGCGGCCTGGCTCCGCGCGTCTTGCCTTTAAACAAGGTCATCGCGGTATCTAAAATGGCGAACACCCCGGCGAGATCATCGGCCGCGCGCGTGTAGAGCCTGCGCCCGCCGCGCCAGACGGGCGAGCGAAATTCAAAGCCACCGTAGAGGCTACGCGCCGCCGGCCGTTTGTTGGGCAGTTCCGCAACGGGTATCACCACCTCGGCGGTGTCGATGGCCCACTTGCCCTTGTTGAGCGCCGGCCGGCTGAGCCTGCCTTGACCGATCACGCCATGGTCATCCGCCAGCCATAACCTGGCACCGGCCAGATGTTTCACCGGCGAGCCGCCGTGCCATTTGAGCTTCAGCCGGTTCGCCGCCACCCAGCGCGTCCCGTGAAAGCCGGGGTGGTCCATGTGCGCGATGAACACCCGCACCGGCTCCTTGCTTACTTGTTTGACGCGCTGCAGGTAGGCCTGGCGCGAATCGACGCCGACGATGAGGTTGCCGACAGGGTCTTCGAAAAAGGGGACGCCGGCCTGCGCCAGGGTGCGAGTGACGAGACCGATGACATGGGTTTCACGAAACGGGGCGGTCGGCTGCGATAACAGCGCCGTTAACAACGCGGACTGGCGTGGAGTCATCGGCCAACTATAACCGGTCTGCCATGGCCGGGACAGCCGGACACGCGCGCCTTATCCCGGACGCCGGCGCACCTCGGTCACGTTGGGCAGCTGTTCGATCTTGGCCAGCACGCGGCTCAACTTATTGAGATCGGGGATCTCGAGCGTGAGCGTCATGCGCGCGACATGCTCGGTCCTGTCGGTGACGGTGTTGACCGCGAGCACATTGATCTTCTCATTGGTCAAAAGCGCGGTGATATCGTGCAGCAGGCCGTGACGGTCATAGGCGGTGACCTGCACATCGACTGGATAGGTGCTGTCGGCGGCCCGTCCCCAGCTCACCTCGAGCAACCGTTCCCGCGCGTCGGTGCGGTAATGCAGCACATTGGAGCAATCCTGCCGGTGCACCGTCACCCCCTGGCCGCGGGTGATGTAGCCCACGATGGGATCCCCCGGCACCGGCTTGCAGCAGGACGCGATGTGGGTCAACAGATTACCCACCCCCTGCACCTGGATCGCGCCGGCCGCCTGCCTGGCCGGTTTGATCTTGAGCGGTGCCGCCGGTCCGGTCTCGGCCGGCGCCGGGGCGGTCAGTCCCTGCAGGGCCGACAGGATGCGCGCGGTCTTGACCTCGCCGCGGCCGAGCGCGGCGTAGAAGGCGTCTACTTTATCGAAGCCGAGCCGGCCCGCGAGCTGCTCGTGGTTGACGTCCGTGAAACCGAGCCGCTTGAGCTCGCGCTCGAGCCCGGCGCGCCCGGAGGCCACCGTATTATCGTAATCCTGCTGGCGGAACCAGTGCTGCACCTTGGAGCGCGCCCGCGAGGTCGCGAGATACCCCAGGTGCGGGTTGAGCCAGTCGCGGCTCGGCCCGCCGGTCTTCACCGTCAGCACCTCGACCTGCTCGCCAGTCTTGAGCGCATAGGTCAGCGGCACCATGCGGCCGTCGACCTTGGCCCCGCGACAGTGGTGTCCCACGTCGGTGTGGATGTGATAGGCAAAATCCAGCGGCGTCGCGCCCCGCGGCAGGTCCATGACATTGCCCCTGGGCGTGAACACATAGACCCGGTCGGCGAAGACCTCGGACTTGAACTGGTCTACGAAGTCGCTGGCCTCGGCCACCTCCTCTTTCCATTCCAGCAACTGCCGCAGCCAGGAGATCTTCTCATCAAAACTGCCTTCCGGCCGCACGCCTTCCTTGTAACGCCAGTGCGAGGCGATGCCGTACTCGGACAGGCGGTGCATATCCTGGGTGCGGATCTGCACCTCGACGATCTTGCCTTCCGGGCCGATGACGGCGGTGTGGATGGAGCGGTAGTTGTTCTGCTTGGGCGTGGCGATGTAATCGTCGAACTCACCCGGGATGTACTGCCATAGCGTATGGATCACGCCGAGCGCGGCGTAGCAGTCGCGGATCTCGTTGACCAGCACCCTGACCGCGCGCACGTCGTAGATCTCATGGAAATCCTTGCCCTTGCGCCGCATCTTTTTCCAGATGCCGTAGATGTGCTTCGGCCGTCCGCTGACCACGGCGTCGATGCGCGCCTGCTTGAGCTCGGTGCTGAGCGTGCTCACGAACTGCTCGATATAGCGTTCGCGGTCCACGCGCCGCTCGGCCAGCATGGAGGCGATGTTCCGATAGGTGTGGGGCTCCAGATAGCGGAACGACAGGTCCTCCAGCTCCCACTTGATCTGCCAGATACCCAGCCGGTTGGCGAGCGGCGCGAAGATGTCCATGGTCTCGCGCGCGATCCGCTTTTGTTTTTGTTCCGCCAGCGAGGCCAGGGTACGCATATTGTGCAGCCGGTCGGCGAGCTTGATCAGCACCACGCGCACGTCCTCGGCCATGGCGAGCAGCATCTTGCGCAGGCTCTCCGCCCGCACCCGTTCGCCCTTGTTCTTCTCGCTGCCGACGGGAAATTCCTGGATCTGGTCCATCTTGGTCACGCCGTCGACCAGGCGGGCCACCCCCGGCCCGAAGTCGGCCTCGATCTGCTGCACATTGACCTCGGTATCCTCCACCACGTCGTGCAGGATCGCGGCGGCAATGGTCTCGTGGTCCATGCGCAGCTCGGCGAGGATGGTGGCAACCGCAAGCGAATGTAGAAAATAGGGCTCGCCCGACACGCGGGTCTGGCCGCGGTGGGCCTCACGGGCGAGCACACACGCGCCGGCGATGAGGTCGACCTCTTCGGCGGGGCGCTCGCGCGCGAGTGCCTCCAGCCACGCGTCGTAGGACCGCGCCGGCCGGCCGGCTAACTCGTTATCTTGCGTGACGACCTTAACCACGTATTGCCCGCCCGTTCACCGTTGATGTCATTCCACTCTATCTAGTATGCGGCCGTTTACCGGCGGATTCAAAGGTATTACCGGAAAAATCGCGGCTTTGGGGCGGGAATCTTGTTAAGATGATGCCGGCATGATCGCGTCCATCAAAAAATTCTTCGAGCAGCACCTCGCCCCCGAGGACAGCACCGGCCGGGGGCATTCCGCGCGCCAGCTGCAGCTGGCGACCGCCGCCCTGCTGGTGGAGATGACGCGCGTGGATCACGAGGTCCAGGCCCAGGAGCTCGATACCGTGACCGATGCCATTCGCGCGAGCTTCGGCCTGTCCTACGAGGAGACCGCGGAATTAATGGCGCTGGCGGAACAGGAGGCCGATCAGATGACCTCATACTTCGCCTTCACCTCGCTCATCAACAAGGCGTATTCGCAGGAAGAAAAGGTCAAGCTCATCGAGCTCATGTGGCAGGTGGCCTTGAGCGACGGCCGGCTGGACAAATACGAGGAACACCTGATCCGCAAGGTCGCCAATCTGATCTACGTCCCGCGGCAGGAGATCGTGGCGGCCAAGCACCGCGCCCTGCACGCACGCCAAACTAGAACTTAGTCCCTAGAAACTAGTACCTGTATTTATGTCACCAGGTTCTGCGGACTCTCGTTGAAATAGGCGCGGATGTTCTCCGCCACCGCATCGATCAGCCGCTGGCGCGACTCCCGGCTCGCCCAGGCGACATGGGGGGTGACAATGAGATTGGGGATATCGGCCTCGAGCAGCGGATTGCCGTGCACCGGGGGTTCCTCGCTCAGCACGTCGATACCGGCGCCGCCCAGACGGCCCTCGCGCAGCGCCTTGACCAGCGCACGCTCATCGACGATGCCGCCGCGGGCGGTGTTGATCAGAATGGCCTCCGGTTTCATCTGCGCGAGCTCGCGCTCGCCAATGAGCCCGCGCGTGTGTGCGTTCAGGGGGCAATGCAGGCTCAGGACATCGACCTGCGGCAGCAACTCGTGCAAGGGCAGGCGCCCTGCCACCGATTTGCCCCCGGGGCGCTGCGCGATCAGCACCTGCATCCCGAAGGCCTTGGCCACCGCGGCGATGCCGCGACCGAGCTCGCCGTAGCCGACGACGCCAAGGCGCTTGCCCGCCACCTCGCCAACCGGGTAGTCGAACAGACAGAAATAGGGGCTTTGCTGCCAGCGGCCGGCACGCACCGCGCGGTGATAATCGAGCAGGCGCGTGGACAACGCCAGCAGCAGGGCGAAGACATGTTGCACGACCGAGGGCGTCGCATAGGCCCGCACGTTACAGACCTTGATGCCCAGGCGGGTCGCGGCATCGAGGTCCACATTATTCGTTCCGGTGGCCGCCACGCAGATCAAGCGCAGATCACCAGCCTGGCGCAGCAGCGTCTCATCCAGCCGGACCTTGTTGCTGACGACGACGGCGGCCCCCTTGATGCGCGCCGCCACGGTGTCAGGAGGCGACATGCCGTAATACTTCCAGTCCGGCAGCACCGCCTCCAGCGCCGACAGATCGAGGTCTCCGTTATCCGCGGTATCGCGGTCCAGAAACACCCCGAGCATCGCTATCGGCCATCCAACGGCGATGTCAGTTTGTTACTTCTTGTCATAACGCTTGAGCACGTCCTCGGTCAGATCCAGGCCGTCCTGGGCATAGAGCACATTGGCGCTGTTGCGCTCAATCACCATGGCGACCTTCTTGTTCTTGGCAACGTCGGCGATGATCTTGGCGATTTCCCCGTGCATCTTGCGGGTCAGCTCGGCTTCCTTTTGCTTCAGCGCTTGCTGCGACTGGGCGACCTTCTGCTGGAAACCCGCCATCTCGCCGCGAATCTTGTTTTCCTTCTCACTTCGCTGCTCCTTGGACAGCAGCAGCTTGTCTTTCTCAAGGGACTCGTGCATGGCCTTGATCTTGTCTTCGTCCTTTTTCAAGGCTGCCTGCTTCTGGTCGACCAGCTTCTTAATTTCCGCCTTCGCCTTGCCACCGGCCTTGCTCTTGTTCATCAAGATCTGCATATCGACATAGCCGATGGTCACCTCGGCTTCCGCGGCCGCCAGCCCCGGAAATAACAAAAACATCGGCACAATCATTAACCACTGTCTCATTACTTCTCCTTTGTATTCCAATGTAGGAAGATTGATATCAAAAATAGCATGGCCGCGCCTCAAGTCGTGCGGGACGGCCTCGCGGCCTGCCCGTCGACATTCTCCATCGCCTCGCCGGCGATTTCCCGCACCTCCTTGTCGGCATCCTCGACCAGCGCTTCGATAAAGGGCCTGGCCGCCTCACTCTCCGCGAGCGACAGATAGTAACAGGCGTCGGCGCGCACACGCGCCTCCCCGCTCTGGCTCAGCCGCCCGAGCTCATCGACAATGCCTTTGAGCGTATCCGTGCCCTGCATGGCCTCCATTATTGCGCCGATGCCGATACGGACCGTAATGTCGGTATCCGGGTTCTCTAACAGCATCAGCAGTGCGCGCAAATGGGCGCCGTCACCACGTATCATATCAAGGGCCTTGTTGAGTCCGCCGCCCGCCAGCAGGTGCTCAAAATAGGCGGCGATACCCTCGGCGGTACCTGTGCGCTCGGCCCATTGCTGCAGCTCCGCCTTGGTGTGCAGTCCCTCGAAGACAAACGGGCCGATCTGCATCCACGGCACCGAGCGCACCCCCAGGGCCTGCGCGCGTTCCGGGTGAACGCCCACATTGGTCACCTGCAGGCCGCCGATACGCCCCTCTTTGACGAGTTGCGACAGGGCCTCCAGCACGATGGGGCAATGGGGGCAGCCCGTGGCCAGCAACAGTTGCGCATCGGGCGCCCGCGCCACGCCGTTCTGGCTCATGAAAATATCGCCGCGAAAACGGGAATTACGGGATTGTATGCTGAAATGGGGCCGATTGCATGCACCGCCCATCCGGAATCCTGGACACAAAAACACCGGGGATGCTAGTTTCATTATTGAACCTGACCAGGACACACCCATGAAATGCCCCAAAGACCAAAGCACGCTCATCGAGCAGCCCTACGAGGCCGATGTGAAGGTCGACGCCTGCCCCGCCTGCGGCGGCATGTGGCTCGACAAGGGCGAGCTCGAGCGCATCGAGGCAAGCGTGGAGCACGATTACTCGGAGGAGCTGGCGCGTCTCCCCGATCTGGCCGGGCCGGCCTACGAGCAGGCCATGCAGTCGAAACCGCCGGAACTCGCCTGCCCGAAGTGCGACACCGCCTTGGAGCGACGCCAATACGGCTATGCCTCGCAAATCATGGTGGATAGTTGTCCGCAGTGCGGTGGCGTGTGGTTGGATAAAGGCGAGATCCAGGCCCTGGAGATCTTCTTTGAGCGTTCGCGTTTCGAGGCGCGCGATATCCGCAAGGCGTTCTGGGCGAGCCTCAGGCTTCTGGCGAGCTAGCACACACTGATAGCACAGTCATGACCAGCATCACCCTGGAAACATTGCCGCAGTATCTGACGACCGCCTGGGACACAGTTCAGCGGCGCATTGGCGAGAAGCGTCTGGTTGCTGCGATTAATATCGTCGCCCTGGCGCTGCTGACCTCGAGCCTTGCCGACTGGACCTGGCGCTTTGCCCAACCGAAGTTGCCGCAGGTGTACGGCGTAGCCGAACACGCTGCCCCGGAACGCGAGCGGCTCAATCTGCAGGCCCTGCTCGAGGCGCACCTGTTCGGCCAGGCACAGCAGATAGCCGATCCGCAAACACCGTCTCCGGACGAGGTCCCGCTCAGCAGCCTGAACCTGGTGCTCTCGGGCGTGGTGGTCGCGGGGGAAAACAGCATCGCGCTCATCAGCGGCGGCGGCCAGCCGGAGACACCGTATGCCATCGGCGAGGAGATCACCCATGGCGCGATCCTGCACGCGGTCTATCCGGATCGCGTGATACTGATGCGCGCGGGCGTGCTGGAAAGCCTGGTGTTGGATGATGAGTCGGGCTCCCTTATCGGGAGTACGGTCTCGGGGCCGGGCGTCAACCGACCGACCCGGGCCCCGTCCCCCGCCGAGATCCGTCAACTGGGCGAGAACCGCTTCAGCCTGCCGCGTGACCTGATCGGCCAGCAGCTCGGCAATCCCGATTTCCTGCGCCAGGCCCACATCATCCCCTCAAAGGACGGCGGATTCCTGGTACGCAAGATCACGCCCGGCAGCATGTACGAAAAGCTGGGATTGCAGCGCGGCGATGTGATCAAGAGCATCAACGGTCAACCCCTTAACAGTGTTCAGGATGTCATGTCGCACTACGGCAACCTTGGCCAGCTGAATCAGGCGCAGGTCGAGGTCTTAAGAAACGGCCAGACGGAGGTTCTGCAATTTAATCTGGAATAAGATGTTAGGTCCCTTTTTGTGTCGCCGGTGGTGATAATTATTTTGTCTCGCCTTCGGCGAATTAAAAGGCTACTAGCGGGGTTCCGCCCCCGTACGACGGGTGACTTTTCTTTGCTTGTCCAAAGAAAAGTCACCAAAAGAAAGGACCCCCGAGCCCTCGCCGCGCTAACGCGCGGTCCCTTGCGTGTCCTCGAAAAACCAGGGCGCTCGCTAACTCGGAATGCGCCTTCGGCGCATTTGCCTCGGCCAAGAGCTCGCGCTGATCCTGGTTTTTCTCCGGTACTCAGCGAGGGCTGACGGGACGAAAACAACATCATCTCATCGCTTCCCAATCCGTAGACCGAATTTAAGGGTACAGCTCAGAAACGTAGTTTGATTATCGATCAAATGGCGTTGTGCTTACCTAAAGCTTCGGGAAGTACAGGTTTTAATCCCGTTAGACGCAGCCGAGCAGCGGAGTAAGAAGCGGAAACAAGCGAGCTCTTGGCCGAGGCAGCCCAAACACTCAATTGTTTTTTAATTGAGTGTTTGGGTCCGAGTTAGCGAGCGCCGCTTCTTGCTTCTTGCGAGCAGCGCAGGGAACCCCGCACCAATTGTATTTCAATTGGTGCGGGGCAAGTCTCCGGGGGTCCTTCTCTTTGGCTACTTTCTCTTGGACAAGCAAGAGAAAGTAGTCCGTCGTACGGGCGCGGAAGCCCGTTAATAGCTTTAAGCGTCGCTTTAGCGACACAAAAAAGACCAGCGCAAAAATTTACCGAGAGCCTCAATCATAAAACCCCGGCTCCCCGATCGGTCGCGTCCTGAAGCGCTTGTGCATCCAAAAGTACTGATCGGGGTTTTCCCGCACGGCCTGCTCGATGGCCTCGTTCATCCGCACGGCATCGGTGAGGTCGTCGCCGCTCGGAAAGTCCTCCAGCGCCGGTTTGAAGATCACCTCATAACCCTTGCCACGCGGGCGCTGGCGACTGATGCAGGGGACAACCAGGGCATTGGTGATGCGCGCGAGCCGGCCGAGCGCGGTCAGCGTGGCCGCCGGAATCCCGAAAAACGGAACAAATACCGTGTTCTTCCTGCCCGGGTTCTGGTCGGGAAGATAATAGAACACCTCCCCACGCCTCAAGGCACGCACGACCTGCTTCATGCCGGCGCGCGACTCCACCATTTTGGTCGCCCCGAAACGCTCCCGCCGCTGGGCGATAAAAACATGTAACAGCCTGTTCTTGGGCCGTTTATACATGCTGATGATGGACCGTCCCTCGGTGGTCAGATACAGCCCACCCATGTCGAGCGCGATGAAGTGGGGCGCCAGCAGAATCACCGGGCGCCCCGTGGCCAGGGCCTGATCATAGTGTTCGCGACCGATGCATTGCACCAGACGCCGCAGACGCGATTTCGACGCCCACCAGGCGATACCCGTATCGAGCATCGCCTGCGCGGTGGCACGGAAATTTTGTTTGACCAAACGCGCCCGCTCCCGCCGACCGAGCTCCGGAAGACAGCTTTCGAGGTTGCGGTTCACGATTCTCCTGCGGGGGCCGTGAAGATAGTAAAATAGCTCGCCGAGCGCACTGCCCAATAGCCAGATCACGGACAGCGGCAGGGCTGACAGCACACGCATGGCACCAAACCCGCACCATGTCAGCCAATAGCGCGGATGCAGGAAGTCGGTCCAGCGTGCGGCGCTGATGTCAGTAGGGGGAGGGGGCATTATCGGGCCGGGTTTTGAAAAGTTTGAACGTCCACATGTACTGCTCGGGCATCTGGCGGACCCCCGCTTCGATCACCTGATTCATGCGGGCCGCGTCCTTGATTCTGTCGCCGCTTGGGAAATGACTGATGGGGGGTTGTACAATGATCTCATAACCCTGTCCACCGGGCAGCAGGCGTGTGAAGCAGGGCAGCACAACGGCATCGGTGAGCTCCGCCATTCGCCCCAGGGTCGGCAGCGTTGCCGTCGGCACGCCAAAGAACGGGACAAAAACCGATCTTTTGGCACCGAAGTCTTCGTCGGGCAGGTAATAAAACGTCTCCCCACGCCGGATTCCCTTGATCACCGGCCGCAGCCCGCTTTGCCGCACGATCGGGCGGCCGCCGAACCGTGTCCGGCTTCGGGTCAGCAGCCAATTGATGACTTCGTTTCTTTGCGCCTTGACCATTGAAAACAGCGTGTGCTCCTTGGCAAGAAATGCGCCTCCCACATTCATCCCCACAAAATGCGGCGCCAACAGGATAACGTTTCCGCCCTGCGCAAACTGCTCGCGGAAATATTCAAGACCGGTGACATGGATTTTTCGCTGCAGGCGTCGGCGTGACGCCCAACTCAAAAACCCCAAATCAAAGGTGCTTTTTCCCGCCGCAATGAAGTGCCTTCGCACCAGCGTTTCGCGCTCCTTGTGGCTCAGATCGGGAAAACACAGCCCCAGATTGACGTGGGCGATCCTGCGGCGTTTGTCGTTGACGTGGTACACCAGCAAGCCCCACGCCGCCCCCACCCAGCGACTGACCGCGAGCGGCAACTGAGCGTGCAACCAAAGCACGGTCAGCAACAGCATGGAAGGCAGATGCTTTTGAAAATTCTCACGCGTCAGAAGTCTGACCGAATAACGCAGTTGTTGATCAGCCCCTTCGAACATAAAACAAAGATACCTCGTTGCACCCGCCTGCGGCGGGCGCATGTTGGCGACGCCGTCGTGTTGCGATCAAGGAAACAAGCGCGCGGATTATACCCTGCCCGGGCAAAGCTGCACGCCCGCTGGCCAGCGTCCGCCGTATTGACGCGCTCGGACAACAAAACGGCGCCGCTGCGGTCAATGTGCCCGGCACCAGGCCGGTATCGCGCAGCGGACCCTGCTGCTAGCTGAATCTGGCAAACTACGGATAACGCGGACCGGTACGAACGCCGCTTTTGACGCCAAAGAGGCCCAAATCCCATGCCCTGCCCGGCACAAAACAGACCAGGGCATAAAATGGAGCACTATGTCCCAACTGCGCGATATCGTCAAAAATGCCTCATTTCAACCCGATATCTTGAATTCGGTGGCGATATCACAAGGCCGATCAACACCCAACGGGGGCCCTGATTCACTCTTTTTATCGCCACACCGATTGAAATCAGCAAAAATCGCCCGCACGTCATGACAATTGTGCATGATTAGTCGCTGGGTGTTGCTCAGCAGCCCCGGATGCGATACAAAGCGCCGTTCACGCGAAGAAGCCTTGTAAAAAGGCGAGCGCCCGGCAGGAACGGGTCCAGCCCGAGTGGCGCAGCGGAAGTGCCTACGGTTTCAGCCGGCTCCGTGCCGATTGCACCTAACGCGCCTGAATTGAACAGCCAATCGCCATTGCATTGGCGGTTGCAAGCCGGCAGGCAGCACTTTTCGATGCTAAGATGGGTGGTGCCAATAGTTGACTGGATTGGTAGCATTAAACATGTATAGCTTGAAAGACAAAAACATAGGTTAGGGATATGACAGACAGATACCTTTTTACCTCGGAATCGGTGTCCGAAGGCCACCCGGACAAGGTGGCGGACCAGATCTCGGACGCGGTCCTGGACGCGATCCTGGAGCAGGACAATAACGCCAGGGTCGCCTGCGAGACCATGGTCAACACCGGTATGGTCATTATTTCCGGGGAAATCACCACCAGCGCCTGGGTGGACATGCCCGGGATCGTGCGCGGCACCATCAAGCGCATCGGCTATGAAGCCTCCATGGGCTTCGACTGGCAGTCCTGCGCCGTGCTGACCGCCCTGGACAAACAATCCCAGGATATCGCCCAGGGCGTCAACGAAGGCCAGGGCATTGACCTCGACCAGGGCGCCGGCGACCAGGGCCTGATGTTCGGCTATGCCACCAACGAGACCGATAATCTCATGCCCCTGCCCATCAGCCTGGCGCATAAGCTCATGCAGCGTCAGGCCGAGGTCCGCAAGAGCGGGCGCTTGTCGTGGCTGCGACCGGACGCCAAATCCCAGGTCACCATTCGCTACGAAGACGACAAGCCGGTGGCTGTCGACGCCATCGTATTATCCACCCAGCACGCCCCGGACATCGAATACGGCCAGCTCAAAGAGGCCGTGATGGAAGAGATCATCAAACCGGTGGTGCCTGCCGAGTGGCTGAGCAAGGACACCAAATACTTTATCAACCCCACCGGGCGCTTTGTCATCGGCGGACCCGTGGGGGACTGCGGCCTCACGGGCCGCAAGATCATTGTCGACACCTATGGCGGTATGGCGCGCCATGGCGGCGGCGCCTTTTCCGGCAAGGACCCGAGCAAGGTCGATCGCTCGGCCGCCTACGCCGGCCGCTATGTGGCCAAGAACATCGTCGCCGCGGGGCTGGCCGAGCGCTGCGAGATCCAGGTGGCCTATGCCATCGGTGTTGCCAAACCGGTTTCCATCCATGTGAATACCTTCGGCACCGGACGCATCGGCGACGCCAAGATCGCCGAGCTGGTGGAGAAACATTTTGATCTGCGGCCCAAGGCCATTATCCAGAATCTGGACCTGTTGCGCCCGATCTATACCCCCACCGCGGCCTATGGCCACTTCGGACGGGAAAGCGACGGACTGTTTACCTGGGAAAAGACCGATAAGGCCGAGGTACTGAAAACCGCTCTGGGCCCCAAGGCCATTAAACAGGCGTAAGATTTATGTTATAAACGCATCATAACCGCACCCCTATCGGTATGGGGGCGGCCCCTTTTTCGAGGAGCGTTGCAACAGGGTCTCCTGCCAGGCTTGAAAAAGGGGTGATTCCACACTGCAACGGCGCTCTATTAGATAGTCTTTTAAGGAGACATGTAATGGGCCGACCCGTTGAACAACTCAATCCCGATTATAAAGTCGCTGACATTTCGCTGGCCGATTGGGGCCGCAAAGAAATCGCCATCGCCGAGAGCGAAATGCCCGGACTGATGGCCATTCGCGAAGAAGTCAAGGCCAGCCAGCCGCTCAAGGGCGCGCGCATCTCCGGCAGCCTGCACATGACCATCCAGACCGCGGTCCTGATCGAGACCCTGGTGGACCTGGGCGCCGAGGTGCGCTGGGCCTCGTGCAATATCTTTTCCACCCAGGACCACGCCGCGTCCGCCATCGCCGCCAGCGGTGTGCCGGTGTTCGCCTGGAAGGGCGAGACCCTGGAGGAGTATTGGTGGTGCACCGAGCAGGCCCTGACCTGGCCGGACGGCAAGGGTCCCAACATGATCCTGGACGACGGTGGCGATGCCACCATGCTGGTGCACAAGGGCGCCGAGTTCGAAGCGGCCGGCAAGGTGCCGGCACCCGAGGCCGATGCCTTCGAGGAATGGAAGGTGTTCCTGGGCCTGGTGAAAAACAGCCTCAGCTCTTCCAAAGACAAGTGGACCAAGATCGCCGCGGGCATCAAGGGCGTGACCGAGGAGACCACCACCGGGGTGCATCGCTTATACCAGATGGCGACCCGTGGTGAGCTCATGTTCCCGGCCATGAACGTCAACGACTCGGTCACGAAGAGCAAATTCGACAACCTCTACGGCTGCCGCGAATCCCTCATCGACGGCATCAAGCGCGCCACCGATGTCATGATCGCCGGCAAGGTCTGCGTGGTCTTGGGTTATGGCGATGTCGGCAAGGGCTGTGCCCAGGCCTTCCGCGGCATGGGCGCGACCGTGTGGGTCACGGAGATCGATCCCATCTGCGCGCTGCAAGCGGCGATGGAAGGCTACCGCGTGGTCGACATGAACGATGCCGCCTCCCAGGGCGATATCTTCGTCACCACCACCGGCAATGTCGCGGTCATCAACCACGACCACATGCTGGCCATGAAGAACGAATCCATCGTGTGCAACATCGGCCACTTCGATTCGGAAATCGATATCGCCGGCCTGGAGAAATATGAGTGGGAGGAGATCAAGCCGCAGGTGGATCACGTCATTTTCCCCGACGGCAAAAAGATCATCGTGCTGGCCAAGGGCCGCTTGGTGAACCTGGGTTGCGCCACCGGCCACCCCAGCTTCGTGATGTCGGCCTCCTTCACCAACCAGGTCATGGCCCAGATCGAGCTGTTCAACAAGCCGGATCAGTACGAGAACCAGGTCTATGTGCTGCCCAAGCTGCTGGACGAGAAGGTCGCACGCCTGCACCTG
Organism: Acidiferrobacterales bacterium; assembly: GCA_947258385.1. Lineage (GTDB taxonomy): Bacteria > Pseudomonadota > Gammaproteobacteria > Acidiferrobacterales > SZUA-150 > CAMYII01. The sequence goes on from CAMYII010000101.1 coordinate 44,078, forward strand.
AAGAAGATCGGCGCCCGTTTGACCCGACTGTCACAAGAACAGGCCGATTACATCGACGTGCCGGTCGATGGACCTTACAAGCCGGATCACTACCGATATTAAATACAGATACAAGATACAAGGGACAAGATACAAGAGAGCAGATACAAGGGACAAGATCCAAGATACAAGTTATAGAAGTGTACAGTCCCACAACCCTGATACCTATCTTGTATCTCGCACCCCAGGGTCGCTTCTATTGGGGTGCATTTTGTATCTTGTATCTTGTATCTTGTACCTGATTTTTTTATGAAATCCCAAAAAAAATACCACAAAACCTTCAGCTGCGAGTTCTTCCCGCCCAAAACCGAGCAGGGCGAGGCCGGTCTGCTCGCCGCCCTGGATGAGCTGGCGCGACTGGGGCCAAAGTACTTTTCGTGCACCTACGGCGCGGGAGGCAGCACCCAGGAAGGCACCTATGCCACGGTCAAGACCATAACCGAAAAGGGACTGGTCGCCACGCCGCATATCACCTGCATCGGCTCCACCCGGGAGAAGATCCGCGGGCTGCTACGCGAGTACATGGCGCTCGGCGTCAACCGCATCGTCGCGCTGCGCGGCGACCTGCCGCAAGGCCAGGAGAACACTGGTGAGTTCCGATACGCGAACGAGCTGGTCGCTTTCATCCGACAGGAGACCGGAGACCACTTCCACATCGAGGTGGCCGCCTATCCTGAGATGCACCCGCAGGCGCCGAGCATGGCGGCCGACATCGCCAACTTCAAGCGCAAGGTCAACGCCGGGGCCAGCGCGGCCATTACGCAGTATTTCTACAACGCCGACGCCTATTACCGCTTTATCGACGACTGCGAGGACCTGGGCCTGGATATCGCCATCGTCCCGGGGATCATGCCGATCACCAATTACAAACAGCTGGCGCGCTTCTCCGAGGGCTGCGGCGCCGAGATCCCGCGCTGGATCGCCAGGCGCCTGCAGGGCTTCGGCGATGACCTGCCGTCGATCCGCGCCTTCGGCCTGGATGTGACCACGGATTTATGCGAGCGGCTGCTGGCCGCCGACGCCCCGGGACTGCATTTCTACACCCTCAACCGCGCCGAGGCGACCACCAAGATCTGGCAAAGGCTCGGTCTGGACGCCCGACACCCTCAGGCCGGCGC
>CAMYII010000102.1 GCA_947258385.1 Acidiferrobacterales bacterium
TACACTTCTCTTGTGTTTGACGGAAAGAAGTATGTCAAGGTCTCGTTGGTCTACCTCTATGAACAGTCGGTAAATGAGTTGTTCGAGAAGTATAAAACGGTACCTAAACTTGAATAGGGTCGTTGTGCTATCCAACACGTCGTTCGTGCGGACCGGCTGCGCCGGCCGCACAACTCGACGTGGAGGCTGTGTGACATTGTGCCTAAAAGATAAGCAGTGGCAAAAATCGAGGACCGGAATGCGCGCCTGCATAAAAGCGTGCCAGAGCATGTATGAAAGGCATTTCGGAGTCGCACTGAGCCCTGCGAACACAACAGCACTTTTATCGCACCGTGTGGCTTCTAGCGACACAGGGTCCGAAAAGAGAGTTTTTCTACAGTCTCGTTAGATTGCTAAATGAGGATGACGATGGCGTCTAGAATAAGCTTGTTTAGTGTGCTTTTTATTTTCTCAAGCATTTCGATGTCGAACGAAATCGAGATATCAAAATCTTTAGGCGAATTATTTACTCCCGCGTATGAGAGGAATGGAACAATTGCCTTTGATCCACAGTTTGAAGTGGATTGGGAGATATTGACGCCATCCAATCTTAAAGACATTGATTTAGCGAATCCTAGCGACGAAGAGTTAGAGATACTGAAATCGAATCGGGACATGTATGGTAATTCAGAATTCGAATTTGAAGCAGATATTCCTCCTGGGGAAAGAGATCGAATGCACTGTTTTCTCATTTCCACCAAAGGAATACAGAAACTTGAAGTTTTACGGCTATCTGGGACAGCTAGATTCTCTTTCGACCGCAAAAGTACGCTTTGGAATAGGATCTACTATGGATCTGTCGTTTCGAAAGTTAACGAATCAACGATTGCCAAACAAGGTGGATTTTCTATGTGCGCCGCACAACCTATATCTTTTGATCAAGCTGAAACTGAATTAACTAAAGAAACGATAAAACAATATTTTTTTTCAGACAACACCTTGAGCCAAGCGGCTCACGTAGAGGATGAAGGATTTTGGAAAATCCTAACAAAGTACACATTTAGAGTTGTAGGCCAAGATATCTGGTTTAAATTTTTCCAACTGGCACCAGATGAACAATGTCTTGGTGGATGTTGTTCAAATCGATATTTTATCGTACGCGCGGATAAATTCGACGCTATTCGATGGAACCTTTCTAAGTGTGATATATAAAAGTACGCAATCTAACCATCAAATTCATCCGACCTCCTCCGTCGGCGGCTGATTTAAATCGTTAGGAAGCATGTCGATGAAATTTATTTCTAAGTTCTTTGGTAAGAAATCGGCAGTGGGGTAGGGCGTGTTGGTGTTTGGCCTTGTACTACTCGCTGTCGGTGCGTGGGTGTCTCAAAGCGGCCCTGGGTCTTTCGGGGGCCGCTTTTTTGTGGGCCGGAAGAAAAAACCTTTTCCAACAAAAAGGAGGTCCCCATGTCACCCGAGAAAATTCCCACCCGCATCCGCACGACGCTTGCCCAAAAAATGCGCTTTCTGCGCTTCACCCGCGGCTGGTCGCAGGAGGTCCTGGCTGAGCTGGCCGGGCTTCACAGAACATATATCAGTCAGATGAAAGAGGCCAGGTCAGCGCCGCTCCTGTGCATCCTGCACCCGCGGCATTAGTCCTTCCTTGGACGTCATGTCAGCGTGGACAATCTCGAAAAACTCGCCGACGCCTTCGAACTCCCCGTCCCCGAGCTCCTCACCCCACCCAGCCCGGCGGACCTCGCCGAGCACTTCAAAGACCTCGGCATCGAAGAGCCACGGGCGTACTACGGCCCGGTGGCCGTAGGGATGATGCATTAGCGATACAACCAACCTATGCTTGGAAAATGATGGGGCAAAGTAGGCAGGTTCCTCGCCGAAGCCTTGGCGGGGCCTGCCTGCTTATCTCCATTCGCCTAGAGTTTCTGATATACTAAATTTCAGTACAGCCACGAGTGTTTGCGAGGAAACTCAAATGTCCACCGCTAATTTGAAACAAGTTGCCCATCAGCTAATAGAGAAGCTCCCCGACGACGCGACCTGGGATGACGTAGTTTACGAAATGGTGACACGCCGAGAGATTGAAAAAGGTCTCGCCGACAGTGACGCGAATCGGACAACGCCTGTAGAGGACGTGATCAAAGAGTTCGGCGTTGACGCATGAGGGTCCACTGGACGGCCCGGGCAAAGAGACGCTTACGGCTCATCCATGACTATATTGCCCAGGACGCCCCCCGCGTTGCCGATCAGGTTACACAGCGGTTATTGATTCGCTCCCGCCAGCTCGGTGACTTGCCTTACCTCGGACGTGAAGTCCCCGAGTATCAACGCGAAGATCTGCGTGAAGTGCTGGAGCGCCCCTATCGTATTATTTATCGTATTCTGCCTAACCGCATCGACGTCATCACTGTGATGCATTACCGGCAGCTCTTGCCAAGCGATCTCGAGACGTAATGTTCAACGTTTTGGAGCTTTCATAGCTAGATAACTGTTCGCCTTTCGTACGTGGGTGTCTCAAAGCGGCCCTGGGTTATTTAGGGGCCGCTTTTTTGTGGGCCGGAAGAAAAAACCGTTTCCAACAAAAAGGAGGTCCCCATGTCACCCGAGAAAATCCCTACCCGCACTCGCCTGGCGCTTGCCCAAAAAATGCGGCGTCGCTCCCGCCTTCCTGCCTCCCGCGACACTAGTCCGTCCCTGGACGTCGTCCTCGCTTCACCCGCGGCTGGTCGCAGGAGGTCCTGGCCGAGCTGGCGGGACTGCACAGAACGTACATCAGCCAGATCGAACGCGGGCAGGTCAGCGCCGCTCCTGTGCTTTCCTGCACCCGCGGCATTAGTTCTTCCTAAACGTCACGTCAGCGTGGATAATTTAGAGAAACTCGCCGACGCCTTCGAGCTCCCCGTCCCCGAGCTCTTAACCCCCCCGAGCCCGGCGGACCTTGCCGAGCACTTCAAAGACCTCGGCATCGAAGAACCGAGGGCGTACTATGGTCCGGTGGCGATAGGCGTGATGCATTAGCCCGTTGACCCAGGAGGACCGGTCGAGCCCCGGCCGGTCCTTGATCGGCCTATCGCACCGGGACAATATATTAGCAACCACTGATAAGTGGTTGTTTGTGGGGAGAAAGTAAGTAAACTTTGAGATTAAGTCCGTATTATAACCCGGAACTTGATCCGTCTAAATGTAGTTA
>CAMYII010000103.1 GCA_947258385.1 Acidiferrobacterales bacterium
GTGCAGCAGTATTTCTCCCAAAAAGGCGTGATCCCCCAGCGTTTGGAGTCTTACGGCAAGGGCGAGTCCCAGCCCGTGGCCTCCAACGCCACGGAGTCGGGCAAGCGGGCCAACCGGCGGGTGGAGATCTTTATTACGCCGATCGTCGCAGGGTAGCGCATTTTACGATCGCGTCTTCCTGCAGGCCGAAGCGTGAGTTTGGCCTGCAGGCGGCGCGCAACGGCACCGGTCCGGCAATTGTCTTACTGAGAGCCGCGCAAACCGGGGGCATCATTTAACCAGCTTGACCATTGGGCATGGTGCGAGACGTCGACGCCATCGTGCTTTGCTCTGCGCTGCAAAAGCGTTTGCAGTTCCTGCAATAGTTCGGAATCCATCAGCTCAGGGTCTTGCGGCAGGTGAGCATGCAGGATGCGATAGATGAGCTTGAGCTCGGTAAGGGAGTACTTGTCGAGGGATTTCATGTGCCACTCATGTAATTTGTGTGGTGCGTTCAGGACGATAATCTCATATCTGGTCGGATGCGCGGTAATCGATAACAATCATCCGGGGCCGATAGTCTCCGCCAGTGCCTTGGCGCTGTTGAGACAATCCGCCACCGAGATCCCATCGCGCCAGTTGGCACGCAGGTGCAGGCCCGGCCAGCGAGCCAGCGAGGTATCAATGCCGGCCAGGCGATCGAGATGTCCGAGCTCATATTGCGGGATGGCACGCGGCCAGAGCCTGACACGCGAGAACACCGGTTCGCCCTGGATGCCCAGCAAGGGACGCAGATCCCGGAGCACATGGGTTGCCAAAGCCGTGTCCTCGCGATCGGTGATCTTCGTATTACGGGCGCCGCCGATAAATGCCGTCAACAGTACCGTGTGATCCGGGGCCCTCCCCGGGAACAGGGTGGAGGAGAACAAGACACCCAGTGTCTGCAGCCCGGTGCACCGCGGTATTAACATTCCGAAGCCATCCAATGGATGCGCCACGCGATTGCGTGCAAATCCGAGGGCGATCGAGGCGACCGGCGGATAGGCGATCTGCGAGAGCGAGTCGGCCATGGTGGCGTCGAGCGAGGCCACAAGCTCTGCCGCATGATAGGCCGGGGCCGCGAGCACCACATGGTCAGCTGAGTAGTCCATATCGTTTGCACGCACTGACCAGCGCCCGCCCGGACTCTGCGACAGGTGGGTGGCCGCGTGCTGCAGGTGTACTGCGTCACCCAGGGCGTCGGCGATGGCGTTTGGAAGGCTCTGCATGCCCCGGCGGAAGGAGACCAGGCGCCCCGACGGAGCCGGCCCGCTCCGCCGTCCGCGAACCATGCGCATGATCGCACCAAGGATCAACGATCCATACTCCGCCTCGAGGGCATAAATTCTGGCCGTGGCGGCGCGTACCGACAGTGCCTCGGCGTCTCCGGCATACACACCGGAAATAAACGGATCGACCGCCCAATCGAGAAACTCGTGTCCCAGCCGGCGGCGCACAAATTCGGCAACCGATTCCTCTTTCGTGGCCCGACCATGGAAAGGTTCAAGCAGCAAACGCAGCTTGGCGTCGGTACTGAACAATGGTGTTTTGAAAAACGCAACCGGGCCACCAGGCAAAGCGACCGGCCGGTTGTCCTTGAGGATATACCGGCGGCGCGCCGCCCGGTTTGCCTCGAGCATTTCCTGTTCAAGCCCGAGCGCTTGTACCAATTCACCAAGGGCGTCACCTCGATCGAGTGTCGAGTTTGGTCCCGCCTCGACCAGAAAGCCGTCGCTCTGCTCACTGCGTAAGCAGCCCCCGGGCTGAGGACCCGCTTCCAATATCTGCACTTGATGCCCGCTTTGTTTCAGAAACCAAGCGCTCGCAAGCCCGGAAATCCCCGCCCCGATGATGATGATCTCAGCCATGTGGCGAAGAAGCCAGATGCAAGTGTTTTATCCTGAGCCGTTGTTTCGTGGTATCTGCGTCGGTTTTGCGATATGTCACACTGGGCCATTCGAGCGCCATCAGGACATCGATACACCTGATGAGATGCCCAACGGTAATCAAATCCGGTATGATGCCCGGTAACGACGCGGGCATTATACGTTAGGGGTGACCATAATGACACCAGTGTCCTTTCCGATTTCGTGCTGCTATGTTTGGGAGAATTACATCAGTTCTTGTGTTGCTGCTGGGTGACGGATCATGGCCGGCCGTCGGTGAGCCGAACGTCTGGAGTTCGGAATTGAGTCCTATCGCCGATGTGCACCTGCACTACAGCTGGGATCAACAGGAAGTCACCACGCCCAAAGAGGCGATTCAGCGCCTCGAAGACAATAATGTTGTTCTCGCAGTAGTCAGCAGCACGCCACCGGAACTCGCGCTTGAGCTGCGTGAGCTTGCAGGCGACTGGGTTATCCCGTTGTTTCGTCCCTATCTTGAGCCCGGACGCAGACACAGTTGGTTCAACGATACGCGCGTGCTAGAAGCCGCGCGCAATGCGCTTGCAAGTGGAAAATATCAAGGTATCGGTGAGTTTCACATGATCGCAGGCCACGGCCCAAGTCTTAAGAATCCCGTACTTCAAGGTCTCATTGAACTTGCCATTGAGTTCGACGTACCCCTGTTAATTCATACCGAGACGTCCAGTCACCGCTATTTTCTGCCACTGTGCAAAAGATATCCGCGCGCCCGTTTCCTTTGGGCCCATGCCGGCGGACTGCTGGATGCCGGGCAGGTGGGTGCGCTCATGGACGCCTGCGCCAATGTCTGGATCGAGCTTTCAGCCCGTGATCCCTGGCGGTATATCCATTCACCCATCGCCGATACTGAAGGTCGCCTGCTTCCCGCCTGGCTGGCACTGATCCGCAGGTATCCTGACCGCTTCATGGTAGGCTCCGATCCGGTGTGGCCAGTGGAGAATCTGCACGCCTGGGATGAGCCCGATACCGGTTGGGAGCGCCTTGGCGAATACCTGCAATTCCACAGGCGCTGGCTGAACGCGTTGCCGGAGCCGTTAACCGAGAGGCTGCGGTTGCGCAATGCGCAGCGTTTTTTCAGAAACGATGGGCGTTGATAGGGGGCTGAAACGAACCAATGAGAGACGACGCTTTTTAGCGTGCCCGCTGCCACACGGCGATGTTATGATTGATCAGTGATTACGAGCCCATCACCGAAATCAATGCCACTAGCGTCTCGCCTTCGAAATCCAGGCCAATATAGGAATCCTTCCACGAAGCGGATACCGTCCCGTCGCCGCTGAGCACGGGTAAAGGCCCGTATTTAGGCCTAAAACCCGCATCAAGCAGTCGTCTCATCCACATCTCGGCACGTTCATGACGTTCACAACGAATCGGCTCACTGTCTGACAGAATGTCGTCGATTTCTCTACCGAAGAACTTTATCTTAATCGCCTTCTTGACGTCTTCGTGGATATTGAGCTGGTCGATGACCAGAAACTTCAAGCCAAAATGATTCCAGGCGTTTCTGAAGCGTGTGGACAAACACGCGCTCTCGTGATCCGAGTTCGGCTCGGCCAACACGAAGCCGACTGGGTTGAGGTCCCGAACATGGTAGAGGACCTTGCTTTTCTGGTCGATTCCATCAATCGTTGGTCGTATATGGTTTAATGAAAATACCTCATTTACAATAACGTCGCCTTCGACGTTACTAATTTCACTCCATTCGCGAGGCGTAAGTTCTTCGACGCATTTTTGTACTGGTATAAAGCTGAGCTCGGTTCCATATTTTGGCCCTAGCAATGACAGCAGCCTTTCGGCCTGGTGCAATTTCTCCCTGGCCGGTTCTATGCCAATGATGGTAAGCCTTTTTGGCATGTTCCCTTGCTGCGATAAGAGCTTGAACAGGTCCAGTTCCTGGTGACCGTTACCGATGCCAATGTCGACCATAACGATATGGTGACGACCTTTCATAAAGCGAAAAAGAAGCTCATTCGCGATTCTTCTTGACAGGGATACGAGTGGGAAAATATTCGTTAGTACATCGAACAGGTCTACTTGCCACTCGTCGTACTGCCGCAGAGGGGGTTTGGCATCGCCCGGCAAATGAGAGACATATCGCCTGGTCAGTGCGGTCGCGAATAGGTAAGGCTGGAGCGGGTCGACGTCCTTGTCGGGGCTTAAGTGAGACTCCAGGAGATGAGAAAGCTTAATCTTGGCGTATTCTTTATCTCCGAACTGAATGGCATGCACTACACGGGCAAGCGCATGATAATCGTCGTTATGAAAATCAGGTGCCATCATCAGGCGCGTTTCCCGTGGTTATTAGACACTGGATCGGCGAACGACCTTGCTGGCTCGCTTTCGCGTTACAAAGCGATTTTAACGATTACGCCGCGCGTATTCACGGAACTAGTTCGCAGAAAAGCTGTGACATTTTTCACAATTTATGGGTAGTGGATGGTTGGTGACTCGCGCCAGGTTTGTCCATAGGCGGGGGGTCGGGCAAATCGCGCCAGTGTTGCTGCCGCAATCCGTGAAAAAGCCGGGATGACACCACTATTCATTGAGCGGGCATGGCGAAACGGGACCGAGAAACGGACGCGCAATGCCCTGTGGCTCAATATCCGCTGGGGAGTTTTTCGTGAATAACGATGTGCTTACCGCGGTAACTGATATAGCCGCCGGATTCCAGGCTTTTGAGGATGCGGGCGACCATTTCCCTGGATGCGCCGACGCGGTTGGCAAGCTCCTGCTGGGTTAGTCGCTCTTCGATGATAAGCTCTCCGTCTTCCTCATGCGCCAGCGCAAGCAGCGTCTTCGCCACGCGCCCGTAGACATCGAGTAAGGCGAGACTTTTCACGTTGTCGGTCAGCTGCCTGACCCTTCGGGTCAGGTCCTTGATCACGCTGATAGCGATCTCCGGATGTCCAGACAGGACCTGTTTAAAGTCGTTTTTTGAGATGACAGAAAACGTCGATTTTTCAAGGGTTATTACGGAAGCCGAGCGTTCGGCATCATCGATTAACGCGAGCTCGCCGAAATACTCGCCGGGCCCGTGGCTATTTATGATTATTTCTCTGCCGTTCTCGTCGCTCAGAAAAACCTTCACCTTACCATCCAGTATTATATATAGAGAGTCGGTCGTATCGCCTTCATTGATGATAACGGAATTCTTGGGATAGGCTCTGCTCACGGCGTGCCGCTCGATAGCGGCAAGTTCGCACTCATTCAGGCCTGAAAAAATTGGGATCTTGCGCAGCATCATTCGGTGACCTGGTTAGCTCCTCCTGCTTGGATTGGACAGGTTCGGTCGGACATCGAGGTTCTTGATACGCTAATATCTGAAATTGAATCTTGAATTGCAAGCGGTTTATAAAGTTCCATGGCGCCTGTCAAAGATCTATGGCAATCCCGCGCGGGCGCAGTTGCGCCTGAGTCTTGCGCGGGAAATGGCAGCTGGTACAGAATGCAGGGCAGACTCCAGCATTGTCCAGGGGCCGGTCGCTGGTCTGTCGCCGGGCAAGCAGGCTTTGGACAGGGCCGGCATAGGAAATTCATCATGACACGCTCAATCAGGGCTATTAGCTTGGGCCTCACTATAGCAGCGCTGGGGGTGGGCATCTATGTCCTGTTCAATGGGGCTCATCTCGAGGAAAATCTCGGTCTGACTCTGCTGTTCAAGCAACGTGGTTCGACGCAGGCGCCGGGCGAGGTCATTATCGTCACCATCGACAAGGTTTCTGCGGACAGGCTGCGACTCCCCAACGACCCGGAAAAATGGCCTCGTAGCCTGCACGCCGAGCTCATCGGTAAACTCGTGAACGCCGGCGTGGCCGTTATCGTGTTTGATATCTATTTCAAAGAGCAGCGTTCCCCGGCGGAGGATGGTGTTCTGGCCGAAGCGATGCGCCGCGCGGGCAATGTCATTCTCTTCAGCTATATCAAGCGGGAGATCCTGCCCATATCAAATGATCCCTCCGGGAGCGCCGTGCAAGCCACGATCGACCGCGTCATGCCGCCCACGCCCAGGCTGGCCGACGCAGCGTTGGCGCTCGCCCCGTTTACGTTGCCTAAGGTACCGGTCAGGGTGAGCCGGTTCTGGACCTTCCGCCCGTCTACCGGTGAGCTCCCCACGATGCCGGCGGTGACATTACAGCTCCACGCCCTCGATGTTTATTCCGATTTGCTGGCATTGATCAGTGAACTCAGGCCCGATGAGGCGCTTCAGCTGCCGCGGTCCACGGACGAGGCCCTGGCCGAAGCCGGCCTCGTTGGGTTGGTTGCCAGTTTGCGGGCATTTTTCAACAACCGGCCGGCCCTGGCCCAATCCCTGTTGGACAAGCTGCAGCGGGAGCCCACGCAAAACGGGGGGGCAGGCAAGCGTGAGCGGCTTGTTGCCTTGTTGAAGCTATACCAGGGCGACAACGCACGCTATCTCAATTTTTATGGGCCTCCACGCAGCATTACCACAGTGCCCTACATTGATGTGCTTACCGGAGACGCGCTGTCGCAGGTCGATTTCCAAGGTAAAGTCGTTTTCATCGGATTTTCCGAACGCCTTCAACCTGAGCAGAAGGACGGGTTTTATACGGTATTCTCGCAGACCAGCGGTCTCGACTTGAGCGGAGTCGAGATCGCCGCAACGGCCTTTGCAAATCTGTTCGAAGGCAAAACGATCGTCCCATTGAACCCGGTGCCGCTGCTGCTCCTGATAATGGTTTTCGGGGTATCAATCGCGGCTGTGTGCCGCCTGTTGCCGACATCTACGGCAATCGTAGCGAGCGTAGCGTTTGCAGGAACCTATCTTGGGGTGTGCTTCTATTTTTTCCGGCGCACCGGCGCATGGTTGCCGGTTATTATACCTGTGTTCCTGCAGACACCCGTCGCCTTGTTCGTTTCTGTCTTTCTGCGCTATGGGGAAACGAATCGCGAGCGCAAGCGGATCCGTCGGGCGTTCGGTTATTATTTGCCAAACAAAGTCGTGGACCAACTCGCAGATAATGTTGGAGGGATGCGGACCAACGGGCAACTACTATACGGAATCTGCCTGGCGACTGACGCCGAGCAATATACGCGACTTGCCGAATCCATGGATCCGCAGACGCTGGCCGAGTTGATGAATAGATATTATGGGGTCTTGTTTGAACCGGTCCGCGCCCGAGCCGGGATTATATCTGACGTCGTGGGTGATGCGATGTTGGCGATATGGTCGGCGACCCGAGATGAACCGGGGCTCAGATCCAAGGCTTGTGAGGCAGCGTTGGAGATCACAGAAGTAGCTGAGCAGTTCAACCGATCTCTCGGTGGCCCCTCGCTACCGACCCGTATCGGTCTGCACGCCGGGCAGATAATGGTCGGCAATATCGGGGCTATGGATCACTATGAGTACCGCGCCGTTGGCGATATCGTCAACACGGCATCGAGGATCCAGGGTCTCAATAAGAAACTGGGCACGCGCATTCTGGCCTCGCAAGAGACGCTGGAGGGACTCAAGGGGTTCGTGACGCGCGAGTTGGGCAGTTTTCGATTGGCGGGCAAGCAGCAGGCTCTCGTTCTGCATGAGCTGTTGTGCCGTATTGAGAATCAGACCGGGGATTGTCGGCAACTCTGCAGAGTATTCGCCGGGGGTTTGGCGGCCTACAAGGCGGGCGCATGGGAAGACGCCGCGGAGAAATTCTCAAAAGTACTTGAAAAAGCTACGGCCGACGGACCGGCGAATTTCTACTTGCAGTTATGCCGCTCATATGTGAAGGCGCCTCCCGCGGACGTGTGGGACGGAGTGGTCTGCATCGATCAAAAATAGGGTCACGCCAGTGGGGCCGGTAAGCGGGCCATCGATGCGACGGGTCGCAGGATCAGTCGTATCTTTTTGTCGCAGCCCGAGGCAGGGCTGTAGGAGGAGTCACATAGCTGAGGTTTTCACTAAGGTACTATATAAGGGATCGGTGATTGATGAGAGTCGATGACCGAAACGTCTTTTCCGAATTAAGGAAGCTCTTATGTAACTCAGAGCTTCCTGCGGTTCAGGGACGGACCGTCATTATTCAAACCCGTAAGTGTTTGAATAATGGAGCGAGGCGCGGCCGCTCTCGGCCATCCCTGGCCGTCGCGGCATTCGTGCGTCCTGCACAGCGGACATGCGCCGCGTCGAAGCGAGCTGAATATGTCCATGGGTGGACTTATTCAGAGGTTGCTTAAATAAAAACAGGACTCATAAGGAATATGAATCGGCAAGGGATAGCACGGAGCCTCGAGGTAGTTGATCTTTGAAGCTCTTGGAAACTAAAATGGGGTGAAAAGGCCAGACGTCATCTGCCTTGTTAGTAAAGATAAACGAAATATATAATACCGAATATCAAATAAGAACGGGGGTGTCAGGAATGACAGGGACGGAGGTGCAGTGACGCACAACCGCTGTCAACGCGCCGGCGTATCGATACGGGTATTATTCTTTCTGACGGTCTGCATCTTAATGCTACCGGCGCCAGCGCGTGCCGGCGCGTGTGAGCCCTGGGCCGCCAAGGCGGTCTCGGTGCAGGGTATTGTGGAGGCACGACCGGCCGGTGCAGGGCGGTGGAGTACCGTGAGCTTGGACGATACCTTGTGCCCGGGCGACAGGGTACGCGTCAAAGCGAACGGTCGCGCCTCGCTGGTGCTCAGCAACGACACGATCCTACGGCTCGACCAGAATACCACTGTAACGTTCTCAGTCATCACCCAGGACGAACCCTCCCAGCTCGATCTTTTAGGCGGTATCGCGCACTTCATCAGCCGTGTCAGGCAATCCTTCAAGGTCATTACCCCCTTCGTTAACGCCGCGGTGGAAGGCACGGAGTTTGTGGTCGCGGCACGCACCGATGAAAGCCAGATAACGGTGTTCGAGGGCCGCGTCCTGGCGCGCAATCCCCAGGGCCAGATTAGGCTCAACAGCGGCCAGTCTGTCGTCGCCAGGGCGGGCCAGGCACCGGTCATCCGCGCGGTGGTCCGCCCCAGAGACGCGGTGCAGTGGGCGCTTTATTATCCCCCGATCCTGGACTACGATCCCGAGCGGTTCCGGGGCGTGCCGACACCATGGCAGAGCAGGCTTCGAGACTCCATTGAGGCATACCGGCGAGGTAATGCTGCCGCTGCCCTGAATCGCATCGCCGGTCTGCCCGATACCCTCACGGATGCCCGTGTGTATACCTATCGTGCCTCCCTGCGCCTGGCCGTGGGCCGCGTCGAGGAGGCGAAGACCGATCTGAAGCGCGCCCTGGCCCTTAATCCCCGGCAAAGCGATGCGCTGGCACTCAGCGCCATGATCGCCTTGGTGCAGAACGACAGGGCCAAGGCTCGGTCATTGGCCGAGCAGGCGGTCGCAGCGGATCCCGGCAGTGCCACAGCCAAGTTGGCCTTGTCCTATGTGCAGCAGGCCGAATTTGATATCGAAGGCGCGTTGGCCACCGTGCAACAGGCCATCGATCACCAGCCTAATAATGCCTTGGCGTGGGCCAGGCTGGCCGAGCTGCGGCTTTCACTGGGAGAGCTCAAGCAGGCCCTGCTGACGGCGAGGCGGGCAACGGAAATCAATCCTGAGCTTGCGCGCACGCAAAGCGTCCTGGGCTTTGCCTACCTCACCCAAATCAAAGTCAAGAAGGCAAAACAGGCCTTCGAGCGCGCCATCGAGCTGGACCAGTCCGATCCTTTATCGAGGTTGGGTCTGGGCCTGGCTACCATTCGTCAAGGCGAGCTAGCGGAGGGCCGCCGTCAGATCGAGCTCGCCGCCAGCCTCGATCCCAACAATTCCCTCATTCGCAGCTATCTCGGCAAGGCCTATTACGAAGAAAAACGCGATAAGCTCGCGGCGGACCAGTTGGCCATGGCGAAAGAATTGGATCCGAAAGATCCGACACCGTGGTTTTACGATGCCATTCGAAAACAGACCGTAAACCGGCCCGTCGAAGCCTTGCAGGACCTGCAAAAATCGATTGAGCTTAATGACAACAGAGCAGTTTACCGCTCACGCTTATTGTTGGATGATGATGCCGCAGCACGAAGTGCCAGTCTTGCTAGAATCTATAGTGACTTGGGATTTGGGCAACTGGCTTTGGCGGAAGGCTCGAAATCACTAAATACTAATCCCGGTAATCACTCCGCACATCGTTTTCTAGCCGATTCGTATTTCATATTACCAAGACATGAAATTGCCCGGGTTAGCGAGTTATTACAGTCGCAGCTACGCCAACCCCTTAGTCTTACTCCCGTGCAACCACAATTGACACAATCCAATTTCCATATATTAGATGCTGCGGGACCATCAGACCTGTCGTTTAATGAGCTTAATCGCTTGTTTGTCCGGAATGACGCAGCAGCTCAAATTAACTGGTTACTGGGAGGCGACGAAACTGAAAGTCACGAATTGATAATATCCGGAATTCAGGGACCTACGTCATATAGTCTAGGGGCGTTCCACTATGAAACTGATGGGTGGCGTGATAACAGCGATGTAGTAAATAATATTGGAAATATCTTTGTTCAAACTGCACTATCTTATAAGACCAGCATCCAGGCGGAAATCAGGAGCGGAGACTCCGAGACGGGTGACAGAACGCTCAGATTCTTGGAACCACCAGCGTTACAAGACAGGGTAGAATCAGATGTCGATACTGCTCGATTAGGCTTGCATCACGTCTTTACCCCGCAGTCTGATATTATCGCATCCATTATTTCGCAGCGTGTTGATGAGATAGATACATTTGCCGGGATACCGCTCCTCGATATAGACCAAACTGGCTATCTTGCTGAAATGCAGTATCTGTTTCGGTCAGAGATATCAAAATACTCTAACCTTGACACTTGGTGTGAGCTGGGACTCGTACGAATCAGTGATCCCCCTCCCTTTCTCTGTCATAGGGCCAGACGTTGACATAGAGCAGACTAATCCAAAATTCGGTTTGACGTGGTCCCCAACAGAAAGTACCACGTTGCGTCTCGCTGGATTTAGGGTTCTAAAGCGTAGCTTGGTCGCAGACCAGACCATTGAACCTACCCAGATTGCCGGATTCAATCAGTTTTTCGATGATATAAACGGCACAATCTCAACGCGTGGTGGTATCGCCATAGATCATGCATTCACGTCAGCGCTTTACGGCGGTGTGGAGCTGTCCAAACGGGATCTGACATCCCCTGAACTCTTTACGCCAATATCAGGACCATCTGTAGTCGTGGATTTCGAGCAGGAAGAGCGCCAGGACCGGGGCTACTTGTACTGGACACCGAATCGCTGGATAACTGTCTCCGCCGAATATCAGCGAGAAGAGTTCACCAGTTCTGCTACCAGCCCAGTATTTGAAACCCAACGGGTTCCCCTGGGAATTAACATGTATCATCCGTCCGGATTGACCGGTCGCATAAAGGCGAGTTATATAGATCAGGAAGGTACATTTTCAGGCACATCTGGCCCAGTGGATGACGAAGACCAGTTTTGGATCGTGGATGCGGCTATCAGCTACCGTTTGCCGAAACGATACGGACTTATTACCCTTGGTGGAACGAATCTGCTTGATAAAGAGTTCAATTTTGAAGAGCAGGATTCTGTTGGTAAAATTATTTATCCACAATTACTAGTATATCCGAAGCGCTTGCTCTATACGCGCTTTACATTGTTGTTTTGAAGACTTGTTGAACTCTGGTGACAGACAAAAGCAGCAACAATAATTTAGAGATATAGTGGAAATGATTATTAGAGAATTTGATTTCCGATAGAGTTGGCGCATACCATCTTTTGTCACGGCTGGCGGTCCTCACGATGTACACTTAGGAGCCTTGAAAGTTTAATGGCCTGAAGGCGTTGGGACGAACCTACATGACTCTATAATCATGTCACAACTGACAACAAAGGGGGCTAATATGGAAAACACAAATGTAGATACGAGTAAGGGTGCAGTATCCGGAAAAGATGTGGATATGATAAGAGCAAGTATCGATGGCGATAGCGACTTAAAATATACAAGATACTTTGGTATTTCATACGAGAAGAGATGGGAAAATGGTATCTGTAAATGCTGCCGAATAATACTCGGATTCGCGCAATGCAAAGAAATGGCAGACCCTAGTGCCCCTTGCGATGGTAGTCAATTCTAATTAACCGGGGGTAAATCTTAATCGAAAGCCGGCCACTAACATGGCCGGCTTAGTTTTATGTTTGTATCGACTGTTCACCGTCCCGTGAACATAAGCAGAGAGGTTGCCTAAAATTCCCGGGGTTCAGGTTGTGTTACGCGACATACGTGGTTGACATTTTTTCGATTTAATCCTATATTTCTAAATATATCGAAATATATGATTAAAACTACCGTTCAAGTTGCGGAAATGTTTAAGGCGTTATCCAACCCAAACCGCCTGAACATTTTCCTGCGCCTCATGAACTGTTGTGCGCCGGGCACGGTTTGTTCAGTCGATGAGGCGGGAAAGCGCTGTGTCGGCGATTTGGGCGCGGATTTGAATATCGCGCCCTCGACGTTGTCACACCATATCAAGGAACTGAATCGCGCCGGTCTGGTACGGATGCAGCGGCGGGGGCAGCACGTGGACTGTTGGGTCGACCCGGTGGTCGTCGAAGAGTTAGGGCGGTTTTTCGAGCCTGGCCGGAAGTAACTATCTGCAACGTTTGTTTACAGAGGAGAGATTCGTGGATCACAAACAAGCCGATGAGATTCGGCAAACGGTGCGTGAGAGCTACGCCAAGGTGGCCGAGGCCAGCAATAGCGGCGGCGGCAGTGGGGTGGGGTCCAGTTGTTGCGGTGTTTCCGCCGAACCCGATACTCTGGATTCGACCCGTCTCGGTTACTCGGAACATGATGTCAAAAACGTCCCCGAGGGTGCCGATATGGGCCTGGGTTGCGGGAACCCGCGCGCCATTGCCAGCCTGAAAGAGGGCGAGGTGGTGCTGGATCTGGGCAGTGGCGGGGGGTTTGATGCCTTTTTGGCGGCGCGCGAAGTGGGCGAGCGCGGCCGGGTGATCGGTGTGGATATGACCCCGACAATGTTGAGTAAGGCCCGGGCCAACGCCGAGAAGGGCAGATACAGCAACGCGGAGTTCCGCCTCGGTGAGATCGAACACCTGCCGGTGGCCGACCGTAGCGTGGACGTAATTATTTCCAACTGTGTGATCAATCTTTCCCCGAACAAGCCGCAGGTATTCCGCGATGCGTTTCGTGTGCTGAAGCCCGGGGGACGGCTGGCCATCTCCGATGTGGTGGCCACCACGGAATTGCCCGAACATATAAAAAATGACCTTGAGCTTTACTCCGGGTGCATGGGCGGTGCGTCGTTGATCGAAGAGCTCGAAGCGATAATGCGGGAAGCCGGATTTGTCGATGTTGACATTTCACCAAAGGACGAATCCCGGGAGTTCATCAGAGACTGGGCGCCAGGCCGCAGTGTGGAGGATTATGTCGTATCCGCATCTATCGAAGCGGTCAGACCTGCAGATTAGAGCCGCAGCCAAGGGCGTTGATCCAACGCGGTAGTGCCATCTGGCAATGCCTATTGGCTGGAGCGGGCCAGAATCGCACGCAAGGTCTCTTTATACGACGCCAGCAGGGGTCCACCCAGGCTGACCGCCCGTTGGGCCGCCTGTTCGGCTTCCTGCCAGTGGCCTTGATCGGCCAGTGTCTGGGCGAGATTATTAAATGCCACCCCTGCCGTCGGATGATCAAGCGTGGCCTGGCGGTAGGCTTGCTGAGCGCCCGCCAGATCACCCGTCGCGTAGAGGCTGTTGCCGAGGCCCATGCGTGCGCTCAAGCTCTGCGGCCAGCGCGCCACGGCGGCGCGGTAGGCCAGCGCGGCCGCGCGCCAGTGCCCAAGCTGTTCCAATCCCAGCACGGCCTGAATATAGGGTGACTCCCTTGCGGTGGGCGGCATCTCTCCGGGCGGCAGCACGACCAGGGCCCAGTATTCGGCGCGGCGCCAGGTGCGTTCAAAGACACGCAGGGATACCACATGCCGTTTCTGTCGGCCGGAGCGCAGAATAACCTCCTGATGACCGGCATCGAAGCCGACCGCCACGGCGTAATGCCAAACCGGATACCAGCCGAGCCCCCGATTCTGCATAACTACAACCGGATGGCCGGCGGCCAGTTCGAGCAACACGCTATCCAGGCCGGGTTCGAGCACATAGCCGAGATAACCCAGGCGGCGGGTGGCGACCAGCAGTTCCGGTTGCAGGCTTCCGTGTCGCGCGGGCAGATAGATCTGCGGCACCAACCGTTCCGGGGTGGTCCTGGCCCCAGCCCAGTTGAGCGCCATGGCCAGTGAGGCCGGTCCGCACTGGTGATCGTCTTGGGAATAAAAGGGCACCTCGGTCAGTTCAACGCGCTCGGGAAGTCCCGGCAACGACATCCGCTGCTCGACCGGCAGCGTGGCGCTGCAACCGGTCAGCACGGCGCCGGTCAGCGCCAGCAGAAAAGCACGCCGCAGACCCAGTTCAGCGCGCCGGCTTGTTAACAAATGGAAAAACGTCCGTAAAGCCCATGATATCCGTGAACAGCAAGACCAGAAACACAATCAAGACTGCTTCAACCACCCCGCCGCCCGCCGGCAGCTGATCGAGCTTGCCGGCCAGCGTCTGGGCTTCACTGTCCGTCATTCCTTGTACGCGCGCACCGGCCTCGTCGGGATCGACACCGAGTGCGAGCAATTGATTTCGTATGTCTTCCCGTGCCAGCAGCTTCTTAACACGGTCGCGATCAGAGTGCGCGTCCGCCGCATTGACAATGGCTTCGGTCCCGATAAGACCGGCCTGTGCGATCGGTACAAAGAGGCCGACGCCAAGAAGGGAGATGATGGCAAGATAACTGACGGCTTTCATGGCATGGCTGAGTCGCAGCATTGTTTTTTTACCCCAAAATTTGGTCAAATAAACCGCTAGAAAAAAGGTAATTATACTCGGACCTAGACCGGGTCGTAATTGTCGATCATCCTGATTTTGGCCGCTCAGCCACCGCGATGCCCCGGTTGTCGGTCCAGTGATACCCTTTGAAAACAGTCGGGCATTCGCCAGTAAGCGCCGGTTAGTCTGTTGTTGGGCAGCTGCTGGGTGGAAATAATACATCGATCGCCATGCCGTTGCGTTCAGACAGCTTTGACCGATGTCTATCGCGTGCTCATCTCTGGTTCACATTGCCTGGCGGGCTTATCAATGGCCCAATCGGGCCTCTGGATGTTAAATAAGACTGTTGACCGGCACTCGATACATGCCGGGGCGCGGCACCCCGCAGGTTTCTGGTCCTGACGGTTCAAATGCTATCGATATAGGCACTGGCGCCGCCTTTCATGAAGTAGTACTTTTTCACGCCGGCCTGTTCCAGGCGATATTGCAACCAGCGGACTTGTTTACCGACCTCGTCGTAGATCAACAATGTTTTGCCATTTCTCTTGGCACGGTCTATGTGGTCCGCGAGCCGGCCCTTCTGGCTGAGCGGTATCCATTTTTCCTCGAACGGAAACAGACCCACCGCGGCCCGTTGGAAACTGTCGCGGACATCGATCACCATGTTTGACGGACCGACTCTCTTGGCAAACTCTTTTGGCCCCAGCTGGTGCGCCGTGAATTTTTTGCCGCTGATCAGTCGGCTCGCATCACGTAATTCCTTACCCAAGAGCTCTGTGTCTTTGGGATAGGCCTTGGCCCAGTCGAAGACGCCGGCGTCAAATGCGTAACACGAAGGAACCTTTGCGAGCTTGGCCTTTCTGGCAGCCTTGTAGGACTTCATGCAGGTATGGCCATTGCAGTAGAATACAAGCGGTTTATTGGTCACGGCCCTGATGTTCCGAATATCCTTGGAGAATGATGTGCGGGCGACAGGGATGTTGATGGCATTCTTGATTCGCAGGGTTTCGTATTCATATTCCGAGCGCACATCGATGATTGCGACCTTATCGAGCTGACTGTACAGGTCCGGAAGTTCAATGATTTCGACATCGGGGTATTGTGGGCGGCCGGGGAAGCCTTCCTCGGCATAGGCGCCTGAGACGCCCAACAGAATCAGCGCGGCCCACGCGATTACTGGAAACTTGTGCATTTTCCCACCTCCATACGAAGTCGTGTTCAGGTCAACGCGTGTTTTTGTTCTATTTCGCCTTCTTTTAAGTATAGAGGTTTATCTTCCCAAACCAGCATTAGAATACGGAAATTTTGTGCGTCATGTACTGCAAAAGGGCGGATTTTCTTTATGGTTGTCGACTGTTAATTAGAATTTTCTAATGAACGACCGCATGCCTATTTGCCGTACCGCAGAAAAACTCCGGGGCATGTTCGCGGACGGTGTGCGTGTCCGAGCGGTGCCACAAGCGGAAACTCTCGGGCATTGCAGCGAATGGGTCAAGGCATACGTGTTCCCAGATCGTCTGCGTTATAATCGTTTGATTCCGGCAAGTATGCTGCAGGAGGCCCGGCAAGATGAAGGCAATCTGGAACAACGTGAAACTCGCCGAAAGCGACAGAACGATAGTGGTAGAGGGAAACTATTACTTTCCTCCCGATTCCGTCAGAAAGCAGTATTTTACAGAAAGCGCGACGCACACGACGTGCCCCTGGAAAGGCGTGGCCAGTTATCTTGATATCGTTGTTGAGGGTCAAACGAATGCCGATGCAGCCTGGTATTACCCGGAGCCCAAAGAAGCAACGAGCGAGATCAAAAACTACGTGGCCTTCTGGAAAGGCGTCGAGGTTGTGTCTTAGCTTTCTTTGCCGTCGATGCAAGAGGAACGTGGACGATGGAATTTTGTAGGATGCCGAAATACTTGTTTTTCAGCATCCTGTCCGACACGAGAGCTGCAATGTGAATCTGCGTCGTAATTCAACCAGACGTACGTGGCCTTTTTGGAGCGCTGTGTGGCGATTGCAGCGGCTATGTTGACCAGATTGTGGTGAGTGAGACGTCAATGGAGGCAGTAAAATGAGCGAGACATCAAAACCGACGGATGTGCCGTTGATCAAATGTGAGATCTGTCTGAAAGAGGTACCTAAGTCAGAGTGCAAGTGCGC
Organism: Acidiferrobacterales bacterium; assembly: GCA_947258385.1. Taxonomy (GTDB): domain Bacteria; phylum Pseudomonadota; class Gammaproteobacteria; order Acidiferrobacterales; family SZUA-150; genus CAMYII01. The sequence goes on from CAMYII010000103.1 coordinate 16,951, forward strand.
GGAGGCAAAGGACTATGTGTTGTATTTCTGCGGGCTCGATTGCTACCAACAGTGGCAGGAAGGCGAAGAAAAGAAAGAAAAAGAATAACGGCTACAACATCGGCACCGGAACTATGACAGTGTTAGCGCTCGTGATAGGAAGTTCCGCCGCGACGTTGTCAGCCGTCTCGGCGGATCCATGCAGCGATATAGACCTTTATTAAATTTATTGGCCGTAGCCGGTGTTAATAATGCGGTGGCGGTGTCTCATCGCTCCGGCCAGCGACGAGGTGCGGGGCTAGCGACTTGAGCTCAATCTGCATGGCTTCGAAGCCGCGCGTTAGCTTGTCTATCTGTTGTTGCTGCCCGGCAACGATGTCGCTAAGTTCCTGAATCGTTTTATCCTGGAATGCGACCCGGGTCTCCAACTCAACGATACGCTCCTTCATATTCAGTTCCTTATGATATTTTATATTGGACTTTGTGGTGACAAGACCGTGCCAGGGGCCTTGCTCGTACGACCTTTTGTCATGGCGTTCGAACCCGGATCGTGGCCCGGATCAGTGTCGTAACGAATCTTTGAGTCTCGCAAGCAGGCCTCGGCGCGCATCCCTTCGCTCAATTGGCGTACCCGAGACCGCGGCGGTCAAAAAAAGCGCGACCGAATTCGCCGAGATATACTTGGCCGGCAGTCTGTGCTCGGCCCCGGTGAGATCGGTGACAATGATGCCGCCTAGCTTGGCTGTGATGGCCGCGACGTCATGGAAATCGATATACAGTGAGCGGGACGGGTGAATCAATGCGCGTTCTGTGACCAGCCAATCATTCTTGGATGAACGACTCCAGAATCCGCCTTCGTAGGCGAAAATAATTTCTTTATCCTGGGCCGGCTGTGGAATTCGTGGAACGCCGCGTCTATTTATCTGTACTGCATGGCGGAAGCTCTTGCCAAAAGGATATTTGACCTTTTTATCAGACAGGTTGAAATAGAGCGCCGTGGCATAGGCCGCGAACTCGGCGTAGATGCCGGTAAGGTATCGAATCAACAACCAATGTTTGGCGGCCGCTGTGAGCGTGCCCGCACCCGCGTCCGGCTGTATGCCCGCCCACTGGTGAGCGACTTTGCCGGCTCCCACCCCGATCGTGGCGCTTTTTTTAACCGAATCCCAGAGATTGATCCGTCGACTGTCATACCCGGAAAGTTTGCACCAACTGGCGAAATGATCACAATTATTTCCCCAAAGATTGTAGCCGTTCTCGCCCAAGCGGCTCTTGGCGCGGGCGACGGCTTTTAGCGGGGGGTAGGAGTGTGTCCTGTTGTAGGGCACGACACTGGCCTTGACATCCTCGTCCCGTTCAAAAGCCTTGAGCTCTGTGATATGTATGATATTGATCTTCGAATTGGCGCCCAGGATCTGTCGCCAACCGATACCGTCGCCGATGGCTTTCCCTGGAGGCGGGGCATAGTGAACGACCTTGCCGTCCCCAATATAAACGCCGTGATGGTAATAAAAGCGACGTTTAATCCTGAGGTGGTCGCCAGGTTTAAAGGCCAGTTCGATCGGTTCTTTCGGCACAGCTTTGCGCAGCATTAGGGTCTAATCCTTTGCGAATCCCAATAATGCCGGCGTGCCGGTAAAACCGTCGATTGTTGCGGTGGCTTTGCGCACGCAGAATCGGAGAGCCGGGCGCCGCTGACCAACAAATTATCCGGCACCGTGTTGACGTGCAATAATGATCTGGTGCAATCCATTGTTATTTACAATAAAATACGACCGCGCGTTTGGTGAATTCTGTACTATACGGAATGTTGTCCTTGCGCAATGCGCCAGCTGTCGGATACGGACGCGGCGATTGTTACATCGGGCATATGATCGCGCAACAACAACGAGAGTGAAAAAAGGGTTCGATCATGAGTGAACGTCTAATGCTTTTACCTTCCCGCAATTTCAACGAGATCCGCCTGCTACAGATCCCCGATGATTTCAGCCCACGCGATGCCTTACGTCATGCAACGGCGCTGATCGCCGGCGTCCAGGACGAAAATCCGGATTCAACTTGGGACGACATAGCCCCGGTGTTGGAAGAGCGCGGATTCAGCGCCGTGGAGTTTGCCCTTGGTCCCGAATTGGACTGATCCACATGACCACCGGCTTGTGCCTGGACACGACGTTCTGTCCGGACAGCCACCGATTGATGTGCTCCTGACTATTCCGGTTCATATCCCATGTTTGGCGCCAGCCAGCGTTCGGCGCTCTCAAGGCTCATACCCTTGCGCTTAGCATAATCGATCACCTGATCACGGTTGATTTTGCCAACGGCAAAGTAATGTGATTCCGGGTGCGAAAAATAAATACCACTGACCGATGCTGCCGGCTTCATGGCGAAGCTCTCGGTCAGCGAGATGCCTGCACGTTCATCGGCCTTGAGCAGATTCCACAACACGCCTTTTTCGGTGTGTTCGGGGCAGGCCGGATAACCGGGGGCCGGCCGGATTCCCTGGTATTGCTCCCGGATCAACGCCGTGTTGTCGAGCCGTTCATCGGGCGCATAGCCCCAAAACTTCTTGCGCACCCGCTCGTGCATGCGCTCGGCGAAGGCCTCGGCCAGCCGGTCGGCGATTGCCTTGAGCATGATGGCGTTGTAGTCGTCATGCTCGGCCTCGAACTCGGCCACTTTTCCATCGATCCCGGCGCCCGCTGTGACCGCGAACACGCCGATATAGTCCTTCTTGCTCAGACCTTTCGGAGCGACAAAGTCGGCGAGGCAACGGTTGGGTTTACCGGGTGGTTTTTCTTCCTGTTGCCTTAGGAAATGGAACGTGGCGAGAACTTTGTTACGTGACTCGTCCGCGTACACCTCCACATCATCCTCACCGTTGCTGTTGGCCGGAAACAAACCGATCACCGCTCGCGCTTGGATCCATTGCTCGTCGATAATCCGATTTAACATGTCCTGAGCGTCGTTAAACAACTTGCGCGCTTGTTCACCCTTTTCCGGATCATCCAGAATCTTCGGGTAACTGCCCTTCAATTCCCACGCATGAAACAATGGGGTCCAGTCGATATACTGTCTCAGTTCCTCCAGAGGGTAGTCGTTGAATATCTGGACTCCCATGAACTTGGGTGCCGGAGGCGTGTAGTCCGGCCAATCGGTGGCTACCTTGTTGGCGCGCGCTTTCTCCAGCGCCAGCCATCGGATCTTTTCGCGTCGTCCGGCATGGTGAAGGCGAATCTGCTCGTATTCATCGCGAATTTGGGCGACATAATCGGTTTTCAAGGCTCTGCTGATCAGTTGCTGGGCGACGCCTACGGCGCGAGAGGCGTCTTTCACCCATATGGTCGGCTGGTTGTAGTTGGGTTCGATCTTGACGGCGGTATGCGTGCGCGAAGTCGTCGCTCCGCCGATAAGCAGCGGAATGTTGAATCCCTGGCGCTGCATCTCCTTGGCCACATGCGCCATCTCTTCGAGCGACGGTGTGATAAGGCCGCTCAGACCAATGATGTCCACGTTGTGTTCGCGCGCGGTTTCCAGGATCCTGGCCGCCGGCACCATGACACCCAGGTCGATGATCTCGAAGTTATTACACTGCAGCACCACGCCGACGATGTTCTTGCCAATGTCGTGCACATCGCCTTTTACGGTTGCCATCAGGATCTTTGCGTAGGCGCGCGTGTCCGCGGTCTTGTCCGCTTCGATAAACGGGATCAGATAGGCCACGGCCTTTTTCATCACGCGGGCGCTTTTCACTACTTGCGGCAGGAACATCTTACCGGCACCGAAAAGATCACCGACCACGTTCATGCCATCCATCAACGGGCCCTCTATCACGTGCAGCGGGCGTTCGGCCTGTTGTCGTGCCTCTTCGGTGTCCTGCGCGATGTAATCTGTAATGCCCTTGACCAGCGCATGAGTCAGTCGTTCGCCCACCGGCGCCTCGCGCCAGGAAAGATCCGCTTCCGCGGCCTTGATCTCCCCGGCATAAGAGCCGGCGATTTCCACCAGGCGGTCCGTGCCATCTTTACGACGGTTCAGGACCACATCCTCCACGCGATCCCGCAACTCGCGCGGAATTTCTTCGTACACCTCCAGCTGGCCAGCATTGACGATGCCCATGTCCATGCCGGCGGCTATCGCATGGTAAAGAAACACCGAATGGATGGCCTCGCGCACGCGGTTGTTGCCGCGGAAGGAAAACGAGACATTGCTCACGCCGCCGCTAATCAATGCATGAGGCAGGGTTCGCTTTATGTCGCGCGTGGCCTCAATGAAATCCACCGCATAGTTGCTGTGATCCTCGATCCCGGTGGCGATGGCGAAGATATTGGGATCGAAGATGATGTCCTGGGGCGGAAAGCCGACTTTGTTGACCAGGACGTTATAACATCGCGCACAGATCTCCACCTTGCGGTCCCGGGTATCAGCCTGTCCTTTTTCATCGAAGGCCATGACAATGACGGCGGCACCGTAACGCCGGATCTTGCGGGCATGTTCGATGAAGGCCTCCTCGCCTTCCTTCAAGCTGATGGAGTTGACGATTCCCTTACCCTGCAGGCATTTCAGCCCTGCCTCCAGCACCGTCCACTTCGATGAATCGATCATGACTGGGACGCGACTGATGTCGGGCTCCGAGGCAATGAGGTTTAGGAATTTGGTCATCGCCTGTTCGCTGTCGAGCATGGCCTCATCCATGTTAACGTCAATCACTTGAGCCCCATTCTCGACCTGGTGGCGCGCCACATCCAGGGCCGTCTCGTAGTCGCCTTCCAGAATCAGGCGCTTGAAACGTGCTGAACCGGTGACATTGGTACGCTCGCCGACGTTGACGAACAGCGAATCGGGACCGATGTTCAACGGCTCCAGGCCGCTGAGGCGGCACTGAGATGCGATGTCCGGAATTTGGCGCGGGGAGATATCCTTGACCACTTCGGCCATGGCCTGAATGTGGGCCGGCGTTGTCCCGCAGCACCCACCGACGATATTCAGAAAGCCGCTTGCGGCCCATTCCTTGATGTGTCCTGCCATAAACTCCGGGGTGTGATCGAACTGACCGAATTCGTTGGGCAGACCGGCATTGGGATGGGCACTGACATGGGTATTGGCAACATTGGAAATCTCTTCCACGTACTGCCGCAGTTGTTCCACGCCGAGCGCGCAATTCAGACCGACGCTTAGGGGTTTGGCATGGGCAACCGAATTCCAGAAGGCTTCCGGGATTTGACCGGAGAGCGTGCGGCCGCTTTCATCGACGATCGTGCCGGAAATCATTATTGGAAGCCGGACCTTATGCTCTGTGAAATACCGATCGATGGCGAAGATGGCTGCCTTGGCGTTTAAGGTATCGAAAATGGTTTCAATGAGCAGCAGGTCCGCGCCACCGTCCACCAGCCCGCGGGCGGCTTCGGTATAGTCTTCGACCAACTCGTCAAAGGTGATTGAGCGTGCACCGGGATCGCTCACATCCTGTGACATAGACGCCGGGCGAGAGGTGGGCCCGAGCACACCGGCGACAAAGCGTGGTTTTTCGGGCGCGTTGGCGCTAAACACATCGGCGGCTTCGCGCGCGAGCCGGGCGCCGGCACGATTGAGCTCGTAGACCAGTTCCCGCAGTCCATAGTCCGCCATAGAAACTGCGGTTGAATTGAACGTATTGGTTTCGATGATATCGGCGCCGGCTTCGAGATACGCCTTATGGATGGCGCGAATAATGTCCGGCTGCGTCAAAGACAGCAGGTCATTGTTACCTTTCAAATCCGAGGGATGGCCGGCGAAGCGCGCCCCGCGGTAATCCTCTTCCTCCAGTTCATAGGTCTGGATTATGGTACCCATGGCGCCATCCAGGATCAGGATCCGGGATTGCAGCTGCGCCTGCAGCCGGGTCAGTCGATCGTTATACGCTTGCATCTCGTTTTTTGATATCTGGTCCCGCGCTCGCAAACTTATCGGGCCGGCGCGTCGTGGCTTATCTGTTCACGGCCGCGCCGCACAATCTCGGTTGGACTGCCGGCGGGCCATGGGTCGTACCCATCGGCGCTTCTGGCAGTGGCTGAGCCGCCCCGCAGGAGCGGGAGTGTACCCAAAACGGAGAAAAAATGCTTGCCCGCGCGGGCAGGGATCAATGAGGGGAGCGCAAAGTTGTCGGAGCGCCGGCCATCCTGTGCCGGCATCTCCGTAGCGAGTCGTTTGCCGTTAGCCCGCCTTGGCGTATTTTTCCTTGGCTTCACGTGCGGCCTTGGCTTCCTCCGGGGAATAGGCCGCGCCGGACCAGAGCATGTTATAGGCGAGTTCCTCGTTGCCGTTTTCGCACAGTTCCAGCACCTGTTCGAAAAGCGGCTGGAAGGTCTCGCTCTTGTGTGATTCCTCATGGTCTTCAAAGGTGCGCCAGAAGGTCACGATGATCGCCTCCTTGTCCTTCAGCGGGCTTTCAACCGTCTGGCCGACGGTGGAACCCTCATTGGAGATATTGCCGCTGTTCAGGGCGACAAAGCCGCCGACAAAACCCGTATCAGAATGATAGGTTTTGACGTTTTCGCAGAGCATGGCGACCCGTTCTTGCAAATCATCGATAGTGTATTCCGGCTTCAGGATGACCCGGTTTACCGTCACGACCCCGTCTGAAGGAAAATTCTTGATTAGCGCCATAGTACTTCACCCCACTAATTCGCTTATTTGTTTACGGTTGACGGGTTTGTCGGCCCGCCGCTAAATATTAGCAACTTCGAATGTTAGAGTTTGCTAATATGTGATCTCGGGTGAAAAATGTCAATACCCGAGCAGTGCAATCAACTATATTTTAATACAATCGCTGTGGTAATAAGCAGGGAGTTGTGCTGAGGAGGGACTGACGATCAATCAACAAGGGACCCTTAAGGGGGTGGCGGTGGCGGTGCCGCCTGCCGGGGCATTACGGTTGAGTTCCGTTGTCGGTCTCGATCTGGTTCCGCCCCGAACGTTTGGCGCGGTAGAGGGCTTCATCCGCCCGATTAATGAAGGACTTCAGCGTGTCACCGGGCAGGTAAAGAGCGATTCCGGCAGAAAGGGTGGGCATGGACACGGCGGTATTCTCATAGCTGAAACAGGTGTTTGCCGCATAGGCCTGAACCTTCTCAAGGGCGACGACCGCCTCCTCCCGGTTTGTGTAGGGTAGTACGGCGGCGAACTCTTCGCCTCCATAACGGGCGATCATGTCATGCTGGCGGAAGGCAGTTAACACGATTTCGGCAAAGCCGCGCAGGATAGTATCCCCGCACGAGTGTCCATAGGCATCATTGATTGACTTAAAGCGGTCCAGATCGATCAGGGCAAGCGCTAGCGGATGGCCTGAACGACGCACGCGGCTTAGCTCATCTTCCAGACGACGCGTGAAGGCGCGGCGGTTTGGCAAACCGGTAAGGTCATCAGTCAGACTTAGTCGCCGGACCCGCCTGAGTTCTTCATTGAGCTGCCTGTTACCGGTGGCAAACGCCTGCAGAGACTCATGGGTGTTATTGAATTGCTGGATAAGCTCCTGCTGTTCTTGGATGACATGGCCCAGTTCGCCAAGCAGCAAGTTGCGCACCTGTTCGATTTTTTCCACGCTGGTTGCATGACGCAGAGTGGCCAGTTCGGATTGCAGCTGGCTGCCGAATGATTCGTTTCGGGCAATCATCTCTTCCATGCGTAGCGTGAGCGTGGTTTGAATGTCGTGGATTCTTTCGCGTTCCTGATCCAGATTTGCTCCTGGAGGCTTATCGCTATCAAATCCGGCCAATGCAATAGCACGGTTGGTTTCTGCAGAACTCAGATCCAGGCGCAATTGTCCAGGTGCTAGCCGGGCCGCCTGGCGTGTATATTTCTCAGCGCCAATTCCGTTGCTCTCATCATTGCTCATCTCACCAGCGACTGGAGACGCTGCTTCATAAGCACTCTCAGTGTCCAGCGTGATGTTTGAGGACAGGGTATCAACAAATAACCGGATTTGTTCTCCAAGTGACTGCAGATCAACCAGCGACAGCGATGGCTGAATATTTGCGAGCAATGTTGCGGCCTGCTTTCCTTGCGATGATTCTTGGGGCAGGTTCTGAGCGAGCTTATCGATCAGCATCTTGACGATATGACCGTACTGATGTTCGATCGCGAGATGGGTGGATTCGAGCTCGGAGAGATAATCACTGAGCTGACTATAGATTTCGCCGCCGGTCTTGGCTTGCTTTAATCCGTTGAACAAATGCTGCTTCCACGACAGGGATGAAACCGCAGCCAATTTCCTGCGCCCGATCTCCGGCAAGGTATGGTCCTCCTAAAGGGGGCTTATGTTAATCCGGTTGGCGGTGTCAGGATCGCTTGACAAAATCGCACTGTTGTTCGCCCGTCAGGCATTATCAATGCGCGCCTCTTGTCAGAATCCGCACCAAACCCGATTCAACGATTTAACTCTACTCTTGTTATAGACCAATAACAACTCGACTGGGTGTGATCTTTATGTTGATAAATCTGTGCATAAGATTTCAAAAAAACCAGGAAACAGAGTGTTACAAAAAACACCTTAGCGATTTTGTTAAAACCACGAATTAATATCAGCGTTATCAGATTATTATCACAAACCGCCCTTAAAAAATGCCTTTATTAATATTTGTTTATATTCGCGATTTGTTGATATTCGCGGCCGTTAGGAACGATTATCATGTCCTTTCTGAAACATACATCTCCAGTCTATTCGGAAAAAAGATCGCAGCCATGTGCAACACAGGGTTTCAGGTGACGTAATGAGTATTCCGATTCATTATCAGTTGAGCTAAAGATCTTTGCTGGCAGAGAAAAATACGCGCGCGTCATACGCAGCGTGTATTCGTAACACCTCGAGTGCACATGCTTAATAGTGAGCCCTTGCGTTTGGCTCTGGTTTTGGGTCCCGCGGGCCAGGGCATTAATCAGTGCCGGGGACACGAAAGCGTTTTACGAGGGTCCGCATGCACCAGATGTCCGGGTTTTATCCGCGTCTGTGGAGGCGCTTTGGGTGAGTTTGGAAACCCATTCCGTTGCCTGTGCTTGCGGGTGTGGCGCGTTTTTTGTTGCGTGGGTGTCTAGTGTTCCCTATTTGCTGTGCCGAAAAAAGCATTGCGGTCTTGCATTGGATTTCTCGTTCGACACGCGGAATATCGGGCCCGTGGGCGAGCATGCCCGGCCGCGCGGCGCCAACCGTGAAGCGGAAAATGCCTAGGTTTGGTCCCGCGCCGATTCCTGCCGCCTATAGGATTTTGACAGCACCTGGCCACCGGTATTCGCGGAGATTCCCAGCTTGTTGGGCGTCGGCGAAGCCGGGAGTCTGTTCATGTAACGGGTGATTCTGCTATGTTTGGGGCTTATAAACCGTTGTGAGAAAATTGGCAGGCGGGAACGGCCCCGGAGCGCGAAACGATGTATGTAGCCAAAACACCCGACGAATTTCTCGATTTGATCGATCAGGCAATTTTCGAGATCGAGGACCTGCTGGCCTGCGCCGGGGATGAGGGAGATTCTGACTATGAATTTACCGATCTGCTGCCATTGTACGAGCATCTGGCAAGCGAGCTGAAAAAGCTTCATGCTGATATGAAGCGCGGCGAGCACGAGTTTGGCAAGGGCAAGGATCTGCTATTTATGCCGCTCGTTAAACAGTGGGGCGCGAGAATTCCGTTCCGCGAACTGCTCGGTGTGATAAATGAGACGTATCGATCAGGATTTGAATGAACGATACGAGCCGATACGGCGTATATTTATTAAGGATATGGTAGGCGTTTGACATGTCAGGCAATTCGATCGGCAAGCTGTTTACAGTAACGAGCTTCGGCGAAAGCCACGGCAAGGCACTGGGGTGTGTTGTCGACGGTTGCCCGCCGGGCATGGAATTGAACGAGGCGGATATCCAGGGCGATCTCGAGCGCCGCAAGCCGGGGCGTTCGCGGCATACGACGCAACGCAAGGAAACCGATCAGGTGGAAATCTTGTCGGGGGTATTTGAAGGCAGAACTACCGGCACCCCGATAGGGTTATTGATCCATAATATCGACCAGCGGTCTCAGGATTACTCCAAGATCAGGGACCGGTTCCGGCCAGGTCATGCCGATTACACTTACCAGCAAAAATACGGGCTGCGGGACTATCGCGGGGGCGGCCGCTCATCAGCGCGGGAAACCGCCATGCGGGTAGCGGCAGGCGCGGTTGCGAAGAAGTATTTGCGCCGACACTGCGGCGTTGTGATTCGCGGCTATCTCGCTCAACTCGGGCCCATCGAAACAGCACTGCGTGATTGGGATGAAGTTGAGAACAACCCGTTTTTCTGCCCCGATCCGGCCAAGGTCCAAGAGCTGGAGCGCTACATGGATGCGCTGCGCAAGGAAGGTAATTCCATCGGTGCGCGCATCAATGTGGTGGCGAGCGCCGTCCCGATCGGGCTTGGCGAGCCGATTTTCGATCGGTTGGATGCGGAGATCGCCCGCGCCATGATGAGCATCAATGCGGTCAAGGGGGTCGAGATCGGTGCCGGGTTCGCGTGCGTGGAACACAAGGGCACGGAACACCGTGATGAAATTATGCCACAGGGTTTCCTTAGCAACAATGCCGGTGGCATTCTCGGCGGCATTTCCACCGGTCAGGACATTCTCGTCAGCATGGCCCTGAAGCCGACGTCCAGCATCCGCTTGCCCGGCAAAACGGTGAACCTGCAAGGGGAACCGGTCGAGGTCGTAACGACAGGTCGTCATGATCCTTGCGTTGGTATACGTGCAACACCCATCGCCGAGGCCATGCTCGCCATCGTTTTGATGGATCACGTCTTGCGCCACCGGGCGCAGAATATCGACGTCGACTCTGGGACACCCCTGGTTCCTGCTTCGACTGGCGAGTAACAAGTAGTTCATCTTGCTACTTGTAACTTGCGACTTGTAACTGCATTCATGCCCTACTGGCGTCTTTCCGGTTTTTATTTCTTTTACTTCGCAGCACTGGGTGCCTTAGTGCCGTACTGGGGCCTGTATCTGCAATCGCTAGGCTTCGATGCCGTGCAGATCGGCAATCTCATGGCGCTGCTGCTCGTCTCCCGTATCGTGGCTCCGAATATTTGGGGGTGGATCGCCGATCATCGCGGTCAGCGTATGGCGGTGGTGCGGTGGGCGGCCTTTCTTAGTGCAGTGGCGTATGCGGGTGTTTTTCTCGGAACCGGTTTTGGATGGCTGGCGCTCGTTGTCATGTGTTTCAGCTTTTTCTGGAACGCCTCGCTGCCACAGCTGGAAGCCGCCACCATGAATCATCTGGGCGGGCGTGCCGGGGCCTATGCGCGGGTCCGGCTGTGGGGTTCCATGGGTTTCATCGTCGCGGTAGTGGGGCTGGGCCAGGCGTTTGACCGGATCGCGACGTGGTGGCTGTTGCCCGTCATGCTGATGCTGCTCGTTGGCATATGGCTTTTCAGTTTGCTGATACCGGAGTCCGAGGTCGACGGCCAGGCGGCACACCTTGCCCCGCTGCGACAAGTGCTGCTTCGCCCCGAAGTCCTGGCGTTCCTGGTGGCCTGCTTGTTGATGCAGGCCAGTCATGGCCCTTATTACACCTTCTACTCGATATATCTCGACAGCCACGGTTATTCCCGTGGTCTGATCGGCGCCCTGTGGGCGTTGGGGGTCGTTTGTGAGATTGTGGTGTTCCTGCTGTTGCACCGGCTGCAGTCGCGCTTTGGCTTACGTGAGGTTTTGCTCATCAGTTTTGGGTTGGCCGGCGTGCGCTGGTTGCTGATTGGATATTTCCCGGACGAGCTCTGGTTGCTGGTGGTCGCGCAGGTCCTGCATGCCGCCACATTCGGCACCTTCCATGCCACAGCGGTGACAATGGTGCACGGTTTTTTCACTGGTCGTCATCAAATCCGCGGTCAGGCCATTTACGGCAGCACCAGTTTTGGAATCGGCGGCGCGCTCGGGAGCTTCTACAGCGGGCTCACCTGGAACAGCCTCGGGCCGGAGGTGACTTACGTGATTGCGGCCGCGCTGGCGCTCGCCGCGTTCACGGTGACCGCGGTTTGGATCAGAGGGAAGACCTGAGTCGCCGGTAGCGGTACTGCTCGAGCGGGATAATGTCGGCCTGACGCCCGCCGCGTCTGCGTGCCCGCCGTTGCCTGCGGGCGGGCGCGGACGGCTTGCAACCGGTTTGTTCGTATTCGGAGAAGATTGCATTGACGGCATGGCACAGGTCATCGATCAGGGCAAAGACGTCCACATCCGTCTTCGGAGAGCGCAGGATTTCCAGGCGGACGGCGATCAGCGCCTCGTTGGTCTTGGCGGCGGAAACAGAATCGGCCATCCTATGACAACGATTTTGTTTGTAAATGGCGCGCACGATGCGTGTCATCAGCTCCGTATGCACCGGGCTGCTATCGAAAACATCGCGGATATCAGCAGCGGCCGGGTTGACCGGAAGCTGATGGTAGCCGAGCCGGTTCTCCAATTGCTGCAGAAACTGCCCGAAATTCATCGCGTTTCCTTGATTGTCTGGATCATGGCCCTTGCCGCGTTAGATAAACTGCGCTTGGCGTGGGTCACGATGCCGAGTTTGCGCCGGATATTAATCCCTACAATGTGGACCACTTTTAGCTCATCGTCAATCATTGTCTGGGGCAGGGCGCTCCAGCCAAAGCCGATACTCGTCAGCATTTTGAGCACTTCCAGATAGTTGGTCTCCATACGGACAGCGATATCTCGCCGTTTTTTTCTGAACGCCGACATGATCAGCTCGCGCGTTACCGTCCCCGGTCCCGGCAAAATGGCCGGATACGCCAGCAAGGTGGCGGCATCGGTTTTTTTGGCCGTGGCGAGCGGGTGCGACGGCGCGATGACGAGCGTCAACGGATCCAACCACATCGCGGTCGCTTCGAGCTCGGGGTGGGCCCGCAGCGGCAGGGTGACGGCGGCGAGCTCCAGTTCCCCCTGGGCGACTGCCTCACACGCGGATTCCGAGCCCATAAAACGCAAATCGAGCCGTACCGAAGGGTATTGTGTATGGAAGGCCTTCAGGGCCGCGGGCAGGCGATGCAGGCCGATATGGTGGCTCGTGGCCATGCTGAGGGTGTCACCTAGCCGACCGGACAGGTTCATCACGGATCGCTTGGCGTCGTCGACCTCGGCCAGGATGGTTCTGGCGCGCGACAACAGGGCCTGGCCGGCCTCGGTCAGGTGGATGCGGCGGCCGATGCGGTCAAACAGGCGCATACCCAATTCCCGCTCCAGGGCCGCAACCCGTTTGCTCACCGCGGGTTGTGTCAGGTAGCTTTGTTCAGCGGCAACGGAGAAAGAACCGGCTTCCGCCACCGTGAGAAACACACGAAGGGCTACGATATCCATAACTATATGGAATATTATATATGAAAATTATGAATTTGCGTTATCTGTAGCGCATTGATTACACTGGCGGCGGGTTCGTACAAAACAGGTGGCAAATAGCGATGGCAGGCAAGACGCTTTATGACAAACTGTGGGACAGCCATGTCGTGCGCTGTGACGACCACGGAACCTGTTTGCTTTACATCGATCGCCACCTGGTACACGAGGTCACCTCGCCACAGGCCTTTGAGGGCTTGCGCCTGGCCGGACGCAAGCCGTGGCGGATAGCCGCCAACCTGGCGGTTCCGGATCACAATGTGCCCACGACCAGCCGCGGCCGCGGCATTGAGGATCCGGTCTCGCGTCTGCAGGTGCAGACCTTGGACAGCAACTGCGCCGAATTCGGGATTACCGAGTTCAAGATGGACGATCCGCGCCAGGGTATTGTGCATGTTATCGGGCCCGAGCAGGGCGCGACCCTCCCGGGCATGACAGTGGTGTGTGGTGATTCGCATACCTCCACACACGGCGCGTTTGGCGCCCTGGCCTTCGGTATCGGTACCTCCGAGGTCGAGCATGTACTTGCCACGCAATGTCTGATTCAGAAGAAGTCGAAGAACATGCTGATGAGCGTCGACGGCCGGCCCTCACCCGGGATCACGGCGAAAGACATCGTATTGGCCATCATCGGCGAGATCGGCACGGCCGGGGGCACCGGTTATGCCATCGAATTCGGTGGGCAGGCGATCGCCGAGCTCTCCATTGAAGGCCGGATGACGGTCTGTAACATGACGATCGAAGCGGGTGCCCGCGCCGGCATGATCGCGGTGGACGATAAAACCATTGCCTACCTTGAGAAGCGCCCCTTGGCGCCCCAAGGGGCGCTGTGGGGGCAGGCGGCTGCCGTGTGGCGCGAGCTTCGCAGCGATCCCGATGCGCAATTCGATCGGGTGGCGCGCCTCGACGCTGCCGCCATCAAGCCCCAGGTGAGCTGGGGAACATCACCGGAGATGGTGGTGGCGGTCGATGGAACCGTGCCCGATCCGGACGAGGAACAAGACGACGTCAAGCGCGAAGCCATGCGCGCGGCGCTTAGCTATATGGATCTCCCCCCCCGTACGCCGGTGACGGATATTCGCCTGGATAAGGTGTTTATCGGTTCCTGTACCAACTCCCGCATCGAGGACCTGCGCGCCGCTGCCCGGATCGTGGAGGGCCGCCGGGTGGCGGACAACATCAAGCAGGCACTGGTGGTGCCCGGTTCCGGGCTGATCAAGCGCCAGGCCGAAGGCGAGGGACTGGACCGCGTCTTTATTGAGGCCGGTTTTGAATGGCGCGAGCCCGGCTGCTCCATGTGTCTGGCCATGAACGCGGACCGGCTGCAGCCCGGTGAGCGCTGCGCGTCGACCTCGAACCGCAATTTCGAGGGTCGTCAGGGGCAGGGCGGGCGCACCCACCTGGTAAGCCCCGCCATGGCCGCCGCCGCGGCGATCGCCGGGCGTTTTGTCGATATTCGGGAATTGATCTAAATAGAAAGCAGATACAAGATACAAGATGCAAGATACAAGTAAAGACGTAGATACCTTGGTATCTGCCATTGCATTAACTTGTATCTTGTATCTTGTCCCTTGTATCTATCATTTCAGAGTGAAACGGCTATGGAAAAATTCGAGAAATTAACTGGATTGGTGGTCCCGTTGGACAGACCCAATGTGGATACCGATGCCGTTATCCCGAAGCAGTTCTTGAAATCGATCAAGCGTACCGGGTTCGGGCCGTATCTGTTCGATGAATGGCGCTACCTGGACCATGGCGAGCCGGGAATGGATTGCACTGATCGGCCGCGCAACCCGGATTTCGTGTTAAATCAGCAGCGCTATGAAGGCGCCCGGATCCTGCTCGCGCGCGATAATTTCGGCTGCGGGTCCTCGCGCGAGCACGCGCCCTGGGCGCTGCTCGATTATGGTTTTCGCGTCATAATCGCTCCCAGTTTTGCCGATATCTTTTATAATAACTGCTTCAAGAACGGCATCTTGCCCATCGTGCTACCGGCCGAAATCGTGGACCGGCTGTTCAAAGAAGTATCGGCCACACCGGGCTACGAGCTGGCGGTGGATTTACCCGCCCAAACCGTCACGACACCGGCGGGCGAGGTGATGCATTTCGGCGTCGATCCATTCCGCAAACACTGCCTGGTGAACGGCCTGGATGACATTGGCCTTACCTTGCAGCACGTCAATGAGATCAAGGCGTATGAACAACGGCGCAAACAAGAGGCACCTTGGTTGTTTTAGATATAGATACAAGATGCAAGATACAAGATACAAGTTAATGCAATAACAGGTTCCAAGATATCGGCGTCTTTACTTGTATCTTGCATCTTGGATCTTGTACCTGCGTTCTGTTAATGCCGCATAGTTCGAGCGATTAAACAATGGCAAAAAAAATACTAGTGCTCCCAGGTGACGGCATCGGCCCCGAGATCATCGCCGAAGCGGTCAAGGTGCTGGAATGCCTGCGGCAGGATTTCGGACTGGGAATCGAGCTTGAAAACGCGCCCGTGGGCGGTACCGCGTATGATGGCGCGGGTAAACCGCTGCCGGAGTCGACCCTGACCTTGGCCAGGCAGGCGGACGCGGTGCTGCTCGGGGCCGTGGGGGGACCGAAATGGGATGCGCTGGAACCCGAGTTGCGCCCTGAAAAAGCCTTGTTAACGCTACGCTATGAGCTCGGATTGTTCGCGAACCTGAGACCGGCGATCTTGTATCCGCAGTTGGCCGAGTCATCCAGTCTCAAAGCGGAGCTCGTGGCCGGATTGGACCTGATGATCGTGCGCGAGCTGACCGGCGGCATTTACTTCGGTCAGCCACGCGGGATCCGGACCCTGGAAAACGGCGAACGGCAGGGTTATAACACCCTTGTTTATTCCACGTCAGAGATCGAACGGATCGCGCGCTCTGCATTTGAGATCGCGCGCAAGCGCAATAAGCGGCTATGTTCGGTCGACAAAGCCAACGTGCTCGAGGCGACGCGATTATGGCGCGAGGTCGTCACGGCGGTCGGTGAGGAATATCCGGATATTGTCCTGAGTCATATGTACGTCGATAACGCCGCTATGCAGCTCGTGCGGGCGCCAAAACAGTTTGATGTCATTGTTACCACGAATATGTTTGGGGACATCTTGTCCGACGAGGCGGCGATGCTGACTGGTTCCATCGGAATGCTCCCTTCGGCGTCACTGGACGCACATGGTAAAGGTATGTACGAACCCAT
>CAMYII010000104.1 GCA_947258385.1 Acidiferrobacterales bacterium
GGCCGCCTTCGACGCGGTGACCTGCATGGAGATGCTGGAGCACGTGCCCGACCCGGCCTCCGTCGTCGCCGCCTGCCGGCGGCTGGTTAAGCCCGGCGGCCATGTGTTCTTCGCCACCATCAACCGCACGCCCAAGGCCTGGCTGTTCGCCATTGTCGGCGCCGAGCATATTTTAAGACTGCTGCCGCGCGGCACCCATCAGTACATGAAATTCATCAAGCCCTCCGAGCTCTCGCAATGGGCGCGGGCGGGCGGGCTCAGCGTGCGTGAACTCACCGGCATGCACTACAACCCCCTCCTCGGCCACTACAGCCTGGGACCCGGCGTGGGCGTGAACTATATCGCCCATACCTGCCGCGCGGATGAATAACGCCCGGGCGCCGCGCGCGGACATCCGTACGGTCCTGTTTGACCTCGATGGCACCCTGGCCGACACGGCGCCGGATCTCGCCGACGCGCTGAACCGCCTGCTCGAAGAACAGGGCCGGGCGCCGCTGCCCTATGACACGATCCGGCCGGAGGCCTCCCACGGCGGCCTGGCGCTGATCCGCCTCGGCTTCGGCCTCGGCCCCGAGGACCCCGGCTTCGAGCCCCTGCGCCGGCGCTTCCTCGCGCGCTACGCCGACAAGCTCTGCCGCGAGACCCGGCTGTTCGCCGGCATGCCGGAGCTGCTCGAGGCGCTGCGGGCCGAGGGCCTGAACTGGGGGATCGTCACCAACAAACCCGCCTTTCTGACCGACCCGCTGGTCCGGCAACTGGGCCTGGCGCAACAGGCCGCCTGTGTCGTCAGCGGCGACAGCACCAATAACCGCAAGCCGCATCCCGAGCCCCTGTTGCACGCCTGCGACCTGGCGGGCAGCCGGCCCGCGCAGTGCGTCTACGTCGGTGACGCGCAACGCGACATCGACGCCGGGCGGCAGGCCGGCATGAAGACGCTGGTGGCGCTTTTCGGCTACATTAGGCCCAATGAAACGCCGGAGCACTGGGGGGCGGACGGCATGATCCATGCACCTATGGAAATCAACGACTGGTTGATCCGATACGGCCGGGAGCGTCCGGGTGACTGAGCCGCAAATGCTGCTGGCCGTGATCGCGCTCGGCATTGCACTGGTCGCCGGCGGCATCGGCTGGCTGATCGCCCGCCTCGGCAGCCAGAAGCGCATCACCGAGCTCGAGACCCTGCTCGAGCAGGAACGGCGCATGGCCGCCGAACGGGACACGATGATGGAGAAGACCTTCACCAGCCTCGCCGCCCAGGCCCTGAAGACCAACAATCAGGCCTTCCTCCAGCTCGCCGAGCAAAACCTGAAGCAGTTTCACGTGCTCGCCAAGGGCGAGCTCGAGCAGCGCGAGAAGTCGGTGGAGAGCCTGGTCAAACCGATCCGCGAGGCGCTCGACAAGACCGAGCAGCAGATGCGCCTGATGGAAAACGAGCGCAAGCAGGCCTATGGCTCGCTGCACAAGCACCTCGAGTCCCTCTCCCAGACCCAGCAACAGTTGCAGGACGAGACCCGCAACCTGGTGCAGGCGCTGCGCCGCCCGGAGGTCCGCGGCCAGTGGGGGGAGCTGACCCTCAAACGGCTGGTGGAGCTGGCCGGCATGGTGGAGTATTGCGATTTTTTCGAACAGGAACAGGTCGCGACCGCGGAGGGCGCCCGACGACCGGACATGATCGTGCGCCTGCCCGCCGGCCGTGAGATCGTGGTCGATGTCAAAACCCCGCTCGACGCCTATTTGAGCGCCATCGAGGCCGGCGAGGAGGAACAGCGCAAAAAATTCCTCGAACATCACGCGCGCAAGGTCAGGGAGCGGGTGCGTGAGCTGGCGTCCAAGGCCTATTGGGATCAGTTCACGCGTGCGCCCGATTTCGTAGTACTCTTTATCCCCGGCGATCAGTTCCTCGGCGCGGCGCTCGACGTCGACCATGGCCTGCTCGAATACGCCCTGCAGCAGAAGATCATCCTGGCCACGCCAACCAGTTTAGTGGCCCTGCTGCGGGCGGTCGCCTACGGCTGGCGCCAGGAACAGCTCGCCTCCAATGCCGAGAAGATCCGCGAGCTCGGCGAAGAGCTCTTCAGGCGGCTGCTGACCTTCTCCGAGCATCTGGCCAAACTCGGGCGCAGCCTGGACGGTGCCGTCGGTCATTTCAATAAAGCGGTGGGCTCGTTCGACAGCAAGGTCCTGCCGGGGGCGCGTAAGTTCACCGAATTGGGTATCAGCGGCTCAAAGCCAGCGGACGAGCTGAATCAAATCGAGAAGGGTGTCAGGGAGATCGAGAACCAGAGCAAGATTTCTTAAGGCTAACGCGCAAACGGTGCTGCTAACATGGGCGATGAGACTAAAGACAAGCGCAACGGTTTGACCGATACGACGTCGGTCATGGCGCATATCCAGGAACCGACGGCCGGCGCCCGTCCCTATATCCTGGTCGTCGAGGATTCAGCCACGGCGCTGGCGGTGCTCTCCAAAAATCTTTCCGAACGCTTCGACCTGATCAGCGCCCAGGACGGAGAAGAGGCCTGGGGTCTGCTGAAAGCCGACAAGAATATCGAGCTTGTCATCACCGACATCAACATGCCGAAGCTCACGGGGCATCAGTTGTTGACCCGGATACGCAAGAGCGATGACCGGCGCATCGCCAACCTGCCGGTGTTCGTCATGACCACCAATGACGATGATGCGGACAAACACCTCGCGTTTCTCAATGGCGCCAATGATTTCATTACCAAGCCCATCGATCCGATGGAGCTGCAGGCCAGGGTCAATGTCCATCACAAGCTCGCCACCACCATCCGTGAGCTCGACCGGAACAGGGTCGCGCTGACCAAGCTGGCCAGCACCGATCCACTGACCAGGCTGCAGAACCGGCGCACCTTCTTAAAACAAAGAAAAAAAGCGGTCTCGTTGGCCCGGCGCTACCACGGCAACTGCTCGGTGATCCTGCTCGACCTCGACCATTTCAAGAAGATTAATGACACCCACGGACATCACGCGGGTGACGCGGTGCTGGTCGAAATCGCCAATCTCCTCGCCGGACTGACACGCGAGGTGGACTCCGTGGCACGCATCGGCGGCGAGGAGTTCGCGATTTTATTACCGGACACCAGCCGGCTCGGCGCCGCGGTGTTGGCGGAACGGGT
>CAMYII010000105.1 GCA_947258385.1 Acidiferrobacterales bacterium
GTCAAGACCCAGGTAAATATCCTTGCCCGGCTGATAGCCGGCCATCTCGATGGCCTCGAGAATTACCTGTATCGCCGCTTCGTTCGAGACCAGATCCGGCGCAAACCCGCCCTCATCGCCCACGCCGGTATTCAGACCCTTGCCGCGCAGGACCTTTTTCAACGCATGGAACACCTCCGCGCCCCATCGCAGCGCCTCCGCGAACGTCGGCGCGCCGACGGGCAGAATCATGAATTCCTGAAAATCGACATTATTGTCCGCGTGGGCGCCGCCGTTGATGACATTCATCATCGGAACCGGCAGCCGGAAGTCCGCCTCCTTGCCCAGATAACGATACAGCGGCTGCGCGGCGGCGGCCGCCGCCGCCTTGGCCACCGCCAGCGATGCCGCCAGGGTGGCGTTCGCCCCCAGACGGTGCTTGTTCTCGGTCCCGTCCAGCTCGATCAGGCGTTTGTCGATCGCCGCCTGGTCGCGCGCGTCCTGACCGAGGATGGCGTCACTGATTTCGCCATTGACGTTCTGCACCGCCTTGAGCACGCCCTTGCCGCCATAGCGCCGTGTGTCGCCGTCGCGCAGTTCCACTGCCTCGCGCTCCCCGGTGGAGGCGCCGGAGGGTACCGCCGCACGGCCAAAGGCGCCGGAGATCAAGGCCACATCGGCCTCAACCGTCGGGTTGCCGCGCGAATCCAGGATCTCGCGCGCATGTATTTTTGCAATTGTTGTCATCGTTCGTTTCTTTAAAAGTAAGTGTCGGTTATAGCGGGTTGTTCTCTCTTTAAAGTTGCGTCTCGGCCAAGCCCGCGCGCTTGACCAGGGCATCGATCTCCATCACGGTTTCCAGCAACTCTCTGATCCGTCCAAGCGGCCAGGCGTTGGGGCCATCGCTCAAGGCCTTATCAGGATCCGGGTGGGTCTCCATGAAAAGCCCCGCGATGCCCGCCGCGGTGGCGGCCCGGGCGAGCACGGGCACGAATTCCCGTTGTCCACCAGAGCGGGTGCCCTGGCCGCCGGGGAGTTGTACCGAGTGGGTCGCATCAAAGACCACCGGGCACCCGGTCTCACGCATGATGGCGAGCGAGCGCATATCCGAGACCAGGTTATTGTAACCAAAAGACACGCCGCGCTCGCACACCAGGATACGGTCCCTGCCGCCGGCGTCCATCGCCTTGTCGATAACGTTCTTCATATCGCCGGGGGCGAGGAATTGCCCCTTCTTGATGTTGACCGGTTTGCCCGCGGCCACCACCGCCTGAATGAAATCCGTTTGCCGGCAAAGAAAGGCGGGCGTCTGCAGCACATCAACGGCCGCCGCCACGGCGTCCACCTGAGTAATGTCATGCACGTCGGTAAGGACCGGCACGCCAAGCTCATCCCTGACGTCTTGCAGCACCGCCAGGCCTTCCTCCATCCCGAGACCGCGGTAGGATTCGACCGAGCTGCGGTTGGCCTTGTCGAACGAGGACTTGTAGATAAACGGGATGCCGAGGCTGTCGGTGATGGCCTTGAGCTCACCGGCTGTCTCCATGGCCATTGCCCTGGACTCGATCACGCACGGCCCGGCGATCAGAAACAGGGGCTGTTCCAGCCCCACCTCGAAACCACATAGCTTCATCGGGCGATAGCCTGTGTTTTGTCCAGGGCCTGGTGCCGTTCGCGGGCGGCCCGGATATACCCGTTAAACAGCGGATGGCCCTCGCGTGGCGTGGACGTGAACTCGGGATGGAATTGGACCCCGAGAAACCAGGGATGGTCCGCAAGCTCGATGATCTCGACCAGTGACTCGTCCTCGGAGGTGCCGGAGATGACCAGTCCTTTATCCGGCAACCGCTGCCGGTAACCGTTGTTGTATTCATAGCGGTGACGGTGGCGTTCTACGATGACGTCTTTGCCGTACAGGCCATGTACCAGCGATCCCGGCAACAGCCTGCATGGCTGCGCGCCGAGGCGCATGGTGCCGCCGAGATCGGACTCGTCGCTGCGCGTCTCCAGCGCACCGTCCGCCGTGGTCCATTCGGTAATCAGGGCGATGACGGGGTCGGGCGTGTCTCGCTGGAATTCGGTGCTGTAGGCGCGTTGCAGACCCGCCACGTTGCGCGCAAACTCAATGACAGCGACCTGCATGCCCAGGCAAATGCCGAGATAGGGAATTTTGTGCACACGCGCGTAGTTGACGGCAATGATCTTCCCTTCGATACCGCGTTCACCGAATCCGCCCGGCACGAGTATGGCGTCGACATCGGCCAGCTCACCGGTGCCCTGCTCCTCGATCCGTTCGGAATCGACATAGCGTATGTGCACCCGGGTACGGGTGTGGATGCCCGCATGCACCAGCGCCTCGGAAAGCGATTTATACGACTCCGTCAGATTGACGTATTTGCCCACCATGGCGACAGTGACCTCGCCGTCCGGATGCTCGAGATCGTGCACCAGCTTTTTCCAGTCATTGAGCTTGGCGCGGCGCACGTTGAACTTGAGTCTCTCCACCACGATGTCGTCCAGCGCCTGCTCGTGAAACAGGGCGGGGATCTTGTAAATGCTGTCCACGTCCACGGCCGAGATCACCGCGCGTGCCGGCACATTGGTAAACAGCGCGATCTTCTGCCGTTCCTCATCGGGCAACGGCCGGTCACCGCGGCACATCAGGATATCGGGCTGAATACCGATCGAACGCAGTTCCTTCACCGAGTGCTGCGTCGGTTTGGTCTTGACCTCCCCGGAAACTCCGATGTAAGGCACCAGGGTCAAATGCATGTAGACCACATTGCTTGGGCCCATTTCAATGCCCATCTGACGAATCGCCTCCAGAAACGGCAGCGACTCGATATCGCCCACCGTGCCGCCGATCTCCACCAGCGCCACATCGGCGTCGCCGGCGCCTTCCTGGATACAACGCTTGATCTCGTCGGTGACGTGCGGGATCACCTGCACGGTTCCGCCCAGGTAATCACCGCGGCGTTCCTTGCGAATCACGTTTTCGTAGATTTGACCGGTAGTGAAATTATTCGCCCGGCGCATGGTGGTATGGACAAAGCGCTCGTAATGACCCAGGTCCAGATCTGTCTCGGCGCCGTCCTCGGTGACGAAGACTTCGCCGTGTTGAAACGGGCTCATGGTCCCCGGGTCCACATTGATATAGGGATCGAGCTTCAGCAGGGTCACTTTCAGACCGCGCGCCTCCAGCAAGGCGCCGAGAGAGGCGGCGGCGATTCCCTTGCCCAGGGAAGAAACCACACCACCGGTGATAAAGATGAATTTTGTCATGAAATCCCGTTTAGGAAGAGCGGTCTGGAACGGGACCACAAAGTACCAGAAGCACGGGGTTCACACAACCGGCACCGTTGTGAGGCCCTGGCGTCACTTGCCGGCGGCGACACCCCGCAACCGCAAGACCAGACCTGGTTCGTCCGGCGCAGCGGCGAACGGCTCACACACCCAACGATCCGCCACCGCCGCGAGCTCATCGTCGACGTAGACCAACGGCAGGCGTTGCCGTTGCCAGGGAGGAGTGCCGGATTGCTGTAACAGCTTTTTCAACTTCTGGCGATGAGCGCGCCCCGGCAGTCGGCACGCCTCACCCCCCTGCCGCAAGCGCACCGACACCTGCCCGGCGGCAATCCGCTCCTGGGACAGGCCGGCACCCGGCGTCGTGACCGCCTCGAGGCGATAGCCGGTCCCGGGTATAACCAGCGCGTGGTCCGGATTCCAAGGCAGGCACAATTGCGCATCGAAGCGCGGCAGCGGCGCCATCACCTGCAAGCTGTCCCGGTACCGGCGCACCTCCGCACCCGGCCAGCTCACCACTGCCTGGCGACTGCGCGTGGGCCGGTGAATATAGCCAATGATCTCTTGCAGGCGCCGACGTGACGGCGCCTGCATGTCCGCCCGGCCGATCCAATAGCGCAACAGGTTACGCAGCCTCACATCGGGCAGGCGCGCCAGCGCCTTGATGGATAAGTTCGTGGCATCGGTTTCCCGACAGACCTCGAGGTCCAGGGCCGCGCTCTCGTCCAGGAGCGCCGCGGCATCGGCCGCATTGTGCGCGGCACGCGCCAGGACTCTGCCGGCCTCAGGCCAGCGCGTGCGGAGTTGCGGCATGATCTCCTGGCGGAGAAAGTTGCGCGTATGGCGCGTATCCCGGTTGCTGCGATCATCAATCCAGCTCAGGCCCTCGCTTCGCGCATAGTCGGTCAGATGCTGCCGGCTGAAGCCCAGCAAGGGGCGGCCCAAGCGACCGTTGGAAAACGGCGTGACAAGCGGCATCGCCGCCATGCCATGCACCCCGCTGCCGCGCAACAGCTGCAACAGCAGGGTTTCGGCCTGATCATCCTGGTGGTGTGCGGTGAGCAGCAGCTCACCGGCACCGACATGCCCGGCAAGGCGCTCATAGCGCGTACGCCGGGCCGCCGCTTCCATGCCGTCGGGACTACCGCGCAGCAGTTTGATTTTCTCTATCGTAAAGGGCACATGCAGCTGCCGACACACCTCCCGGCAATGCCGTGCCCACGCGCCCGATTCGGGTTGCAACCCATGATCAACGTGGATCGCATGGACACTGAAACCCTGCGCGTCACGTAAGCGCACCAGGGCGTGCAATAAGGCGTGGGAGTCGATGCCGCCGCTGTAGGCGACTTTCAGGCGCGTACCCGGCTGTAACCCAAGACCAGCGTGCAGCACCTTGCTCAGGGCACCGGGTGAGAAGACGATCTCAGGCTTCCTCAAAACGGCCGTAGTTCAAATAGCGCTGCCGGCGCGTCTCGAGCAAGCGCTCGGCCGGCATCCGGCTCATCGTTTCCACGGTGACGCTCAGCAGGTCTTTAAGGCGCCCGGCGGTCAGGTCCACATCGCGGTGGGCACCGCCAAGCGGCTCCTCGATGATCTCGTCGATAAGCTCGAGCCTTTTCAGGCGATCGGCGGTAATACCCATGGACTCGGCCGCGATGGGCGCCTTGTCGGCACTTTTCCACAGGATCGAGGCACAGCCTTCCGGCGAGATCACGGAATAGGTGGCGTACTGCAGCATGATCAAATTGTCACACACGCCGATGGCCAGCGCGCCGCCGGAGCCGCCCTCCCCGATCACGACACTGATAATCGGTGTGGTCAACCCCGCCATGACATAAAGGTTGCGCGCAATCGCCTCACTCTGACCACGCTCCTCGGCACCCACACCGGGATAGGCGCCGGGCGTGTCGATAAAAGTCAAGACAGGCAGACGAAACCGTTCGGCCAGGCGCATCAGGCGCAGCGCCTTGCGGTAGCCTTCGGGCCTCGGCATGCCGAAATTCCGCAGCACTTTCTCGCGCGTGTCGCGGCCCTTCTGATGCCCGATGACCACGACCGGTCGGCCTTCCAGGCGGGCCAGGCCACCGACGATAGCAGGGTCGTCGGCAAACAGGCGGTCGCCGTGCAGCTCCTGAAAATCGGTGAAAACCCGTTCAATATAATCCAGCGTATAGGGCCGTTGAGGGTGACGGGCAACCTGGGAGATCTGCCACGGAGTCAGGGAACCAAAGGTGGACTCAGTCAGTTTCTGACTTTTTTCCTCTAAACGACTGATCTCCTCCTTGATGTTGAGATTCCCGTTTTGATCGGCATGCCGCAACGCCTCGATCTTGGTCTCAAGATCGGCAATGGATTGCTCGAACTCCAAGTAGTTTTGATTCATCCTGATTCCACTGTAGCAAACCCTGGCCGTAATGCAGCCGGAAAAGCCCACAATAATAGCATATACGGGAAACCTCGTCCTGAACTGATTATTAATGGGTGCCTTGCACATCTGGTGGGTTACGGCACACACTGCGTGTCTAACCCACCCACATCTACTTCCGGCCCCCGGCCAAATTTATGGGTGTGGCCAAAAAACGCACTCCACGATCCTGGCCAAACGGCGCTGACCGTTTCTTAAACCTCGGCAATGAATACTTTTAAACCCGTCAGCCCTCGCTGAGGCCGCTTCGCGCTTCCCTGCGCTCTCGCGGCACTGGTACTTCCTTGTACGGCGTACCGGAGAAAAACCGGGATCAGCGCGAGCTCTTGGCCGAGGCAGCCCAAACACTCGTGTCTTTTAATTGAGTGTTTGGGTCCGAGTTAGCGAGCGCCCTGGTTTTTCGAGGACACACCCCAAGGGTACTTCCTCAGGCGCAGATTCTCTGCGCCTTCACGGCGCGCAAGGCACCGCGCGATAAGCGCGGCGAGGGCTCGGGCGCGCTTTCTTTTCGTCCCTTTTGATTCGCCACATCCCTGTGGCTCACCCCTTCGGGGCGCACTGACGTGCGTCCAATTTTGCTCCATGCATTGTGTCTTTGCGCGGACGAAGACAAATTCGACGGGATCGAATTTGGACAACCGAAGGTTGCCCGTAGGGCGCGGACCAGGGGTGGTCCGAGTCAAAAGGGACCCGTCGTACGGGGGCGGAACCCCGTTTATAGCATTTAAAACATCGCCGAAGGCGATCACATTATTAGTGATAGTCGACGACCACATGACCCTCGCCCGCGATCACCGACAAGCGCTCAATTACCGGTTCCGTCGGGTTTATCTTCCACTCGTCTCCCAGCACGATGTCCGCTTCCGCCTGCGGGTTACTGTAGTGCACCCGCACTGGACAAACTCCATGACTGACGGGGCCAAGCACTTCCTTGAGTGCCGCAATGAAACCGTTTGCGGCGAGATTGGCATCGACGCTGATCACTACCGCCTTGGCAAATGTGTTACGCGCCTGGTCGATGCTGTACAACTCATCGGCACTCATCTTGAAACCGCCGGTATATTCATCGACGCTCACCTGGCCTCTGACCACCAGCAGGGTGTCCTTGACCAGCAGCTCGCGATGTTGCGCAAACAGATCGGCGAACACCGCGAGCTCGAGCCGGCCGGTACGGTCATCAAGCGTGATGAAGGCCATGCGGTCGCCGCGGCGTGTCTGCATCGTGCGCATGCCCACCACCAGCCCGGCCACGGTAACGGTGCGATCATGCGTCGGCTTCAACTCGGCAAGGCTGCAGTCGGTGATCTTGGCCAGTTCGGACACGTAGCGTTCGATCGGATGGCCGGTGAGGTACAGCCCCAGGGTCTCCTTCTCTTTTTCCAGGCGCTGCTCGGGCTTCCACTCGCCCACTTCGGCGAACTCCTGAGTGACCGCCGCCTGGTCCGTGACGCCGAACAGGTCCTCCTGTCCGGCTTCCGTGTTCTTCATGTGCTGCCCCGCGAGCTGCAGCGCCGTGCCGAGCGTCGCCATGAGCTGCATGCCGACGCAGATGCCGAGGAAGGGCCGGCCCGCGCCGAGCGCGACCGACTCGATGGCCTCGACCATGCCGGGCAGCCCCTCGAGGCCCCGGCGGCAATCGCCGAAGGCGCCGACGCCGGGCAGGACAACCCGCTCGGCCCGGCCGACCCGGTCCGGATCCGAGGTCCAGACCCTTGATCGCCCCGAGACCATAGAGGATACCTTCGTCTTCCACCGGCACGAATTCGTAGCCGCAGCGATTGATGTCCGGGGGGACGATTGCCAATCCCATGTCACGGCATTCGGCGATCATGGTGACCACCTTGTCCGTATTGTCCATATCGGCGGACAACACAGCCGCCATGAAGGCCGCCGGATAATGACGTTTCAACCAGGCCGTCTGATAGGCGATCAGCGCATAGGCGGCGGAGTGCGAGCGGTTGAAACCGTAGCCGGCGAATTTCTCGATCAGATCGAAAATATGCGAGGCCTGGCGCCCGCTGACGCCGCGGACCTCGGCGCCCTTCACGACACCCTCACGCTGGCGGGCCATCTCTTCGGGTTTTTTCTTGCCCATGGCGCGGCGCAGCAGGTCCGCCCGACCCAGGGTATAGCCTGATAAGACCTGCGCGATCTGCATCACCTGTTCCTGGTAGAGAATCACGCCGTAGGTGGGTTTGAGAATGGGCTCCAGGCTCGGGTGCGGATATTCGATCCTGGCACGCCCATGTTTGCGATTAATAAAATCATCCACCATGCCCGATTGCAGGGGTCCGGGTCGAAACAGCGCCACCAGGGCCACGATCTCTTCGAAATTATCCGGCTGCAGCCGTTTGATCAGATCCTTCATCCCGCGCGATTCCAACTGAAACAGCGCCGTGGTCTTGCACTCCTTCAGCAAGCGGTAGGTGTCAGCATCGTCGATTGGCAGTTGCTCAATCACAAGCGGCGCTTCGCCCTTGTCCGCCCGTTCGGCATTGATGGTCTTGACGGCCTTGTCGATGATGGTGAGGTTGCGCAGCCCAAGAAAATCGAATTTCACCAGACCCAAGGCTTCGAGATCATCCTTGTCGAGCTGTGACACGAGTTGCTCGCCGCCCTGCTCACAGTAAAGCGGCATGAAATCGGTCAACGCGGACGGCGCGATGACGACCCCGCCGGCGTGCTTCCCGGCATTGCGCGCAATGCCCTCCAGTGCACGGGCGGTGTCGATCAGCTCGCGAACGTCCTCCTCCTGCTCGTAACGCTCCTTGAGCACCGGTTCCTGCTCCAACGCCTTGTCCAGGGTCATGCCGATTTCAAACGGGACCAGCTTCGCGAGTTTGTCGACATAACCATAGGGGTGATCCAGCACGCGGCCGACATCGCGCACCACCGCCTTGGCCGCCATAGTGCCATAGGTAATGATTTGCGAGACCTTGTCCTTGCCATAGCGGCCGGTGACGTAATCGATCACCCGGTCGCGCCCTTCCATGCAGAAATCCACATCGAAGTCCGGCATCGACACACGCTCGGGATTCAGAAAGCGCTCAAACAGCAGATCGTATTTGATCGGATCGAGATCGGTGATGCCGAGCGCATAGGCGACAAGCGAACCGGAACCCGACCCTCGCCCCGGACCCACCGGCACATCATTGTGCTTCGCCCACTGGATGAAATCGGCCACAATCAAGAAATAGCCGGCGAAACCCATCTCGATAATGACTTCGAGCTCCTGCTGCAACCGCTCCAGATAGCGCTGCCGATCGCTGTGTTGATCGAGTTGCTGCACCAGACTCAGCCTCTGCTCCAGACCACTCTGGGACTGCCGGCGCAAAAGCAGATCGATCGTCATACCCTCCGGCACCGGAAAATCCGGCAGGTAATAGCGGTCGAACTCGAGCTGCAGATTGCAGCGCTTGGCGATCTCGATGCTGTTCTCCAGCGCCTCGGGGATATCCTTGAACAGCTCCGCCATCTCCTCGGCGGACCGGAAATATTGCTGCGGCGTAAAGCGCCTCGGTCGCCGCCGATCGGAAAGCACGCGCCCGTCATGGATACAGACCCTTACCTCATGGTTGTCGAAATCCGCCGCTTCGAGGAAATGCACGTGATTGGTGGCCACCACCGGCACGCCCTCGTGCGCCGCGAGCGCGACCGCCGCGTGGTTGTGGTCTTCCTGAAAGGGGTGACCGGTGCGCTGCAATTCGAGATAAAAGCGGCCCGGAAACAACGCCTGGTATTCGCGCAACAACGCTTCAGCCAGGTCGTTGTTGCCGGCGATCAATGCCTGGCCAAGATCGCCTTGCTGGGCGCCCGAGAGCGCGATGAGCCCCGCGGCGGCTCCGTCATGCAGCCAGGACTTGCTGATGCAGGGCCGGCCGACATGCTGACCTTCGGCGTAGCTGCGTGTCAGCAGCCCGTTCAGGTTGCGGTATCCCTCCCGATTCTGGCACAACAACACCAGACGGTAGGGTTTGTTCACATCGGCTGGATTCTCCAGCAGCACGTCGGCCCCGATGATGGGTTTCACGCCGGCCGCCACCGCCGCGCGGTAGAATTTCACCATGCCGAAGACATTGGTCAGGTCGGTGACCGCCACGGCGGGCATGCCCCGGTCCGCGGCGACATGCACCAAATCCTTGATGCGGACAATGCCGTCGGCCAGGGAAAACTCGGTATGAAGGTGCAGATGGATAAAGCCTGTGCTCACCTCGCTATTTGACCGCAAAACGCCGAGGCAGGGAAGCCCAGGCAGGAGCGGCGAAAGAAGATGCCAAAAACCGGCGTCTTTCCGACATACGGAACTTAGACCCCCCCTGACGGGTCACAATTTCGAGAATCTGAAGAGAAATGGTATCCACTCGCAGGCAGAATCGAGCGCCAAATTCTGTGCTGGATGATTCTCCGTGATCGATTCCATCGAGCGCCCCGAGAATAACTGATATAGAATAGATAAATAATGCTGCGAGGGACTGTCCGTCGGTTAGGTATTTTTGGACGGGCCCATTACAATGCTGCGCCTTTATCGGTTACTGTATTACCCAGCGTATGAATCAACGGGATCCAACACAACAAGCTACGAAAGCCGATTCGGCGCCGCGTCAGGATATCGGGACGGACGCCAGGCGGGCGGCGTGTTGTCTCCGATCCCGGCGTATCGGCCGAACGGTGGTATTCCTGCTTCTGGGCGGCATCTATCTGTTGCCGGCGGGCGCAGTAGATTTAGAACCCCTGGAACAGCAGCGCCTGGCGACCGGCGCCCGCCCGATGACCGCCGCCCAGACCTCGCCCGCCACGTCCCGCAAGGCAACCCCCCTGGAACAGCAGCAGCGGGTCAAGACGCCACCACGGGCACAAACAACAACCGGCCGTCAGACGGCCCCCGCGCAGCCGGCACCGGGCAAGACGGAGAATTCCGGGGAGATGCTGTTCAATTTCCAGGATGCGGATATGAAGGCCGTGATCAAGACCATCTCGCAGCTCACCGGAATAAACTTCGTCCTTGACCCGCGCGTCAAGGGCAAAGTCAGCATCATCTCCGCCAAACCGGTATCCAAACAGGCGGCCTACGATATTTTTCTGACGGCGATCAAGGCGCAGGGTTTCACCGCCGCCCCGGTCAGGCCCGGGGTCATGAAAATCATCCCGGTGGGCGAAGGCAAGCAGAACGCCAGCATCCGGCGACGGGATTTCAAACGCGGCGGCGAACAGATGGTCACCCATGTGGTGGTGATGCAGCACGGCACGGCCACCGAAATGGTGCCGCTGCTGCGGCCGTTGATGGCGCCGACCAGCCAGCTCTCCGCGTACGCGGCCGCCAATGCCCTGATCATCACGGACTACGCCGACAACGTCCAGCGGCTGATGACGGTTATCGGTGAGATCGACCAGCCGGTCAGCACGGACGTTACGATCGTGCCCTTGCAGCACGCCTCCGCCCTGGACATGGCGGAACTGGTCAGCCAGCTGACCGTACAAGGACCGCGCGGGCGCGCGGTCAAGGGCGGGGCTGTCGCGGCGGCCGGCAGCCGTACCAGCATTGTGCCGGACCTGCGAACCAACAGCCTGTTGATCCGCAGCGACAATCCCGGCCGGGTGGCGCAGCTCAAGCAGCTGATCGCCAAACTGGACGTGCCGGCGAAGACCGACGGCAACACCCGGGTCATCTACCTGCGCAATGCCGATGCCACCAAGCTCGCCGAGATCCTGCGCGGGCTGCTGGAGGCCGAGGCCCGCGCCCAGCCGGCCGCGGCGCGGCAGGCGGCCGGACGCGGCGCCGCACCCGCCGCGCAGGGGGCCAAGACCTCGCTGATCCAGGCGGACGAAGAGACCAACTCCCTGATCATCAGCGCGCCGGACTCCGTGTACAACAATCTGCGCGGGGTGATCGAGAAACTGGACACCCCGCGGGCGCAGGTGTTTGTCGAGGCCATCATTGTGGAGATTCAACACACAGACGCGATGCAGCTCGGATTTCAGTGGGCCGGCGCCGGGGATATCGGTGAAGGTGGCGGCGCCGGGCTCATCAACTTCCCCGAATCCGGTGCCGGCATCGTTGCCACCGCCCTTGACCCTGTCACCACACTGGGAAGCGCCGCGGGCCTGAGCCTGGCCTTTCTCGGCGAGGAGGTGACCCTGTCCGACGGCACCACCGTGCGCGGCCTGGGCGGGCTGGCCCGCGCCCTGGAGGAACGCAACATCGCCAACATCCTCTCCACCCCCAACCTGCTGACCCTGGACAACGCCGAGGCCAAGATCGTGGTGGGACAGAACGTCCCGTTTCGTACCGGAAGCTTTACCACGACCACCAGCGGCGCGGACAATCCCTTTCAGACGGTCGAGCGCAAGGATGTCGGTGTCACCCTGCAGATCAAGCCGCAGATCACCGAGGGCAATAATATCAAACTGGAGATCTCCACCGAGGCCTCGAGCGTGGCCCGCAGCACGCTGGTGGTCGAGGACCTCATTACCAACACCCGCACGCTCGAGACCACCATCGTCGTGGAAGACGGGCACAGCATCGCGCTCGGCGGTCTGATCCAGGACACCTTCGATGACACCAATCAGCAGGTCCCGTGGCTGGGCCGCATTCCTTTTCTGGGCTGGCTTTTCAGATTCAAGGAGAAGACCAAAGGCAAGGTCAACCTGATGGTGTTCCTGCGCCCGACCATCGTACGCAAGCCAAGTGATGCCTATGCCTTCACTGCCGATCGTTATGACTATATTCTCGGAGAACAACTGTACGTGAACCCGGAGAAAGACAGCACGGACGCGCTGCGCCCCTTTGCACCCACCAGACCCGACGCGTCGCCTCGCGGCGCCGCGCAACCGAAAGGGGTCATTGAGGAGAGCTTGTCCGGGGATGAAGACAGCGGCCTGCTGGGTCCGCCGGGCATCGGCACCGACGATGCGCAAGAATCCGCCGGCAGGCAAGGGGATTTCTGAGCACAAATGCCTGAGACTGTCGATCTACAATCCCTGGACCCGCAGTGGACGCAGCGCCTGCCCTATCACTTCGCCAAGCGTCATGGCGTGATCAGCGCGCGCCAGCACAACGGCGGCCTCGAGGTCTGGGCCCTGCCCAGCGTTTCCAGCCACGTGTTATCGGAGCTACACCGCACGCTTGGGGAACCGGTGGTACTGCGCGAATTGAGCCAGGAGGCGTTTGCCACCGCCCTGAACCACGCCTATGAACGCGGCGTGAACCATGCGGTGCAGATCGTCGACGACATGGACGAAAGCATGGATCTGACGGAGCTGAGCCAGAACCTGCGCGAGACCGAGGATCTGCTGGAAAGCGAAGACGACGCCCCCATCGTCCGGCTCATCAACGCCCTGCTGACCCAGGCCGCCCGCGAGGGCGCCTCGGACATCCATATCGAGCCCTTCGAGACCCGCTCGGTGGTGCGGTTCCGGCTTGACGGCGTGCTGCGCGATATCCTCGAGCCCCAGCGAGTGCTGCACGGGGTGCTCGTGTCGCGCATCAAGATCATGGCGCACATGGATATCGCCGAGAAGCGCCTGCCGCAAGACGGTCGCATCAATCTGCGCCTGGCCGGCCGACCGGTGGATGTGCGCGTCTCCACCCTGCCGACCGGTCACGGGGAACGGGTGGTCATGCGTTTGTTGGACAAACAGGCCGGCCGCCTGACGCTGGAGAACCTCGGCATGGCGGACGCCGCCCGTACCGCCGTCGATCAGCTGATCCGGCAGCCCCACGGCATCATCCTGGTCACCGGACCCACCGGTTCGGGTAAAACCACCACGCTGTATGCCGCGCTCTCGCGTCTCGACACGACCCGCCTGAATATCATGACCGTGGAAGACCCTATCGAATACGACCTCGACGGCGTCGGTCAGACCCAGGTCAATACCAAAATCGACATGAGTTTTGCGCGCGCCTTGCGCTCCATCCTGCGACAGGATCCCGATGTCATCATGATCGGCGAGATCCGCGATCTGGAGACCGCGCAGATCGCGGTGCAGGCCAGTCTGACCGGACACCTGGTGCTGGCGACCCTGCATACCAATGATTCGGTGGGCGCCGTCACCCGGCTGGTCGACATGGGCGTCGAACCGTTCCTGGTGGCCTCCAGCCTGATCGGCGTGCTGGCGCAGCGGCTGGTGCGCAAGCTCTGCCGGGAGTGTTGTCAGACTCACACGCCCGATAACGCCGAAGCGGAGATGCTGGGCCTGAGCCCGGCCATGGCGCCGACCCAGCAGCTCTATACCCCGAGCGGCTGTGCCGGCTGCAGTCATACCGGCTACCACGGCCGCACCGGCATCTACGAGCTGCTCCAGGTCGACGACACATTGCGCAGTCTGATCCATGACGGCGCTTCGGAAGGACGCATCCGGAAGCACGCCAACGCGCGCGACATGGTCAATCTGCGCCAGGACGGCTTCCGCTGGGTCCTGAGCGGCACCACCAGCCTGGAAGAGGTACTGCGGGTAGCGCGTTAATCAGGTATGGCAGCGTTCGAGTATCAGGCGCTGGACGCCGGGGGCCGCACCGTCAAAGGGGTGCAGGAAGGCGATGCCGAGCGCCAGGTCCGCGCCCTGCTGCGGGAGAAGGGACTCACACCGCTTCAGGTCCAGGCAATTCAGGAGACCGATGGCGGCGGCGCGGCGCGCGGTTTCAGCTTGAGGCGCGGCATTTCCACCGGCGACCTCGCGCTGATCACCCGCCAGTTCTCGACCCTGGTCCACGCCGGACTGACGGTCGAGGAATGCCTCAACGCCTTGATTGAACAGACCGAATCGGCCCGCGCCCGCGCCGTGCTCGCCGCCGTGCGCGGCCGCGTCATGGAGGGCCAGTCGCTGGCGCGCAGCCTGGCCGCCTTCCCCAATGCCTTCCCCGATATTTTTCGCTATATGATCGATGCCGGCGAGGAGTCCGGCCGCCTGGGCGAGGTCCTCGACCGGCTGGCCGATTACATCGAGAACCGCCACGCGCTGCAGCAGAAGGTCTTCCAGGCCTTCATCTATCCCGCGGTGGTGGTGATCTTCTCGCTCGCCATCGTCACCCTGTTGGTGGCCTATGTCGTGCCGCAAGTGGCCGGGGTCTTCACGTCCATGGGACAGACCTTGCCGTTTCTGACGCGTGCGCTGATCGCGATCAGCGATGTGATCCGCGCCGGCGGCCTGTGGTGGGTGGTGCTCTTTGCCGGCGTGTTCTTCGGCGCACGCTGGCTGCTGCAGCGGCCCGCGGTACGCCTGCGCTGGCATCATTTATTGTTGCGCATGCCGGTCACCAGCCGCTTGACGCGCGGGCTCAATGCCGAGCGCATGGCCAGCACGCTCGCCATCCTTACCGGCAGCGGCATTCCGCTGCTCGACGCCATGCACTCGGCGGTGCAGGTGGTGGGCAACCTGCCCATGCGGGCCGCCGTCGAAGACGCCTTGCGCCAGGTGCGCGAGGGCGGCAGCCTGTCGCGCGCGCTGGGCAAGGCCAAATTGTTCCCGCCGCTGGTGATTCACCTGATCGCCAGCGGCGAGGCCACCGGCAAGCTCGATGCCATGCTGCACCGGGCCTCGCAGGCGCAATCGCGGGAGCTGGAAGGCTGGGTCAAGGCCTTCACCGCGATCCTGGAACCGCTGCTCATTATTTTCATGGGCGTCGTGGTATTACTGATCGTGCTGGCCATCCTGTTACCCATCTTTGAAATGAATAAATTGATACAATGAGGAGCATCATGCAGCAAGGAAAACCAAACCGAAATCGGCAACGTGGCTTTACCCTGATCGAGATCATGGTCGTGGTGATCATCCTGGGGATCCTGGCCTCCGCGGTGGTGTTGAACATCATGGACGAACCGGACCGGGCCAGGGTGGTCAAGGCCAAGAACGATATCCGGACCATCACCAGCGCCTTGAAGATGTATCGCCTGGACAGCGGCAACTATCCCACGACCGAGCAGGGGCTGACGGCGCTGGTGCAGAGGCCGGAGACCGGCAGGGTCCCGCACAACTGGAAAACGGGCGGCTACCTGGAACGCCTGCCGGCGGACCCCTGGAAGCTGGAATATCAATACCTGAATCCCGGAATCCAGGGCGAGATCGATGTTTTCAGCTACGGCCGGGACGGACAGCCCGGCGGCGAAGGCTGGGACGCGGACATCGGCAGCTGGAACCTGGACTAGCCCCGGGACCGGGCATTGATGGCGACACACGGGCAGGCGCGGGCGAGGCGGCGCTCGCGGGGCTTTACGCTCATCGAGATACTGGTGGTGCTCGCGCTGCTGGCGGTGATCCTCGCCATCGTCGGACTCAATTTGACCCCGGACGCCGGCCGCAGCGTGCGCGATGAGGCCACCCGCCTCGCCCTGCTGCTGCAGACCGCCCGCGAGGAGGCGATTCTGCAGGGCGGTGTCATCGCCGTCACGCTGGAACGCGACGGCTATGAGTTCCACGGCCTGAACGAAAAAGGCGAGCTGCAAGCCATCGAGCAGGACGATACCCTGCGCGCGCGGCGGCTGCCGCCGGGTGTTGAGATGACCCGTCGCGAAGTGGAAGGGCTGCCCGAGAACAAGACCTCGGTGCTGATCCTGTATCCCTCCGGCGAGCTGACCGCCTTCCACGTCACGCTGGCCCACGACGAGGTCCAATGGAGCGTCGTCGGCACCGTCACGGGCGAGATCCGGGCCGCGGCGCCGTACGAACTGGAGACCCTATGAACCGCGGAAGAACACTCGGCTTTACCCTGGTGGAAGTGCTGGTGGCGCTGGCCGTTGTCGCCATCGCCTTCACCGCCATCCTGACCGCCATGGCGCACGCCATCGATGTCACCACCGATCTGCGCGAGCGCAATCTGGCCCTGTGGGTCGCCCAGAACCGATGGGTGCAGCACCAAATAGCGGGCGACTGGCCAGCCGCCGACACCAAGACCGGCACCGCCGACATGGGCGGCCGCGAATGGCGCTGGCAGGAGCGGGTCTCGACGACAGACAACGTATACATGCGGCGCATCGAGATCACGGTCCAACACGCGGACGATGAACACGTGCTTGCCCTGCTCGAGGGCGTGCTGGCGCAGCCGCAACAGACCGCCACCCCGCCCGTTCCGTAAGACCGCCGCCATGCATCGATCCCGTGGTTTCACCTTATTGGAACTGATTGTCGCCGTCGTCATTTTTGCCTTGATGTCGGCCATCACCTATGGCGGGCTGATTCATGTGCTCGAAACCCGCGAGCGCCTGGAGGCGGAACGCGAAACCCAGCGTGGCCTCATCATGGCCTTTATGCGCCTGGAAGAGGACCTGGGCCAGGCGCGCGACCGGCCGGTGCGGGACATCGACGGCACGCCGCTGCCCGCGTTCTCCGGCCAGGCGGGCGATACCCGCGCCCTGGGACTGCCGCTGCTGGAGTTCACCCGCGGCGGCCGGGCCATTATCGGCGATACCGAACTGACCGGCTCGGTGGCCCACAGTGACCTGCAGCGCATCGCCTACCGCCTGACCGATGAGGGCGAGCTGCTGCGCCAGACCTGGCCGGTGCTGGACCGGGCGCCCGCCACCGAAGCGCAGGATGCGACCCTGCTGACCGAGGTGGAGGAAATCGAGCTGTGTTTTTTCAGCGCCCCGGTCACCGGCACCCAGGCACCACCGGCGGAGCGCTGCACCGGCACCTGGCCGCCGCTCGGCCAGACCCAGCCGACGGACACCCTCCCGCGCGGGGTTGAGGTCAAAATTACGCTCACCGGCCTCGGCGAAATCACACGCCTTTTTTTGATCAATGGCTAAACGTCGATCACATCTTTGTCCGCACCAGGCGCCGGCGGCCCGCCAGCGCGGGCTCGCCCTGTTGACCGCCGTGTTCGTGGTCGCCATGGTGGCGGCGGCGGCGGCCTCGCTCAGCTTTGGCCAGCACATCTGGCAGCGCCAGGTCCAGAACATGATGGACCGCGCCCATTCCGAGAACCTGCGCCAGAGCGCGCTGAACTACGTCATAGTCTTGCTGGCCGACGACGCCCGGCAAAGCGATACCGATGATTTGACCGAGGACTGGGCGTTCGGCGCCGATCGCGAGCCCGTCGAGGTGCCGATCGACGGTTTCGCCGAGGGCCGGCTCGCCGGGTATATCATCGACGCCCAGGGACGCTTCAATCTCAACAACCTGGTGGACGCGAACGGCGCGCCGAGCCAGAAACAGATCGATGTCTTCAAGAGTCTGTTAGAGTCGCTGGAGCTGGATCCCAATCTGGCCGAGGCGGTGGTGGACTGGATCGATCGCGACGGCGACCAGCGCAGCTACGGCGCCGAGGACCTCGTGTACCTCGCCAAGGACCCGCCGTATCGCGCCGCCAACCAGCGGCTGCAGAGCGTGGAGGAACTGCGCCTGATCGCCGGATTCAACCCCGACGACGAGGCCGAGCGCCGCCGGCTCGATACCCTGCGCGAGGAGCACCTCACTGTGCTGCCGGTGCACAACAGCAAGATCAATATCAATACCACGACCCCCGAGGTGTTGAGCGCGATCTACGGCAACAAATTGCCGCTGGCAACGGCGCGCGAGATCGTCGGTGAGGTCAAGCAAACGCCGTACAAAAACGAAAAGGAGCTGAAAGAGCGCGTGCAGAAGGGCCTTGGTAATGCCTTATTAGTGGATATTGGCGTCAAAACGGACTATTTCGAGGTCGCCGTGATCACCCAGGTCGGCCGCCTGCTTCGATGGTCCTACGCCTTGATCCACCGCCCCAAGAGCGGCGCGACCACACTGGCCTGGCAAAGCCAGAAAATTGTCATCAAAGGAATCGTCAGTGACGAGTCTGAATGAGAAGCTGAGCACACTGGGCGCAATGCTCGGCCAACCCGGCGCGCGCAAGGCCGCCGCCTGGCCCAAGGGCGCGGCGATCCTGGAATTGCGGCTGCCCCACGGCTGGCCGGAAAACGCCGCCGCGGTGTCCTGGTGTCTGCGCAAGGACGCCGACGTGCTGGAGCAGGGCGTGAGCGCCGAGCTGCCCGAATTGGCGGTGAAGGCCGCCGGTGCCCGCCTGCTGGTGTGGTCGCCGGCCGGGGATACGCTGTTGACCGAAACCACGATTCCCTCGCGCAACCGCGCCAAGATCATGCAGGCGCTGCCCTATGCGCTGGAAGAGCAGCTGTTGGGCGACCCCGACAGCCAGCATTATGTCTACGAACCGCTGGGCGGCGGCAGACTGGCGGTGGCGGTCACGCTGGGTGCGCGCATCGAGGCGTGGCTGAATGCGCTGCAGGCCGCGGGGCTTCGTCCGGTGACGCTCTGCCCGGCCACCCTGGCCCTGCCCCACGCCCAGGACGCCTGGGCATTCGCCTTTGCCGGCGCCGAGGCGTGGCTGCGCAGCGGGCGCTTCGGCGGCGCGGCCTGCGCGTGCGAGACCGGTTCGGTGCCCGCGGTGCTCAAAACGGCCTTGCGCGAGGCGCGCGCCGGGGAACAGGTTCCGACCACGCTGCTGGTGTTCAACCCACCGGCGGATTTCGACCGTGAATCCTGGGCCGCCGAGTTGGACATGAATGTCATCGTCGAACCGCAGGGCCTTTGGGAAAGCCAGCGCACGGCGCCGCCCGAGCTCAACCTGCTGCAAGGCGAGTTTGCGCAGCAGACACAGGCGGACTCCCGGTTCGCCCAACTGCGCCCCGCCGCCCTGCTGCTGGCCTTGTGGGCGCTCAGCAGCATCGGCACCGGTCTGTGGGAATGGCGGCAGCTCAAAGGCATGCACCTGGACAATACCCGTGAGATGACCCGCCTGTTCCGCAGCAGCTTTCCCGAGGCCAAGGCGGTGGTCGACCCGGCCCTGCAGATGCAGCGCAAGCTCGATGAGCTGCAGACCCAGAGCGGCGGCTTCAGCGACGGCGATTTCCTGCCGCTGCTGGCGCAGTCCACCCCGGCGATCAAATCGCAGGCGCAAACCAGCGTGGAGAACCTCAAGTATAACGACACGGGCCTGACGCTGGGTCTGCGGCTGCCGGATTTCCAGTCGCTCGAGGCGCTGAAGAACCGCCTCGCGTCCGGCGGCCTCACGGTCGAGGTCATTAACGCCAACAGCACGGCCGAGGGGGTCGTCGGGCGCCTGCGCATCAGCGCGGCCGGCAGCGCAGGAGGATGAGCGGGTGATACGCGCGGAATGGCTCGAACCCTATCTTCAGCGCTGGCGTAAACTGCAGCCGCGCGAACGCGTCGCCGTGAGCGTTGCCGCCGGTTTCGTGCTGCTGTTCATGCTCTATGCGCTGGTGTGGCTGCCCGTGACCCGCGACCTCGGCCACTTGCGGGAGGCCGTGCCCGCGGAACAGCGCCGGCTCGCGCTGATGCAGGTCCAGTCCGCGCAGGTCAAACGGCTGCGCGCGAGCAGCACCCCCGCGGCGAGCGCCGGAAATCTGCTGGCGACGGTCGAGCAGGCGGCGGTCGCCCGCGGCCTGCGCCAGCAAATGACCAAAATGGAGCCCGACGGCGGCAACGGCGTGCGTCTGACCTTTGACCAGGTCGGTTTCAATGCCGTGCTCAGCCTGCTCGCGGACCTGCAAAAGCAGCACGGCCTGCGCGTGGAGACCGCCTCCTTGGAAGCGCTGGCAGCCGACCCGGGCACCGTCAACGCGCGGCTGCTCATCCGGGGTATATCCCCATGAGGCTCTGGCGGCGGGCCAAGAACACGGAAGCGGGCGCGCAGGCGAAGGCCCGCAAGCCCTGGGTCGCCTACACGGTCTTGGGAGTGGGCCTGTATGTCATCTTCTTGCTGGCAACGCTGCCGGCCGCCTGGCTGGCCTGGGCAGTCAACAAATACAGCGGCGGTGCATTGACCTTGTCGCAACCCAATGGAAGTGTCTGGCGCGGCAGCGCAGAAGTACTGACGCGCTATCCCCCCGCCCAAGCCCGGGCGCTGGGAAGAACCGAATGGCGCATCAATCCGCTGTGGCTTGCCGCCGGTCGCCTCCGTATCAAGGCGCAAACGCTGGGCAGCCGCATACAGGGCCGCGGCGTGATCCAACTCACGCCGGCGACCGTGCGTCTGCAGGACACCCGCCTCGCCATTCCGGCCTCGCTCGCAAGCCAATTCTACGCGCCCGCGAGCCTGGCCTCGCTGAAAGGAAACTTTTCCATCGATATCAGCGATCTGCGGCTCGACAGCGATGGCCTGATAGGTCAGGCGGAGATCCGATGGCTGGATGCCGGCAGCGCGCTCTCCCCGGTGCAGCCGCTGGGCGATTACCGCGTGACGCTCGTGGGCAAAGGCAAGATCGCCAATATCACCCTCGCCACCGTCAGTGGCGACCTGGAGCTCAATGGCCGGGGCACCTGGAACGTGACCGGCAACGGCCAGGTCCGCTTCAATGGCACCGCCTCCCCGCGAAACCGGGCCGAAGAACTGGAGCCCATGCTCAAGCTCCTGGGCCGGGACCTGGGCGGCGGGCGGCGTTTGCTCAAGCTCAATACCCGTGTGTCAGTAATACGCAAGTAACCGCCGTGCCCTGGCAGGCTGCTGAAAAAACCCATCCTTGGCTTTTTGCGTCCTTAGCTCCGCAGGCGGTACATCCATGTACCGCTACTCGACTCGCAAAGCAAAAAGTGTGATTCTTGCTTTGCTCCAGTTTTCAAACACTTACGTGTCTGAAAACTGAGCGGTGCATCTTTATACCGCCCTAGCAGGCTGCTGAATAAATCTTTTCAGCGGCCTGCTAGGTCAGCAGCCGGCGCACCGGGCCAAAACTGCGCCGGTGCAGCGGCGTGACCCCCAGGGCCTCCAGGGCCTGCAGATGCGCCTTGGTCGGGTAGCCTTTGTGGCGCGCAAACCCGTAGCCCGGATACCGGCGGTCCAGGCTGCACATCTCGGCATCTCTCGCGACTTTGGCCAGGATCGACGCGGCGGAGATCGCCGCAATCTTGCTGTCGCCCTTGATGATGGTCTGAACCTCGCAGCTTAGGGCCGGCGCCCGGTTGCCGTCGACCAGCACCCTGGCGGGCCTGATGGCCAACGCGTTGACAGCGCGTTGCATCGCCAGGAGGCTCGCCTGCAGAATATTCAGGCTGTCGATTTCCTCGACTTCGGCCCGGCCCAAGGCCCAGCACAGCGCACGCTCCTTAATAATACCGCTCAAGGTTTCGCGTTGGGATGCGCTGAGCACCTTGGAATCGGCGAGGCCGCCGATTTCCCGCCCGGGGTCAAGAATGACCGCGGCGGTCACGACCGGTCCCGCCAATGGCCCACGACCGGCTTCATCGACACCCGCAACAAACTGCGTCATGCTCATGGCGCCATTCCCCCCCCCGGTCCCTAGCCGGAACTTTCCGCCGTCAATGGGGCTGGGGGTGATCGCTTGCGCAACACACCGAGCACGCTGTCGGCCGCACGCTCGTCGGCGTTTTGTTTCAACTCCTGGTAGATCTTCCTGAGCGCTTCTGTTATCCGCCCGGCCTCCTCGGGGTCGCCCAATAGCCCTTCGATCGCCGCCCCCAGTTTCTCGGGAGTGGCGTCGGCCTGGATGAATTCCGGAAACAGCTGCCGGCCGGCGAGATGGTTCGGCATTGCAACTAATTTGACATGTGCGAAAAGTTTTACCAGATGATAGGTAATAAATGAAACCTTATAGGTGACCACCGCCAATCGCTTCAGCAGTGCGGCCTCCATCGCCGCCGTACCCGAGGCGAGCAGCACGACATCGGCCGCCGCCATGGCGTCACGGGAATGGCCGTCGAGCTGAGTGAGCGGCAGATCCGTGACCTGATTCTTCCTCAGGGCGCGGTTAAATATCTCCCGCATCTCGCGGTTAACGAACGGCGCGACAAAATGATAATCATTATGGCGGCTCACCAGCCATTGCATGGTTTTTACAAACACATCCGAGTGCCGCTGCAGCTCGCTGGAGCGGCTGCCCGGCAGTACCGCGATGAGGGTCTTGTCCGGCGGCAACGTCAATGCTTTCCGGTAACGATCCCTGTCAGGGTCGTCCTCGATCAGTTCGGCCAGGGGATGCCCGACAAAGGTAACGGGGATATCGTGTTCCTTGTAATACGCCGCCTCAAAAGGAAACAAGGTCAGCATATGATCCACGGCTTTATGGATTTTGCGGATACGGTAACCACGCCAGGCCCAGACGGTCGGACTGACATAGTGTACGGTAGGAATGCCCGTCTGCTTGAGTTTCTCTTCAAGCCCCAGATTGAAATCCGGCGCATCAACGCCAATGAACAGATCGGGTGGATTAGAAATGAAATACCGGATGAGCTCCCTGCGGAGCTTCAGGATCTGTACAGACTTGCCCAGCGCCTCGACCAGGCCGATAACACAGAGCCTGTCCATCGGATAGAGGCTCTCGCAGCCTTCAGCCAGCATTTGCGGCCCGCCGATGCCGATAAACATGATACCGGGAACCCGTTTCTTCAACGCCCTCATTAACGCCGCACCGAGGGTATCACCGGAGACTTCGCCGGCGACAATCCCGATCCGGATATTGTCAAAGGGCTCGGTCACGTTACCGTATAATGCCGCGTTCTGACGACTTGATAAACGAGACCAAGTCTCCGACCTCCGGATACTGATCCGCCAATGGTTGCAGCTCGGTCAACGCCTCGTTCAGCTTCAGGCCGGAACGGTAGAGTATCTTATAGGCCTGGCGCAAGACCTTGACCATGGAATCCGGGAAACCGCGCCGCTTCAATCCCCTGGTGTTCAGCCCATATGGCTTAGCGGTATTGCCGTATGCCATGACATAGGGGGGAATGTCCTTGAAGCTGATTGTCGCGATGGCGGTCATCGCATGCGCCCCTACGCTACAGAATTGATGTATGCCGGTAAATCCTCCAAGGGTCGCAAAGTCGCCCACTAAAACGTGGCCGGCAAGGCTGGCGCAGTTGGCAAACGTCGTGTCATTGCCCACGACGCAATCATGCGCGATATGCACATAGGCCATAAAAAAATTGTGATCGCCAATCATTGTCTCGCCGGTCCCGGCAACCGACCCCCGGTGCAATGTGCAGTACTCCCTGATGACATTGCCGTTTCCGATGACGAGCCGGGACGGTTCATCTTTGTGGGCCTTATGCTGAGGCGTCTCACCGATGGAGTTGAACTGGAATATCTTGTTGTCTTTGCCTATTACGGTGGGCCCGTTAATCACTACATGTGGACCGACCCAGGTATCATCGCCGATTACGACATCCGGTCCGATGATAGAATATGCCCCTATTGAAACACGACTGCCAATTTGTGCTTTTTTATCGACGATCGCCGTCGGATGAATCATGCTCATTCTTTATATGTACACATTAAACTGGCCTGGCAACAGACTTCATCATCAATATAAGCGGTGGCATCAAATTTCCATATTCCTCTTATTTTTCTTGCGACCGAGGCCTTTATAACCAGTTGATCGCCAGGAGTGGCAGGTTTCTTGAATCGGGCATTGTCAATGCCAACAAAATAGTAGACCCCACCACCTCCAAAGCTCTTTCCCAAACTGAGGGAACAAAGTACCCCGCAGGCCTGTGCCATCGCCTCCAATATGAGCACGCCGGGCATAATAGGCTGATGCGGAAAGTGTCCCTGGAAAAAAGGTTCATTAACCGTAATATTCTTGATAGCGGTGAGCGACTCATCCATGGTGTAGTCGACAACACGATCAATCAATAGAAAAGGGTAACGGTGAGGAAGTAACTCTTTTATCTGATTAATATCAACCTGGCTCAAGTCTCTTATCCCTTATTGATAAACTGTTTGACCGTTTTTTCAAGCTGCTT
Source organism: Acidiferrobacterales bacterium (assembly GCA_947258385.1). Taxonomy (GTDB): domain Bacteria; phylum Pseudomonadota; class Gammaproteobacteria; order Acidiferrobacterales; family SZUA-150; genus CAMYII01. Next base: position 24,413 of record CAMYII010000105.1, read on the forward strand.
CAAACGTCTTGCCATCTCGTCAAGATGATAAAACCGTGCCGCATTTTTCTTCCAGCTATCATAGTCGTCGGCTTTCAGATTGGCTGAATACATTCCGGATTTCTTTATGGAGTTCATGACAAGCGAAGCCGCGGCTATCTGCACATCATCGGTGATTTCCAGGTGGCCGAGTATTCCGGCCTGTCCGCCGATCGCACAGCGCTTACCAATTTTCGCGCTACCCGCAATGCCCACGCAACCGGCGATCGCGGTATCATCTCCGATTTCCACGTTGTGCGCAACTTGTATCAGGTTATCGAGTTTGACACCGTTACCTATAATCGTGTCATAGAGTGCACCTCTATCGATAACGGTATTGGCGCCGATCTCAACCTCGTTACCGATCAGGACTCGACCCAGTTGCGGCACCTTGATCCATTTGGCGCCGTCTTTTGCATAGCCAAAACCGTCACTTCCTATCACTACACCGGGGTGGATGATGCAGTTGCTGCCGATCTCACATCCATACCTGACTACGACATTTGAGTATATTTTTGTTCGGTCGCCAATGACCGCATTCTGCTCTATATGACATCCCGATCCGATCGTGACATGGTCACCGATATATGCGCCCTCTTCGATGACAACATATTCTCCAATTTTCGCCGTTTTTGAGATATTCGCATTCTGCTCCACGATCGCTGTTGGATGAATTCCTACGCGATGCGTGGTGACGGAAGATATCAATAGTTCTGCCATTTCTGCAAAACGCAGATGCGGGTTATCTGTTATAAGGGCATTACCGCCGTAGAACTCAGTATCATTGCCCGTCAGTATCACCGCACCGGCTTGTGTTGATGCAAGATAGTTTTTGTATCTCTTGTCGGAAAAGAACGCGATATCGTTTGGACCTGCACGATCCAACGCAGCAACTCCGTTTATTTCAATATCAGGATTACCCTGTAACTTGCAGTCAAAGCACCTGGCTAATTCAGCGAGAGTGAGTCTCATGCACCGTACTCATTTTTTCCCGAGATTCTCAAGTACCAGTTCTGTTATGTCGATCTTCTTGCTGGCATAAACAGTACCTTCATGAAGCACTAAGTCGTAATTATTCTTTTTAGCTATAGCCACTATCGCTTTATAGACAGTTTTTTGCAATGAGGCTAATTCCTCATTCCTTCTCAAATTGTAATCTTCCCTGAATTCCTGAGTTGCGCGTCGCAGGTTACGCTTATGCGATAAGAGCTCTCTTTCCTTTGTTCGACGCTCAGATGCCTTCATGGCTGTTGTATCTTTTTCAAGCTCGTCTTCCATCTGCTTGATCTTGTTTTGTATCTCGACACGCTCGTCATAACGCGGTTTAAATTCGGCCTCAAGCTTGCGCAGTGCGATTTTTCCCTGCGGGGCTTCCTCGATCACGCGCACGACGTCAACGTATACTATTCTCAACTCAGACGCGAAAGCTGCACTGGTAGTAAATCCATATGCGACCAATAGCAGCACGAAGTATCGTATCTTTCGTCGGTCTACAATGATGTCTTTCCGGGTCATCGTAAGGGTACACCTATGCTGAACTGCAATCGCTCAGTATCATCCTCAGGTTCATCATTTAAAGGCACCGCGTAACTGAGACTCAGCGGCCCAATTGGCGAAAACCAGTTGAAGGCGAGTCCGGTCGAATACCGCAATTCGTCCACCTCTACCTCTTGATTCGGACCATAAACCATACCGCCATCAGCAAATAAGCTCAAGCGCATCGTTTTGTTGTCGGGCCCTACGCCGGGCATAGGAAACCGGTAAGCCATATTCACCAATATACGCTTGCTGCCGCCTATCGGATCATCCGTAATTATATCACGCGGACCGAGCGACCGGGGGCCATAGCCGCGGACAGTACTGCTGCCGCCCGCAAAGAAATTCTTGTAAAAAGGAAGCTCGTCCGTGTCGCCGTAGCCATTGCCGTAGCCCGCCACACCCTTTAGCTTCAAAGTTGTTGATTTCGTTACAGGAAAATAGCGAGACACGTCATAGGTGATTCTGTAGTATTCGAGATCGCTCCCCGGCGTAGTAATCTCCACATTAAAAGACTGTAGCCCCCCGCTGCTCGGTATAATCGCGCTATCCAGGGAGTTCTGGGACCACCCAAGCGTAAGATCAAAAATCGAATTCTCAGAACCATACTTTTCCAGGAAATCCACCGCCACCAGCGGCGCGTCATCACCGACCTCGATCTCATTATTCTCGTACGAGACCCCCAGCCGCAATGTCTGCTCTTCGCTCGTTGGGATGCCGAAAAAGATTCCGGCACCTTGCGTTGAGTTGGTATAAGCGGCGATGTCTGCTTTCTCGGCATCAACATCAGTGGAGAACAGCCTGAAACCGCGACTGATGCCCGACTTGGTATAGTATGGATTAGAATAACGTACGCTAAGTGCGGTTACCGACTGGCTGTCATCGTAACTTACCGACAAGTCTTTACCCGTTCCAAACAGGTTCCGCTCTGTCACGCTGCCGTTAATGAGAAAGCCGTCGACATCGGAGTATCCAAGACCGAACATAAGATTTCCGGTCTGGCGCTCCTTGACCCCGACATTAATGTCAACTTGATCAGAACTTCCCGGGGCCTGGGGTGTTTCCATATTCACATCATCGAAATAACCCAATCTTTGTAAACGCAACCTTGACTGCTTTATCTTCTCGGTAGAGTACCAGGAAGCCTCCAGTTGCCGCATTTCTCTCCGCAGTACGTCGTCACGAGTCACTGTATTTCCTGAAAAATTTATTCTCCTCACGTAAACACGTTTTCCTGGATCGATAAAGAATGTGAACGACACTTTCGCGGCTTTCTCCTCGACTTCTGGAATCGCGTTTACATTGGCAAACGCATATCCTTGCTCGCCCAACAAATCCATGATCCGTTTCGTGCTATCCGTAACTTCCTTTCTGGAAAAATCGTCTCCCGGCTTAATAGAGATTGCCTTTTGTATCTCATCCTCCGGAATTACAAGCCTGCCGGCCAGCTTGTAATCCAATATCTCATATTTTTTTCCTTCTCTGATATTTATTGTAATATAGATGTGCTCTTTGTCAGGTGTGATGGATACCTGAGTTGATTCGACGTCGAACTCCAAAAATCCCTGGTTCTGATAAAAATTCTTCAGTTTCTCCAAATCAGCAATCAACTTTTGCTTAGAGTACTGATTGTTCTTGGATAAGAAACTAAAAAAACCTGTCGGTGACAGCATAAACTCATCCAAGAGATCTTTTTCTTGAAATATTTTGCTGCCGACTATATTTATATCTCGTATCTTTGCTACTTTACCTTCTTTCACCTCAATGACAATAGCCACGCGATTCCGTTCCATAGGGGTCACTGTTGGCACGATTCGGATAGAATAGTTGCCTCTGCTAAAATATTGAAGTTCCAATTCTCTTTCTACGTTCTCGAGCAAGGAGCGATTAAAGACACGACCTTCGGCAAGCCCAATTTCCTTGAGACCTGTCTTTAGCTCCTTTTCGGGGATCTCTTTTGTTCCTTTTATTTTGATACTCGCAATGGATGGTCTTTCGATAACGGTCAGAACGAGGACTTGCCCCTCTCTTCGAAGTTTAACGTCTTTGAAAAACCCGGTTTTAAATAGTGCACGAATAGCGTCCCTCGCGCTGTTTTTTGTGAACTTGTCTCCTACCTTGATAGGCAAATAATTAAAGACTGTGCCCGCGGAGATACGCTGCAGCCCTTCTACACGGATATCCTTGACCACGAATTCGGCCGCCGCTATTGCGGGGGACCGAATCGTTAAACCCAACAGAAGCAATATTATTATTCTTCTTCTTTTCATTTATATTTACTTATCCCTGCCCTACTGGAAGAGTCTTGTCAGATCATTATAGAACGCCAGAACCATGATCCCTATGAGCACGAGAAGTCCTATCTGCTGGCCCCAATGCATGACATTTTCTGAAACAGGACTGCCTTTCACTGCTTCAATAAGGTAGTACAACAGGTGGCCTCCATCCAGAATTGGGATCGGCAACAGATTGAGGATGCCAAGGCTGATGCTGACGACGGCAAGGAACATAAGGAACTGTTCTATCCCAATCTGGGCGGAATATCCGGCATATTGCGCAATAGTAATAGGTCCACTGATATTTTTTGTCGATACCTCCAGTTTCACCATTTTATAAAGCATCTTGAGTGTCAAAATTGACATAGACCATGTCTGGGCGGTGCTGTGCAGCAGGGCCTCGAACGGGTTATATCTAAGCTTCACATGCAACCTTTCCGGAACCACGGGCAACTTTGGTCTGACGTTTATTCGACCAATAGTCTTTCCGTTCTCCTCGCTTGCGGCCGGAGTAATATTTATGCTGAGAAGCCCATCCGCACGCTTCACCGTAAGCCTCAGGTCCACGCCTGGATTACTACTGATAATCTGAACGAGGTCTGTCCAGTCGCTTATTTGATTCCCATCAACTTCTACTATCTCGTCATCCACGAGTAAACCGGCAGAGGAAGCTGGATCGCCTTCAACAGATCCAACTATTGGCCTGATTTCGGGCAAATAGCCATACAACCCCAGTTTTTTCTCGATGAATGCGGCGTCGACATCCTCTATGGGTATCTCGGCAAAGTCGATTCTTATGGCACGTTTCACTCCCTGGACATCGAGTGTTTCAAAATCCACCACTGCGCCGTCAAGGGCTTTGCGAAACAGATATAATCTATGCTGGCCCCAACTGCGGACCTCCATGCCATCGATGGCCAGAAGTTCGTCGCCGTTGCGAAAACCGGCATGCTCGGCTATCGAACCTTGCGCGACCTTTCCGATTACCGGTTTAATCCCATCGATCCCGGCCATAAATACGATCCAATAGGCCACTATCGCAAAAAGAAAATTGAAGATCGGGCCGGCTGCGACAATAGCGGTCCGCTTTAATATCGGTTGGCGATTAAAGGCGCGATGCCTCTGTGCTTCCGGTACATCACCCTCCATCTCATCCAGCATTTTCACGTAGCCGCCCAAGGGTATGGCTGCTACGACCAGTTCGGTTCGATCTTGCCCTATGTATTTTGACCACAAAGGCTTGCCGAACCCTATCGAGAATCGCAATACCTTGACGCCTACGGTCTTGGCCACCCAATAATGGCCAAACTCGTGCACGATAATCAATACCGCCAGTGCCAGAATAAATGCCAGAACAGTATAGATGACTCCTAACATTGCGCTGTCCCCTTGCGTCCGTCATCCAAAGACGTGATATAGGTGTTTGCGTACCGTCGTGCTTTGGTATCGTCTCTCAGCACAACCTCCACAGTAGGACCATGATGCACCGTGACTTGTTCCATAACTTTCTCGATTACCCGCGGTATATCTGTAAACGCAATGATCCCGTCAAGGAATGCTTGAACAGCCACTTCGTTGGCAGCGTTCATGATCGCCGGAGCCGTGCCTTTGATCTTCGCTGCACCATAGGCTAGCTTGAGACAGGGAAAACGATCAAGATCAGGTTGCTCGAATTCAAGACGTCGAATGTCAAATAAATTCAGGCTTGCTACACCCGATTCGATTCGCGCAGGCCAGGCCAAGGCATGGGCAATCGGTGTTCGCATGTCAGGATTACCCATCTGAGCCAGTACCGACCCGTCCAGATACTCTACCATAGAATGAATCACACTTTGCGGGTGAATGACAATCTGCACATTCTCAGGAGTGATATTGAATAGCCAGCATGCTTCGATCAGCTCCAAACCTTTATTCATCAGCGTTGCCGAATCTACGGATATTTTTTTTCCCATTGACCAATTTGGGTGAGCACAGGCCTGTTCAGGCGTCACGCTGGCCAAGTCATCCATGCTCGCCCCTCTGAACGGCCCTCCCGAACAGGTCAATAAAATCCGTCTTATTCCTTCGTGTGACGAACCCGGTCGATAGCCCGCAGGCATGCATTGGAATATCGCGTTATGCTCGCTGTCGATCGGCAAGAGCTCAGCGCCGGATTTATTCGCTTCCTGTATGAAAACATCACCACACATGACCAATGGCTCTTTGTTGGCCAGCAGTATCCTTTTACCAGAGCGTACCGCCTCCAACGTAGGCAATAATCCGGCCGCGCCAACGATGGCCGCCATGACGGTATCCACCTCGGGCAGTGTGGCTGTGGACTTCAAGGCCTCAACGCCGGCATGCACTTTTGTCTTCAATCCCGCTTCACGGACTTTATGCTCCAACGCCAGGCCGGAGGCTTCGTCCGCCATGACGGCCACCTCCGGGACAAAGCGTGCGCACTGTTCGAACATCACATTCACCTGCCGGTTGGCAGTCAGGGCAACGACTCTGTATTTTTCCGGATGCCGGCTCACGACATCCAATGTATTAATGCCAATAGAGCCAGTTGAACCCAGTATGGTTACGCCTTGGCAGTGCCGGCTCCGCGAATGTGTTGTCGTTGCCGTCATGGCCAGACCCGCAACATCAAAACCCATCCCAACGTGAAAACAGGCGCCCCAGCGGTAAACGCATCGATACGATCGAGAACACCGCCATGACCTGGCAACAGGCTACCGCTGTCCTTTACACCGGTCATTCTTTTTAGCTTGCTCTCGATGAGATCCCCAACCGCAGAAAACATAACGGCGATGACGGCAATGAGCAAGAATATCAATAATTGTCTTATCGCATAATCCCACACAATCGAGCCGACCAGCGCGGAAAAGATCGCGGCGACGAAAAGACCCCCCAATAGTCCTTCGACGGTTTTGCCAGGGCTGGTCTGTGGCGCCAGCTTGGTCTTGCCCCATGCCCTGCCGGTAAAAAAGGCGGCAGAGTCGGCGAGTCCGACAAGCGCCAGCAGGAAAAACACTAATCCCGGCCCCCCTTGCTCCTGTTGCAGAAGATAAACAGACGCCGGCCAAGCCGGCACAAGCACAAGGCAACCGCTTGTCAGCTTCCCAATGATGGAGCCCAATACGCTTCTAGTACCCTGGCTTCCGAGCAGCAGTTCCGTCAAGGCATAACACCACCATACGAATGCTGCGATCGTAAGGGGCAGAATCAGAAACGGATTGTATTTGATCGCGAATAGCGTCACGCTACCGAGCACGCCGATGAAAATCACATACATAATGCGTTGTGCAATCAGCCTTAGACCCGCTAAACGAGACCATTCCCATGAAGCGGCGAGAACAAATAATCCCAGCAACAAGGAAAAAGCTACCGTTGGCAGCAAAAAAAGCGTTACGAGTATTAACGCGACGAGAACGACAGCCGTCAACAGGCGCTGCTTAAGCATGTCGTGCTGCTTCGACTTGTTCCCCGGTTAAACCGAAACGCCGTTGACGTCTGGCAAACGACTCCAATGCCTTATCAAATTCGACACCATCGAATTCAGGCCACAACGTCTCTGTAAAATAGAGCTCCGTGTAGGCCAATTGCCACAGCAGAAAATTACTGATGCGTTGTTCGCCGCCGGAACGGATAAAAAGGTCAGGCTCTGGAATACCGTACATGCTCAAGTAAGGCTCAATTGTTTCAGGCATTATAGATTCTGCGTCTATCTCCCCTTCCATGGCACGCCTGACTACTTGTGAACAGGCTTGCGCGATATCCCAGCGCCCCCCGTAGTTCGCCGCAACCGTGAGCGTAAGGGAGGTGTTCTCCGAGGTCAGCCTCTCGGCCTTAGCGATTTTGGCAACGATCTTCTCGCCGAACCTCTGCACATTACCGATAACACGAAAACGGATATTATTTTTATGCAGTTTCCCGACTTCTTTGTTCAGGGCGCTCGAGAACAGTTCCAGCAATAGTTGCACTTCACGGTCAGGGCGGCGCCAGTTCTCGCTGCTGAAGGCGAAAAGCGTCAAATACTCGACGCCTTTGTCACCGCACATCCTGACAATTTCGCGCACGTTTTCTACGCCTTTTCGGTGGCCCGCAATGCGCGGCAAGCCACGGGTCTTTGCCCAACGACCATTTCCGTCCATTATGATCGCTACGTGCCTGGGTATGGCCCGGTAATTTTGGGCTCCAGGGATTACGCTTTCCGGTGATTCGGACATGGGCTTTACATTCTTCCGCAGTGTTAACCGGCAGAATATTGCTTGTTTCGTTGCATCGTCGTCAAATTTCCATGATATCTTTTTCTTTTTCTGCCACTAATGTATCGACTTCGGCGACAAATCGGTCGGTCAGTTTCTGAATCAGATCTTCTGCGCGCTTGTCATCATCCTCTGAGATTTCTTTCTTTTTGAGTAGTTCCTTGCAATGGTGGTTACCGTCACGACGGATATTGCGTATCGCAATTTTGGTGTTCTCGCCCTCACTACGCACGAGTTTGGCCAACTCTTTTCTCCGCTCCTCGGTCAGAGGAGGCAGCGGTATGCGTATGCTCTGCCCCGCGGTGGCCGGGTTCAGGCCAAGATCGGATTCCATAATGGCTTTTTCAACCGGCTTCACCATGTTTTTCTCCCATGGACTGACTAACAGGGTACGTGCATCGCTGACGGTAACGCTCGCTACCTGGTTAATGGGAGTGGGTGTCCCGTAATAATCGACATGTAAATGATCCAACAAACCAGCGTGGGCGCGGCCCGTTCGGATCTTGCCCAGATCACTCCTCAGTGCATCGATAGATTTCCCCATTCGTTTTTCCGCATCTTTTCTTATGCTTTCAATACTGTCCATGGCTACTCCCCTCAATGGACGAGCGTGCCTTCGTCTTCACCAAGCACCGCCCGCATCATGCTCTCTGACTTGTTGATATTGAATACGCGTAAAGGAAGATTATTGTCACGACAAAGAGCGATTGCCGTGGCGTCCATCACGCCCAGTCGATTTTCCAGCACCTCATCATATGTGAGCACATCATAACGCCGCGCATCATCATGCCGAAGCGGATCCCTGTCGTAGACCCCATCGACTTTCGTGGCCTTGAAAACGATATCTGCGCCGACCTCCAGCGCCCGCAGCGTCGCCGCCGTATCGGTAGTGAAAAACGGGTTGCCTGTACCGGCGGCGAAAATAACGATCCGGCCGTCATCCAAATCATTGATGGCACGCTCCCGGGCGTACCCGTCAACGACTTGGGCAACAGGCAGCGCTGACATCACACCTGCCGTCACACCATGGCGCATCAGCCCATCTCGTAGTGCAAGAGCATTCATCACGGTCGCCAGCATTCCCATGTAATCCGCGGTGGGTCGGTCCATTCCCTGGGCCGCAGCTGCGATACCGCGAAAAATATTGCCTCCTCCAACGACAATCGCCACCTGCACACCGGTCTCCCTGACCGATTTGATTTCGGCGACAATGCGCTGCAAAACGTCGCCGTTTATTCCATAGGCGTCGGTACCCATCAGGGCCTCGCCACTGAGCTTCAGCAAGATCCGTCTATACGCCGGCGTACGGGACTGCCCTGCCAACCGCCTAGCTCCCCTTGACCTGCGCCATCACTTCAGAGGCGAAATCGCACGCCGCCTTTTCAATACCCTCGCCGACTTCGTAACGATAAAAGCCCTTCACTGCGGCACGCCCCTCCTTCAGCAATTTCTCAACAGTGATGTCAGGATCTTTCACGAACGGCTGGCCACGCAGGGAGATTTCGTTCAGGTATTTATTGATGCGGCCATCGACCATTTTTTCGATGATGTCGTCCGGTTTCCCGCTTTCTTTGGCCTGGGCGATGAAGATCTCCCGTTCCTTGGCAATCAGCGGCTCGGGTACGTCGCCCTTGCTGACAAATTCGGGGCGACTGGCCGCGACGTGCATCGCGATATCACGCGCAAGGCCTTCGTCGCCACCGTCTAATTCAACGATGACCCCGATTCTCCGGCCATGGATGTAGCTGCCAATGTGGCCGTCGGTCTGTAAACGAACGAAGCGACGTACATTAATATTTTCCCCCATGGTTGAGACCAGCGCCTCTCGTGCCTGAGACACGGTTTCATTCGCGCCTGTTCTCAACGGCTGCTGCTGCAACGCTTCGATATCCGCCGGATCGGCTTCGGCGACGCGTTCCGCAACCGCGGCAGCGAACGCCTGGAATTTTTCTTCCTTGGCGACAAAGTCGGTTTCCGAATTGACTTCGACCATACCCGCGAGTTTACGGTCAACGTTAACAAAGATGCTGATGACCCCCTCGGCGGCAGTTCGCGCGGCCTTTTTCTCAACCTTGGCCCCGGCCCTCTTGCGCAAGATCTCAATGGCAAGTTCGTCATCGCCGTTGGCCTCCACCAAGGCCTGCTTGCATTCCATCATGCCAAGCCCGGTTCGCTCCCGGAGCTCCTTAACCTGTGAGGCAGAAATAGTCATCGCTTTTCCCCAAATAATCATTAAATATGAACTACCAGTATGTTGTAAGCTATGCGCCCATAAAAGTAAGGGGGCAGCGCCCCCCTCCTTTTTTATTATGACTTGCGGCTATTCGGTAGTATCTTGACTACCCTCGGATCCGCTCTCGGCTGCGATATCCGCCTCCTCCCCGGCAGTCGCCGCCGGTTCGGCGGCTTTCCCTTTGGCCGGTTCGGCAGTTTTCGCTTTGGCGCTCTTCTTCCTCTTTGCGACCTTCGTTTTCGGCGCCTCTTCCGGCACCTCAACGTATTCATCTTCACCGCTCGGGAGCATCACCTGCGCCGCGGCACCACCCTCGATGATGGCGTCCGCCGCGGCATGCGCATACAAGCGAATCGCGCGCATGGCGTCATCATTGCCCGGGATGATGTAATCGACGCCGTCAGGTTTGCAATTCGTATCGATCACCGCCACGACCGGTATGTTGAGCTTATTGGCCTCGGCGACTGCGATGTACTCATGTCCCACGTCGATCACGAACAAGGCGTCAGGCAGGCCCGCCGTGTCTTTGATCCCCGCCAGACTGCGATCGAGCTTGTCCCGCTCGCGCACGAGCCCAAGCACTTCCTTTTTATTCAACTTGTCCGCGCTGCCATCATCGAGCATGGTCTCGAGCCCCTTTAGCCGCTCGATAGACTTCTTCACTGTTTTGTAATTTGTGAGCATACCGCCTAGCCAGCGGTGGTTGACATAAGGCATTCCGCAACGAATCGCCTCTTCGCGGATCACCTCGCTGGCCTGACGTTTTGTTCCGACGAACAGGATCGTGCCTCTGTTTGAAGCCAGCCTGCCCAGATAGTTCATGGCCTCGTTGAACAGCGGCAGCGTCTGTTCGAGATTGATGATATGAATCTTGTTGCGCTCGCCAAAGATGTAGGGGCGCATTTTGGGCTGCCAGAAGCGGGTTCTATGGCCGAAATGCACGCCAGCCTCAAGCATCTGGCGCATGGTGACATTACTCATTGACTCTCTCTCCGTTTGGGTTAAGCCTCCACGGGCCCCATGCATCAACACCGCGTCCCGATCAGTCGGCGGTGGCCTGCAGTTGGCTATGCCACCGGTCGGGTTGGGCGCGGCGCACCCAGGTGCATGTGACGGCCCGTGTGTGGGTTAGGGAAAAGCGCGATTTATAACACAGGAAGGCTATTTCGACAATGTATTCAAAGGGTTCCAACCAGATCACCCATGAAAAGAAGTGTTAATCCCCTCATGCGCGGGGCAAAAATAGTGTAAAGTCATGGGCTTGTGACGCCCTGCGACCGAAAACAACCAAAATCGCCACGATACAGCAACTATGCCGATTTCCATTAAGACTCCCGAAGAAACCGAAAAAATGCGGGTCGCCGGCCGCCTGGCCGCCGAGGTCCTGCGTATGATCCGCCCCCATATCAATGCCGGTATCACGACCAACGAGCTCGATCGGATCTGCCACGACTATATTGTCACGGAGCAGGGCGCGACCCCGGCGCCTTTGGACTACCGGGGCTACCCCAAATCAATCTGCACCTCGGTGAATCATCAGGTTTGCCATGGTATCCCGAGCGAGAAAAAACTGAAAAAAGGCGATATCATCAACATCGATATCACGGTCATCAAAGACGGCTTCCATGGCGACACGAGTAAAATGTTCTTTGTGGGCAAGCCATCCATTCCGGCTGAGCGTATTGCCCGGGTCAGCCATGAATGCCTGCTCAAGGGTATCGAACAGGTCAGACCGGGAGCCCGTCTGGGCGATATCGGACATTCCATTCAACAACACGCTGAGTCCAACCATTGTTCGGTAGTCCGCGAATACTGCGGTCACGGAATTGGTCGCAAATTCCACGAGGACCCGCAGGTATTGCACTACGGCAAACCGGATACCGGCTTGGAACTCAGACCGGGCATGACTTTCACTATTGAACCGATGATTAATGCGGGACGAAAAGAAGTAAAACTATTGCCGGATAATTGGACGGTCGTCACCCACGACCACAGCCTCTCCGCCCAATGGGAGCATACAATTCTTGTCACGGAGACCGGGCACGAAGTCCTGACCGTGCTGCCCGGTGATGAGCTCTGATTGTCCCGCTCGCGGCAAACCGCCCCTGCCTCATCACAGGGTCATAGCCGTTTGTGCAAGTGATCCGGATTGCCCGACACCCAATAGGCCGCGCCCGACCGGCACGCTACCACAAGCCTGTGCCCGGCCACTCCAGTATCTGATAATCGCCAAACCGTAGCCAGGCATGTCGCTCAACAAAGAAACGGTTTTCAACCCTCCGGAATTCATCCGGTCTCTGCAAGAATGCCAGGAACCACTGCCGCTGTTCCGCAACACCTTGCGTCAGGGCCGCGAAGTCATCAAGGCCGCTCATCTTGACCGTGGTCGGGCGCAGGAGATCGTCACGACTCACGCGTGGCTCGTCGATCAGATTCTCATACAGGCCTGGCAACTTCATCTGCCGTTATTGCCGCAGCCCCACGACATCGCGTTGGTCGCCGTGGGGGGATATGGGCGCGGCGAGTTGCACCCTTTTTCTGACATTGACTTGATGCTGTTGCTCAGAGACGGGTCGGGCACAGATGTTCGTCGTTTTGTTGAGGCCTTGCTGCAATTTCTCTGGGATCTCGGTCTGGAGGTCGGCCACAGCGTCAGGTCTGTACCGGACTGCATCGTCGAGGCGAAAAGTAACATCACCGTTGCCACCAACCTGATGGAGGTCCGTCTGATCTACGGTGATCCGGGTTTATTCGAACAGATGTGCAAGGCGACCAGCGCGCCAAAGATATGGCCGAGCAAGAAATATTTCGCGGCGAAACTCAAGGAACAAACCGACAGGCACCATCATTTCAATGATACCGCTTACAATCTTGAACCCAATATAAAGGAAGGGCCGGGCGGGCTGCGCGATATACAGATGATCATGTGGACCGCTCAGCGGCATTTCAATTGCCGTTCCCTGAGCGATCTTGCCGACCTGAAGCTGTTGAACAAGAGGGAACACAATTTTCTCGTCCGTGGGCGGAACTTCCTTTGGAGCCTCCGCAACTGGCTGCACTATCTGGCCAACAGAAGAGAGGACCGATTGCTATTCGATTATCAGCGCGTTCTTGCCAGTGAACTGGGTTACACGGACAGCAAGGATGGTCTCGCCGTAGAGCAGTTCATGAAACACTACTACCGGACTATCAAGGGCCTGTCACGGCTCAATGAGATTCTACTGCAACACTTCCAGGAAACGATCCTTTACCCGAAGACCAGAAAACCGAAGCCGCTTAGCCAGCATTTCCGGTCCCGCAGCGGATTTCTCACCGTGACCGGCGACAAGGTCTTCGAGCGTGCACCAGGCACAATGCTGGAGATGTTCCTCGTCATGGAACAACACCCGGAATTAAAAGGCATCCGCGCACAAACCATCCGGCTGCTGCACGACAACCTCCATCGCATCGATGCCGAATTCCGCAGAGATGAGACCAACCGTTCTGTGTTCATGGAGATACTGCGCCAGCCGCGCGGCGTGACACACGCCTTACGGCGCATGAACGCGCACGAGATACTAGGAGCCTACATTCCCGCATTCGGCAAGATTGTCGGCCAGATGCAGCATGACCTGTTTCATGTCTACACCGTGGATGAACATACCATGTTTGTCATCAGGAACTTGCGCCGTTTCACCGTGCCTGAGTTTCGCCGTGAATTCCCATTCGCAAGTTCGATTATCCAGCAAATCACAAAACCCGAGCGCCTGTATGTCGCTGCGCTGTTCCACGATATCGCCAAGGGCCGGGAGGGTGATCACTCGATACTCGGCGAAGCCGAAGCGCAAAAATTCTGCAAACAGCACAACGTGAGCGAGTACGACATGCGATTCATCTGCTGGTTGGTACGCAATCATCTGATCATGTCATGGACCTCGCAGCGCCAGGACATTTCCGATCCCAATGTGGTCATTGATTTCGCCGCCAAAGTCGGGGATCAGGAACGCCTGGATAACTTATATCTTCTTACCGTCGCTGACATGCGCGGCACCAGCCCCAAGGTCTGGAACGACTGGAAGGGTCACCTGCTGCGCCAGTTGTATACCGCAACATCCCGCGTCCTGGCACGCGGAATCAGCGCTGTTACGGACGTCGAGGACCGCGTCGCTGATCTGCGCAACGGCACCCTCGAGATTCTCAATCCGGGCAAAAGCGTGAAAGCACTCACCGAGCAGTACTGGGCGCAAATGGATAACAGTTATTTTCTTCGCTACAATGCCGACAGTCTTGCATGGCATGCGCAAACTGTTGCAGCCAGATCCGCCGCCGATTTCCCGATCGTCGCGACGCGTTTTCAACCCGAGATCGGCGGCAGCGAGTTCCTGATCTATACGCCCAGCCGCGACGGCCTGTTCGTCACATTGACGGGTGCGTTTGACAAGCTGAATCTATCGATTGTCGATGCGCGCGTTCACACGACAAAACACAATTTTGCCCTGGATACCTTCGTTGTCCTGGACCACAGCGGCGAACCCATCAGGGATCCGAAAACCTTGTCCCAACTCGAAGGCGCGATGCGCGAAGAGCTGCATAATCCCCGGCCTCCGCGTGACGCCCCCCGCAAGCACTTACCAAGACAGCTCAAACATTTTCCCATCACCACTGAGGTCAAGTTTGGCGCCGCGGCCAACGGGCAACCGACCATTATGGAAGTGATCGCCCAGGACAGGCCCGGCTTACTCTACCAGGTCGCCCGCTCCCTCGAGCATTGTCATACGCTACTGATCGCGGCGAAGATTTCGACTTATGGGGAAAGAGCCGAGGATGTATTCTTCATCGCCGACCGCGAGGGCAGACCCGTCACCGACAGCGAACAACAGAAGTGTCTGCGACAACAGATCTGCGAGCGCCTGCAACAGGGATCGGACGACAAGGAATCGTTACGTTCCGTGAACCTATAGTTTAGTACCTAGATACTAGTAACTAGCTGCTAGTATCTAGTCACTGTATTTTACGTAAATATCGCTTCAAAAACTTTGCTTATCAGCGGCAGCAGCCCAAGTACATAGAGGAAAACAATAATCACCGCCGCCGGTGAGATAAATCGCACGAGAAAGCGCCATGTCTCGTAACCCAGGCCGTCTCCAATGGCCAATTCATCGACCGTGGAACGCCGTGACATCAACCAGGCCGCGAACACGGCGATGAATAAACCGCCCAGCGGCAACATGACATTGAAGGTGAGATAGTCCAGGACGCCGAAAAAGGTCTTGCCGAACAGCGTCACCTCGGACCACAGATTGAACGACAATACCGTACCCAGGCCCAACACCCACGTTATGGCGCCGGCCCATACGGCGGCCTTGGCGCGGCTCATGCCGTGGTTCTCCACCATCCAGGCCACCGCGGGCTCAATGAGGGAAATGGCCGAGGTCCAGGCAGCGAAAGACAGTAACAGGAAAAACAAGGCACCGAAAAACGGACCGCCCCACATCTGCCCAAAGGCGATGGGCAGGGTCTTGAATACCAGGCTCGGTCCGGCCGTGGGTTCCAGACCGTTAATAAAAACGATGGGGAAAATCACCATGCCGGCCAGCAACGCCACCATGGTATCGGCGACGGCGATCGTAATGCTGGTCTGGGCAATCGAGGTACGCTTGGGCAGATATGAACCATAGACCATGATCGCGCCCATGCCCAGGCTCAGGGTGAAAAACGCCTGGCCCATCGCCGTCAGCACCGCGTTCCAAGTCAGTGCCGTGAAATCGGGCCGGAACAAAAAACGCATGGCCTGGGCAAAGGCGCCGGTGCTCATGGCGTAGCCCAGCAACACCAGCATCATGATCAATAATCCCGGCATCAAGAAGCGCACGGCCTGCTCCAAACCGCTTTTTACCCCCCGCGCGACCACGACCATGGTCATGGCCATGAACAGCGTATGCCAGGCCAACAGACGCTCGGGGTCGGACTCGAGGGCGGCATAGATCTGTTTACTGTCCGCAACCGTTATACCGGTAAAGAGCCCGCCGGCGGCACGCACGATATAGGCCAATGCCTGGCCGGCAATCACACTGTAGAAAGAGAGAATCAAAAACCCGGATATCACCCCGGCCCAACCCAGCAATTGCCACAGCGGGCTGTGACCCTCCTCGGTCGCCAGGGTGCGCATGGTGTTGATGGGGCTCTGGCGTCCGCGGCGGCCCAGCAGCACTTCCGCCATCATGATCGGGACACCGATGAGGGCGATGCACAGCAGATAGACGAGCACGAAGGCACCGCCACCGTTTTCTCCCGTGATATAGGGAAACCGCCAGATATTGCCGAGACCGACGGCGGAGCCCGTGGCCGCCAGGATAAATGCCATGCGCGATGACCATTCACCGTGCATGGAGGTGCGTCGAACCGTCATATAGTCCTGGATCCTTTTTGCTTAATCATCGCGGAGTGTGAAAATCGCCATTGATTTATTCTTGTTACGGAGGCTATAGGCGCCATTTTCGCGCACAGCAAATCATGTGAGAGCCCGCTGGAAAAAGCAACCCTCCCTATCAAGACGGCTTCAAGGGATCCGTAACTTGCTGCCGGCGAGCAGTCTATTGCCCTTGATATTATTGGCAAGGCGCAGCGCGTCCACTTGGATACCGTATCTGCTGGCGATGCCGATCAGTGTCTCACCGCGGCGGACAGTGTGAAGGCGTGACGCGGACGTGGCTGCATGCCGTGCGCTCGCCGTGTCGACTTTCTGATAGGGCTTGAAGTCCTCGCGCCGCACAAAACGCTTGATGCCTTTGAGGATGCCTCGGGCGGTCTTGCGCTGGAACGACTTGCTGCGCAGCTTCTTTTCTCCCGTGGGGTTCGAGATGAAAGCGGTTTCCACCAGAATCGAGGGTGTATCCGGGGATTTTAATACCGCGAATCCGGCCTGCCCGACCTTGCCCATGTGCAGCGGTCCGACCTTACGCAGTTCAGCCAATACGTCCCTGCCCAGCGTCAGGCTGGCGCTGATGGTCGGCGTATACGACAGATCCACCAGGACACGCTTAACCTGATCATCCTTGTCGTCCAGGTTGACGCCACCGAGCTGATCCGAGGCATTTTCGCTGTCAGCGAGAAACTGCGAGACGCTGTCGGTCGCCCCGCGCTCCGACAGGGCGTATACCGATGAACCCCGCGCGCCCCGGCCGGGCACCGCATCGGCATGGATGGAGATAAAGAGGGTCGCGCGTTCCCGACGCGCGATCTTGTAACGCTCCTTCAGTCCGATAAAGTAATCGCCGTCGCGTATCATCACCGCGCGCATGCCGGCCGTCTTGTTTATCTGCTTTTGCAGTTCCCGGGCAATGGCCAGCACCACATCTTTTTCCCGTGTGCGGTAGCGTCGGCCGATGGCGCCCGGATCCTCCCCGCCATGGCCGGCATCGATGGCGATCACCACTTCCCGGTCCGACACCTGCGGGGGCGGATCGGGCACGAAGCGCTCCGGGCGCTGCTCGTCGTAAAGATCGATGACAAGGCGGTGGCCGTACGGCCCGTAGGGCTTCAAGTGATAACTGCGCGCCTGCAGCGCTTGCGCCAGATCCAGTACCACGCGCAAGCGGTCTTTGGCATTGCGTGCGCTGCGGATGGCCTGCAGCGGTTTATGCTGCGCCTGCACCGGTGGCAGCGCCCCGTCCAGACGCGCGTTGTCCATGTCGATCACGACCCGGGGCGGGTCCTTGAGCGTGAACACCCGGTATTCCGGTACCCGGTTGACATCGAACACCAGCTGCAACTGGTCGGGCGCCTTCCACAGGCGCAGATTCTCTACGGTCACGGACGGCGCCGCCTGACCGGTGGCCGGGAGAAGGGCGAAAACAAGGAGAACAACGCCGCGCACGGTGCTCATGGCAAACCGCTCAGCAACGCTGCGCCCTGGTCTGTGTGTGAGACAAGCTTCACCTGGCGGCCCTCGTTAACTTTTTGAATGATAACGTCAATATCCGCCCGTGGCAAAACCCTGGCAGCGCGTTCCGGCCACTCCACGACACAAACATTCCGTCCCTGCAAATAATCCCGCAATCCCAGGAATTCAAGCTCTTCCGGGTCGTTGAGCCGGTACAGGTCCAGGTGATACAACACCCGGCCCTCCAGCGCATACGGCTCCACCAGGGTGAAGGTGGGGCTTTTGACGGCCCCGGCATGACCGAGCGCCCGCAGCAATCCCCGCACCAGGGTCGTTTTCCCGGCGCCGAGCTCACCCCGCAGCCCGATGAGCCGGACCGCGTGGAGTCGGGCCGCCAGCGCCGCGCCGAGCGCTTCCATGTCCGCAGCCGTGGCCACGCTTCGCTCCTGTTTCACCCGCTACCCCCCCCCGCTATTCCATGATGCGCTTGAGATGAAGCGGAATCCAGGCCAATAGGTCGGTCGCCATGAGACCGATCTCCCGCTCCTGCCCGGCGCTGTCGCCGGCACCGGCATGGACCCAGACCCCCAGTCTCGCGGCGTCGCCGCGGGCCATCCCCTGGGCCTGCAGCGCAGCGATGATGCCCGTCAGCACATCACCCATGCCGCCGCTCGCCATGCCGGGATTGCCCCGGTCACACAACGCAATGATGGGCCGCTCATCGGTGATTACGGTGCCTGCCCCCTTGAGCACACACACGCCGCCAAACTGCTCTGCGAGCGTTCTCGCCGCATTGAAGCGATCGCCCTGGACGTCGGCGACACGCGTTTTCAACAACCGGGCCGCCTCCCCCGGGTGCGGGGTCAGCACCCAGTCCTCCCGGCGCAGCGGCTCCGCGGCGACGAGGTTAAGGGCATCCGCGTCGACCACCAGCGGCAGGCTCGACTCGAGGGCCGCGGCCAGCATTTGCCGGGCCCAATCATCCTGCCCCAAACCCGGACCCAGGGCCACGACGCTCGCCCGTTGAAGCAATGGCCGCAGGGCCGCCGCCGTGTCGACCCCGCGGACCATCAATTCGGGACACGCCGCCATCAAGACTCCCGCATGCGCCGGATGGGTCGCGATCGATACCAGCCCCGCCCCGCTGCGATAGGCCGCTTCGCCGGCCATGCGCGCGGCGCCCGCCATGCCCAGATTGCCACCGACAACCAGTACGTGACCGCAGCGGCCCTTGTGGATATGGCGTGGACGCCGCGGCAGTTTATGGCGCAGACCCGCTTGCGTCAGGCGTTCGGCAAACGGGGGCATCGCGCTGTAGATCTCCGCGGGTACGTCCAGATCGTCGAATATGATCTCGCCACAGGACTCCGGGCCTTCCGCCGTAAACGCTCCCGCTTTCAGACCGATAAAACTGACGGTGAGGCAGGCCTTGACCCCGGCCCCGAGTATCCTGCCGGTATCGGCATGCAGACCCGATGGGATATCCAGTGCCAGTACCGGCCTGCCGCTGGCATTGATGGCCGTGACGGCCTCGCCCCAGACTCCGCTGACTTCGCGTTCCAATCCGGTGCCAAAAATACCATCGACAATGACGTCCCCCCATGACGCCGACCGACCATCGAACGGCTCTAGCGTCCCGCCGGCCTCGCGGTAAGACAGGCAGGCCCGCGCGGCATCGCCGGCAAGCCGTTGGGGGTCGACCAGGGATATCACCCGTTCCTGCAGTCCGCGCTGCCGTGCCAGTCTCGCCACCACAAAGCCGTCACCGCCGTTGTTGCCCGGGCCGCAGACCACGCTGACGCGCCGGGCACGCGGCCAGTTGAACCGCAACGACTTAAAGGCAGCCTTACCGGCCCGTTCCATCAACTCCCCGCCCGCGATGCCCCGCTCTTCGATCGCGATGCGATCCAGTTCCCTTACCTGCCGTGCAAGATAAAGCCTTGTGGGTAATGTCATCATAGTCACTCGTCAATCAACGTTCCGGTATATGATAGAGACAGATGCACACCATACAAAGGGAAAATCCGCGCGTCGGGCGTCTTGCCGCTGACATCAGGCGCTGGGGCCAGGAACTGGGCTTCCAGCAAGTCGGTTTTACCGATATCGATCTGACCGAGGCCGAATCGCGCTTATTCACTTGGCTTGGATTACAGCGGCACGGTGAAATGAGCTACATGGAGAAACACGGGACACGCCGCAGCCGGCCCGACGAGCTCGTCCCCGGCACCCGCAGCGTCATCTCCGCGCGCATGGACTATCTACCGCCCTATGCCGCCGATTCGCAGGACGTGTTGAACGACCCGGCATTGGGCTTCGTCGCCCGCTATGCCCTGGGGCGTGATTATCACAAAGTGTTTCGTCAACGCCTGCAGAGGCTGGCCAATCGTATCCAGACGGCGACGAACGGCTGCCGAACCCGGGTCTTCTGCGACAGCGCCCCGGTACTGGAAAAACCCCTGGCCGAACGTGCCGGTCTGGGGTGGGTCGGCAAGCATACCAATCTCCTCAACCGAACGGCCGGGTCGTGGTTCTTCCTCGGAGAGATCTACACCGACCTGTGCTTGCCCTGTGATACGCCGGCAACCAATCACTGCGGCAGCTGTCAGGCCTGCATCGACATCTGTCCCACGCGGGCCATTGTCGCACCGTACGAGCTCGACTCCCGCCGCTGCATCGCCTACCTGACCATCGAGCTAAAAGGCAGCATTCCGCTCGCGCTGCGGCCCCTGATAGGCAATCGCATCTTCGGTTGCGACGACTGCCAACTGGTGTGCCCCTGGAACCGCTTCGCACGTGCGACCCGGGAAAACGATTTCGCCCCGCGTCACCGGCTGGATGCGCAAACACTGACCACACTGTTCCGCTGGACCGAAGACGAGTTCCTGCGCAATACCGAGGGCTCAGCCATTCGCCGCCTCGGTCACGAACGCTGGCTGCGCAATATCGCCGTGGCGCTGGGAAACACTGGCGGCGCCGATGCCGTCATCACCGCACTGAAACAACGCGCGCACGACCCGTCCCCGCTGGTACGCGAACACGTCCATTGGGCGCTGGCCCGGCATTCCCGGGATACCGAGCCGCTTGCTTAAAAACGCGTTGGTCTGCGACCGGCTAAATGCGCCGGAATTCCACCGCCGCGCATTTTGCGCAGGGTGGCAAATGGCCCGGCCCCTGCAGCTCGATGTGCTCGCCGCAGGCACTGCACTCGAACGTCCCACCATAGCTCATCTCGCCGGCGCGGTAAGTCTTGTGTTCCAGCTTGCTACCCAGCTGTTGCAACCAGTCGCCGACAGCGGAGGCCGCATTGGCAAGAAACACACCGCTGCGGTCGCGCCAGACCTCGAACAGGTCGGAGGTCTTCTCGGAAAGCACATCCCATTTCGGACCCAACTTTTCCGCAGTGTCGGCAAGGTCTTTCTTGAGGCTCGCGGCGACCCGGTTAACCGTCTCCGCGGTATGGCCGCCGGCCTCTTTGAGCTCAGTCGCGGCCTTTTCAATCGCCTGCTTGACGGTGTCCGCGTTGACGGATTCGCGCACCTCACCGAGGATTACCTTGACGCGCTCCCGAAGTTTTTCGTAAGCAGCGAGTTCCCGCTTTTGCTCTTCGGTATTCCCGTCCGTCGTCTTGTTCTCGGTGTTCATTATCACCTCCGAATGTCTTGCCATGCGCCCTGAGCCCGTGTAAGGCCGCAGCCCACGCCTCCGGGCGCGGCTGCTGCAAACCGCGACACCGGATTAGCTAATCTACCAGACGAATGAAATGTTTGCGATAGTACGCAAGCTCTTCAATAGATTCACGTATGTCGTCCAATGCCTTATGCGTGTTCCTTTTCGTGAAGCCCTTGAGCAGCTCCGGCTTCCAACGCGACACCAACTCTTTGATCGTGCTGACATCCAGGTTCCGGTAGTGAAACCAGGCCTCCAACTCGGGCATGTAACGGGCGAGAAACCGCCGGTCCTGGCAGATGCTGTTGCCGCACATCGGCGATTTGTTTTTCGGAACATAACGGCTCAGAAACTCGATGTTCTGCCGCTCCACATCGGCCTCACCCAGCCTCGACGCTTTCACGCGCGGCGTCAGCCCGGTAGCGGTGTGGGTGCGGGTATTCCATTGATCCATAGCGTCCATGACACTGTCAGGCTGATGCACAACCAGAACAGGCCCTTCGGCCACCACGTTCAGTTCGGCATCGGTTACAATCGTGGCGATCTCGATGATTCGGTCGCTTTCGGGATTTAACCCTGTCATTTCTAGGTCTATCCAGATGAGCGCATTGGGATCTTGAGGCATGCTTTGTTCCCCGGTTTACTTTATTATTCAAGGCTACGGTCAATCATAGCACCAACAAGGCATGAATAGCTTCACCATCGTCTTTGTTTCATTGCTTGCGTTAACGGTACTGACACAGCTGTGGCTCGCGCAGCGTCACATTCGTCACGTGCGGGCAAACCGTAACACGGTGCCGGATACCTTCGCGCATAAGATAACGCCTGCGGCACACCAAAAGGCGGCTGATTATACAATGGCCAAGACCCGTCTCGGTATGGTCGAAGACCTTCTTGCTGCCGTGATCCTCATCCTGTGGACGATCGCGGGCGGACTGGATTGGCTCGACGGCATATGGCGGCAGCCGGGATGGGGCGCACTCGCCACCGGCGCCGCGTTGATTCTTAGCGCCACCGTGATCATGGGCCTGGCGGACCTGCCCTCCTCAGTCTACCGGACATTCGTGCTGGAACAACGCTTCGGCTTCAACAAAACGACTGTCAGGACCTTTGCCTCTGACCTTGGCAAACAAGTTATCTTGCTGCTCCTCATCGGCGCACCGTTGCTGCTGGCTGTGCTGTGGCTCATGCAGAAAATGGGGACGTACTGGTGGCTGTATGTCTGGCTGCTGTGGACCGGGTTCGCTCTGCTGATGTACTGGGCCTATCCCGTATTGATCGCGCCGCTCTTTAACAAATTCAAGCCGCTGGAAAAGGAAACCGCGCGCCAGCGCATTGAATCGCTGTTGCAACGTACCGGTTTCAGAAGTCGCGGTATCTTCGTGATGGATGGCTCCCGCCGTTCGGCTCACGGCAATGCCTATTTTACCGGTTTCGGTAAAAACAAGCGCATCGTCTTTTTCGACACCCTGCTGGACACGTTGGCCGATACCGAAATCGAAGCCGTGCTGGCGCATGAGCTGGGCCATTTCAAGCGGCGCCATGTCTTTAGGCGCATGGCACTCACGTTCAGCATGAGTCTCGCCGGCCTTGCCCTGCTCGGCTGGCTAATCGGTGAGAGCTGGTTCTACACCGGGCTCGGCGTGTCCTCGCCCTCGACCTATATGGCATTGACACTTTTCATGATGGTTGGCCCGGTTTTCGTGTTCTTTATGCAACCGCTTTTCGCCTGGGGTTCGCGCAGACATGAGTTTGAGGCTGATCTGTTCGCGGCCGAACAAACGGAGCCCGCTGAGCTCATTAATGCCCTGGTCAAACTCTATGAGGAAAACGCGGCCACCCTGACCCCCGACCCCTTGCATTCCGTGTTTTACGATTCTCATCCGCCCGCACCGGTGCGCATCGCGCGCCTGCAGGCACAGCACGGATCCCTCTAGAAAAAAGGAGACAACCATGAAAAAAGATAAACTCTGGCTTCCGGTATCTGTTGCGCTGTATCTCGCGCTGTCTGCGACGACAGCCCCGGCCGGAGAAGCGATGTTGATGGGCGATGCCGCCAAGGGGAAAACACTGCATGATGCCAAGTGCACGGCCTGCCACGATTCCAGTCCCTATACGCGAAAGAATCGCCGGGTAAATTCGGTTGAGGGACTGATTGGCCAGGTCAATCGCTGTAATCATCAGCTTACGGCCAACCTCAACGAAGATCAGATCGACGATATAGTCAAATACCTCAATGACACTTTTTATAAGTTCTAGTTCGTCTTAGGAGGTCATCATGCCGCAGTTGTCCAAAAGACATTGTGAAGCCATGAAAGCAGGGGTCGATCCCCTGGAGCGCGGGCGGGCCGAACAGATGCTTTCTGAGGTGAAAGGCTGGGCGCTGTCGGAGGATGCAAAGGAACTCTTGCAGACCTTTAAGTTCAAGAATTACTATGAAACCCTGGCATTCGTCAACGCCGTTGCCTGGATCGCTCACCGCGAAGACCACCATCCGGACATCGAAGTGGGCTATAACCGCTGCCGGATCCGTTACAGTACTCACAGCATTGGCGGTCTGTCGCCCAACGATTTCATTTGCGCGGCCAGGATAGACGAGCTGCTCGACTAGAACCTGTCTCAAAATCAAGCGCTCAGCAACCCTTCACGCCTTGGAGCCAACGCAATCACTCAGCGGAAAAGCCTTGTATGAGTATTTAGCGCAGAGATACCAAGGCACGAAGTGAGCGCATTAGAACCTGTCTAAAACTCAAACGCTCAGCAACCCTTTACGCCCCGGAAACAACGTCTACTCTTCTTTGAAATTCTCGAGCCAGCGGATGGCGTCGGCCTCGGAAGAAAACAGCCGGGCCGGATAAGGTGGCTTGTGATACCACATAAACAATTGCCCCAGGTGCTTTGCCAGAAAAGATTGTGTGATGATCGCGGTTGCACTCGTCACCTTGCAGATCTCCTCACTCCACAGAAAGCTGGTCGCTTCGCGCTCGTAACGCACGACCGTACTGGCATAAACGAGTACCGGACGCTTTTTGCTGGACAACTTTACATGTTGCTCATAGGCATTCTTGATCGCGTCAAGTGTGATCTGACCGTAATGCCCGTAGTCGATCCGCAGGATTCCATCGCTTTCAAGCCACACCTTGGGATTGCGCATAATCCTTACATCGGGAATTGGAATACCAGATTCCATCCGGGACGTTTCAATGTAATGCAAGACCCCGCCGGCTCGAGCCGGTTTAAGCTTATTACCGGGGTTGCTGTTCGCATGACTCGCACTATTCTTTTTACGTAATCAATCGCTTAGCCATCCCATGGCTTGCTGTATCACATTTACGTTTGGCAAGTAACTCAAGCAGTTAAGTTTAATATAGCCGCATTTTTGGGCCGTGCACGGTAGTCGATCACCGCAGAGATGGGATTTGCACACGGGAATCCCGGGATATGGAATACGTTCCGTCGCTACGGCTTTGGACCGGCACGGTCCGGAGCCGGCGTGCCTTCGACTCTGTGCACTTTACCGTGTTCAAAATAGATCCGGTACAAGGTCACAGGCGCGTCGGCATCTTCCACGCGTTCTTCTCGATAAATCCATGTCATCTTTTCCTGTTTCACTGGCTCACCGAGCAATCGCCGTACTTCAGACTGGCTCATGCCGATTCTGATCAGCCGCATTTTGTCATCCAAAGATTGGTCAGGATAACCGTCATAGTCGACGGATTCATCCATCGCTGCCGGCGCCGGCTCCTTCATGATCCCGGTCTCTATCCCGCGCCGCTTCTGCGCCGTTTCGTTTTCAACCGGCGGGCGCTGCCGCGTTTCCACCTTGCGCTCCGCCGGGGCGGCACGTCGCGCAGGCGCTTGCCCACCAGCGCCTACCTCTTCGCGGAGAACATCCAAGCCGCCCTCTGATCCAACTTCGGCTTCTGCGTTAGATTTCACTTCGTCCGCGCTGCGGCCAGCCCCTCCTTCCGGCAGCGCCGTGTCGCTCTCCGGGGACAGCCCTTTCGGTGCGAACACATCCGATTCATAGGGGATCAAGCTGACAAGCCCGATGCCGATAAGCAGTATCGCGGCCAGAGACACCGGGACCATCCAGTGTGAGGCAAACGGATGGTGCGCGCCGCGGCGGCGCAACGCCCGTCGGGACTTGGCCAAAATAACGCGATCGAGCCTTGGCGATGGCTCTTCCCTGGCCAGCGCCTGGTAGGTCTTCGACAACGCCGAATCACCTTTCAAATACGCTTCCAGCTCCCGGTCGTCTTGATCATCTTTCGACATGCTGTTCTACCCTGCCTCGGTCAGACCCTTGCGTAGACGAGCAACCGCATAGCGTAAGCGGCTCTTGGCAGCCTCGCGACTCACATCGGTAACCTCGGCGATCTCGTCCAGAGAAAGCCCGCTCTCTTCCTTCAGTAAAAACGCCTCGCGCTGTGCCGGCGGCAGCGCCGCAATCAACGCCTTCAACGTGTCGGTTGCTTCGTTATATGACAGCCGCTGTTCCGGTCCCTCACAATCCGGTGCCGGCAGCTCCTCAATCACGAAATCATTGTCGTTGCCGAGTGCAATAACCGGATTGCGTGAGTGCCGGCGGTAATGATCGATCAGACGATTATGCGCCATCCGGTACAGGTAGGTTGTGAACTTGGCTCGCACTTGATAGCGCTCCCGGCTGCGGATCAGATTCACCCAGACATCTTGAAACAATTCCTCGGCCGCGGCTGCACTGCCGCAGTGTCTCAGAAAATACCGGTACAGGGCGCCTTTATGGCGGGTATACAAGATCTCAAAAGCGCGATGCTCGCCTTGCCGATAACGCAGCATTAACTGCTCATCACCCGTATTACTGTGCATATTAACGTGTGGGCTGGTTAACCGGGTCAAATCAATTGGGTACGGACCTGGGATCCGGACCCTGCATTACTAGTACACTGAAGCCCATCACCTCCGGGAGCTGTCGCCGCCTTGTTCACCCGCCCCATGATCCCCCGGCGTTGAATCGCCCGCAGCCCCGTGCGTGGACCGGCTTCAGACCTCGCTTCGGCCGGAGAAGGCGCGCGTCAAAGTGTTGCGGTCAATGTATTCGAGTTCGCCACCTACCGGCACCCCATAAGCGATGCGCGTCGCCCGAATGTTGCGTGCCCGCACCAGTTCGCCGACATAATGAGCCGTCGCCTCGCCTTCCACCGTCAGGTTGGTGGCCAGGATGACCTCTTTGATTGCTCCTTCATCGAGCAGTGCTTCCAGGCGGTCGATCCCGAGCTCCTCCGGACCTATGCCGTCCAATGGTGAGAGATGTCCCATCAACACGAAATACAAGCCATTGTATACGCCGGCCTCATCCAGCGACTGCAAATCAGCGGGCGATTCCACGACACACAACAGAGAGTGATCACGGCGGGGCGACTGGCAGACGCCGCAGATCCTGTCTTCGCAGAAGTTGTTGCAGCGCGCGCAGTGCACAACGCAATCGGCGGCCTGCTGCAACGCCTGTGCAAGCTGTCGTGCCCCATCGCGATCGCGCTCCAGCATATGAAATGCCATGCGCTTCGCGCTCTTTGGACCGACACCGGGAAGTTTACGCAGACACTGAATCAACCTGCCGACAGCGGTGGATTCGGGCATCATCTACGCTCAGAACGGCAGATTCAGACCCGGTATGTTCAGGCCCGCGGTCAGTCCCGCCATTTTCTCCTGACTGGCTTTTTCAACCTTTCTCACCGCATCGTTGACAGCCGCGGCAATCAAATCCTCGATCATCTCTTTGTCGTCTTCGATAAGACTTGGATCAATCTCAACCTTTCGCACATCATGCCGGCAAGTCATCACCACTGTAACGAGCCCACCGCCGGATGATCCCGTTACCTCGATGTTGGCCAGCTCTTCCTGGGCCTTGCGCATCGTCTCCTGCATCTGCTGTGCCTGCTGCATAATTTTCCCGATTCCACCTTTCATTTATTGCCCTCGCATCATGGTTTCGATCTGACAGAATCCGGCCGTACCCGGGCATTGAAGTTTTGCTGCAAGGCGCGCACATTGGGATCATCGGCGATCGCCTGTTCTGCTGCCTGTTGGCGTTCATCCTTCATACGGCTTTTTTCCTTGGCCGGGGTCTCGCTCGCCGGCCGACCAATCCGAAACGTCAATTTAACCGGCTTGCCATAAAACGCCTCGAGCTTCTGCTTGAGCTCAGCCTCTCGTTCCCTGCTGTGCAACTGCCCGTAGGCCTCGTCCAACACCAATACAAATCGTCCGTTCGTGTCTGTCTCCATAACACAGTGATCCGCCAGCTGTCGCAGTATGCCCGAAATATCCAACTGCTCAACGATATCGGACCAGACCCTGGTTTCCGTCCGCGCGGTATTCGATACCGCCTTGGGCTCTGCCTTGGGCTCTGCACGACCCACCTTGGCCGACGGCGTTTTGCCTGCAGACGCTGGCCCTTCCTGTCGCTGAATCCCAGGCGCCGGCGCTGGCCGGAATGCCAGCATTCTTAGCAGCACCATCTCCAGTCCGGTTCTCGGATCGGGCGACAGCGGCAGATCGCGTTTCCCATGCAAACCGATCTGATAATAGAGCTGGACATCTTCCGGGGAAAGGGAACCGGCATGCACGAGCACCTGTTCACGCTGCTCATTGTTGTCGCTGGCGAGCGCCGGATCCACCTGTGCGAGCGAGACTCGATGCAGCGCGAGCAATAAGCCGTCCAGCGCCGCTTCGTAGTCCCCACCGTGTTCGGCAATGCCGGCAACCACTGAAAGCAGGCCTTGGGGATTGTTCGCCGCGAGAGCCTGCAACAACCGTTCAATACTGTCCTGATCAAGGGTGCCGAGCATATCGCGGACGTCACGCTCAACCAACTTGCCGCCCCCAAAAGCGATCGCCTGATCGAGCAGGCTCAAGGCATCACGCATGCTCCCGTCAGCGGCCCGCGCCAGCAAAGCGACCGATGCGTCATCGTAGCTAACATCTTCGGCAAGCAGAATTTTTTGCAACTGACCGGCAATCTGCTCACCGGACAGGCGCTTGAGATTGAACTGCAGGCAGCGCGACAACACAGTGACCGGTACTTTTTGCGGGTCAGTGGTCGCGAGCAGGAATTTCACATGCGGGGGTGGCTCCTCCAGCGTCTTCAGCAATGCATTAAAACTGTGCCCGGACAACATGTGCACTTCGTCGATGAGATAGACCTTGTAGCGGCCGCGCGTCGGGGCGTATTGCACATTGTCCAGCAGCTCGCGGGTATCATCGACTTTGGTGCGCGAGGCGGCATCAACCTCAATCAAATCAACGAAGCGGCCTTCATCCACTTCCCTGCAGGTCAAACACCCCCCGCACGGTCGCGATGAGACGCCTTGGTCGCAATTCAGGGATTTTGCCAGAATGCGCGCAACCGTGGTCTTGCCGATGCCGCGTGTTCCGGTAAACAGGAATGCGTGATGCAGCCGGCCGGTGTCCAGGGCATTGACCAGGGCCCGGATCACGTGCTCCTGCCCCGCCAGGTCCTCGAACAGACGCGGACGCCATTTGCGTGCCAGAACCTCGTAGCTCACGGCTCTACGCTCCTGGCCAGTCCAAGACAACTGATCCGGTACTGCGGGGATTGGCCATAAATACTATACATGGATGAATTGCAAGGCGGAAATAGGGTGGCGGATCCGGCCAGCCTGACCCCGATACCCGAGAGAGCTGCTGCGGCTGCTTCCTTCCGGACCTGACCGGGTTCACAACTTTTCGTCACCAGAGGGGCCAGCTTTCACCGCCATATACTGAAAACAGGATTGTAGCATCTTAATGAAATCAGGCGAACCGTCATGCACGCCAGGCCCGGCATTTGGCCACGACTTCGACGGCCATCAAGCCTACCCGGCGCGCGGGTACCGTTGCAAAATCCCAGGGCCAGGAAACCGATCAAGGAACGACAGATCAGACGGGGCTTTCCGGCTCCGGGCAACTTTCGCCCTCGTGCTAAGAACCGAGGAACCCCCGGCACTGCGTTCACATTTACAGGTAATAGTCGCCAGTATCCTCGGCGACCTCAAGCGCCACGATTTTCTCGGGATTATTGATGAGGTCTTCGAGCCACCAGTTGACATCGTTGTAAAGGCAAGTGACCTCTTTACATTCGTCGGCGGCGTTGAAGTTGTCCAACATGCTCTCGAGCGTGTTCTGGGTCTGCCGGAACATGACGGCATTTTCATAGGCATCCCGATCACCCAGCCGACCGTGCCTTTGATTTCGATAGACCGGACAGTTGTACACTCCCAGCGGACTCAACACCTGGCGGAAGAACTGCATATGACAGGTCTTGGGCTGCTGGGTGTAATTCCGAAAAGTGCCGTTCTCCAACACCCGCAGATTGGTGCTCTCCCAGACCTTGAAGCCATCGGTCTCGAGCAACTTGGCCCGGTCGACCAATTTGCGTATTCTCACCAGCGCCTCGTCAAAGGTAATGCCTTTATTATTGATGTCCATGATTTCGGCGTTGTTCACCGGGGATCGGGTAAGAAAGGGCTTCAGTGAAATGTAATCGAATTTGTAATCCCGCGCGCGTGCAGTCCCCATCTCGATCTCATCGATGTTCTCGATGATATTAGTCTGATTGATCTCGGCGCCTTTCCATACAATGATAAATGAGAAGCCCATCGACAGCGCCGGGTTCTTCTCTTTGATCTGGGGTACCCATTCGCAGATATCATCCAGGGTCATCTTTTTCTTCGGCTTGTGCATGGCCTGGAAGACCTCATCGCTGCCTGCATCGAGCGACAGGCGTACCCAGTCACCCTCGGTAAAGGCATCGGCACACTTGAGAATCCGCCGGTTACCACTCCCATTGGAAACCACCGCGACTTGCAGGTTTCGTTCTTTTAGGAAATAGATCACTTCCTCGAACTTGAAATATGTCGTTGGCTCTCCACCGCCGATGATGATGACCGATTTGAGACCGTTCTCGGCCATTTGATGGAGGCTGTCGAGCAGACGTTCGTGCTCGAACTTGATGCCGGTGTTAAGAATGTCCTTGTCAACGCAGTGGTCGCAGGCGAAGTTGCAGGCAGTGGTCAGATCAAGATTGATGGAAACGGGGGCCTGCTGAGGACGCGGGGCGGTACCGTCCCAGGTACCGCGCCGGGCCGCCTGCCACAGCACATACTCCTTGACCCGTCCGACGAGGCCCTCCTGCTGGAGCTTACGGCTGAAATCATGAATCGGTGCGAGCTCGTTTTCCGATGCATTATTGCTCGCAGGGTTGGATTTGGGCGCACTGCTCATATTCTTGAAGCCTCCATCGTCTTGGCCAACAAATCCATATCGAGAGTCATACGGACAATATCATCATTATAGGAGTCCACACCATAGGGTTCCACGGCGAGGTAAGCAAGTGCCCTGCGGACCCGGGTCTCCATCGGGTCAGCGATCGGAAATACGCCGTTTTCGGTTTTGAATTTGAAAGCATAATCCTTCGGGTCTATGAGCCTTTCAACCCGGCAACCGTTAACCGCATAGGCAAAAGGCCGCGGCTGTTGTGGGTGATTTACCAGCGCAATACGCAGACTGCTCCTACCGCGTGCATGCGCATAGGCGCCCGTGATAGCGCAGCGGTCCGACCCGGTAAAACTCACCGTTAGATCCTCGAGCCGGCCCGCCCCCGCAAGTGTCGTCAGCATGCTCCAGGCGTGCGGCATGGCATCGATAAGCATGCTACGACCGGTGCTCGCCGGGGAAAGTTCCATCTCAAAGCGGCGGAGGTCCGCAAGATTGCACGCCGGATACAGCTTACGGAACTCGCTCAGGCTCTCGGACCATTGGTTGTTGATCACGAGCGCCAGTCTCGCGGTCTTGAAGCCATCGATAAGACGGGCCGCATCGGCCACATTGTCGCGATCATCATCCCAGATGAAAGGCTTTTCACAGAACACCGGGACACCTGCCTCCAGGGCCCGCTCCAGGTATTCACGGTGGGTGTTGGCCGGTGATGCAATGACCAGCAGATCCGGGCGCGTCTCCCCGAGAAACGCGGACCATTCGGCATACCCCCGACAATCGATGCCGAACCGCCGTGCCAGGTCCTGTGCCGCATCCACCGCCGTCTGCTCGCGGGTGCCCAGGACGCCGGTGATGCGGGCGCCGTGGCCGGCGAAAAACCGGGCCAGCCAGGGGCCGGTGCCCTGGTGACTCGTGCGGCCACCGACGATGGCAATGCGCGGGGCGGTCATCACGGTCACTGTCACCCGTAAGGGGGTTTATCGACCGGGTAACACGCGTATCGTCGATTCGTTGCCACTGGTAGTGTCTCGTGTTACCCGGGGACTATGGCGGAGAGGGGGGGATTCGAACCCCCGATACGCGCAAACGTATACACACTTTCCAGGCGTGCGCCTTCAACCGCTCGGCCACCTCTCCGGTACTTGAAATTTGCCTGAAAATGGAACGCGCAAGGGTAAACCAGAGCTCGGACCGGCGCAATGTCCGCGTGCCAAGACGCCGGCCAAAATACCCGCCACGCGTGTGTGCCCGGTACTAGGTTCTAGCGGCTAGTGTCTAGCGGCTAGTTTTATGGCGGAGAGGGTGGGATTCGAACCCACGTGGGGCTAACGCCCCCAACAGATTTCGAGTCTGCGCCGGTATGACCGCTTCGGTACCTCTCCAAAAAGATCGACCTGATAGGGGTGCTTTTTCGCACCTGCGCGTCGATGCGATCTATCATACAAGGGCACTTGCTCAAGCGCAGTGTCGCTGCCCCTATTCGGGGCGCATATTACGTGGACGGGTCCAGGAGAACAAGCCCACAATGTCTGGCCAAGAAGCTATAATTTGACCTAGACTACGCCTTGCGACGGCACCGGGAGGTTTCGGGCGCACCGGTGTCACAATGGGGTATCAGCACATAGTTATGAACACATTCAGCGGCGTAAAGCGGTTCCGCCGTCGCGGCATTTTGCTCCAAACGGCAGTACTTTTACCATCACTACTGGTCTTTGCGGGGTGTCCGGGCCCGACCGAAAACAAGCTGCAGGCGGTGCAGGCCGCCGGCGAGCTCGTGGTCCTCACGCGCAATAGTCCGACGACATACTACGAAGGCCCCAACGGCTTTGCCGGCATCGAATACGACATGATCAAGGCCTTCGCCGATGACCTTGGGGTCAGGCCGGTATTCGTTGTCCCGGACAAGTTCAGCGACATCATCCCGATGCTGACCCTCAATGAGGCCGACCTGGCGGCGGCCGGGTTGGCGATCACCGGCAAACGCCAGAAAATGGTGCGCTTCGCCCCTACCTATCAGACCGTGCGCCAGCAACTCATTTACCGTATCGGCACCCCTGAGCCGAAGAACATCAAGGATCTGTACGGCCAGCATATCGAGCTCCAGGCCGGCACCCGTTATGTCAACAACCTGAATCAGCTCAAGCGCAAGCATCCGAAACTGGGCTGGACGGTCGAGCCCGACAAAGACACCGAAGAGTTGCTCGAGATGGTCTGGGAAGGGCTGCTGGATTATACCGTGTCGGACTCGCATATTTTTGACTTGAACCGGCGCTATTACCCCGAGCTGCGGGCCGCCTTCGCGATCCACAAACCGGAAAAGCTGGCCTGGGCCTTTCCGCTGAGCGAGGATGACAGCCTGTATAAGGCCGCCACAAAATTTATCAATAAGTTGCGCCGCAGCGGTGAGTTGAAGCGCCTGCTTGAGCGCTATTACGGGGCCGCCAGCGTGTCCAACCCGATCAATATGACCGTCTATCAGCTTCGGATCCAGAATCGGCTGCCGCTGTATGAGGTGCTCTATGAAAAGGCGGGCAAGAAATACGATATTGACTGGCGCCTGCTCGCCGCCCTCGGCTACCAGGAGTCCTACTGGGATCCGGGCGCGGTTTCGCCCACCGGCGTACGCGGCATCATGCAGTTGACACTACCGACCGCCCGGCAGATGGGCGTGACGGATCGCTCGGATCCGGAACAGGCGATTGACGGTGGGGCGAAGTATATCCGCACAATGATGGATCGCTTGCCGACGGAGATCGCCGGGCCCGATCGCATCTGGATGGCGCTGGCGTCCTATAACGTGGGCTTCGGACACGTGATGGATGCAAGGATCATCACCCGGCAGCAGGGCGGTGATCCCAATAAATGGGACGATGTCAGACAAAGATTGCTGCTACTGCAACGCCGGGCCTGGTATCAGAAGGCCAAACACGGGTATGGCCGCGGGCTGGAAGCGGTCAGATACGTCATCCGTATTCGCAATTATTACGAAGCCCTGGTCAGGTACGACGACGAGCAGCGCTCGGCGAATACCGACGATGCCATCAAACTCAAGGCGCCGGCGATCTGACGGCAGGCCGCAGGCTGAGACCAGCGGCGCTCAATCCCGCCGCGTGCGAAAGAAATCCT
This sequence comes from Acidiferrobacterales bacterium, assembly GCA_947258385.1. Lineage (GTDB taxonomy): Bacteria > Pseudomonadota > Gammaproteobacteria > Acidiferrobacterales > SZUA-150 > CAMYII01. The sequence goes on from CAMYII010000105.1 coordinate 58,640, forward strand.
TGAGCGCCCGCTCGCATTCCCCGCTCAATACCCCGGCTGTAACGTTTGCGCGGTGGTTGAGTGTTGAGCTATTGAGCAGATCGAATACACTCCCGGCCGCGCCGGCACGCGGATCGGTCGCTCCATAAACCACCCGTCCGATGCGCGCATGCACGATGGCGCCGGCACACATGGGACATGGCTCGAGCGTGACATAGAGCGTGGCGCCGGGCAGCCGGTAATTCCCCACGGCCTCGGCCGCCGCCCGCAGCGCCACAATTTCCGCATGGGCCGTGGGATCCCGCCGGCGGATCGGTTGATTCCAGCCCTCTGCAACGATTTCATCGTTGATTACCACCACTGCACCGACGGGGACCTCGCCGGCCTCTTCCGCCCGCCTGGCCAGCATCAGGGTGTGACGCATCCAGCGTTGGTCGGCGGTATCGCGGAGTTCTGAGCTCAGCGTTGTGTGGGGTGCTTTCGTGCTCATGGCATGCGCGGCGTGATCAGGCATTGATGGGAGCTCGCCGAGTCTCCGGCAGACATACGATAAAGGCGCGCTATTCCCATTCAATTGCAAATAAACCGAGAAAAGCCAGTACTGGCAAGGGTTCTACGGTGGCAACAAGTATAAAAAAAAAGAAAAATACCAGGTTCAATAATTCTTCAATAAAGATATTATCTGTGAGCTAATACCATGGGTAGAGAGATCGAACAATACCGACAGGCTGGCATGGACGGCTATCTGGCAAAACGCATGAGAAATGAACGAATTGATCACAATGATTCACAAATGGGTGATCCACGAGAACATCCTTCAGCGAATGAAGCCACAGAATTGCACGGCCGCGATCTTGCTGAGAAGAACAACCGCTGAACCAAGTCTGATTCACGCCAGGCATCATCAAACCTGCATAATGCTGTCGCGCTTGGATTTTAGGAAACTCAAAAAGGTCTTTGCAATCACGGATAGACGCTTGCCTTTATTGTGCCCAACGAACCACTGCCAGGGAATGGGAAAACCTTTGACATCGAGAATAGCGAGGCGACCATGTTCGCCTTCCGGTGCGAGGGTATGTCGTGAAAGTACGGATATACCCAGGCCGGCATCAATCGCCTGCTTGATGGCTTCATTACTGCCCAATTCCATGCGAATCTTCAATTTGATGCCCCGTTGCGCAAAAAAGGTTTCGATGGCCATGCGGGTACCCGAGCCCGACTCGCGCATGATGAAGGGGTATTGTGCCAACTGTGCCGGATCGATGTTGGACTGGCCAACTAGTGGATGTTTCCTGGCTGCCAGCACAACCAGTGGATTGGCAAGATAGGGCTCAAATATCACATCGTCCAATTCCGGCGGATGCCCAATAATATAGAGGTCATCAATATTCTGTCCCAGACGCTCGAGCAGGCGTTCCCGATTCGTGACCTTCAACGCCACCTCTACCCCGGGATAGCGTTCACAAAATTGCCCTAATGCCCTTGGCGCAAAATATTTAGCCGTTGTCACCACAGCCAGACGCAACATGCCAGTCTTCAGACCCTGCAAATCCGCGATTTCCATTTCCAAATTAGACAAAGCATCCAGGACATGTCGCGTGTGCTCATGCACCACCCTGCCCGCATCAGTAAGATAGGTCTGTTTACCGATTTGTTCAAACAGGGGTAGCCCGACACCTTGCTCCAGTTTTTTGATCTGCATCGACACGGTGGGTTGGCTGAGAAATAGCTCTTCGGCCGCACGCGTAAAACCATTTAAGCGTGCTATTGCCTCAAATATCTGCAACTGGCGCAAACTGACACGGCGTAACAGCTGAGTATGATGAGGTTTATCCATAGCCTTTAGTCTATAGGATTCATTGAAATAATCGACTGTTATTTATATTTGCTTATTTGCATGCTTGGTTTGGTTCGGTAAATCGACCTTCGGGTCATCTTTATAACAAAATCAAATGGAGACAGATATGGCCAAAACAGAAAGCAGCACGATGAAAGAAGGCAAGGAGCGCTACAAATCCGGCGTTATTCCTTATAAAAAAATGGGTTATTGGGAGCCTGACTACAAGATTAAAGAAACTGACGTTCTCGCGATGTTCCGTCTTACACCGCAAAAAGGTGTCGAGCCGGACGAATGCGCAGCCGCGGTAGCAGGTGAATCATCTACGGCGACTTGGACCGTGGTATGGACAGACCGTCTGACGGCCTGTGAAATGTATCGCGCCAAGGCTTATCGCGTTGACCTGGTGCCGAACACCGGGCCTGGTACAGATAACGAAGCACAATACTTCGCTTATATCGCCTATGACATCGACCTGTTTGAAGGCGGTTCGATTGCCAACCTGACGGCATCCATCATCGGCAACGTGTTTGGTATGAAAGCCGTGAAGGCCCTGCGTCTGGAAGACATGCACATCCCGGTGGCTTACCTGAAAACTTTCCAGGGTCCGGCGACGGGCGTCATTGTCGAACGCGAGCGTATGGATAAATTTGGTCGTCCGTTACTGGGTGCCACCACCAAACCAAAGTTGGGCCTGTCCGGTCGTAACTATGGCCGCGTCGTCTATGAAGCACTCAAGGGTGGTCTGGATTTCATGAAGGACGACGAGAACATTAACTCGCAACCCTTCATGCACTGGCGTGATCGTTTCCTGTATTGCATGGATGCGGTAAATAAAGCCTCCGCTGCCACCGGCGAAGTCAAAGGTCACTACATGAACGTCACCGCCGGTACAATGGAAGAAATGTACGAGCGCGCTGAATTCGCCAAGTCTCTCGGCTCAATCATTATCATGATTGATCTGGTTATCGGGTATACCGCGATTCAGTCCATGGCCAAGTGGGCACGCAAGAATGACATGATCCTGCACTTACACCGTGCCGGTAACTCAACCTACTCGCGTCAGAAAAATCATGGCATGAGCTTCCGCGTCATTTGTAAATGGATGCGTATGGCGGGTGTGGATCACATTCACGCCGGTACTGTTGTGGGCAAACTGGAAGGCGATCCGTTGATGATTCGCGGTTACTACGACACCCTGCTCGATACCCATACCAAAATTCAACTCGAGAAAGGTATTTTCTTCGATCAAGACTGGGCATCGTTGAACAAGTGTATGCCAGTTGCATCCGGTGGTATTCACGCCGGTCAAATGCATCAGCTGATTCACTATCTCGGTGAAGATGTGGTGCTGCAATTTGGTGGTGGCACGATTGGTCACCCTGATGGCATTCAAGCCGGAGCCGTTGCCAACCGTACCGCGCTGGAAGTGATGATTCAGGCACGCAATGAAGGTCGCGATATCTGGAACGAAGGTCCACAGATTCTGGCGGACGCCGCCAAATGGTGTTCCCCGCTCAAGGCCGGTCTGGATACATGGAAAGACATTACGTTCAACTATGAATCTACTGACAGTCCCGACTTCGTACCCACCGCCACAGGCAGCGTTTAATCCATAAGGAGAACCAGATTATGATGACCAATCAAGGCAATCGTATCTCCCAGGGGCAGTTTTCTTTTTTGCCGGACTTAACGGATGCGCAAATTACCGCGCAAATCAAATACGCCCTGAGCAAGGGTTGGGCGTTGAGTGTTGAGTACACCGACGACCCACATCCACGTAACACTTACTGGGAAATGTTTGGCAACCCGATGTTCGATCTAAAAGATCCTGCCGGAATTATGATGGAAGTGAATAATTGTCGTAAGACCTTTCCCAATCACTATATCCGCGTCGGCGCATTTAGTTCGGTTCAGGGTGTAGAGAGTGTAACGATGTCCTACATCGTTAACCGTCCCAAGCAGGAACCGGGCTTTGGTCTGGTGCGTCAGGAAACCGAGGGTCGTACCATGCGTTACACGATCCATTCCTACGCCAGTGACAAACCGGAAGGTGAGCGCTATTAGTAGTTATAGTTAAAGGAAGCATCACTGGCGGGTGAAACCATTTACCCGCCAGTGTTTTTTAACCTGGCGATGACCGGAGCGGTGGGAATGAACAACACTGATGAATCAAATAACAAACCAGACATGGTTGTCCTGGCGGACGATGCGCCCGTTAATCTTGAAGCAGAATTCGAGGCATCGAATGTCAAAGAAGTCCTCGATAAACTCGATCGCGAGCTGATCGGCCTAAAGCCGGTTAAAACACGCATACGCGAAATTGCCGCGTTGTTATTAGTGGATCGGTTGCGCAAACAATTTGCACTCACCTCCGAGACACCGACGCTGCATATGAATTTCACCGGCAACCCCGGTACGGGCAAGACCACCGTCGCCATGCGTATGGCTGAAATATTACATCGCCTGGGTTATGTGCGCGAAGGCCATTTGGTCTCCGTGACCCGCGATGACTTGGTAGGCCAGTACATTGGCCACACAGCACCGAAAACGAAAGAAGTGATTAAAAAGGCCATGGGCGGCGTGTTATTTATCGACGAAGCCTATTACCTTTATAAACCGGAAAACGAACGCGACTACGGCGCGGAATCCATCGAGATATTGCTGCAGGTGATGGAAAACAATCGCGACGATCTGGTCGTGATCCTGGCCGGTTACAAAGACCGCATGGACAAGTTCTTCCACAGTAATCCCGGTATGCGCTCGCGCATCGCACACCATATTGATTTTCCCGACTACAGCGCCAATGAACTGCTCGCCATTGCCAATCTCATGCTGGCCGATCAGAATTACCATTTTAGTCCCGATGCCGAAAAGGCCTTTCTTGAGTACATCACGCTGCGCATGAAGATGGAGCATTTTGCCAATGCCCGCTCGGTGCGTAATGCACTGGATCGTGCGCGCCTGCGCCAAGCCAATCGCCTGTTTGCCAGTGCGAGTAAATTACTCAACAAAGTTGACCTGATGACCATTGAGGCCGAAGACATTTTGGCCAGCCGGGTATTCCAGGAAGGAAAACTCGATAGTGAACCCGCTGGAGTTAAGCGGCCCTAACTTAAGCACACACCGGATCGGGAGATGCAGTGATGACTCATAATGTCGAATTGCCCCCGATGCGCATATTGCCAAAGGAGATTGAAGCGACGACGTTCAATCTGGTCCGACTGGCGTTACTTCGCGTGGCCGATCCGCTGCGCGTCAGTTTAACAGATCATCGCTGTCTGGATGTTATCCTGAGCCAGCAACAATGGTTGTGTGTCGACTCCTGCGCCGAAGACCAACCGATACTGGCATGGCGCGAATTCGACATGCATCACCGTGATGCCTTACACCAGCCGATTAACTGCAAGCTTTATCTGTATCACATGCACGCCGGTTTGGTGATGGGCACGGCACGGGATTGCTTGGCACAGGTACTGACCGATTTATTACATGAACACACAAACAAGAAAACAGAGGAGACTTGATCATGCCTTTAGTGAATATGCGCGACATGTTGGATCATGCCTATCGAAACGGTTATGCCGTCGGTGGTTTTGATTTAGTGAGTCTTGATTTTCTCGAGGCCATCATCGGCGCCGCGGAAAAAACACGCTCACCGGTCATCCTGTCCCTCGCCGAATCGCATTTTGAATATTACGATTTTGAACTGGCCATGGCCGCGGCAGAACATGCGGCCAAACGTGCCGCTGTGCCAGTGGCGATCCATCTCGATCACGGCGCATCTTATGAATCTGCTGTACAAGCGATTAATACCGGTTGTAACGGTGTCATGGTCGATGCTTCACAGTTGGCTTTCCCGGCCAATGTCTCAGCAACACAGAAGGTGGTCAACATGGCACATGCCTGCGGTGTCCCGGTCGAAGGTGAATTGGGCTATGTCGCCGGTGTCGAAGGTGAAGATGCTGAGAAGCATCCCGGTGATGTAATCTACACCTCGGTCGAGGAAGCCAGAGCTTACGTCGAACGCACCAAAGTTGATTTTCTTGCCGTGTCGATCGGTACGGTGCATGGCCGCATGCGTGGGCGGCCCAAACTGGATTTTGATCGACTCAAACGGATCAATGAAGCTGTTAAGATTCCCCTGGTCATACACGGGGGCACGGGCTTGTCGGACGAGCAATTTCACAAATTAATTACCAATGGCGTGGCGAAAATTAATTACTACACCGCCCTGGCCGATGCTGCAGCAAGCGCCATGCGCAAGAATATGGCAAATGACACCAAGGGTGGATACACGCATATGATCCACGGTGTACGCGATGCCATCCGTAGCGAAGTCGAACGCTGCATGATCAATTGGGGTTCCGCTGGGCGCGCTGCCGAGGTATTAGCCCGCTGCCAGAGCTGGCAACCGGTACAACACGTGATTATTTACAATGTCGACAACATCAGTAATGACCATGTTGAAACGGTGATGAATCGGGGTCAGGCCGTGCTGAGTAAAATTCCGGGTGTAAGACGTGTCATCACCGGAACGGCTGTACAGGAAAATTCAAAATATAAGTTTTGCTGGCTAATCGAGTTCGTATATAAGACTGTCATTGAGAGCTACCGTGATCACATCGATCATGTTACTTTTGCCAACGAACTGTTTAGACCGATCGCAAGCAACCGCATCAGTATTGATTTTATGCAAAGCACTGCCAGTCCCAATACTGAACATCTGCAGCACGATATTCGTGCCAGTGCCTGACAAAAAAATCTGGAAATGTATCTGCCAACAACATGAAACGACTTAAACCATTACTTATAACTCGCTCGACCTGATTCAGGACATCGGTCTCATCATCATCGCCTTCGCAACGGTCATTGCTATCGGCATGGAAGTGTTCACAATGATACAGGCGCGGGTCGTCACGCTGGCGGATCTGCTGTTATCGTTCATTTATCTGGAAGTGCTGGCAATGGTCGCCATCTATCTGAAGTCCGGAAAATTACCAATACACATCCCGCTCTACATTGCTATCGTTGCCCTGGTACGCTATTTAATTCGGGACATGAAAGATATGTACCAGTGGCGGATGTTGGCGGTGGCGGGTGCCGCTTTGATCCTGGCCTTGACTGTGTTCGCCATTCGTTACGGTCATGTACATTTCCCATACGAAAAAGATGCAGACTAGTCAGAGCCTGTTTCTTTAATCAGGCTGTTTGCCGAATCGACTTGTTGTTTTGTTCCATCGTTAGAATATTATAAGCCTGTGCCAGTACGGTTTCATCGCCGACGTTACCGGGAAAGATCACCACCGGCAGTTCCGGAAAGCGTTGATGATCGGCCGGACAACGAATCACTGAGCAACCGGTCAGGATTTACCCAAGCACACGCGATTGCTTCAACTTCAAGCCGCTACTTAAAACGTCATTGGACGTGATGCCACTCTTGCTGATCAAAAATCCAATCGTCTTGGGTAAACGACGCACCAGATCCATTAAAAAAGCTGAGACCCGTTCACCAAACGCAAGCCGCTCTGCCTGTGATGGAAACTGTATTTCAGTGCGCGAGGTGCAAATCGCGACCGTTTTACCGCGTGCATGTGCGTCATCGACTTGCGCGATAATAGTGCTTGCAATGTTTGCCACCGTCTGCGCCCATGTCAACGTGTTAGTGATATTAAATTTTGCCACATCGATTTGTACCGATACGACATATGCGCCGCGAACAGCGGGTAGTGCTACGCGAGATGGTGTATTCGTACAGTCTATCGATTTACCGGCGAATCACGAAACCTGGCCCGAAGACGCTGTTGAAAAAAAACGATTCCTCTCTTCATTCCCACTCAATCGTGGCAGGCGGCTTGCCGGAAATATCATAAACGACCCGGCTGACACCCCGGACCTCATTGATGATACGGGTGGAAATGGTGCCGAGTATGTCATAGGGGATATGCGACCAGTTGGCCGTCATGAAATCGACCGTCTCCACCGCACGAATGGCCACGACATATTCATAGGCACGGCTGTCGCCGACGACGCCGACTGATTTCACGGGCAGAAACACCGTGAAGGCCTGGCTGATATGATCGTAAAGACCGTGACGATACAGCTCTTCCATGTAAATGGCATCGGCCTGACGCAACAGCTCGGCGTATTCTTTTTTTACCTCACCGAGGATCCGCACCCCGAGACCCGGCCCCGGGAACGGATGCCGGTAGACCATCTTGTGCGGCAGCCCCAGCGCATCACCGATGTTCCTGACCTCATCCTTGAATAATTCGCGCAACGGCTCGAGCAGCTTCAGATGCATGTGCTCGGGCAGACCGCCGACATTGTGATGCGATTTTATGACATGCGCCATGCCGTATTTGCTGCTGGCCGACTCGATGACATCGGGATAGATGGTACCCTGTGCGAGCCACCTGGCGTTGCGGATCTCGGCCGCCTCTTCTTCGAAAATCTCAATGAACTTGCGCCCGATGATCTTGCGCTCCTCTTCCGGGTCCTGCACACCGTGCAGGGCACCGAGAAACCGCTCCTCGGCGTCAACGCGTATGACTTTGACCCCCATGTGTTCGGCGAAGGCATCCATGACCTCGTCGCCCTCTTGCAACCGCAGCAGGCCGTTATCGACGAAGATGCAGGTCAGCTGATCGCCGATCGCCTGATGCAGCAGCGCCGCGACGACAGAGGAGTCCACGCCTCCTGAAAGCCCAAGGATCACCTCGTCATCGCCGACCTGTGAGCGTGCCGAGTGAACAATGTCCTCGATAATATTGCCCGGCGTCCACAAGGCCGCACAACCGCACACATCGTGCACAAAGCGCTCCAGGATCGCCTTGCCCTGGCGGGTATGGGTCACCTCGGGATGAAACTGCAGACCGTAGAAATGCCGCGTCTCGTCGGCTATAGCGGCGAGCGGCGCATTCTCGCTGCCGGCGATGACCTTGAAGCCCGGTGGCAGCCGTGTCACGCGGTCACCGTGGCTCATCCATACGTCCAGCAGCGAACGGTTATCCTCGTCACGCTGGTCCTCCACACCGGCGAACAGGGCCGAGGGCTCCCGGAGCGCGACACGCGCGTAACCGAACTCGCGCCTCGCCGAGGTCTCTACCTCCCCCCCCAGTTGCGCCGCCATGGCCTGCATCCCGTAACAGATACCCAGCACCGGAACGCCCAGATCAAAGACCGCCTGCGGCACCCGGGGCGTCTGCGACAAGGTGACCGATTCCGGGCCGCCGGACAATATGACACCACGCGGCGCGAATCCCAGGATATGCTCTTCTGCCACATCAAAGGGTTGTATCTCGCAATAGACACGGGCCTCCCGCACGCGGCGCGCGATCAACTGGGTGTACTGGGAACCGAAATCCAGCACCAGTATACGATCGGCATGGGGATTAAAGTTGGGACTGGGGTTGAGATCCTGCATAGGGGGAATCAGTTTTATATCGCGATTTCGAAGGTTGCGGGAAGCGCCAACGCAAGCCGCACGCTCATCTGAGTTGTCATGAACCTCTATCGTTGATAATTGGGGGCTTCTTTCGTAATCGCGACATCATGCACATGGCTTTCCTGGATACCGGCATTGGTGATCCGGACAAACGTTGCCTTTGTCCGCAGCGCCTGCAGCTCCGCGCAGCCCGTGTATCCCATGGCTGAACGCAGGCCGCCGGTGAGCTGGTGAATGATGTTCACCATGGGCCCCTTATAGGGTACCCGGCCTTCCACGCCTTCGGGCACCAGCTTCTCAGGACCTTGCACACCTTCCTGAAAATAGCGGTCACTGGATCCCTCCGCCATCGCTCCGAGCGAACCCATGCCGCGGTAGGTCTTATAGGAGCGACCCTGATACAGCACGACCTCGCCCGGCGCTTCATCCGTCCCGGCCAGCATACTGCCCATCATCACGCTGTGGGCCCCCGCGGCAATGGCCTTGGCGACATCGCCGGAATAGCGGATGCCCCCATCGGAGATCAGCGGAACACCGGTGCCCGCCAGCGCCTGCGCCACGTTGTCGATCGCGGTGACCTGGGGGACGCCGACACCGGCGATCATGCGGGTGGTGCAGATCGAGCCGGGACCGATGCCCACTTTCACCGCGTCGGCGCCGGCTTCGACCAGCGCCTTCGCCGCCTCGCCCGTGGCGATATTGCCGCCGATGACCTGGACGTCCGGATAGTGTTTCTTCACCCATCTGATGCGGTCCAGCACCCCCTGCGAATGCCCGTGGGCGGTATCGACCACGAGGACATCGACCTCGGATTGTACCAGCCTATCAACCCGCTCTTCGGTTCCCTGGCCCACACCGACCGCCGCACCGACCAGCAGGCGCTCCTTGCTGTCCTTGAGCGACAGCGGGTGTTCCCTGGATTTCTGGATATCCTTGACCGTAATCAGACCCTTGAGGCCGAAGTGCTCGTCCACGACCGGGATCTTTTCGATACGATGCTCATGCAACAACCGCAGCACTTCCTCGCGCGCGGCCCCCTCCTTCACCGTCACCAACCGCTCCTTGGGGGTCATGATCTGGCTCACCGGCTCATCGAAACGGGTCGCGAAGCGGAGATCGCGACTGGTCACGATGCCGACGAGCTTGTCACCTTCGGTCACGGGCACGCCGGAGATATCATGCGCCTGGGTCAATTCCAGCACCGTGCGGATGGTGTCGTTGGGATGCGTGGTGATCGGACTGGTGATGATACCGCTTTCGAATTTTTTAACCCGGCGGACCTCGTCGGCCTGCTGTTCCGGGCTCACGTTCTTGTGAATGATGCCGATTCCGCCCTCCTGGGCCAGGCAAATCGCGGTCCGCGACTCCGTCACCGTGTCCATGGCCGCTGATAAAAGCGGGATATTCAGGGTGATCTCGCGCGTTAAGGGGGTTTTCAGATCGACATCCCGCGGCAGCACAGTGGAGTGGGCGGGGACCAGCAGGACGTCGTCAAATGTCAGCGCATCTTGGGTAATCTTCATGCCGTATTATATCGAACGGAGCCACATCAGGTAAACCGCACCCCTAAAAACCATAGGGGGTTTGGCCCGATCGCTAGCCGCCGGGACCTCTGGGGGGGGGGGGGGGGGGGGGAATGGGGGGGGGGGGAATAAAGCCGCGCGCGGTCACGTCTTAACGCTGGCACGATTCACCAGACCCAACACCTGGGCCACATCTTGACGCCGGCCGGTTTGTGATTTAGGGTCTTACAAAATTTCACCGATCCCACAGGAGGAGATGTTTTAATGCGAAAAATACTACTCACGGCCGCAGTGGCCGTCGCGCTCAGCGGCTGCGTGACTTATGACAAACTTGCCAAAGAAACCAACGATCTGATCGCACAGGCGGAAACGGAGATCAAGGCCGCCAATAAGGCGGAATACCTGTGGCGTGATACGGAAAAATTCCTGAAGGACGCGCAAAAGACCATCGCAGCGGCCAAAAAGGCCAATGCCGCCGGTGACAGCGCGAAGGCCAAGGAACTGGCCGGGAAGGCCAAGGGCCTGGCTGCCAAAGCCCGTGACCAGGCGTTGATGGCCCAACAGCAGGCGAAGGATAATGCCAACGCGGTCCCGCGTTACCCGAATTGAGGAACCATCCCTTTCGGGTCAAACGAGCCGGGTGCACGCCCGGCTTTTTTTGTCCGGGCGAAACGCTAGAATCTCCAAATGGACAACGATTCAATGACCAAGCCGGCCTACTCCCGCGACATTTATACCGTCTCCCGGCTCAACCGGGAAACCAGGGCACTGCTCGAAGCGAGCTTCCCCTTGATCTGGGTGGAGGGTGAGATCTCCAACCTGACCCGTCCGGCCTCCGGACATTTGTACTTCTCGCTCAAGGACGACCAGGCGCAGGTCCGCTGCGCGCTTTTCCGTAACCGATTCCGCAACCTTGTCAGTGAACCCGCCAACGGCATGCAAGTCCTGGTGCGCGCGCGTGTCAGTCTCTACGAGGGGCGCGGGGAGTTCCAGCTCATTGTCGAATCGGTTGAAGAAGCCGGTGAGGGCGCGCTCAGACGGGCCTTTGAGGCGCTGAAACGCAGGCTCTCTCAGGAAGGACTGTTCGATGAGGCCGCGAAAAAGCCGCTACCACGCCTGCCGCGGCGCATCGGCGTCATCACCTCCCCCTCGGGTGCGGTCATCCATGACATACTGACCACCCTGCAGCGGCGTTTTCCCGCGATACCGGTGCTGGTTTATCCCGTACCGGTCCAGGGGGAAGGGGCCGCCGCACGGATTGCAGCGGCTTTGCGCCTGGCTTCCAGCAGAAAGGACTGCGAGGTCCTGATCCTGGCACGTGGCGGCGGTTCGCTTGAGGACCTTTGGTCATTCAACGAAGAGGTCGTCGCGCGCGCCATCTACGCGTCTCGGGTACCCGTCGTAACCGGCGTCGGGCACGAGACGGATTTCACTATCGCGGACCTCGTCGCGGATGTGCGGGCCCCGACGCCGACCGCCGCGGCGGAGCTCATCACTCCCAATCAAAACGAAGTTCTGCTGCAACTGCAGCAAAAGGAACAACGCCTGTCGCAGCTAATGCTTGACCGCTTGCGCGGCCGGCAGCAACAACTCGACTGGATCAGCAGCCGCCTTTTTCACCCACGACAACGGATTGATCGGACCCGGCAACAGCTCGACGGCCTGGCAAAACGCCTGTATCTCGTCCAACTCACCGCGCTGCATGCGGCCAGGGCAAGTTATTCCGCGAGTCTCAGCCGGCTGCAGCGCCAATCCCCTCTGGCACGCATAAAACAACTGATACTGGTCTATGCCCACGGGGGAAATAGGTTAATTACTGCCATGAAGCACCATCTTCTTGGCTTTCAGCAACGGCTGCGCCAGGCCATGCAGGAGCTCAACACGCTGAGCCCCCTGTCAACGCTCGCGCGAGGTTACGCCATTGTCCAGACAACCGATACCGAAGAGATCATACGCGAGGCGTCGTCGGTCAACCCTGGAGCACGCGTGAAGGCGCGCCTGGCCAAAGGCGGGCTTTTGTGTATAGTTGAAGAGATTTACGATGAAAAGGATTGAATGCGTATGCGTGCGTTGGCATTTCGTGACATCCGTGCCGGAAAAAGACACACCGTGCCTGACACTCGGGGGGCCGCGGCAGCGCTGATCTTTCAACTGTTGGTGTTATGGCCGATTTTCACTGCCGCCGCGGAGCTGCCGGATACCGATCCGGTCCCTGGCGGTATCGTCATCGTCCCGTTGATGAGCACCGACGCGCTAAGGCCGGACGTCCATTTTGAGGGCAGCCAGGTAATGGTTGTCGAGCACGAGAACCGGTGGCACGCGGTCGTGGGATTGCCGCTGTCTATTGAACTGGGCGAGCACGGCATTGAAATCTTGACCATTGACGGAGTTCAATCCAAAACAACATTCAACGTAAAAGATAAAACATACCGCGCGCAATACCTCAAACTCCGAAATAAAAGGCACGTTGATCCATCGGCCGAGGACCTCCAACGGATAAACACGGAAAGCAAAGAAATCAAGCGCGCATTCCTCACCTGGTCGGATCACCACGCACCACCGCTGCGATTCGATCTTCCGGTCGATGGCAGACTGAGCGCACGCTTTGGCTTAAGGCGTTTTTTCAATAAGCAACCCCGAAGACCCCATTCGGGTCTGGACATCGCGGCCCCCCTGGGCACGCCGGTGACAGCACCCGCACCCGGTGTCGTGATCGCAACCGGCGACTATTTTTTTAATGGTAATACAGTCTTCATCGATCATGGTCAGGGATTGATAAGCATGTATACCCATCTCAATAAAGTGTTTGTCAATCCCGGATTAGAAGTCCGCCGGGGCGATCGTATCGGCGAGATCGGTAAAACCGGCCGTGTTACCGGACCGCACCTGCATTGGACGATCAGCCTGAACAACAGCCGCGTGGATCCGATGTTGTTACTCAAGGCGGAAATGTCTGCAGAACAGAAATCGGGAACGACAAAATACTAGAACCTATCTCAAAATACCTTCCGCCCCCTGGCGCTGGGGAACCAACGCAGAGGTTGCGGAGACGCGAAGCACGCGAAGAAAGCAAAAACGCTTTAATTTTCAAGTATTCTCTGCGTCCTCTGCGCCTTGGCGTGCTTTGCGTTGCTTCCAGGGCGTGAAGGGTTGAGGATTATCAGTTTAGGATCCGGGGGTTAGCAGCCCCCGACTCAATGTTTTCGAACACGGCGGGGCCCTGTTTTCCGACGTCCCATCGAAGACCTTTTCTTGCCCTTAAAGGGATTTTTCCCCTGCCGCAGTTCGATGCGCAGGGGTGTACCCTCCAGTCCGACGGCCTGCCGGAACGCGTTGACGAGATAACGCCTGTAATGGCGCGGCAAGGCATCGACCTGATTGCCGTGGATGACGATTACCGGTGGGTTTTTCCCTCCTTGATGTGCGTACTTTAATTTTATCCGTGTGCCGCGCGCCATTGGCGGGGGGACTTTCTCCACAGCGTCCCGCAGAACCCGGTTCAAGTCCGAGGTTTGCAGGTCTTTTGTTGCAGCGGCAAAGGCGTCGTCAATGGCCGGGAATAAGTCCCTGACCCCGGTGCCGCGTAAGGCCGATACGTAGAATATTCTCGCAAATGACAAAAATGCCAATTTTCTATCTATTTCCCTCTTATTCCTTGCCCTGTCGTCCGCTCCTGCAGCATCCTGTTTATTGACCGCGAGCACCATCGCACAGCCCCGCTCCAGGATATAGCCGGCCAGCGACGTATCTTGCTCGGTCACACCTTGCTGTGCATCGAGCACCAAAACAATGACATTCGCATTACTAATGGTCTGAAGCGTCTTGATAACCGATACCTTCTCAAGCTCGGCATCGATCCGCGCCCGCCGGCGCACACCTGCCGTATCGATGAGAATATAGTTCTTTGCATCACGCTGAAAAGGAACGCTGACGCTGTCGCGCGTCGTACCTGGTTGGTCCAATACGATCGCACGTTGTTCTCCCAGCATGGCATTGATAAGCGTCGACTTACCGACGTTGGGGCGTCCCACAATCGCAATCTTAGGAACATCGCCGATCTCGGCGGTTTCAGGCACGGCCGATTCAGGAAATTTGCTCAGGACATCGCTCGTCAGCGCGGCTACGCCGTCACCATGAGAAGCGGAAATGGGGATCGGCGTGCCGATGCCCAATTGGAAAAAATCCGCGGTAACAGACCCGGCATCAACCCCTTCCGCCTTGTTAACGACCAGCCACGCCGGCGTATCAGTACGACGCAACAGTTCCGCAATCCCATAGTCGGCGGCGCTTATCCCTTCACGCCCGTCAACGAGAAACAATATGGCGTCTGCGTCATGGATTGCGCGTATCGCCTGTTCAGACACAAGCCTGTCAACAGTCGAGGAAGGGGGTTTTTTCGCGCCGGCCCGGGCTACCATATCAGCGGTATCGACAATCCCACCAGTGTCAACGACTATAAAAAAATGCCCGTCGATCTCACCATCGCCGTAGAGCCGGTCACGAGTCAACCCCGGCACATCGGCCACCAAGGCGGCCTGGGTACGCGTCAGTCTGTTAAACAGCGTGGACTTCCCGACATTCGGACGGCCAAGCAAGACTATTACGGGCTTCATTGGTGGATATTAAGAATTGGGACAATTACTTGCGCCGGGCGGTTCGCATTAGTCACAAATATGCATCACCCGCATGGGCGCTAATGCCAGCGTAAGGCCTTAAGTTTACCGTCGAGATTGCTTACATAAAGCACATCACCGTTGACAAGTGCCCTCGCTCTTATAGCCGAATCGGCAACTCGGTAACGCGCTGCCATGCCGCCATCATCTTTCTTAAGCCAATGCACATAGCCGTCCAAATCGCCGACAACAACGTAATCTTGTGTAACGACCGGCGCGTTTAGCTTGCGACCTCGCAGCTTTTCATATCTCCAGATCACAGAGCCGCTTTTCTGATCCAGAGCGATGACGTTACTGTCATCATCTGTCAAATAAACATTTGCGCTATCAGCTACTATTCCCGTATATGTAGAGATTTCACGCGACCATGCTGTCCTTCCTGTTCTGAGGCTGATCGCGACGACTTTTCCTTGATAACTGCCTGCAAACAATAATCCATTGTGGATGACCGGCGGGGCGTCGATATCCACCAGCCTTTCTATCTCATTCCTGCCTTGTGGCGTCGCGACCGGAAGGTTCCATATGAGCCTCCCGTCACTGAGATTCACCGCGACAACGGACCCGTTTGCCATTCCCGTTAAAACCACACCCTGGAAAACGATAGGCGTGGCTGTTCCACGCAGACTCAACGAAGGTTCAGTCTGAGTCTGTACCCATTTTGTCGATCCGTCGCGAGCGGACAGACCAAGAATTTTTCCATCGATTGCTTGAACGATAACGATTCCAGCCGCCTCAACTGGCGGTACCAGTATCTCGCTAGACACAGCGCGCTCCCACTGCTGCCTGCCCGTTTTCTTATCGAGCGCGATAACTTTCCCTTTGCTGGTACCAAGCAGAACGCTCTGCTCACCGAGCCCTACTGCACCGGTTACCGGTTGCTTGAGCCTTGCGCGCCAGATCTTTTTCCCCCTTTTTTCTGAATAGGCCGTAACCTTACCGGAGGAATCTGCCACATAAATAACACCGTCTTCGAGATACGGTTCAAGTTTAATAAGCTTCTTTTCATCGATTTGGCCAAAATCCCGCGACCAGATCTCTTCAACCTCGACCGAAGGAACAAAATCTATAAGTTCTTCCGGTTCTCCACTCTCGCCGTTAATCTGTAGCTGTTCTTTGTCCGTTGCACATGAGGCCAACAGCGGTAACAGTGACAAGATATGAATTGCGGCACGGCATCTCATTTATCTTTACCTGCACCTAAGTTATCCAATTTCATCTGCAGAATCTCGGTATAAGCAGAGCCGCTGTCAGCGTTCTGCAATGCATTTCTATACAGGTCCCGCGCCTCATCGATCTGTCCTTTTCCAAGAAGCAAATCGGCTTTCAATTCGTAATATTCTGATTCAAATCCGACAGCTGGTTTATCTCCCAACTTGTCCAGGGCGGGCTCCAGCTCCCCATCATCGAACAAAATCCTCGACAGTCTCAGACGGGCTGTCTGCTGGCTCGCTTCTAAGCTGGCATTTTTTATGGTCCATTCAAGACGCACCTTCGCCATGTCCTTCTCGCCTGCTTTATAGTGTATTCCCGCCAGATTCAGCGCCGCAAGTTCTGCGTATGGCGTCGCGGCATATGCGTCCAGCAATCGCTGCGCGGCTTGCTTGCTGGCCTGCCAGTCCTTGCGTTTCAGCTGATCCAACATTTCCTCATAGATCACCGAGGCGGCGTCGGCCTGGGTCTTCTTATAGTGGTGCCAATATTTATTTCCCCCTACTAGGCCCAATCCGAGTACGACACCAACGATGACAGCGGGTCCGTAGTTCTGCCACCAGTGTTTGAGTTTTTCAAGCTGTTCATCATCGGAATAGTAAGAACTCACGGGCGGCCCCCCGATTTCTGACAAATTTCTCGCCTTCTTGGTTTTCCTATCATTGCAGCCTCTTCTGTATGTGCTCGACAACAGATGATTGATCTATCAGCTCTTGTGGCCCGCTAATCCTCAAATTCTTGAACGTGACCTTGCCTTGTGCGCATTCCTCGTCACCCAGAATCAAGGCGAATCTTGCGGCACTCTTATCGGCCCGCTTCATCTGGCTTTTCATGCTTCCGCCGCCACAATTACACAGGACCCGCAGCCCTGAACTCCGCAAAGTTTCCGCCAATCTCATCCCCCGGTGCTCCGCAAGACTGCCGGGCAGCACCATATAGACGTGGGGTGCGGAATCAATGTCTGGTAAGCCCACGAGCGATACAAGTTCCGCGAGTCGCTCCATTCCAATCGCAAAGCCAGCAGCCGGTGTGGGCTTGCCGCCTAGCTGCTCTACCAGGCCGTCGAAACGACCGCCGGCGCAGATCGCGCTCTGCGCACCCAACTTGTCCGTTGTCCATTCGAACACAGCATGCGTATAGTAATCCAGTCCTCGCACGAGCCGCGGATTCACAACGTAGCTGACCTGCGCTTCATTAAGGTAACTCTGCAGCTCCTCGAAATGCGCGCGGGCGCCATCGTCCAGATAATCAAACATATTCGGAGCACGGTTAATAATGTCCCGCATTGCCGGATCCTTGCTGTCCAGGACCCGCAAGGGGTTATGCTCCAGCCGACGCAAGCTGTCCGCATCGAGCTGATCACGATATTCCGTGAGATAATCGATGAGAACCTTGCGATACCGCGTTCTCGACTCCGGTGTGCCTAAGGAGTTGATCTCCAGGGTCAATTCGCGCAGCCCGAGCGCCTCCCAAAGCCGACAAGACATTAGAATTAACTCCGCATCAATATCAGGGCCCTGCATGCCAAAGGCCTCGACACCAATCTGGTGAAACTGCCGATAGCGCCCTTTTTGCGGGCGTTCATGCCGGAACATCGGCCCCGCGTACCAAAAGCGCTGGACTTGATTGTGAAGCAGCCCGTTCTCTATTGCAGCACGAACACAACCCGCCGTGCCTTCGGGCCTGAGCGTGAGGCTGTCGCCGCTTCTGTCTTCAAAGCTGTACATTTCTTTTTCTACGATATCCGTGACATGCCCGATCGAGCGAGCAAATAGCTCAGTCTTCTCGACCAAAGGGACACGTATTTCGCGATATCCGTAGGCATGCAGAATATCCCGCGCGGCCGACTCCACGTGTTGCCAGAGTTCGATCACATCCGGCAGCAGGTCATTCATACCTCGCACGGCCTGTATGGAGTTGTCCACCAGGTTCATCCTCGAACCGTTCGCGCAGACCGCAGCCCTGCTCCCGGCGGGCTTTCACACCAGTCGTTAAATTGCCGGGAATATCCGCGGAAACCGTCACCGGCGGCATCGGTAAATGCCGTAGCCGGGACGGTCTCGGCCCAATGATTATTGCTGACAACCAGGCTCAATACCTTGGGGTCCGGACAGACACGCGCTCTGAGTACGACATGCAAGTTTGCGTTGCTCATTATCTTAATCGGAGAAACACACAGGAACTTCCGGATCCGACTTCGCCCTGTTTGCGCTAGTTTCCAACCGGTGTATCCGACACATTGAGCGTAAAGCGCGCCACGAGTCCGCGCTTGTGTTTGGAGACATCGTATTCCTTGTCATTAAAGAAGACCCTTACACCATCGGCATTACCCAGAAAAACACTGAATGGCGCGACGCCTTCAATGTTGACGGTACGGCCCGCAGCGATGGTCTCATATAACAATTTATTCTGTTTCGCATCGCGAATATCGGCCCAGGAATCCTGGTCCACGTACAAGATGAGCCGCGAGCGCGCACGAGTACCAACAATATCCGATGACGGCGCCCCAATATCTCTTGTTCGTGTCATTGGCAGTGCAGGTGATGCCGTTCTTGTTTCCTCGGCCGATACAACGGGCGACGTCGTGCCCACGGGCGGGCGGGCGACACCTGCCGAATGGGGCTCAGGGGAAGGCGATGTAGCGGGTATTTCCTGCGAAGGCTGTCGTTGATCATCGCCTGATTCGGATTCTGGCGTCTGCGTCGTGACGAAGGGATCGAAAAGCAATGCCTCGCCCATAAGCTCTTCTCCATCCGACTGCTGCTGGAGATCGTCAAATTGCGCGGTATCAGGACTCTGGTCCTGCGTCATTGAAATCTGATCCCCGCCGGGATCATCAGCCTCATAACCGGCCTGCCACCAGACTATTGTGAGCCCGACTATGATGACGGCCATCGCAAGTGTCGTAAATTTAATAACACTGTCACTACTGCTTATCTGCTGCGGTTGAGAGAGGCTGGGTGTTATCTCGGAAGACTTGCGCGGAACAATATGCTTGCTATAGGCCGCAAGCAGCGGTTCAGGCTGTAAATCCAGCAAACGCGCATAATTACGCAGATAGCCCTTAACATAGGTCGCTCCCGGCAAATCTTCGAAATTATTGCTTTCAAGCGCGACGACCTGCCGTGGCGAAAGATGCAATTTTCTTGCAACATCCTCCACGTGCAGACCCACCGCGGTCCTGGCCCGCAGCAGTGAACTGCCAGGTTCCCCGGCGATATCGGTGGTTTTATCAGGACCTATATCTGCCATAGCTGCACTATTTCTGACATTCCTCTTAACGTAAATTCTTGGCTTGCGGAGAATCGGGATATCTGCTTCGCAATTTCAAGGCGTAGCTCGCTTCCGCATCCTTTGCGCCAAGCGCGCGCTCGATCTTGATCGCCAACATCAGACTCTCAGGGGTGTCTTTTCTGGTCGCGGCGAAATACCGCTCTATAAAGGCCCGTGCCGGGAATGCGCGCCCCGCCTCGAAATTGATCACTGCCATATTATAAAGGGCACCCGGGAGCTTGGGATCAAACTTCAACGCCGACTTAAAATATCCCTCGGCCTGTTCTAGCGCTGGTTTCTTCATCAGGCACAAACCCGCATTCAGATTTGCTTCGGCTGGTGTCTTATATAAAGCGTTGTCTATAGCTTTTTCAAAACGATACACGGCTTTATCGATTTTTCCCCGTTCGCATAAGAATACACCATAATTGTTTTGTGCAGCCGCATTATCGGGATCTTTTCTTACGGCCTTCCTGAAATACTTGTCCGCTGCATCATAGTCTTTCAGCTTCCATTGTACGATCGCCATGACATTGTTAGCCTGAGAGTCATCCGCATCGATCTCGAGTGCTTTCTCGATATAGTCCTTGGCAAGATCAAGCCTCCCGGGCTGCATATAGCCCGCGGAAAGCTGTACATACGTTCCAACCAGCTCCTTTTGCTTTTGCTCTTCGGCCTTCTGCCCCGTCGTCGAAACGCAACCCACGATGACGGACAAAAGCATCAACGCTGGAATCTTGCATAAGATGTCCTTCATGCCGAAGTCACCGCGGCACGTCGCAAACGTGTGGACCGATTCGTTCTGTCTTGAACGCGACCGGCTAATTGACCGCATGCCGCATCTATGTCATCTCCACGTGTCTTGCGTGTAACAGCGACCAAACCGGCATTCAGCAGAGCCTCCCTGAAACGATCAATCCTTGCCTGCGATGACTTCCTGTAAGGAGTTCCGGGAAAGGGGTTGAATGGTATCAGGTTTATCTTGGCAGGCACGCGTTTGAGGCACGCAATAAGCTCACGGGCATGATCCAGGCTGTCATTAATCCCATCAAGCATGACATATTCCATCGTTATGCGCCTGCGGGGTTCATCCGCCACATAACGCCGGCACGCGGCAAGTAATTCCTCGAGCGGGTATTTTCTGTTCAACGGGACGAGCTGGTCCCGCAGCGCATTGTTAGGCGCATGCAGAGAGACTGCCAGACTCACCGGACAGTTGTCTCGCAAGCGATCGATAGCAGGCACTACTCCCGCCGTGCTGAGGGTGACCCGGCGCTTCGACAGACCATAGGCATTGTCGTCGAGCATGATTTTCATGGCTGGCACCACGCTGTCAAAATTCAATAATGGCTCACCCATCCCCATCATCACGACATTAGTTACAATGCGCCTTCCGGCATGTTCCCTGCCAAGCTCCCGGTTTGCCACCCATAACTGACCGATGATCTCGGCTGAGCTCAGGTTGCGGTTAAACCCTTGCTGCGCCGTCGAACAAAAGGTGCAGTTCAAGGTGCACCCAACCTGGGAAGAGACGCATAGGGTGCCGCGGTCTTCCTCGGGGATGAAGACGGTTTCGATGCAATTTCCATCATAAAGGCGCAATAGCCACTTTCGCGTGCCGTCAGCACCGCGCTGTCCCTGCAATACCTCGGGCGCTTGAATCGCGGCAGACTCTTTGAGCCTTGCCCGCAGCGGCTTGCTGAGATTGCTCATGGCGTCAAAATCGTCGAATCCCTGCTGATGAATCCATTTCATGACCTGCGTGGCGCGAAAAGGTTTTTCATCCAGGCTCGCGAGATACGTCTGCATCGCTTCGCGATCCAGCCCCAGAAGATTCGGAGCATTCGGTTGCTGGTTGCCCGACATGGCTAACGGGTTCGGGGACAAATTTCTTCGTCCGTAAAAAAGAATTGGATCTCGGTCTTTGCGGAATCCGGTCCATCGGAGCCGTGCACCGCATTTTCCTGCACACTGGTGGCAAAATCGGCCCGAATCGTGCCCGCTGCGGCCTCCTGGGGATTCGTCGCGCCCATGATCCCGCGATTCTTGGCGATGGCGTTGTCCCCTTCCAGCACCTGCACCATCACCGGACCCGAGATCATGAAATCGACAAGATCGCCGTAAAACGGCTTGCCCTTATGTACGGCGTAAAAATCTTCCGCCTGTTTGCGGCTCATGTGCAACATTTTTGCCGCCACGATTCTCAAGCCGGCTTGCTCGAAGCGCCTGTCAATCTCACCAATAATATGCTTCGCCACCGCATCCGGCTTAATGATTGAAAGCGTACGTTCTGTTGCCATGGAAACACCGTTAAGTACTTAATTAAATCAGAAAAAATTTGGTACGAAAGCTCTTTTTGCGAGCTTTCGCGACAGGCGCTAGTGTAGCGTTTGACTACGGGCCACACAATGCGGCGGCGCGGCACATGAGGCGAAAAGGTATCCGGATTTCACCTGCTGCTCGTCGCCGGGTGCCGCGGCCGACGGCAACAGGCGATACCGGTCATGCACCGCGGTGTAATTGGTAAGTATATGTTTTTAATTGGTTTTCTGCTACTCAGCCTTCGTGTTCTTCCATCCACACGAGTTGGATCGCTTCGAGAATTTTCTCCCCGGAGCGATCAGCGTCGTCATCGAACTCATCCAGACCCAGCACCCACTCCCGCAGATCCGTGAAGCGAATTGTCTCGGGGTCGATATCCGGAAATTTTTCGCTTAGCGCGATGCCGATTTCCCGGCTGTCAGACCATTTCAGACCCATAACGGACTCCTGTTTCGACAAAAAGCTGTTCGCCGCGCCGATTTCCCCGTACAGCGGCCAGGGCACCCCCTCGGCACGAGGGCTGTGCGACACAAACCCATATCCTGCAAGCCCGCAACCGCCCGCTAATGGGCCTCGGACACGAGGTTAATCGTATATTTGGGGATCTCAACTACCAGATCCTGATCCGCCATCTTCGCCTGGCAGCTCAGGCGCGATTCCGGCTCCAGACCCCAGGCCTTATCAAGCATGTCCTCTTCTTCGTCCTCGGCCGGTTCCAGACTGTCAAACCCCTCGCGAACGATCACATGACAGGTTGTACAGGCACAGGACATTTCACAGGCGTGCTCAATACTCACCCCGGCTTGCAGCGCCGCCTCGATTATACTGATACCACTTTCCACCTCGATGGCCTTACCCTCGGGGCAGATGTCTTCATGGGGCAATAAGGTCAGTTTTGGCATCAGTCTTCTCCACCCGCTGGTTCGGAGCTGAATTCTTCCAGCCGATGCCCGGTCAGCGCCTTGCGGATGCCGGCGTCCATGCGCCGGGCGGCAAACTCGCCGGTGGCGCTGTCCACGGACTCGATAGCCCGTTTGATGGCGTGCGGCTCAGTGCCTTCGCGCGCCGCCCTGAGCGCCGTCAGTGCGTCTTCGATCCCTTTCCTTTCGCCTGCGTTGAGCAACGCCTCTCCGTCTTCCCGAAGGGCAGCGTTCACCGCCTCAAGCAAGCGGTCCGCGTCGACCTGCTGCTCGCGCAGCGCACGGGCCTGCATGTCGTCGCCGGCGTGCTCAATGGACTCGCGCAGCATTTGCTCGACCTCGGCGTCTGTCAATCCGTACGAAGGCTTGACCTCGACATGGGCCTCGACCCCCTGGGTCTGCTCCTTCGCCATGACGCTCAACAGGCCATCGGCGTCCACTTGGAACGTCACGCGGATACGCGCCGCTCCCGCCGCCATGGGAGGAATGCCGCGCAGATCAAAATGTGCCAATGAGCGACAATCGCTCACCAGCTCACGCTCGCCTTGCAGCACGTGGATCGACATTGCCGTTTGCCCGTCCTTGTAAGTGGTGAATGCCTGCGCGCGGGAAATCGGTATCGTGGAATTTCGGGGGATGATTTTCTCGACCATGCCGCCCATGATCTCCAGGCCGAGAGACAGCGGGATCACGTCGAGCAGCAGCATGTCTTCGTCGGGTTTGTTCCCGACCAGCATATCGGCCTGCAGCGAAGCACCAATCGCGACCACTTTCTCGGGATCGATATCGGCAAGCGCGTCCTGACCGAAAAATTCGCCCACCCGCTCACGTACCCGTGGGATCCGCGTCGCCCCGCCCACCAGCACCACGCCCTGGATGTCAGCGGTGCTCAGGCCGGCATCGCGCAGCGTCCGGCGGCACGGCAGCAAGGTCTTGTCGATCAATGGATCGATCAATGTGTTCATCTGCGCGCGCGTCAGCTCACCTTCCCACTTCTTGCCGTGATCGCCTTCGACACTGACTATTGTGCTGTCCTGCCCGGTCAGCGTCTCCTTGGCGCTGCGGGCCGCCCGCAGCAATCGACGCAGCGCGAAATGATCCGCGTTCTCACCGATACCGGCCTGCGGCATGATCCATTCCGCAAGGGCATGGTCCATATCGTCGCCACCCAGCGCGGAGTCCCCGGCCGTCGCCAAGACCTCGAACACACCGCGGTGCAGGCGCAAGATGGAAATATCAAACGTTCCGCCACCGAGATCATACACGGCGAAAATGCCTTCAGGCTTCCTGTCCAAGCCATAGGCGATGGCGGCCGCCGTGGGCTCGTTGAGCAGCCGCAGCACCTTGAGTCCGGCCAGTCTGGCGGCGTCCTTGGTCGCCTGCCGCTGGGCATCGTCAAAGTAGGCCGGGACCGTAATCACCGCGCCCATCAATTCGCCGCCCAGGGCGTCTTCAGCGCGGCGACGCAGGGTTCGGAGTATCTCGGCGGACACCTCCACCGGACTGCGTTCCCCGGCCACGGTCTTGATGCGGGGTACGGCTGCCTCGGTCGCAACGAATTCATACGGCAGTCGATTGCCAAGCTGCTTGATATCGCCCACGCCACGGCCCATTAGACGCTTGACCGACGCGATCGTATTGAGCGGGTCGTCATGCGCCAAGGCCGCCGCCTCATCGCCTACAATCGGATCGCCATCCGCCACATAGCGCACCACGGATGGCAGAATATGGCGTCCTTGGGCATCGGGCAACGTATCAGCCACGCCACTACGAACGCTGGCGACGAGAGAATTGGTGGTGCCGAGGTCAATGCCGACCGCTAATCGATGCTCGTGTGGGGCCGCGGACTGACCCGGTTCGCTAATCTGCAACAATGCCATAGCTTGTTTGTACTCAAGAAAAAATACTGTTCACGGTATGGGGACGACGGGATGTGATTAAATCAGCTCTTCTTCAAGTGCGTCGATCTCGTGTGACAACTTCTCCAGAAACTGCATTTCCCGCAGCACATTCCTGGCTGTCTGGTAAGCACCATTATCATCAGAGGCAAGATACTGTTTTAATTGGTCCAGCCTTGCCTTCCGGCGCTGAGCGATGTCTTGCCCCATTTTTGCCAGTTGTTCGTGCGCGTTGGGCCGCTCACGAATCGCCTCCAACTCCTCCCGCAGGTCCATCTGTTCCATCAGAAAGGCAGGCTCCATGATGGTATCGGTATCTTCATCGGTCTCAATTCCCGCCAGCGCGAGCAGATAGCGGCCGCGCTTGAGCGGATCTTTAAGGATCTGGAAGGCCTCGTTGATCTGTGCGGTCAACTGCATCGACAGGCGCCGCTCCTGATCGGATGCGCCGGCGACCCTGTCGGGGTGAAAGCGCCGCTGCAATTCGCGATAACGCGACGCAAGCTCGGCGTGGTCGATATCGAATTCAGCGGGCAGACCAAATAATTCAAAGTGATTCTTTGTCAGGTCATCCCGCATACATAACACCTACCCGCCTGACTCAGACGTTAAAGCTTTCCCCGCAGCCACATTCGTCTTTGACGTTCGGGTTGTTGAACTTGAACCCCTCATTCAGGCCCTCCCTGGTGTAATCCAGCTCGGTGCCCTCGAGATGGACCAGACTCTTGGGATCGACCAGAACCTTCACACCGCGGCTTTCAAATACCTTGTCTTCCTGTTCGATCTTGTCGGCATATTCAAGGACATAGGCCAGACCCGAGCAACCCGTGGTTTTAACACCCAAACGCAGGCCCTCGCCATGGCCCCGCTTGCTGATGAAATCCAGGACATGTTTCGCTGCATTTTCTGTCAAGGTAATTGCCATACTATCTTTCGCCTCCAAATTCATACTCTACTCAAGCTGCGCTGCTGGACGCGTCATCGTTCTCTTTCGCGCCCTGTTTCTCTTGAAAATCCTCGATGGCCGCCTTGATGGCATCTTCGGCCAGCACCGAGCAATGGATCTTCACCGGTGGCAACGCCAGTTCCTCAACGATCTGCGAGTTCTTGATCTGACGGGCCTCTTCCAGTGTCTTGCCCTTCACCCACTCTGTGACAAGCGAGCTGGATGCGATGGCGGAACCGCAGCCATAGGTCTTGAATCGGGCATCCTCTATCACCCCCTGCTCGTTGACCTTGATCTGCAGTTTCATGACGTCGCCGCAGGCGGGCGCGCCCACCATACCGGTGCCTACCGAGCTGTCCGCCTTGTCAAAGGAACCGACGTTACGTGGATTTTCGTAGTGATCCAGCACTTTGTCGCTGTATGCCATAGACGTCTACTCCTGCCCCATGCCCCAAAATCGCCAGTTTTAGTGAGCCGCCCACTGGACCTTGTTCAGATCGACCCCTTCTTTGTACATTTCCCACAGCGGTGACAGTTCGCGCAGTTTCTCAATCTTCCCCTTGACCAGACCGATAGTGTAGTCGACCTCTTCTTCCGTGGTGAAGCGCCCGAGCGTAAAGCGGATAGAGCTGTGGGCCAGCTCATCGGAGCGCCCGAGCGCGCGCAGCACATAGGACGGCTCCAGGCTCGCCGATGTGCACGCCGAGCCCGAGGATACGGCCACGTCTTTCAAGGCCATGATAAGGGATTCGCCTTCGACGAAATTGAAGCTTATGTTCAGATTTCCCGGAATACGGTGCGCGAGATCACCGTTGACATAGACTTCCTCGATATTCTGCAGACCGTTCAGTAAACGATCGCGTAGCGCACGCAAACGCCCGGCCTCCGCCGCCATTTCCTCCCTGGCGATCCGGAACGCCTCACCCATCCCGACAATCTGGTGGGTCGCCAGCGTGCCCGAGCGCATGCCGCGCTCATGACCGCCGCCGTGTATCTGTGCCTCGATACGCACTCGCGGCTTGCGGCGCACGTACAGCGCCCCGATGCCCTTCGGCCCGTAAACCTTGTGCGCAGACAGCGACAGCAAATCGACGTTCATCGCATTGACATCGATCGGAATCTTGCCGGCACTCTGGGCCGCATCACAGTGAAATATCACACCGCGCTCACGGGTGATCCTGCCAATGGCCGCAACATCCTGGATCACGCCGATCTCGTTGTTCACGTGCATGATCGACACCAGCACCGTATCGGGACGGATGGCGGCCTGTAGCTTCTTCAGATCCACCATGCCGTTGGCTTCGGGGTCGAGATAGGTGACTTCATAGCCCTCGCGTTCGAGCTGGCGGCAGGGATCGAGCACCGCCTTGTGCTCGGTCTTGCACGTGATGACATGTTTGCCCTTCCTGCTGTAGAAGTGCGCCGCGCCTTTGATGGCCAGATTATCGGATTCCGTGGCGCCCGAGGTCCAAACGATTTCTTTCGGGTCCGCGCCGATCAGTGCCGCGACATGCCCACGCGCCTCCTCCACCGCCTTCTCGGCGTCCCAGCCGTAGGGATGCGAGCGTGAGGCGGGATTGCCAAACTCGCCGTCCAGGGTGAGATACTGGCACAGCTTTTCCGCGACACGCGGGTCGCACGGTGTGGTCGCAGAATAATCAAAATAAATCGGCTTTTTCATGCCTCAATTCTCCAAAAATACGATTGCCCTGAACGGTGCCATCGGTACACCCGACGGCCCTCTTCGTCATTGAACGCCGCTGCCGCACCTAGGCCGCCAGCGCGCTGATAAATGCATTAACATCGTTGACCGTATTGTCTCTTCCGCAGCCGACCCGCATCGCCCCGCGCGCGCTCCGATTCTACCCCCATGGCCCGCTACACGGGAGCACATCTCCGCCGCTCGCCATGGCGATTCCCGCCTTGCCCAGCACCATGCGCGAGGTCTCCCCGCCGATTCCCCACACGCGGAAAAACGCGGTAATGGGTCACCGTCGGGCCGCCACTGCGATGCCGACGATCGGAGCACCCCCCGAAACAGTCATGATATGGGCGCCTGGGACGGCGAAATCAACCTTTATCTTGCCTGCCGCCTGCGCCACCACCGCATGGGTGCGCAAGACGGCGTCGTGAGGCCGCACCCACGCACCAACGTCTGCGATATCTTGAGTCACCCCGGTCTCGTTGTTGGCCGGTTTACCGGCCTCGGTGCCCCGGCCCGACCGGGAGGGGCACCGACGGGTTCAGCGACCTCCGCGCGCGTGGTCGCGATCGCGGTACTGACGGTACGGCGAACGGGTGCACACGGGAGGGATTGCCGTCATCCGCCAAGTATACCCTGATATAGGGCAACATGGCTTCCAGGACGGCTGCCTCGACGGGCATTGGAGCATTCACCGGCAATGCCGCAAGACCCGTTGAAACAGTGTATTACTGGGAAACAGCCATGTGCATACGGCCATCCTGGCGCAGCGCGACCTCCCGCACATTGGGCTGACTGACCAGATCGGCCAGGGTAATGCCGCTCAGAAAGGTATGGATGCGTTCGCTCAAGTCCTCCCACAGCTGGTGGGTCAGACAGCGCTCGTCCTGGGCACAGTTCTGCTCGCCGCCACAACGGCGCGCATCGATGTTTTCATTGATAGCCAGAACGATCTCGGCCACCGAGACTTGTGACGGATCCCTGGCCAGATTATAGCCTCCGCCCGGCCCGCGTATGCTATCGACCAGACCGTTGCGGCGCAGCTTGGCAAACAGCTGCTCCAGATAGGAAAGCGATATGCCCTGACGCTTGGCGATATCGGACAGGGTTACCGCCCCCTGCTCAAAATGCAGCGCCAGATCGAGCATCGCGGTTACGGCATAACGACCTTTTGTCGTAAGTTTCATCGTTTATCACCCTCACAGTGTACGTGTTTCTTACAGTTTACATACCTGATGGGGTCAGTCAACTATTAGTGACCCCGCACTCAGCAGGGTTATCGCGGTTTCACTTCCTCTCATCCGTGGTGTTTTCCGCCGGATCTTCCTCTTCAAGGTGCTCGACTTCCAATTCCGGCAGCTCGACACCTGGCATTTGCATACCGGACTTTTTCAGCGCTGCGCAGATACTCTCGAGTTTCTGGTCCACCCCGTGCATGTGGTCGAGCATGCAATCGATGGCATGGGCCACGGGGTCGGGCATATCACGCGTCTGCCCGTAGGCGTCGAAGCCTATTTTCTTGGCCATCGCCTCACGATGGGGTTTTGACTCCGTGGCGCGCGCGACCACGCGGCCGGGGATCCCGACCACGGTCGCCCCCGGGGGGACATCCTTGACCACGACCGAGTTGGAACCGATGCGTGCGTCATCGCCGACGTGGATCGGCCCCAGCACCTTGGCCCCGGCGCCGACGACCACATTGTTGCCCAACGTCGGGTGGCGCTTTTCCTTCTGCCAGCTGGTTCCCCCAAGCGTCACACCGTGATAAAGCGTGCAGTCGTCACCGATTTCCGCGGTTTCACCAATCACCACACCCATGCCGTGATCGATAAAGAAGCGACGGCCGATCTGGGCGGCGGGATGGATTTCGATACCGGTCAGCCAGCGGCTGATATGCGAAAGCAGGCGCGCCAGCCACCTCAGGCGCCACCTCCACAGTCGGTGGGCAATCCGGTGCGCGGCGATGGCGTGCACGCCGGGATAGGCGGTCAGGATTTCCCAAGCCGAATGCGCGGCAGGATCACGTAGCCGCACACTCCTTATATAATTACGTAAACCGGTAAACATTAACGATTCCTAATAGAGCTGCCATTAAGTCATTCCAGAGTTTGACTGTCAAGAATGCCGGCGCGGCACGCCCTCCCCCACGGCAGTCAGAATGCCGCGCAGGATGTTGACTTCTCGTTGTTCGAGGCCGGCGCGATTGAACAAACGGTACAGTCGCCGCATCAGCTTACGCGGATTCTCCGGATCGAGGAAACCGATCGCGATCAATATCTCTTCCAGATGTTGATAATACCCCTGTATCTCGGCCAGCGTCGCCGGTGGACTGTCCGCTGAGCCCTGCAAGGGCGCCGCCGGTTCGGCGCGCGCGCGCATGAGCTCATAGGCCATAATCTGCACCGCCGCGGCGACATTCAGTGAGGAAAACGCGGGATTGGTCGGGATCGTCGTGAAAAACTGACACCGATCCAGCTCGGCGTTGGTCAGACCCGTGCGCTCGCGACCGAAGACCAGCGCCACTTCCCCGTGTGCGGCACCTTCCACCAGGCGTTGCGCGCAGGCCCCGGGTTCCAGCATCGGCCAGTCGATCGTGCGCTGCCGGTTGCTGGTGCCAATGGCGAGGTGGCATGACGCCAGGGCCTCCTGGAGCGTCGCGCATACCCTGCAGCGGCCGAGCAGATCCTCGGCGCCGGCGGCCCGGGCCACGGCCTCCTCGCTGGGAAATATCTTCGGTGCAACCAGGGTCAGGGACTCCAGGCCCATGGCCTTCATGGCCCGCGCCGCCGCGCCGATATTGCCGGGATGGCTCGGATTGACCAGTACGATGCGGATGTTTGTCAATGACATGGAAGCGATCCCCTAACCGGTATGTCGAGAAGCAGGCGTTAACTCCAGGGTTCCTATTTCGCGTCGGCCACAAGCCAGATACAATGCGCGGCATTTTTCCACACTCTGCGGCCGCCGCCAACGCGGCCGCCGTGCAGCGTACAGATTCAGCAACACAGCCGCTTACCCATAGCAGGAGCCCTTTCATGCACCCGATGTTAAACACCGCTGTCAAGGCCGCGCGGCGTGCCGGTAATCTTATCCTGCGTTATATCGATCAGCTAGAGCGGCTCAGCATTGAGACCAAGGGACGCGGCGACTTCGTCAGCGAGGTCGACCGGGCGGCGGAGGAGGCCATCATTCACGTCATCCGCAGCGGTTACCCGAACCATGCCATCCTGGCCGAGGAGAGCGGCCAACAGCCGGGCAACGAGTATCAATGGATCATCGATCCGCTCGATGGCACCACCAATTTTCTCCACGGCTATCCCCAGTTCGCCGTCTCCATCGCCCTTGAGCGCAACCGCAGACTGGAGCAGGCAGTGGTCTTTGACCCGCTGCGCAACGAGATCTTCACCGCCTCTCGCGGCGGCGGCGCCCAGCTCAATGAGCGCCGGGTCCGCGTCAGCAAGGTCACACGCCTGGAGCATGCCTTGTTGGGGACCGGTTTTCCTTTCAAGACGCACGAACATCTTGAAACCTGGATCAATACCTTTCGCGAGCTGCTTACCCACAGCAGCGGCGTTCGCCGCGCCGGCTCGGCGGCCTTGGATCTGGCCCACGTGGCCTGTGGACGCCTGGACGGTTTCTGGGAATTTGGCCTGAGCCCCTGGGACATGGCCGCCGGCGCCCTGCTAATACAGGAAGCGGGCGGGCTCACCGGCGACTTTGCCGGCGGCCCAACGTTCCTCCAGGGCGGCAATATCGTTGCCGGCAACCCCAAGATCTATGCCGAGATGCTGCGGCGGATTCAGCCTTATCTTCCGGCGGGACTGACGTGAATCGCTCAGGCGCCGGCGGCATCGGCGAACACGATGCGTTCGAAAGCACCGGTTTGCTCCAGCACTTCCAACGCCTTGACTCGGCGTACCGGCGCCTCGCCGGCGCTGAGCAGCCAGGTGTCCGGCTGCCGAAGCGCGCCCCGCGGCACGATCAGGCTGGCGGGCTGGCGCAAAACCTCAACCGACGGCAGCAGTAGCCCCTGCGAGTACGGTCGATCGTTCGCGCCGGGCACAGCCGCCTTGAGGGCCACGGGTATCACCGTCGGGGCCAGCATCGCCACGCCCATTTCTGTTGTTTGTTCGTCGGGGGCCCGCATCCAACGCACTACACCCACGCGCCACTGCGCCGGACTGGCGGGGTCCTGGATGCCGATTAACTCCCCGACACGGACATAGGACCCATGGCTGCCCACGGTGGCCAAAAGCATCCCGCCCACGCTCTCATCCCGGATCTGCCAGCGGTCCACGCGGTAGACCTCGCGCGCCCGCAATACGGGCTCCGCCAGTCGCTTTCCGGAGGCCGCGATCTCCTCGATCGCGTCCTGCTCGTCCAGGTCGACGAACGCCCGCTCCGCCGAGGCGTTTGGACTATCGGTATCGATCTTGTCCGGTAGCGAGACCTTTTTATCTGGCGTTGTCTGCGTGGCCTGCCCCGGCGGCGCGAACGGCTTTTGCCCGCTGCTGAAAAAATGCACCGCGTTGATCCCGCTGGCAACGAAATAATAACCCCGCCGTTTGACACGCGAGCGCTGGCGCCGCGCCGCCAGGCCCCAGAACCGGATCATCCGCCGCAACATGTCCAGACACGCCGAGTCCAGCCACTCTGTACCGAGATCGAGCACACGGGTCGATTCGCCTTTCTTCAGGTGATTGATAAAACCCTGTACCGTGCTCGCCAGCACCACCGCATTGAGCGCTCGCAGATGCGGCACCGGTTGCAGACTGACATCCCGGGGATAGGGCACCGGCGGCGCGTCCTTGGACAGATCGATCAAGAAGTGGCCCACGGGATTGGCGACCTCCAGCTCGCGATGAATCATCGCCTCCCCCGCCCAGCGCTCGAGAAACTGGTCAATTCTCCGGCATTCGCCCTGCGGCAGCTGGTACGGATTGCACAGGCCCAACAGCACGATCTCCAAATACAGATGGTAGATCGGCGGCTTGTCGCCGCCTGTTTTGGCCGCGCCGACACTGTGCTCGACAAACCAGCCGAAGTGCTCGGCAAAACGATACAGCTCGTGGACCTCGGTCCAGGCCCCTGACGGACAGGGTATGTAAATCTGATATGACTGCTGCAGGACTTCGCCCAGATAACGCATAGCCGCTTCCACCGCGACGGCCAGCATTTTTTTTCGACCCCAGGACATGCGCGCGTGATAGGCGTCGTGGACCACACATTTGTAGCCGTTGGCCATCTCCAGATGAAGCTGGCGAATGAATTCGGCAAGCTGCCGCTTCCTTGGGGTCAAGGGGAGCACCGCACGGGTGAAATGATGCAGCAGCGCATCGGCCACGGTGGCGACCGGCTTATGGTACAGCTCCATGAGTTTAAGCCGGTCCTGGGCCCCGAGCTCGAGGCGGTTCAACGTGTATAAGGATTGATATATCTCGCGTGCCGCTTCGGGGCTATCGGCGAGCGGCAAGGTCGCTAACCAGGCGCGTGTTTGTTTCGGTGTCGTCTCCGCCACCCACGCCGAGACCTCCTTATCGGGAATGGAAATCGCCAGACCGGCCGCCATCACAATACCCCCGCCGGGAGTCGAGACCCCCGCTTGGTTTTAGAAATAAAGGTCTTTTATATGGTTATATTAAGGCATTATAGCCCAGTGAAGGCCACCGGCGGGCGCCTCGCTTTGGGACACCCTGCCGATGCCTTATCCGCCGCAAACCGCCGCGGCGGCGCTGCCGGGGCTTATTTCCCGCCTTCCCGGCCCCGCAGTGACAACGGGTTCCAATCACCACTGGCAAGCGTGTATGATTCGCACCGCCCGTGAGTAACAGGAAGATTGGAGACAGAGCTATGGCCTACGTGGTGACCGAAAACTGCATCCGCTGCAAATACACCGATTGTGTTGAAGTCTGCCCGGTGGATTGTTTCCACGAAGGACCGAATATGCTTGTGATTGACCCGGACGAATGTATTGACTGCACGCTGTGCGTGCCCGAATGTCCGGTGAACGCAATCTACGCGGAGGATGATTTGCCGGAGGATCAACGGCAATTTATTGAGCTCAACGCGGAGCTGGCGCGCGACTGGCCTGTGCTCACGGAGAAGATTGACGCGCCGGCCGATGCCGCGGAATGGGAAGACAAACCGAACAAGTCCCAATACCTTGAACGGTGAATCCCAAGCCCGCAGCCGCCAATTCCTTCGACTCGTTCCCTATGAACAGGATCCGCTGCTGACGCTAGCCCGGCTGCTGCTTGAGCGGTCACTCACCCCACCGGTCGACCTCAGTCAAGACGTCGTCCTGTTCCCGCACAGTTCGATCGTTCCGCGTTTCCGGCAAGTTCTCTTGAACACCGCCAGCCAGTGCGGGGTCACCGCCCTGGTGCCGCCCTACACCGGCACCCTCTCTGGCTGGCTGCAAGGCCTGTTGCCAAACGATGGGCGCTTGCTTGCCGGCAGCGCACGCGAGGCGTTGCTGTTTGAGGCGCTAAACGATCACCCCCAATTGTGCGCCAAATATGGCACCTGGCCCCTGATTGACAGTCTGCTCGCGCTGTTCGACGAGCTTAGCGCGAACCGCAGGCTTGACACGCGCGACGCGCAGGCGTTTGCCCGGCGGCTCGCCGAGGGCTACGGCATCACCGATCCCACGCTCGCGCCGCTCGGTGACGAGGCTAGACTGGCCTATACACTCTGGCGGGCCTGGCGGCAGCAACTGCATTCGAGCAACCTCGTTGACGAACCGCATTGGCTGGCCGATGGCCTGGCGCGGTCTATCGAGCTGCTCCCGCCGCACGGCCACCTCTACGCCGCCGGTTTTGTCCACTTCAGCCAGAGCGAATTCAGCTGGCTCAAGGCCTTGCTTGCACGCCAGCGGCTGACGCTCCTCGTGCATGGACAGGCCGGGGACCACGGCGACGGCTACCACCCCGACAGCCTGGTCTCGACCTTGCTGCGCGAGCTCGACATAAGCCCTTGCCCGGTCGAAAAACGGAATGCCTTTTCATCGGCGCTGGATGAAGTGTTCCGGCATCAAGGTGATGACATGCGCACGCGCGCCCGGCGCCTGGCCGCTGCCCGACCCGAAAGCCCGTTGGAGGGCCGTGTCGTGATCCATGAGGCCAGCGATGCGGAACACGAGGCACGCGCCATTGACATACAGGTCCGGCGCTGGCGCCTGCAAGGCCTGCACAACATCGGCATCGTGACCAACGACCGCAGACTGGCACGACGTGTGCGCGCACTCCTGGAACGTGCCAACATCTATCTGCTGGATACCGCGGGCTGGGCACTGTCGACCACCAGCGCCGCCACGGTACTCATGCGCTGGCTTGAATGTGTCGAACAGGATTTTGCCCATGCGCCGTTGCTCGATCTGTTGAAATCCCCTTTTCTCGCACTCGATGAGATCGCGAATGAGAACGCTGTCCTCGTCTTTGAGCAGTCGGTGATCAAACATCACAACCTGAGGCGGAGTCTCGAACGCTACCGCGCGACGGTGGCTGAATCCCGGGTAGCATTGAGCGCAGTCCATGGGGTCGAAACCGTCAGTGGGATCCAGGCCTTGTTGCATACGCTATCACAGGCCGCAAGCCGGCTTCGTCCTTTATTAACCGATAGACCGAGCCGCGCCAGCGACTTCCTGCAGGCGATTTTCCATGCGCTGGAGACGCTGGGCATCGCCGGGCGTTATGCCGAGGATGCCGCCGGTCAGCAGTTGCTCGCTGAGCTGCAGCAGATGCATGGTGGCCTCGCTGCGCGCCCTGTCAACATGCACTGGCGGCAGTTCCATACCTGGTTGCGACGCACCCTGGAACAACGCAACTTCCGACCGGAAATGAGCGGTCGCGAGGTCGAGCTGATGGGAATGCCCGAGAGCAGGCTGTACCAATTCGATGCTGTGATTATCGCCGGTGCCACGCGCGAGCATTTGCCGGGCAGAATCGCGGATTCTCCGTTTTTCAATGACGGTGTCCGCCGGCAGTTGGGATTGCCCGAAAAACGCGAGAAACGCAACGTCGCGTTCCATGATTTCCGGCGTCTGTTGGAAGCGGCGCCGGCTGTTGTGATCAGCCTGCGTCGCGAACAGGACGGTGAGGCGATCATTCCGAGCCCATGGGTCGAACGCCTCAAGGCATTCCACGCGCTGGCCTACGGTGCGACGCTGAGCGATCGTGTCCTGGAGCGCCTGGCGCAAGCGCCCGAAACGCAACTCGCGCATCACGACGCCTCGCCCATGCCAGAGCCGGCGGTGCGACCGGCCGTGCGCATCCCACCGTCGCTCGTACCGACCACGATCTCCGCCTCGGCGCATCAACGTCTGGTCGACTGCCCCTATCAATATTACGTCCATCACTGCCTGAGGCTGAAATCACCCGAGGAGGTCCGTGAGCAACTGGACAAGGCCGACTACGGCCAGCGGGTCCATCAGATACTGCAGGCCTTTCACCAGGATGTGATGCATCTGCCGGGACCGTTCGCCGAAGCGATCACTGCCGACAACCGGGCCGCAGCGCAAGCATCGTTGACTGAAATCACACAGGCCGCATTCGCCGATGATATCAAAAACGACTATCTCGCCCGCGGGTGGTTGTATCGCTGGCTGCAGAGCCTGCCGCGTTATCTCGACTGGCAGATCCAACATGCCCGGCATTGGACGCCCGTGGCCGCCGAATGCACGAGGGAACAGACACTCGGCGGCGGCGCAGATGAGGTCATGCTGACGGGCCGCGTTGATCGTCTGGATCAAGCACCGCAAGGCCTTGGCATTATCGACTATAAAACGGGCGCCGTGCCGCCACTAGAGATGATCCTGGCCGGTGAGGCCGTTCAATTACCCTTCTATAGCCTGTTGCTCGACAGACCCGTGCAGGCGGCACGGTTCCTTGCCTTGGATCGCAACGTCTCCAGCAAGGCCGGCGTTGAGGGTGAGACACTGGCGACGCTCGCAAGTCAAGTACGGCGACGCCTGCAGCGGGTGCAGCACGCCATGCGGGACGGCGCCGGACTGCCGGCCTGGGGCGATTCGATCACCTGTGGTCATTGTCAAGTAGAGGGTCTGTGCCGGAGAGGCCTGTGGCGGGATGCACAACAAAAAACGGCGGCCTGACAGCCGCCGATGTGCGTATGGGTTGAGCATTGCAATACCTGCATTGTGTATACATCCTTGTGGATGCTGTCTGTCGGTGTGTCAGGCAGTGCGGATCTCTGTATCCCCTTGAAACACCGGCTGCCCCCGGCAGACATTATTAATGTTTCACGAACCTTGGATAAAATCAAGCAAAAACGGGCGCGATCACATCTTGCGGCATGCGCGAGTCCAGGCGCTAGTCTAATCAGCGAGTTAGTGAATTTCACTACGTGGCAATATTATTAAATACTTTCATTGAACCATAGCGTTAATGCCGGACACGCCACAATACGACATCGCCAGTACCGAAGTTGACATCGGGCGGGCCACGTCAACGAAAAATAACCTGACGGTGCACGCCTCGGCCGGTACCGGCAAGACCTGGCTGCTTGCCAGCCGCATCATTCGCCTGTTGCTGACGGGCGTTGCACCCGGCGCCATCCTCGCGATCACGTTCACGCGCAAGGCCGCCGCGGAAATCCATCAACGGGTAAGCGAGCGCCTGCTGGTCATGGCCTCGTGCGGCGATGAAATGCTCAAGAGCCACTTAACGCAGCTGGGGGCAGAACCCAACGCGGAAACCGTCATCCAGGCGCGTGGACTTTATGAACACCTGTTAAGCGCCGAGCATGAACTGCGCGCCAGCACTTTCCATGCCTTCTGCCAGGAGATCCTGCACCGGTTTCCGCTCGAGGCCGCGGTACCGCCGGGCTTTGATCTGGTGGAAGCCACCGGAGACTTGCTTGCCGGCGCCTGGCAGGGCCTGCAGCATGAATTGACCGACACCAAGCCGGGCGAACTCGCCACGGCCATGGACACGCTGCTTCAAGGCTGCGGGGGTCTGTTCAATACCCGTCAGGCATTGCACGAATTCTTCAATCATCGAAGCGATTGGTGGGCCTATACCGAGGATGCCGCCGATGCCGTGATCGAGGCCGGTGAGCGCCTGCAGCAGACCCTGCAAGTATCGGCCGGTGAAGACCCGGTGAGGCAACTGCTTGACGATGCAGCACTGCGTACACAGCTGCAACGCTATGCCGCGCTCCTGGCAAAACATCCGATCAAGACTCACCTCGAGCGCGTACAGGCGATCAGCCAGGCCTGCGATCCATCGACGGGAATCGAGCAGGCCTTCGCCAGTCTGCTCACGGTATTTTTTAAGCGCGACGCAACGGCCCGAGCGCTCACCCCCAATAAGACACTGGCCGCGCGGCTCGGCAGTGACGGTACCGCGGAGCTGGTGTCACTGCATGAGGCATTGCAGACGCGGTTGGAAACCACAAGGGAACAACGCCTGCGGCACCGCACACTCGAGCTGTCAAGGGCCTGGTATGTCTGCGGAACGCGTCTGCTGCAACATTACCAACGACTGAAATCCGAACAAAATTTGCTCGATTTCGCCGATCTTGAATGGCAAACCTATCGCCTGCTGGCGCGTAGCAGGCACGCGGAATGGGTCCAATACAAGCTAGATCAACGTATCGACCATCTGCTGGTCGACGAGTTCCAGGATACCAATCCGACCCAATGGCGGTTGCTGTTGCCTTTGCTCCAGGAAATGGCCGCCGGTGGCGGCGAACGCAGCCGCAGCGTATTCCTGGTGGGCGACGATAAGCAATCCATCTATCGCTTCCGCCGCGCCGATCCCCGGCTCTTCCACGCCGCTCGGGACTGGCTGGCACAGCACATGGAGGCTGTCACCTATGCGCAGCACATGTCCTGGCGTTCCTCGCCGGCCATCATCCAGTTTGTCAATCTTATGTTCGATGATGCCGGCCACGACATCGCCGCGCTGAACGACGGTGACAGCAGCGGCTCCCTCCTGCCGGGGTTTCCTACCCATGATACGCATCAGCAGGACCTGCCTGGGAGCGTGGAATTGCTGCCGTTGGTACGCAAGCCCGTCAAAGGGCCGTCAACTGCGGCCACGCCACTGGCATTGCGCAACCCACTGGAGCAGCCGCGCAGCATCGCCGAAGACCAGCGTTATCGGCTCGAGGCCGAGCGGGTCGCCGCCTGCGTCAAATCGATCATCGGCCGGCCGGTGACCGTGGACCAGACGGTGCGCCCTTTACATTACGGCGACATCGTTGTGTTGTTGCGTGACCGCACGCATGCCACCTATTATGAGACGGCGTTCCGGGAAGCCGGTCTCCCCTACACCGGCGCGGCGCGCGGCACCTTCCTCGAGTGCCTGGAAGTCCACGACCTGCTGTGCCTGCTGCAAATTCTGATTGCGCCTTATGACGACCTGGCGCTCGCCGCCGTCTTGCGCTGCCCACTGTTTGCCTGTGGCGATGATGACCTGATCCGTCTTGCCCAGGCCGGGCGCGACCGCCCCTGGATCAATCGTCTGTCGGCACTCGCCGCCGAAAGCGAGGCTCACGCTCCCCTCGCGCGTGCCGCGCGGCTGCTCCATCGCTGGCGCGGCCATGTCGACCGCATACCGGTGCACGATCTGCTGGACCGTATCTATTTTGATGGCAATGTCGTGGCCCGCTTCATCAGCGCGGCGCCGCCACACCTCAGGCCCCGTGTGGAGGCCAACCTCGCCCGTTTTCTGGAACTTGCTCTGGAGGCCGACAGCGGTCGCTATCCCAGCCTGTCGCGCTTCCTTGCGTGGTTGAAGTCACTCGACCAGGACGACCGGGACGCACTCTCAGAGCCGCCCACGCTCGATCGGCAGCGCCTAAAGATCATGACCATCCATGCCGCCAAGGGACTGGAGGCGCCAGCGGTGTTCCTGGTCGACGCCGCCCGCGACCGTGGACAGCCGGACAAGGGACCGCGTGCACTGATTGACTGGCCGGTCGACCGCGCACGGCCGCAACACTTGCATCTCATCGGTAATAAAAAAGATCAGGATGACAAGAGCCGGCGCATCCTTGAGCACCAGCAGACCGCGGCCCGGCGCGAACAGACAAATTTACTTTACGTTGCCCTGACACGCGCGAAACAATATTTATTTATATCCGGTTGCGAACCTGCGCGAGGTGACAGCAGGGGCTGGTACGGTTATATCGAAAGACGTCTGCGCCGGCTGTCAAAAACCGGTGCAACCCTGCCGCCCGGCCTCGCGATCGAGCACATCCGTGATGAGGATGGCCAGATCATCAACACGCTTGGCCGCACGGAGTATGGCGACAACAGTCTGCAGCCCGATACGGAACCGAGCACGTTAACCGATGCACCGGCAGCGATC
Source organism: Acidiferrobacterales bacterium (assembly GCA_947258385.1). Classification (GTDB taxonomy): domain Bacteria; phylum Pseudomonadota; class Gammaproteobacteria; order Acidiferrobacterales; family SZUA-150; genus CAMYII01. The sequence goes on from CAMYII010000105.1 coordinate 98,701, forward strand.
GACCTGTCGCTGACGCGCCCGCTGGCCCGCCCGGCGCACCCGGGATTTGTGAATCCCAGCCTCGAGGACGGTCAAACGCAGGCCGCAACGGATGTGCCGCACGCGCACCCTGACGCCACGGCGGCCAAACAACGCGGCATCGTCATCCATCGCCTGCTGGAACGCCTCGCCGGTGATCCCGATCCGGCAGTGCTGCGCCATCGCCTGCGCAACGAACTGGGCGCTTCCCTGAGCGATAAACAGTTTAATGACTGGTGGCGGGAGGCCTCCAATGTCACGCGAAACCCTGCTTTTGCGCCGTGGTTCGATGCGTCAAACTACCTGCAGGCGCGCAACGAGCTACCGCTCCTCTATGAGCACGACGGCCGGAGTGTGTACGGCATCATTGACCGTGTGGTGATCAATGAGCATGAGATCACACTGATCGATTACAAGACCCATTCGCAGGCGACACCGCAAAACATCGAACCGCTCGCGGAAGGCTATCGTGAACAGATGCGCCTCTACCGCGAAGGCGTGAAGCAGCTCTGGCCGCACCGCCAGGTTCGTACTGTGCTGATCTTTACCGCCTGTAACGGTATCGTGGAAATAAACTAAGCAACCCCGACGACAATTGCGACGTGCTGCACTCAGGATCGTAAGGTCTTCCGCGGTCTCATCTCACCCGTGGCGGTCGCCTCGCGCGCGAAGAATCGCCTCACATCCTCGACCTCGCGCGTGACCGGCATCGGCGGCAGGCTGTTCAGAAACACCCGGCCATAGCCCTTGCTCAACAGGCGTGGATCGCACAACACCAACACCCCGCTGTCCTGTTCATCACGGATCAAACGCCCGGCGCCCTGCTTCAGCGCAATGACCGCATTGGGGAGCTGGTAGCCCATAAAGGCATTGCGCCCCGCCTGTTCCAGGGCCTGCCCGCGGGCGCGCAAGACCGGGTCATCCGGCGCGGCGAACGGCAGTTTATCGATGATCACGCAGGACAGGGCCTCGCCGCGCACATCCACGCCCTCCCAGAAACTGCTCGTGCCCAGCAGAATGGCATTGCCGGCATCGCGAAATCGCGCGAGCAGCTCGGCGCGGGGGGCGCTGCCCTGCACCAGCAAAGGATAATCCAGCCGGCCTTCGAGCAGCTCCGCCGCGATTCTCAATGCGCGGTAGCTCGTAAACAACAGGAACGCCCGCCCCTGGCTGGCCTCCAGCACCGGCAGGCAGGCCTGCACCACGCGGGAGGTATACTCATGATGTGCCGGAACGGGCAGCCCCTGCGGCAGGTACAAAAGCGTCTGCCCGGCAAAATCAAACGGGCTGTCCCACTGCCCGGTCTCGGCCTCCTCCAGCCCCATCTGCGCCTGGAAATGCTCGAAGCGCCGGTCAATGGCCAGGGTGGCCGAGGTGAAGACCCACGCCTTTGGCTCGGCCTGCAGGTGCTGCTGAAACGCCGTCGCCACTTCCAGCGGCGTCAAATACAGCACAAAGCCGCGCCCCGTGGCCTCAAACCAGGCCACGGATTCAGGCGGGGGCTGCTCGATGAAAAGCGTCAGCCGCTCCAGCAGCTCAACGGCGCGCCGGTAACAGCTCGCAAACCCCTGGCTCTTGCCGGCAGCGATCTCGAGCAAGGCCATCAGGCCACTGAGCCTCTCGCCGAGCGTGGCCAGGGCGCTGAGCACCTCCGCGTTGACCGCCGGTTCGCCCCAAGCATCACGCCGCGGCTCAACACCGAAAGCGAGCCGAAAATCGGCCACGGCCTTCTGCAGTAACTTGACCGCATCCTGCATGCCGCGAACGGCGCTGTGCTCTTTGAGCTCTTCGGCCAGCGTGTCCTGGCACAGCCCGTTGAGCTGGCGGCTGCTTAACGCCTGTCCCAAAAATCGCGAGGCGATGTCGGGTAACTGATGCGCCTCATCGAAAACGACCGCATCCACGCCGGGCAATAACTGACCGAAGCCCTCTTCGCGCAGCGCCAGATCGGCGAAAAACAGGTGATGATTGACCACTAATACGTCGGCCGCCAACGCCTCGCGGCGCGCGCGATTGACAAAACACTCGTGGTAATGCTCGCACTGGCTGCCCAGACAATTGTCCGCGGTCGAGGTGACACGCGGCCACAGCGTGGAGTCCTCGGGCACATCGTTGAGCTCGGCGATGTCGCCACTGCGCGTGCCGCCGGCCCAGGCCTTCAGGCGCACCCACTCGGCGGACTGCGCTTTCGATGCGAATCGGCCTTCGAGCTCGGTGCCCTCGAAGCGGTAGCGACACAAATAATTACTCCGGCCTTTGAGCAGGGCGCGGCTGACCGGGACCTGCAGGGCATCCCGGACCAGGGGAAGGTCACGGTGAAACAACTGGTCCTGCAGGTTCTTGGTGCCGGTGGATATCAGCACTTTCTTGCCCGAGAGCAGCGCCGGGACCAGATAGGCAAAGGTCTTGCCGGTACCCGTGCCGGATTCGGCGATAAAAACGCCGTCATTGGCCAATGCCGCCTCGATCCTGGCGGCCAACTGCTGTTGGCCTTCCCGCGGGACGAAGCCCTCGAGCCGGCCGGCCAGCGGGCCCTCAGGCCCGAGAATTTCCTTGCTGTTCAATACGAGACCACCCCCCGCGGTTTCAAGTGGGACAGAGTGTAATGCTTTTGCCGCCGTGGCGCATGGCGGCGACGGCCACGGACGTCACCCCGCCTGGCGGCCCATCGGCACGCGTATTGAGCCAGCACCATCCTCAGGTATTCTTCCGCCCGGCACATAGGCCGAATTCGTGCGCCAGCCTCGGTTCCGGGGTCCCGGAAGCGCGACCAACGCATGGCATAAAAGCTGCACATAGTTAAGGTAACAGGGCTACCGGTGCTAGGACTATGCCCTGAAATTACTGCACATAAATAAGGGATAAAACATGGATACCAAGTGTTTTGCGTGCGCCCGGAAGGCCCGTGTGCTCTATGTTCTGGCGGCGGTACTGATCATTGTTAACGCGCTGATGGACACCGCGTCGGCGGCCGATAATCCGAAGGAGCTCGTGTTTTTGAACTGGTCCGACTATATGGACTCCGCGCTGATCAAGGAATTCGAGCAAAAACACGGCGTCAAGATCAGGCAGGCCTACTTCGAAACCGATGAGCTCAGAGAGGATATGCTGTTGGCGACCAACGGCGCCGGCTACGATCTGGTGGTAGTCAACGGACCCGCGCTCCATGCCTACGCCAAACGCAACTGGCTCGCACCCCTCGATCGGGCGAATGTGCCCAATTTGCGGCATCTTGATACCAAATATCTCGATGCCTTTCCCTCGGCCGCCGGTCACGCCGCGCCCTACTTCTGGGGAACCACCGGCATCGCCTATCGCAAGGATAAAATCACCAAACCGGTAACGAGCTGGAAACAGTTGTTCCAGCCAGCCGAAGCATTACGGGGCAAGATCGTCATGATCAAAGACTCCCGCGATCTGATCGGCATGGCCCTGAAGGCCCTGGGCTATTCGGCCAACAGCACCGACAAGAAAGCACTGGCGGAAGCGGAACAGCTCTTATTGGCCCAGAAACCGTATGTCAAAACCTACTCCTACGTCTCGCTGGCCAAGGACTCCGTCCTGGTCACGGGTGAGGCGTGGATGGCCATGATATACAGCGGCGATGCGCTGATGCTGCAAGAACATCATCCCGACATCACCTATGTGGTGCCAGAGGAGGGCGGCAACCTCTGGATCGATTACCTCGTGGTGATGCGCGCCTCGACCAAGCAGGCGCTAGCCCGCAAATTCATCGATTTTCTGCTCGAGCCAAAGAATGCCGTGCGCCTGGCCCAATTCGTCTACTACGCCACGCCCAATAAGACCGCGGAGAAAATGCTGCCCAAAGACTTCCTCAGCGATCCCGTGATTTATCCCTCGAAGGACATCGTGGACAAATCCGAATCCTACACGATCCTGCCACCGCGTGTGCTCAAGAAAAGAAATAGCATCTTCTCGCGGGTGACGCGTTAGAGGAATAAACCTTGAAGCTGCAGTCAAAGATCGCATTGCTGCTCATACCGCTGGTGGTGATCCCGCTGTTGGTGGTTGGCTGGATCGCTTACACCCAGTTGCGCGAGACGACAGAACGCAAATCCTTCGATGAGATGACGACGGTCACGCATCAGCTGGAAGGGCGTATGCAGACTTTACTGCAGACAACGCAGGCGAATGTCGGTCTATTCTCCGAGTCGGACTTGCTGGAGAAGTACCTGCTCACCGCCGATGAATGGGAGCGCTACGCATTGATGCAGGGGCCCTTGCTGCGATTGTTTGCCAGTTATCAGCAGGCCTATCCGGGCTATTACGAGATCCGGGTGCTGCTTCCGGATGGTTATGAAGACACCCGCCTGGCGGTTGCGGGTCTACAGAATCTCCAAGAAGACGAATCGGAAACCGAAATTTTCAAGGCAATGCAGCGGTCGCCCAATCACCTTTATACCAGCGTTTTTCGTAACCCGGATAATCAGAAGATCTCTCTTCTCGTGAGCAAACGAATAAACCTCAGAGACGCCAGCAAGGATCCTATCGCCTCGAAACCCATCGTACGCGGGTATCTCGTAATTACGGTTGACCTGGAATTTCTCGATAAGGAACTTGCCCGTCACCGGATACATCATAACGGTACGCTTTTCTTGACCGACGAAAAGGGACGCATTCTATTCCACCCGGACGCCGCCATGAAACAACAGATGCTCCCGCAAAACCCGTTTGAAAAACTGCGCACGCTTGTACACCCGGCGGACCAAGCGCACGCTCACAGCGAACATCTGCTCAAAACAAACTACCAGGGTAATGCCACGCTGTTCATGGGTCAGCAGATACACGATCAGCTTTTCCTGTTCGCGCTGTTGCCAGAATCCGAGTTGCTCGCGGCCAGCCACAGGCTGGGGCTGGTCATCATGGCCATCACCTTGCTGGCCATCGTACTCACCGCGGCCCTGCTGTTTGCGTTCCTGAGGCACACGCTTGTCAAACCCATTCTGCACCTGAGCAACATCACCAAGGAATTCGGCCGCGGCAATCTGACGCTTGAGATCGATGTGGCCTCCAACGATGAAGTGGGCGAGCTGGCACAGTCATTCAAGGACATGCGCCAGAATCTGCAGAGCTCCAATGAACAGATCCGTTATCTCGCCTACCATGACCACCTCACGGCACTGCCGAACCGGCTCATGTTCAATGACTATCTGGAGCATTCGCTGGGTCGCGCCCGGCGCGCGAGTGAGACGCTCGCGCTGCTGTACATCGATCTCGATAACTTCAAACGCATTAACGACACCCTTGGCCATCACGCCGGCGACGAATTGCTGACGCTCCTGGCCCAGCGTCTGCGGTCCAGTCTGCGCCAAGAGGACTACCTGGCGCGACCCGAGTCAGAGCGGGAGACAGACACCGTGGCGCGGGTCGGTGGTGACGAATTCACCATTATCCTTCCCGCTATTAAAAGCCCCTACGCCGGTGCGTCGGTCGCCACCCGCGTGCTGGAGATGCTGTCACATCCTTTCAGCGTAGGCCCACATGAGATCTTTATCACGGTCAGTATTGGCATCACTACCTACCCGCAGGATGCCCAAAATGCCGAAGCGCTGGTGAAAAACGCCGACGTGGCCATGTACCATGCCAAGGAACAGGGCAAGAACAATTACCAGTACTACTCCGAATCCATGAATGTCGCCGCGCTGGAGCGCCTGACCCTGGAAAACCGCCTGCGCGGCGCCCTGGAACGCGACGAGCTGCTGCTCCACTATCAACCCCTGATTTACGCCCGCACGCAGAGGATCACTGGCGTCGAGGCCCTGATCCGCTGGCAGCATCCCGAGCTGGGTCTGCTTCCTCCCGCACAATTCATTCCCCTCGCGGAAGAGAGCGGCCTGATCGTACCGATCGGTAAGTGGGTGTTAAGAACGGCGTGTAACCAGATGAAACAATGGCGGGACGCCGGCATGAGCAACCTGCGCATGTCCGTCAATTTGTCGAATCAGCAATTTCGCCGCGAACCGCTCAACAGCGTTATCGAAGGGACCCTGGTTGAAACCGGCCTGCCGCCTGAGTATCTCGAAGTGGAATTGACGGAATCGACCATCATGCAATCGGAGAAGACTGCGGCAAGGATGCTGACAGCGATAAAAAAACTCGGTGTACGTATCGCCCTGGACGATTTCGGTACCGGATACTCATCGTTGAGCTACCTGCGGCGCTTCCCGATCGATACCTTAAAGATAGACCGCAGCTTCGTCAGGGATATCGCGAGCGGTCAAGACGACGACGCGATTATCTCCGCCATTATCGCCATGGCGGAAACGCTAAAGCTCAGTGTCACTGCCGAGGGCGTGGAAACCCTACAGCAGTTCGAGTTCCTTCGTGAAAACCGATGCAATACCATCCAGGGCTTTCTCTTCAGCCGCCCGGTCCCGCCGGAAGAAATCGAACGGCTGCTGGCGCAACCGGTCATGCTGGCAGGATAAGCCCCCTATAGCGTACTGCGCTGGATGGCACGGCTAACTGGATGCTTTCTTTGGGCCGGGTTTGTCACCGAACTTTAACCATTCCCAACCACGGCGGATCAGCGCGAAGCCGCCAACGATCACGATGCCCGTAACAAAGATGACGGCCCCGCGGCGAATCAAGGTCCACCAGTCAATCGCTGTCATTACCTTCCAGATGTCGGTCATCCACGCGGCCAGCGCTTGCTTGTTCAAGGCCGCCTGGGTCAGCACCTGCAACAGATCGCCGGCATGGCGCAACAGCCATATGAGATACGCCATACCGACCAGCGGAATCAGCCCCAGGATTGCGAGCAATGCCCAGTAGATAACACGCGCGGCCCATGGCCGGAGACGGTCCCGCGGTCTCTCGAATGGCTTGCCTTCGAACCAGGGAACCAACCGATCGATGAGACGGTCACCGGAAGCGCCGGCCCACCAGTAGTGGGTGTGGGCGGTCGCGAGCGTCCACTGATCGGCCCATTCCACATTGGTCACCGCCAGCCCACCGACCACGCAAGCCGATTCGTTTTCGCACCAAAGCGAAACCTTGCCCGCCACGATGTCCTGGATATCCGCCACGTTGATCCACGGGCGCTTACCGGGGATCGGCTCGCCATTGGCCGGCACGATGGCCGGCCACAGCGCCGCGAATTTGTTCAACGGACTGCCCAGGGTGAGCACACCGCGCAGCCCCGCGAACAGCGCCGCCCTGTCGATGGCGGCATCCGGGCCGAGCCAGGGGGGACGGCGCGGACTGGCGTTCACATCCTCAATCCCGGACATCTCGTGCTGGTAGGGCCCAGGCAAATTGTTCCATTCCTCTTCCGTCAGATAATTCGGCAACCGGTGGCCATGCTCCATGAGGGCATTGAACGCCACCACCGTACCCAGACTGTGGGCAACGACATAGAATCCGTCGAGCCGCCCTTCTGTAACATCACGCGCCATTGCCACGAGCGCGCGCACCATACGCCGGCGTATCGCCACCCGCGACTTCTCGCCCACAACCTCGACCCGATCGTCCTTGCGCGTTACCCAATCCTGATAGAGCTTGACGTCCCCGAGATAGTCGTAGATCAGTTCACGCAGGGCGCCGATCCACGTAGCCTTGAAGGACAGCCGGGTCAGCAGCCAGTACAGGAGATCCACAGAGATGAGCATCAGGAAAAACAACAACGCCGTGAGCAACAGTTGTGCGCGTACCACGATCCATGCGCCGAACGATAGCGCTTTTGGCGGCACCATGTCCGGCAAGACACCAGACTCCGACTTGGCCTTATCGAACACCCGGATCCCCGGCATTGCCAGCGCCCAACCGACGAGCTTCATCCACCGCCACACACTGACCCGCTCGTCCAGATCCGCCCAGAAGACCTCACGATAATGGACCTGCATGCGCGTCCCATCCCCGGGACGACGCCAACTGACGATCGCGCGGGTGCTGCTGCCGTCCAGCGCCGACCCACCGCTATCACCTCCGGCTCGCGTGAGCAGTTGCACATGGGGGGGGCGTTCGCGGTCCCGCCTCAAGGCCTTGACGAAATTGCTGGCGGTGCCCTCCAGATGCTCATAGTGGCTCTGCTCGCCGACCCCGTGCACCACCAGCACGCCGATGCGCTCGACGGTTTCGGCCTGGCTTTCAGATCCTTCGATTTTCCCGGTCTTCTTGGATTTCGTGGCTTTGGTCATAGCATCCTCCATGAAACGACAGCGCTGTTACTCTAGCTTGCATTCAGAAGCACAAACGGATCCTTCGCCACCCACTCGACACCACGCCCATGAGAATCACTGGCCGTCAGCCGAACGCCGGCTGATTTTGTCAGCGCTGCCCGCGGTGTTGTCGCCGCCGAGCCGCTGCCTCCCGACTCGAACGCGACCGGTCCGACCTCGACGGGTCGATTGCCTGCGTCTTTCTCTAACAGTATAGGCGGCACATTGGTGGCATGTATGGCGATATGGTGAATCCGCTTCCCGGGTCGGCGGTAAAATACAAGACACCCGGGCATGAGGTCCTCGACCCGGGTGATGTCCGGACAGCCCTTATCGTCGAAATATTTGTAAAGCCCCGCGGCCGTCATCCGCCCGCCGTCATATAAAGCCGGCCATGCCCGCGCCGTCTGCATCAGCGCCACCGAGGCGAAGCCGCTGCAGTCAAATCCCCCCTCCCCGGCCTCCTCCCCGCCCCAGGCATAGAGATAATCGCCCACCATTCTCGCCGCCATCAGCAACAGAAAAACCCTGGCATCCATGACTTCGCTCATATGCGCCTCCCGATCAGCGCCTGGTACATTACCGCGTGCGTTCCCATGGGCGCTGGCCGATGCCCGCCCCTCAACGGCCACATACTTGGCATAGACATAACCGGTCAGCTCGCCGGCCTTGACGCGGTACCAGTTCCCTTCCCGACGCACAATCTCCACACGATCACCCCGACCAAGCTGGCCAATAGACGGCTTGTTAGTCGACGGACGCGGCCGCATATTCAGGCGACTGACCTTAACGACACCGACTTTCGGATTCATCAACGATGCTCCTAAATAATACCAATCAGCACGCTGTTTCTTATGAATGGACCCCGTGAATTCACAAATTCAGCTAAGCTACCTGCTTCGATGAAATTCGCCAGTTAGGCCAAACCATCCGTCCACGGAAACATCCAGCGATTCCTGACAGACGTTATTGCGTCTTTTTTTCGACCGAAACGGGGTATTTTGGTCTATCATTTTTTGGCCATGATGCCTTCTCTAATGCCCATTCGAGGTAGCGAAATCAATGCCTTCTTTATTCGCTTCTCTCTTGTTGTATAATCAATTACATTGCGCGCCTCCTCCCTTATCCACAATTGAGATGCCAGTCAAATGGCTGATAGGCCACGAATTGATTTATTGCGTATCGTCGCTGATGTGATGCTTGCTGGGCCGCGCACTGCTTTCCCGTCGGTTATGAGGATGTTACCTCAATAATTTAATACTGGGTTCTTGCTTCTTAAATGCATAGCCTACGTTGATCCTAAGAAACAATAACCAGTCATCGTCTTTCGCTTTTTCATACGGATCCCCCAAGTCAATATCCAGATATTTGGTCGTCGTATAGGTAACCCCCGCTTCAAAGCCTATATGCATAGTATTTGCATGAGCACTCTCGCCTCCAATTCCAATACTAAATGAATGATAGCTGTCTGAATAACTATCCTGAAATTCCGGAACGTCTCTTAATTCTATCCATTGCGATTCGTTCACATTTAATTCCGGCTTAATCTCGCCCCATCCATACCCTAGTAAGAAATATTGAGAAGGAAGGAAATACCGGTTAAATATTGGAGATTCATTGTAAATATGTAATGTGACTGCGGTCATATCAAATCTATTTCTGAATGCAATACTCTCCCCCGTAAATGGCCACGTATCCTCCCTTTTAATTCTAGTTTCCTCCCGTGATACTCGGAGCGAGTACTTTGGTGACATCGCGAGCTCAAGGTACGCACCATAGCTGACAGGTATCGATAGCTCTTCCGGCTCTTGTGTTGTTATTGAAAATGAGGATCCCCCCAACGCGCCGATTGCCACATACGGGAAGACATCGGGATCTTTGACTTGCTTCAACTTCAACCAGTCATCTACTATGAGCTGCTGAATAAGCCCTATCTTGACCGCCACTATTCTGTGGCCTGAATCCTTAATGATCATCCCCGCAATACCGCCCGATGTCATAAGCGGCCCACCCGATGAACCACCGGTGACACCAGACATATCCGCTTCAATATCGATGCCGCTAACACTGGAAACCTGCCCTGCAAAATCTTCCGTAATATTATCCCAGGCCCAGTTTCGTCCAATAAACCATACCCTATCATTCCGGCTGACGCCTTTACTCAGATCTCCAGATGCCCATGTGTAAGAAAGTGGCTTTTTTATTTTCAATAGCGCAATGTCATATCTATCATGTCGATGAATGACCGCCGCCGGTTGTGATCCCCGTATATTGTAGAGAGAGATCTTTATATCCGTCGCAGGGCCAGATGTCTCACTGTTTATAACGTGCGCAGCAGTTACGATGTATAACGTATTGTCTTTCTCTAACATTACAAAGCCGAACCCTCTTTCCTCTGAATAATCCGAGAACTGGGCCTTGATCTTGACGACGTTCGGTCTGATTAACTCAGAAAATGTATCTATCCTGGATGCGTTAGCTTGTTCGGTCTGTACTGCGAGCAGAATAAGTAGAAATCCTGTAAGATGTACAATAACACCTACACCAATACGTTCGAATCGATTATGTCTCGTCCGTTTCACTTATATCACCCTGTCAGTTTAACATCCTGGATCTTGGTACCGGGGATTATCGCGCAAAGCTCCTTTTCATGGCCCATAAAAGGCCCCAAACAAAAATGATCGCGCTCCAAACGATGGCCAATCGTTGGTTGTTATAGATATACTCAATATAACTTGGCATGTAATTAACCTGATAGCCTGGTATCCCTCCGATAACCTTTCTTACCCTTCCTTGTAAGGCCACTCTTATCGCGTTGCCATCTCCCATAAGTGAATATCGTTGACATTCTATGCACTCGATATAAAGGTGGTCATCCTTGCTCAACGTTTTCTCAGTACCAACTTCTAGAAGTTTTACACTCCCTGCCTCTACGGTCGATTTCCGTATGCCTGAGCCTGGCGGCACTTCTTCCGAAAAGTCTATGGAATAGATATTAATATTCTGTACTTGCCACCGAACGTTTTTGCTCAGACTAAAATTGATAGGAATGCCCCCGGTTACGGCTGACACCGTCCGAAAAAACATGGAGACCGGCGGATTGAGCTGATGACCTGAATTGAGTTTTACAACGCTGTCTTCCCCCTCAACATTAAGCTCAGCTGGCAACTTTACTCTCAATCTTCCGTCCAAGCGCAGCCCACTGAAGTAGAACTGCGCCGCATCCTTGAAAACACTTATCGAGAGCTCCGGCGCTTCTTGTCTCTCAATGGCACGAAGCTCCTTGAGATCGACTCCCTGGCCCTCCATGCTTGCATGAAATTTCTCCCGACCGGCATTCTTGTTGGCAAGGACCGCCATTTCATAGGGCATTTCGTCGAGAAATATCAACTGATCCATGTCTATGCCGTCTGCCTGGAAAGTGCTACCTTCAAATAGGGCGTTATTCATAGCCTCTTTCAAGCGAACGTCGATGCCGTGAACAACGAGCTCCGCGCTAATGTAAGTCGATGGCACTTTTATTCCTATCGACAAGCTGATCACCAGGATGCTGGCCAACGCCATCACCACGGACCAGTAATATTTCTTTCTCTCCTGTTTATATTCCTTTATTTTCCTAGCTGATTCTATCCAGTCTAACTGGTCCTTTGCCTCCGAGATTCTGTCTTCATCAAGTAGCGCTTCCGCTGTTGCCAGGCGCTCATCAACGTCATTAGAAAATTGACTTGATTTTTTGTTTTTTTGATTCATGAGCCACCAATGTCTAAGTAAATTCCACGATCGATCCAGTTATCGTTTATGCTTGAATCACGTCCTTTTATCAATGCGGTAACAGACAGGGAGCAAAAACCAGATACCTCTTCGGGGGCCGTAATTACAATTGGCGTACCCGCACGGTATATTCTGGGGACGTATTGTTTTTCCTTTTTGAGATCACCTCCCTTGTAATATTTCCACATATAATTGATATCGCTGACATCAATATTCGATCTGAAAAACAAACGGAACTTATCGTCATTTCTAACGTGACTTTTCTTGGGATCTGCCCTAAGTGGCACATACACCGTGATGCCGGATTTTGGTTTGTACCAACCAAATATCCCTATATTTTTTGATAATATTCCTTTAGGCTTCAACACATCTTTAATCGGCCAATCTAACCCGCCATCGACTGGCATAGTCGCATCCAGCCGGTAGTATGTTTTCACGGGAAACGCTTGCGCACGAACATTGATGATATCAATCTGATTCACTGGCTTTAAAGGCACTGTGATATGGACCACTTCTTCTTCATCTAATGCATAACTCAGCTTGCCTTTTGCGAATCCAATAAGATCAAGGCTCGCGAATGCTACCTTCGACTGATAGAATCCCTCACATCTGTTCCCTCTGTCCGTGTATTTTTCTTTTTCATTGGCAATGGGATTGAGATTTGGATCACATTCGGCAGCAATAACGATGCTATGAAAACTCACAGATATGAATAAAATCCCGAAACTAATCCTTATATTCAACAACACAATCGTCCTCCGTGTGCCTAAGCGCCTTATGATAAGACCTGATGATTGTGGGTAAACCTCGCTCCCCCGCCCCTTACCCCAGAAAGACGTATTACCGCCGATTTTGTGGTGTTTTCCGTTATTATCTTTAATACTATTGTATCGCGTTTACATAATCCCGTAATTGCTCACGGCCCCGCTCTTCTGAACCGACGCCCGGATGCGGCAAAAGGCCTAGGTTCTTATGTACTCCTTCTTAACCCACCCCTGGGTTGTCACATCAACCTCATACCAGCCACCGCGTTCCTGAATAATGTTGACCAAAGCGCCCTTCGGCAGTGGCGGAGCGACTGTGATGGCGTCAAACGCAGGAGATGAACGAATATTAAGCTTGCTGGCCGTCACCAGTCCCGCCTTCTTAATATCGGGCGATTCTAACGCCCCTTCATCGCTGCGGTCACGGTGCAGCAACCGATCGCGCAGCGAGTCAAGGGGAAAAGCGGGCCCGGGATCGCGTTTGCGCCCTGGCGCAATCTCCTCATGACCAAGGATCAACGAAATCGGGTAGGTTTCGATAAGTTCAGAGCAAATATCATAAACCAGATTGATCTGCTTCTCGGTATACTTATGCCAATAGGCCGGTGAAGACTCGTTGCGATGCACGGCCTCTATCACCTCCTCCTCCGGGTAGGCCGTGCCAAACCAGGCCACAAATCCGGCACCACTTTTCTTGAACGTTCCTGCATTGTCAATTTCAATGCCAATGGCATACTTGTTGAAGCCGACCCGGCCGCCGTATGTGCTTCTCCCCGCATGCCAGGCGATTGTGTCAAACGGTACGAGCTGTGCCACCGAACCGTCTCGTCCCACGACCAGATGGGCAGAGGCCTTGGACCTTGGGTCACACAAATGTTTAACAGCGGAGTTAGCCGAACTTCCGGCGGTATAATGGATGATAATCGTATCCGGTAGGTCCGCCGAAAACTTCCCACCATGATTCGGCGATTCCTGAAACTTGGTCCCATTGCCCTTAAGAACGTGGTTCTGGATTTTCACCGTTAACCCCTTTTAGCCTTTAGCCTCTTCCTCTCCAAACAGCCGGCTTCGGGGGCCACTTCCGGTAATGGCGCGGGTCACCCGATCCGTCGCACCCCGCTTCTCCAGTGTACGGCCAACACTCCACGTTCCCACAATCCCGGACCACCCGGCCCAAAATGCCGTCGGTAATTGAAATGCCTCCATGCGTGTACCGAATAAATCTGAAATGACTGGGACCAGAACATAGTTAACGAAAATGAAAACCAGTCCCGCATATACCACCGTTGGTCGGGCGCGCTTTGTGTAACTATCCCCTTGAGTCAGCTCAGCAACAAGAATTCTTTCCTTGGCCTGCAACTCAGACCGAAGGCTTTCTTCGATCTCAGAGTCGCGTTGCTGGAGCAGGGCCTCGAGCTTTAATTTGAAGTTCTGTTTTTCTTCTCCACTGAGATGAAACTTGTCGACCACACCACCCACCTGCTCCACTACAGAACCGACACTTCCGCTAAATATCTTCGATAACCAGCTCATAGCTGCCTCTCCTCACTCATTGCTCACCAGGCCTGTCTATGCTAACCACTTTTAAGGGTGACTTTTATGAAACCACCTCAACTGGCGCAATCGGTGCTGTTTTCTTCACGGCCTCGATTCCCTGATCGCGCGCCGTTTCCGATGAATACATCTCGCTGTTGCCGATCACCTCCCCGTTCGCCGCCACCAGCACAAAATAAAACTGACCGTCTCCCGCCACGTTACGCTGATACCGCTCATCCTTCGCTGCGTTTTCCTTGACCGAGCCAATGCCATTACGACAACCCGACTCTGAGACATAGCCTTCGCTAACCAGGATCACCTCACCATTGCTTGCGCGGAGACGAAAATAAAGTTGATCGTCTTGACCTTTGTATATTTGAAACTTTGGATCATTCATCCTCAATTACCTCGCATGCATCATTTTTTTGTTAGGCTAAAATTGGATAACCTTTCCGTGCTTCATTCTAGCTCTATCATTCTTCTTGACGGACGTTCAGCACAGCAAAATGAGTGCCGTTTCTGTCTAGTGGTGATTTTGCTTAACGTTGCGGATTGACTCGCATGACTTATTTCTCACTTGCAATCGACGTGCCAGCCTGCCAGTTATTGATAACTGCTTGAATATTCTAATAATACTCGACATATTAAGATTGGCAGTGGGTCATTGCTGACCCAATGCAACAAGTTGCAGTTCTTATTTGGCACGAAACCCTTTTCACTTGAAGTTGTGCAGCACACCGTGGTGGGTCGATAATGACCCGCCCCAGTAGATAGCGTTTTAGCGTAGTTATAATTACATTGGTCCTGGCTTTTGACACCCTCCTTGTTGATCCATACCAGTTACACACTGTTCCTGCGCCGAGCCGTCAATCGTCCAGGATGCCGGCGCACGTAGTATAGAGGCTCCTGTATTAGTCCGAACTTAGTCCCCTTCTCCGCGAGACGGACAATCCAGTCGACATCTTCCCCCCCGTTTCGCCTTTCTTCGTCAAACTGGATTGACCGAGTTGCGGTCAAGAACATAGCCGTAGCAAAATTGGTGTTGTCCACGATGCCGTTGAAGGAAGTATAGCGCGAGATATCTATTCTATGTACAGTTCTCGTGTGCGTGTAGTGATTGGGGTGATGAAAGAAATACATCTGGGTGAAGACCATCTCAAACCCGCCTTCTCGGATAAAATTCAGTTCCTGCTCCAATCTCAGAGGATGAGAGATGTCATCTGAATCCTGCCAGCACGCGACGGGTGATTCGATAGCATCGAGAAGCGCATTTCTTGCGTACCCCACCCCCCTGTTTTGATCACTCCTGTGGAATACAATTCTTCGATCCTTAGGAATATGCTTCTGCGTCCCATCCGTCGAACCATCATCATAGATAACAATCCTGAAATCCTGGAAGGTCTGTGAAAATAGCTTTTCCAGGGCTTCGGATAGAAAACACTTCCGGTTATATGTAGGTATCAAAACATCGACTTGGGCCATTTGTGATCCCCTTCGATATGCTTGCTCGATCGCTGACACGCTATACGACGAAATATGACGGTCCCGTTCTACGGCATAATGGTCTTGAGAGCTTCAACCCAGCAGACACTTTTACAATCCGTCTCTGATTTCCCACCTTTCCCGTACTATGTCGTACCGATCCTTGCACGGAGTCAACTTAACTTTTCACTGGAAACGCACGCCAGGTTCCAAGTTCCGTCACCACGCCAGTCTGAATGCTGTCATCTCGAACATATCGATCATAAATTGAGTCTGATACCGTCTGCGCCCGAAGCCAGCCTTCCTTTCGGGATAATGTCAAGACCGGTACTTGTCGTTCCTGGCAGGTTTTCCCGAGCCATATATCGGTCATATTTGGGATTTTGAATTGTGCGATGTTCAGCTCTAAACCTGATGAATGCCATGCCGCACATCCCGTGCCTACGATATGCACGCTCTTATCCTTCTTTAAATGCTGAGAAAAATGATAGACTGTTCGGTCACGATAATATGAGCGTACTCTCGGTTTTAGCAGTACTCCATGGAATCCTGCGACCGCCTGCCGGCGGTAACGTTCCACCGCGGCGACTAGCTTCGGGACGTAATCTTCAGGGTAAATTAGATCGTCGTCACAGGCAAGCAGGTAGCCTTCGTCGTCCTCACACCAAAAAAATTTTCCTGAGTCCCCCAGGTCACCATGATTTGCACTCCATGCCAGTTGAATACTTTGATGCTTAAGAAACTCTGGAATCTTCGTGTGCCTGTTCAAATATACTTTCAATTGATCTACCTGTGGCAATAAACAATCGACGACTTTATGCAGCATGGATTCGCGGCTCGGGATCGTCGCCAATGAAGCGATAATACGGGTTGGTCGTCGTCGACGCCCCAGTTCTTCCACACCATCGATGTAGCGCATAGTTGTCATCGATTCTAGATCACGTATCGCATTGTTCATCAGGGACTGACCGTCTACATGAACTACGAGGCTCTTGTCTACGCGGTACATATGGAGTCCCGCACGATGTAGTTTTCTCGATAATGCCTGGCCAACACCGGTACTTAAACTCGGATCACGGCGCCAGCGATCCCACGACACAGGGGGCACCTCAAAATCAATTGCCTCAAGAAAACGTCGGTCGGCTACGAATATTTGATCGACCCACTGTGTTTGCCATTGAGATCCGACGCGCCTTGGTCTCACCCCAGTCCAACATGGGCGAGTATTTCTTGATTCGTCAATATGTATATTCAATGAAACCTTGCATGAATCTTGAATCGCGCTCCATTCCGCTTCAGCCCTTTCAAAGAAGCGGTTGCATAACCTAAGATCGTCTTGCAAGAACGCAATCAGTGTATTTGAGTCTATATCTATGAGTTCCTGATATACGTGTGAAATCCAGCGCCAGAAATGGTGCTTGCCATGATTTAAATCGGCACGCGAATAGCGCCAACCATTTCGTCCGATAATTACTTTTGGCGCTGAATAATCGGAATGGCTCGCGTCATCGTAAACGCGAACTTCGACATCGATACCCCGCTTCTTTTCCTCTTCTAAGTCGCGCAATAACTCCAGCAGCTGTAGAGGTCGCTCATATGTCATCACAACTGCAATCCACTTCTTTGGGAAGAAGGGCGTCGATGCGCGATGAGCGTTGTGGCTGCCAGTTCCCACTTCGATACTATCTAGGCTAGCCGGTAAATCGCGATTGTATTGGCACAGTTTTACAGGAGATGAATTGCTTGATTTCGTATTATCACGTTCTATTGTTCTACGAAGACGCCTCGACTCGTTTTTCAGGACCGTCGCGGACTCAGGATCGATATATCGTGAGCAGATCTCACGGATCTTCTGACAGAGAACTTCACGGTCAAGCTTGTCATGTAGAAATTCCTTATGGATGTAGAACGCTTCGGTATACATTTGTCTCAACCGGGAGAGTGCATTAGCACGCATCTCTGATCCCACTCTCGTGGGAAGGCCTTTTGTCAAAGAACTTGCACGTATGAAGCGGTGGTAAAGAACGTCATCAGTAAAGGCCAGCCGGCCTGTCATAAGCAGCAGATTGGTAATGAGCGTATCGTAACCGACACGGAAACCGCCATAATAACCACCGATAGCGTGCAGAGCCGACACTTCGTACAACCCGGTGTGATCGATATGGTGTACAAGCCTCTCACTTAGTTCCAGGCGCTGATTTGGGCGTTGCCGAATAATGCGTTTCCCCTTTTGACCCCGCTCATAGTGATTCTTTGAAGCGGAGAATGCCCCTACAGCTTGTTCTTTATGTAGGTATTGCAATAAGGTCGATATGCGTTCTGGCTCGCTCCAATCATCGGCATCTTGAACTAGAAAATAAGTTGAGTCTGTGGCGTTCAACACGACCGCATCGGCAAAATACCGACCCCGGTTGCTTTGCAAATCAAAGCGGATCAGACGCTCATCATCGATATCCTCGAGCAGCCGCCACGGCGACTCATCTCCGTCATTGACCACGACCAAGGTAAGATCTCGGTGTACCTGGCCAAGAATACTCTCAACTGCCCGGCGAATCGTATCGGCACAACCAAAATACGGTATCGAGACGGTTACACGCAAATCAGTCCCAGCGTGCGGCGAACCGTCTTTTGATTCAGTACTACATGCGGAATTTCGTCCCCAGGCAGTCAGACCAACGGGATGCCCCGAGCACGAATCAGCCTCTTGACGCAGTCTGCTGTAAAAGCGCATGTCATCTAGCAGCATAAAAGAGGGCTGTTCTACAACCTGCCAACCTCCTGCGTCGATATATTGACCGCATGTGAACTGCCACGTGTTGGCACCATGCCTGATATAGATCAATTTATTGCCATCGCACAGCTTTTCGAGTCTGGCATTGCGTGCCAAGGCCTCTTTGAGAAAATCAGCATCTTCTCCTAACGATCTATTCGGATACTTTGTTAAACGCTCCCAGACCTTGCGGTGGTACATCATCGACCGTCCATGGATATTGGCAAAGAACATATTTCTGTGCAGCGCAGGCGTACAGCGCCAGAAACTCTGTTCGCAAATATCGAAGAACAAGCCGACATCGAGCCCGCAGATGTCGGCATCGCTTTCCCGAAGCGCTTTCACCTGGTAACTGAGCCGGTCTGGCGCGTACCAATCATCGTCATCCCAGTGCGCTATGATCGACCCAGCGGCTTGTTGCAGGGCCAAATTACGTTTCTCTCCTACACTGACCCTTTTTTTGAGGCGGATGTATCGGATACGATCATCGAACGCAGTGAGATCGGAGAGATCATCGTCCCCATCGTCCACGATGACCAGCTCTTTAGATGGATAGTCCTGACGGTGAAAATACTTCAGCGACTGCACCACAAAGGGACGGCGGTTGCGCGTGGGCATGATACAGGTAACAAGCGGCTGTTTGGCGGTTATTTGCTTTCTTGAGGCACCGCTGTGCGTTTTCGCTGTATCTGGCATACAGAGTGTCGTCTTATTGTTCTTCGATGATACTTGAAGGTAGAAATCAAAATCCCTGCCCATGAGCGTATGAACCTTTTCTAGGGAATATCGACACCACCGACTGCCGTTAATTCTACGCGGGTTAGTATTTGCGGCGTGAGTGATCGCTACATAAACGGCGAAGTCAGCAAGCGGCATCAGCTTCTTCGGCCGCTTGCTCCAGATGAAAAGAGTGTCCTCGCCCACATCCACCTCCGCAAACCGGTTTTCGCACCAAAACCGCTTGGTGTAGCAGAGGCTACCGCCCGCCACGAGTTGGATGTTGCGCTGGAATGGAAACCGATAACGCCAAGCCCGGCGTGTGACGGGGTCATAGAACAACATCTCATTCAAGCCACAGATATCCGCATTGTGCGCCAGCAAAGCATCAAGCTGATAGCGAATGCGTCGCTCGGCCATCCAATCGTCATCATCCCAATGAATGATTACCTCGCCACGCGCCTCTTCGCAGGCAAGGTTGCGTTTAGTGCCCAAGCTGTATCTTTGATCGAATTGGATATATCGAATACGGGGATCGACGGGGATTAGGTCTGAGACAGCATCACTACCATCATCCACGATGATCAGTTCACGATCTGTATAGTCCTGGCGCTGAAAATACTCGATTGCCTTGGGTACAAACAGGCGCCGATTGTGAGTTGGCATGATGCATGACACAAGGATCGCAGATTTAGATGCGGATAAGCGTTGCATAGGCGGTCACAACATATGCACCGTGCCGAAGCCCGATAGCACGTAATGCGTGACTATTGCCAGGTTGATCACGTTACTCATTAAAATTGCTGACCTACCACAGTTTTTGCTAGGTACTTACTCTAGTTTGGTTTTTCTTCGTATCAGTCAATACGCGCGCCATCGCCTCTGCCATGGGAAGGCCTGTGCGCTTTTCATAGTAGCTGAACCCCGGCGAGGGATTGACTTCGAAACAATACCATTCACCGTCTGGCGTACGTCGCAGATCTACTCCTGAAACGACCAAGCCAAGCCCTTTGGTAAGCCGTGCGCAGCGCGCGAGCAATTCATCGGGCAACTCGACAGGACGCATCTCGACATCGAAACCCTGTCTGCTCGCATAACGATAGTCATCGGCCTGAGACAGAATTTGCACACAAAAGGTTTCATCACCGATCACGTGTACCCTGTAGTCAGTTCCCGGTATATATTCCTGGAATTGTGTCGGGCACCACCTGATCGCCTCAAGACGATCGAATTTATCGCGGGTAAGCTTGGCAATGATACTACGCACGCCGCTCACCGACTTATAAATGAGCGTTCCGTACTGTCGATAAAAATCGATGACCGCATCGGGGCTTGTCGTGACCAGGGTCTCCGGGACCTTGAAGCCGAGGGCATTGATCAACGATGCCTGATACGGCTTGGAACCATTCGACGCCATGGCGGAAAGGCGATTCACTACCAGCGTAGGTGTCACTTCCAGCCACGTAAGCAGCGCCTGTTCCAATGCGACTGCGTGCATCCACGCGGCACTTTGCTCACCTGCCTCCTGCAGTGCAGGCAGCCGACGCCAGTCCCAGCAACGTACGTAGACCGCCGTCACCTGACTCAGCTCGACGCGCTGCTCATTGACCCGAAGATAACCGTGAATGGATCCGTTATACCTGCTCTCGATCTGCGTATCGAGTAACTGATATTGGTCCAGCAGAACAAAGGGGGTACGCCGTCGCTCAAGCACCTCGTGAACACACGCCAGTGGGCCGTCTTCCAATATTCCCCACAGCAGAATCATTTTAGGCAGTTCCGGCTTGCTCTAATAGGCTCGACCATTCAAAGAAATAGGGCGGCATCGCTTCCACAATTTCTTCGGTCAAGACAGGCCAAGGATCGGCATTCAGAAGAATGAACTCATCATCAGATCTGGCGAATGTGACGGACAATAAATCGACATGGGCCGCCTGGGCAAGTGAATACGCACGCCTAGTTAGGACCTGATCGGCACTGGTAAAGGAGCGTCCATCGAGTAGCGTCAATGTTATTGACTCTCTGAAAGACAAAATATCCTCTTGCCGTGGTGATGAGGAGGCCACATCGTATTGCACACCGTGGCACACAGGCGCGACTGGAATACCGAGCTTCGATGCCAGCGCCAACCACTGCTCTTGGCGCCAATTGGGTCCGGAAAGCGTGTTGGCCGTCGGTCGGTTAATCACGCGGCAATTGATACTGGTCAACAGCGCCAGCAGAAAGGCATTCATCTCAGCAACGACATAGGCACGGTCTTCAAGCGCAATATGATAAACATCTGACCCAACAATAGCAGGGATGCGGGTATAAACACCAACAACATCAGCACTGCAGATCGTCTCTTGGGATACGACCATCTTCGTAGCACCCAGATCAGGCACCCTATAAGACCAACCCGACGAGGAAAGATCAGCGGGCGTCATGAGTGACGCCCCATAACGTGCCCAGCGCTCAACCAGCATGCGAGCCTCCGAATCCCAATGATGCGCAAGTACGACAATCATTTTATTCTCCGCTGACCTTTCACGGTCAAGCTCCACTGACATCGGGTCGCTCCTCCGGACGAATGAAGGCATGGCCCATCTCGCCATCTAAAGGCAGGTCCTGGGTTGATCCTTCCGTTACCACCATACCAACCTCACCCTTCTTGCTCATCGGTGTTGCCGGCGCCGGTATCTCAACATCTTTAAACTTCTCGCGCTCTTTGAACTCTTTCTCTTTCTCTTTAAGCTCTTTCTCTTTCTCTTTCGTTTCCTTCTCTTTGTCTTTATCTTTGACTTCTTTCTCTTTCTCTTTTTCTTTTTCTTTATCTTTAGACTTCGTGACAGAAATGCTGGTCGTATCCTCTGCGCCGCGATTGGCATCAGCCTCCACTGTGATGGTCACAGTGGTGACGCTACTGGGCGCGGTAAACAAGCCGGTAGACTCGTTTATCGATCCGGCCGAGGCGAACCAGTGCTTGGCGTGATTGGTAGTGCCTGTGACATTCGCTTCGAACTGTATCTTCCCTCCCGTGCTGACCGACGACGCGTGTGATCTAATGTTGATCGCGACAGATCTCACGGTAACCGAGGCACTCTTCGATTTGCTCGGGTCACGTTGACTGGTCGCGGTGACGGTATCCACCCCGGCGGAAGCCGGCGCCTGGTACGACCCGTTTTGAGCTACCGCTCCCTTAGTCGCGGCCCATTGAACGCCTTTGGATAACGTGCCTGCAACAGTTGCGCTAAATTGTTGAGCCGCCCCTTGATCCAGCGTTGCGGAGGCAGGACTGATAGCAGTCACCTGCACAACTTCGACCGTCACGGGTGCCTGAAGCTTGACGCGGGGATCCGCATCACTTGTGACGAGCACGTGGAATTCCGTCGTGTTAGCCGGGCTGGGCGCCGTATACAGTCCAGTATTATCGATACTGCCACCACTCGCCCCTTCGACAATACTCCAGGTAACGGCCTTTTCTGTCATGCCAGTGACCGTAGCGGTAAATTTCTGTGTTTGTCCCGGCAATATATTGGCCGATACGGGCGTGATCTTAATGGAGACCTCGTCCACGGTGACATCCGCCGATGCCGTCTTGCTAGAATTGGCCGTGCTTTGAGCGTTCACCGTGTAGAGGCCGGGTTCATTCGGTGCCGTGTAGGTCCCGCCTGCGGTAATCGTGCCATTGGCATCACCACCCTGCACGCTCCACTCTACGGCAGTATTGACAGTGCCCGCGACTTCAGCGGTGAATCGTTTTTGCTTGCCGACTAAGATACTGGCCGCGGGCGGTACAATCGTAATGCTTATTTCAGGTATGGTCACCGTGGCGCTGGCCGCTACGTTTTGGTCCGCTGCGCTGGTGGCAGTAACCTCGAACTCGCCGGGTGAGTCCGGCGCCGTGTACAGACCATTCCCATCGATCGTTCCGCCCCCGGCGCTGACAGTCCAATTAACATCGGTATTCGATGTGCCGCCCACGTTTGCCGTAAACTGTTGTGCCCCGCCCTGATCGACTTCAACTACTGGTGGATCGATCTCAATCGTAACGTGCTCGACGACGAAGTCGTCTGGGCTGACTGCCTCTTCTTCCTGGGCGATTACCCTTATTCTTCCGGTCCAGGCATCCTGGGGTACGATTGCCGTGATCTGCGTGTCTGAGTCTACGTTAAAGGACTGGGCAACCGCGGCGCCAAATACGACCTGCTGAACGTTAACAAAGTTCTGGCCGGTGAGAATCACTTGATCGCCCGGTACTCCTCGTTTCGGGTTGATATCCGTAATCGCAGGTATCCCCACCACGACAATAGTGACGATGTCTGGCTCGCTTCTGAGGCCGGCGCTGTCTTCTACGATCAGCTCGAGCACATGTGTCCCTACTGGAAGGTCGACTTCGATAGTAGGCTCGTTGGTTTCAATTGGGAATCTGGTGGCCATGGCATCGGCTCCTCGTCAAATTTAAGAATTCCGTATTACGCTTCCCCGCGAGCTAACACGGAGTAAATCAACTCCTTTTATCCCAGCGGTAAGTCGCAATCACGTGATCGCCGAACGCCTGCGATTTGCTGCCATCCAGCAATACGGTCGCCTCGCTGCCTGTGGTGTTGATGGTGCTGGATTCCCCCGCATCGGCGACGGGCGCCCGGACAACGACCTCGGACAGCTCTCTTGCTGCTTCCGCTACCGCGGCTTGCCGCGTTAACAGCACTTGATGCTCCCCACCTTCCCTTAGCGCTTCGTGCAACGCATCGACAGCGGTTTGATAGGCAATGAATTCCGACTTTGTGACAAGCGCAGGATAGGCCAGCCCCAACTCCTGACCGACATCCCCCTCAACCGCCGCCAGCACCGCCAAAACATCTGGGACGCGATCGAACGGGAGGCTGTCGCTGCGCGCCAGCATGTCTATGGTGAGGGCGGCATGACGAACATCGACAATTGAGATGACCGGGAATCGTAGGCCCAATGCGGCAAAATCGCGTCTCGTATCCGTCATGTGCTGGCCGATCTCACCGACATCTGCGGTCGAGAGTCCAGGCTCCGCAATACCCACGGATCCCGCCCACACCACGTGTCTGCGGTCAATCTCATTGGGACCAGGATGGCTTGGATCTGCTGGATTCGATATTCCTTCTACCCCGGCCTGTAAATCGATGCGTGCCAACTCTATCCAAGTCTCATTATCCGGCTGCGTGGTCTTGACCTCGATTCGAGGAATCTCTGCGACCCGGGTAAAACCACTGTATTCCTTCGCATCGACGTTCTCAGCATAGTCCGAGTCTTCCTCGTGATAACTCACTGCGATGTAGACGACCCTTGGCAAGGACAGTTCATCGGGAACGAGTCCAAGTTCACGACTGCTGCCGAGATAGATTTCATTCCCATTGGCATCTAGCGCCGCCCCTGGCAAGACCTGATACTTTAATCCCACGGTCGCCTGGATTTTTAGTTCCTCTCCCTCACCATGCAAAACACCAGGCGTGTGCAGGCGCCGATTGTGCAGCTTGCGCTTCTCCACAAAATAGGCCTGCCCATCTTCCCAGTCATTCGCTGTGGTGAAGAAACCGGTGAAGAAATTCATGCGTTTAAATTCTGGTAGATTAGTCATGGTCTGTGCTTCCTTAAGATCACATCAACTCGGTGTCTACCCCAATCCTCGAGCGTTGCCCGATCTGCATGGGTAGCAACTCGTACTCACGGAGATTCGTCGTTAGCTTGAGATAGTAGACGGTATGTGCCGGCTTCTCTAAATCCACAATCGCCCGAACCTTATCCAGCTTGATCTTGTCCACGTCTTCAAGCGGAACGTGCACGTCCACAATGAAGCGATAAGGTAGATCGCTGACTTCGTCGACGAGGACCGTGTCGGCGTGGTACGTTGTAGATACCTCACCACCCTGCGTCTCCATCAACAGGCTGTACTGCTCATCGATTATCTGATCGCGTCGCGTCACGCTGCCTGTGTGTCTGAGAATGCCGTAATCCAGATGATCAATGACAACGAAGGGGCCTTGCTCATCGCTTCCCAGCTGCACGCTCGCTACCCGATCCGCTCGGTAATACTTCTTGACGGTCTTCACTCGGCCCTGAATCTCATCAACGGTATCGACCACGTAGTAGTCCCTATACTCGATCGGTTTTTTTTGGCTCGCTTTAAGAATTTTGTTTCCCTGGCCGACATCGGAATCAAACCACCCAATGCGGGAGGCCACTCCAATCTGCATACCCCCTGGCCAGTGCCATTCGCGAATTTCGGGTTGCAGCCCGGTATAGATCTCCAGATAACGCTGCAGGCCGCGCACGGTGCCGCGCCAGCGATAAAGCTCGACCGCCTCACTGATCAGACGCCTACGCTTCGCTTCATCCCAATCTTCATCCAAAACGAGGGCCACCCATCCTGCCAGCCATGGCAAAAATTCGGGATCGGTAAAGGCCGGTGAAAAATAGCGATCGATATCCGATAACAAACCGCCAAAGCCTGTGAATACCTCTTCAAATGGCTGCAAGAATGGCTCGAGCAGACCCTCGTCCCGGTATATGGCCGGTAGGTAGTCGATGGCCTGATTTTTTCGTTCCTGCATCATCATTTCACAGAACCTGTGCTAGTATTGTTCCCGGATGCGGATATCAGCGTGCGTATCAATAACGAGGCTCACCAATCCCTGTTGCATAAGCTCGATTCGCTCTCCGGCTTCTTGCCACTCGCCTGTGATATCCCGGCTCTTCAAGGCCGCGGCCTCGGCGTGATCAACGCCGGGGCTATTCTCGATAACTTCGAAGACTTCTGATAGATGAACGTCTCGTCCAAAGGGCCAACCTATTGCCCCATCTCCTGGACCACCTGTAAGGGGATGAAAAAACGCCTTCAAGTTAGCGGCTAGATCCGCTATCACCTGAGTGTTTGGACGCTGTTTGTTCGTCACGATTTCTGTCTCGACTTTGATATCAAGGTATGTCGGTCCCACCACGTGGTGACGGCAGGTGATTAAACGGCGCTCATCGAGGAATTCATATATCCTGTCGACTTCCTCCGCTGTCGGCATGGGTCTTTCGTCCTGCTTGTCCGGCACCACGATGATGCTGGCGTGGTCCGCTCGTACTTGCCGGTCCTCTTGTGCCGTCAGGTCCCACCCAGGCACACATTTCGCGCGTGCAAGCTTATAATCGGCGTGACCTAACAACAGGCTCTCAAAATCGTCACTAGTAATTGCTCGATTCTTGGTTCTCAGCGCATCGATAGCAAACCGGCGGGCCTCGTCCAGGCCGGTGGGATGGCTTCCATCGACAAGCCGTCCTTCCAAAGTGATAGCGGGCTCCATGCTTAAGTCATGCACAAACTGGAACTGCGTTTCCGCTGCGAGCTCACCAATCTCTCCTTGTGTCGCCTGATATGTCACAAGAATCTCGGCACCATGGGGTGGTATCATTCCGCTGCCGCCGCCGAACTGAATGCGGTTCATCCGCGCATCGACGGTAAAATGTGTATCGTCGGGCCCTGAATCCAGCAGCGTCTCCCGAAAAGTCCATGGAACACTATCGACCATAACCGCCAGCTCAGCTGGAAGGTCCACTGCAATATTGGGCACAATGTGGGGAGTCGCAAGCGAAAAATGTTGAAAGGCCGTCCCGTCGCTAGTGCCGACTTTCTCTTTCTCTATCCTTGTCACTTGAACGCAAGATACTCGAGCTTCAAAGAACTCGCTTCCCTCGCGCAGCTGGCGCTTTAGAAGCACATCATGCCCAGTTTCAAAGCTCAAGGGTGGACGCCCATCCGCTCTATCGGCAAGCAGTGCCGTTCCACGTAGTATCGCTTTTTCCCTGCCTAGCCCCTGAGCAACGATAAGCAGCGTTATACTCGCGGGACGTGCCGGGGAGAAGCTAGCGCCCAGCAGCTCCAAAAACCTTGCTTCGCTGACATCAGTCGAGCGGTTGATGCGGTAGATCATGGCCTCCGTTAACCAGGCAAATAGTTCTAGCAGTGTGATGCCCGGATCGGAGGCATTATGATTTGTCCAAACCGGCGCGTACCGGGGTATCAGTGCCCGGACTTCATGCATTAGATCGGTGAAGCCACGATCGTCAAGGTTAGGTAATGGTATCGGCATAGCTCTATTCCAGCACCATTTCAATATCGTGCCTGCCCGAATAGACGAGATGGCCTTGCGGAACAAAGACACGATTAGTAGAATTTTCAACATGCGTAATCGGCAGAAATTCCATACGAGGATCTCGCTTCCCGCCCGCCCCAATACTTAATCGCTGGCCTTGCTCAAAAAACAGAATGTTCAGGCCTAGGATTCTCCCCGCATGATCTGTGAGTGCGCCATCGCGTTGTAGGGGCAACCGCAGACCGAGATCCTCTGACGCCAATCCGTCACGGCGCTCCCAGTCAACGATGCTGGGCACGAAAGGCTCGGAGAAGATGACTCTATCGCCATCAAATGCAACGATGGTCAGATTTTGTTCTATGATAGAGTTATCGCTGGCGACGATGACAACACGATCACCCACCTTGAACCCATGGACTGAGATGTGCCATGTGGTGGGAGTTTCTTCACCCTCTCGTGTCTTAGGTAAGAGAGTTGCAAGCACCAACTTGATACGTTCGTCAAAACTGGCAACTTGACTCCCTTGCGGCACGTCGAAAGGGATTGGTCGATTGGATTCAAGCTCGATTCGATATTGTTGCAATGAGGCCTGTAAGCTTAATCGGCTCACATAATCCACGCCCTCCACGGCCTCAACTTCCGTGTAGATTTCTGATATATACACATCACGTCCGAGATCCCAGCCGCTTCTCTGTGGTCCACCTTGCAAGGGATGAAGGAAGGTCTCCAACCGCTGGATAATAGCGAGCTCGATCTCGTCCGCCTTTTCGGGTTCCTTTGCTACGACATCGGCCATAACTGTCGTCTCAATGTATTCCGGCCCTTTGACATGGATTTGTTTACCGGCCTGCAAGTTGGTTAATGCACGTTGCTCTAAGTAGTTCTGCACCGTGCGCAACAAGGTCGTGTTTGGAATCGGCTTGGTTACTGAACTCTGCGGCGTAATAACGACGGTTATCCATCCGGGCTCTGGCGTGCCAAGGCGATTTCGAACCGCTAGACATCGCGCTTGCGCTACCTCTGCAGTCGCTTCTTTGGCAAGCCACTCAAAGTCTTCGCAGGTGACGGCTCGCTCGCGGTGCTTGAGAGTCTGCGGACCGCGAAGCTTGACACTATCGATGTTCTCGGCTTGCGAACCACCGGCTGAGGCTTCAAAATTCGCAAGACGCTTTATGTTAGCCAGCTCACCGCTGGGATTGCGCAGGACAGTGATCGCACCGGCCGGGACATTGCCCTGGCCGCTGCTGTGCGTGCGGTACTGAAGTACCATGATATTGTTACGGCCAACGGGAGGGATCTTACCCCGTTTGCCATCACCGAAGCCGATTTCACCGCTGATGGGATCGAGGGTGAAATGCCGGCTCGAGGGCGAAGATCCATGAAAATCATCCACTAGATGCCAACGCACCCAAACCCCTTCACCTGGAGACGGCTGTGCGGAATCTACCAGCACTTCGGCATGTGGGTCATCGGCCCGCAACTCCGTGCCGAGCACTGACAGCTCTTCTTGGGGCGGGCGATCCGGCTCTCGAACCGCAAGCCGGCCTCCCGGCAAAATAGGCGTGCGCAACACGCTGAATCGCTGATTCGGCTTATCATCGCTCGATCCGAGCACTTCGTTTCGGATGGTTTCCGCGTTTTGCACGGGTACCGCATTGGTGATGATACGCCTGATATACGGCATCACGGTAGTTGGAACCAGCTCCGCCTGATCCTGACCGAATCGGCGCACGATATACTTGACTATCACACGGTTACCCGATGCGCGCGATGGCGACGCATCGATCTCAACCTTGACTTCGCGCCCACTCGTCGAAACCGTCTTGACTTTATCTATCACCTCGGCCACCGGTGCAGCACTGGATGAACGCAGACGCCAGATGTAGCGGCGGATTTCCTGCCTGCCGCGAGCACCCGAACCCAAGGCCGTCAGTGTTACCGAGGCTTTGCCATTACTCGCGATGATGCGCGGCTGGTCCGGCCCTGCATTGGCAACCGGGGCACGATGTGGGTAGGCACGAAGCCAATACGCGCTTTGGGAAAAGGCCTCATGCGCCCGCTGGTCACCGGGAGCGAAAAAGCCTAGATAGCCGCGCACACTCAAGCCCCGGCTACCGTCCGACACCCGCAGCGCGGTCCATTCACCATTCCAATATTCCCAAGAGACCAACGGTGCTTGCACAGTCGGCACCGCCGAGGGTGGCACGTCCAACAATAGCTGCATCCACTCGCCGTGCGGAAAGCTTCGATCGAAGCCTAGATACATGGCAGAGCCCTCTTCGACGGCGCCAAACGGCGTAAAGGGTCGCTGGGCCAATAGCAAGGGCAGCTGGTTGTAGCCCGTCCCGTCAATCTCGCTGCGACAATGCTGCACGCGAATCGGGCCGACGTCGGGAACTGAAAAACCCGTGTAGCGAAGGGCTAGGTGTTTTATGAGTGGCGGGTGACTCTTGGGCGCGACCCACTCGTATTGTCCCTCACCCAGGGACTTCATGCCACCGGGCTCATCATAGCTTCCAAATTTCACACGCGCCCGTATCCAATAACCTTCCACTCCATTAACCTTCACTGTCGCAAAAGGCTTTTCCTGATCCTCACCTTCAGACTCCTGCGGAACGTCAAAGCCAATGATAAGATTCTCTCCGGAAACGGTGAATGCCTTTGTGGCATCCGTGAAGTTTAGTCGTTCAGGTGTGGACCCGGTGCGAGTACTTTTTCCCAGCTTGCGCCAGGCTTCGGTGCTGTAGTACTCCCACTCGAGTTCCAGCGCGTCAATGTCCGTCGCGTCACCAATCAAATCTGGCAACCCGATTTCCTCAACGGAAATCTCAACCCTCGCACCGGGCTTGCTAAACGCGACATCTGATCTGATATAAAACGTATCCAAGCGGCTCGGGCGTTGCCCTAGCGGAAAGAACTCAGCCTGCGGGTCTAGCGGCGTGAAGATGGTACCGGCTTGGATCACGTTAAAAAGCGCGTCGGGTGGCGCCCACACGGGCGTGAGCTGGATGCTTAGCGTTATGGTTACATCACTGATAACGGGGAGATGCCTACGAGCGCTTCCGCCCTTTAAATCGCAGGCGAACCAACGCGCAGTTTCACCACCAATCTGCGTCTCAAACAATTCCGGGAGACGACCAATAATAACAGCCCCTGATTTCTTGAATCCGTCTGTACCGTCGTCGACATAGGCCCCTGCATCGACCAGGCTTGCCCATTGCTCACCATTCCAATATAGCCACGAGAGCACCCAGCCATCGCTATCCGGATCGCCGCCCTTGGCAACGACGAACTGGAATGTAACAACGGCAGCTCGCTTGATACTCTCATCGCTGAACGCGAGCAGCTCACTATCTCCGATATACAATCTTCTCGGACGCTCCTCTCTCCCCTCAAAAGCGCCGAAGACACCATCCACCTCTGCCCTGGCAATGAGCGTATTGTCACTATAGGCAAGGGAATCAAAGGAGATACAACGCAGGAGCGTTGCCGTAGTGAGGACGACATCGCGCTCGGTCTCAAAAATAATTTCCGGCTGATCTTCTGACTTGACCGTCGCGACTTGCGTACCAGAGGGGACCCGAATGAAATCCACGGCCCCAGGATCGGGAACCAACTTGACCACGGCAGATGCTGCCCTGGGTGGCAACAGCTTGAGTCCCGCTCCGTTGAGAAACGCGAGGAAGGCCTTCTGCGGCACCCGGTTGAGGCGATTGAAGATGAGCTCGACGAATCGTCCAAACAAGTTTACCAATGCGTCGCCCACACCGCCTTGCTGTCCACGCCAGCCTGTGTCCTCGAGGACATGAGTCATGCTCGTCACCGCCTCCTCGGCGTTTGCGATCGACTCACCCTTGGGTCCACGAATATTGAACTTGGATGCCTCTAACATCATGCCGACTCCGCCCTTTCCAGATAAAACGGATAAACCAGGTTCATACGGCTGTCGGTCGCCCGCACTTGATAGTCGATATGGATCAATAACACATAAGGATCGGACGGATCTGCCTCGGCCCTCACCTCCAGCAGCAGGATACGGGGTTCCCAACGCTCCAGCGCCTGCCTCACCGAGAACTCGACGAGTCCAGCGGTACGGGTATTATTTTGGGCAAACACCAGATCATAAATGCCGCAGCCAAAATCCGGTCGCATGACCCTCTCGCCAGGCGCGGTACTGAGAATGATCCAGATCGATTCTTGTATATCCTGGTCGTAATAGGACAAGGCAAGCTCGCCGTCATCTGCCAGCTGCACCGGAAACTTCCACCCTACGCCCAGAAACTCGCTGCTCATCGCTAGGCCCCCTTGGTACTCTGGGTGCTATGCACGTTCTTTATGGCTGGGATAGTGGGCGGTGCGGTTGGCGCACCCAGGTTTCCCAAATGTGTGTGTGTGTTAAACGCATCCAGAAATGAATCATTCACCAAGGTCAGTGAGGCCGAGGCGCCAAGTTTGATATCACTACTGTCTATGGTCACAGACGATGAAGCCGAAAGCGTAGCACTCCCGGAGACATTAATCGTAAGATCGCCACCCACCTCGTGTTCTTCATTCGCACCGGTTTGAATACTCAATGAATTGGCGTTGGCATCAAGTACGATGGTATTACCACCGCTATCGCTTACCGTGATCGTGCCACCCGCATCGTCCAGTGTAATGAGGTGGCCCGCCTTGGTCTTCAGCTCAATCTTGCCTTTATCGTCCTTATCATCCAGGACCATCTGATGGCCCACCTTACTTTGTATCGTAACCTTGGCTACCGACTCCTCGGTATTGTCATCGAAAGTGATAATATGGCCGGCGCGCGAATAGATCGCCCTGATATGATTCTTTCCATCGGCATCCATTTCCTCGGGCGGCGGATCGTCCTTGTTCCACAAGGCACCAATGACATATGGCCTTTCGATCACTCCGTGTTCGAACGCAACCAACACTTCATCTTCGACCTCGGGCACGAAATAGGCTCCACGGCCACTGCCGGCCATAAAACTTGCGATGCGTGCCCAGTAACTATGCGCCCTCTCATCCTCCGAGGTCATAGCGACCGCCTCCGCGGCCTCACCCATCCAAGGAAAGTCCACCTTAACACGCCCCAGTTTTTTTGGGTCCTTGATGTCCTTTACGACCCCAACCACGACACCGTAGATGTTCTTGCGGCTCTGCTCTTCCGTTTGAGTGGTATTATGCAATAACTCAGTCAGACTCATCGGGCATTCCTCTTCACTTCAAAGTCACAACGATAGCCACTGGCATCGATGGTATGGGTAACGGAGGTCACATAGTAGTTACCGCTAAAACGCTGACCCAGGCCCTTCAGCTCAATGACGGTTCGCGGTTTGAGCTTGCTATTGCCAATACACGCGCCACGACCGGTGATGTACTCCATGGACTTATTCTCCAGCCTGGCCCGCGCAATAATGTTTGCCTCTTCCTGGCTGACGATATCGCGTTCTTCCACCTGCACAGAATTTTCTCCGAATATTTCTTCTGCAATTTGTGAGCCCGCCTGCTCGCCGAGCTTTACACGTTCATCGCCCGCCAGGGCCTCACCAACAATGGCCTTCTTTCCGCCTCCTTCAGCCGTCTGAGACGCCCTAACATTGACCTTTGTGATGAGTCCGTATGTCTTTGCCTTGGGCGCAAAACTGCGTAGATCCCTGCCCCATTCCAACGCCATGATCGAGCTCGGTTCTTTGATGTAACGCGGCTCCTGAAAAAAAAGCGTCTTCTCATTGACCACAACTTCATAGCCGATGCGCTTGGCGCGTTTGCCCAGTATCCCGTGATAGGTATCACCTTTGGGAGTGATCAAAGGATACTCTACCGTTGTGGCATCGACTTTTACTTGCAGCTTGAGGTCTTTTGCGAGCTCCTCGGCGATACCACTGTCGGTTGTGGTCTCGAACGACTCACGCCGCCGCTTGCGTTGCAGCCAGTGATAATAGTTGAACCCGCGAACACTAAGCGTGGGCATACCGTTCTCAGGAAAACTCGGACTTATCGCCGTAATCTCACCCAACATAACCTGTCTCATATCTTTCCCGTAACCCATCTCAATAACAACAGATTTGCCCTCTTGAAAGGCATCATCATCCATCCATTTCAACTTCGCACCCGCCGGAAACCTTGCATACTCCTCATGTCTATCTCGCAGCGAGATAGTAAATGAGTCTGCTCGGTCGGCGGTTTCCGTGACACTGACTGAAAGAACATCAATTGTCGTTCCATGTGAAAATTTCTTACCGCCGATCTCAATTGAAAAGTTTGGGGCGTAGCTTGTTCCCATACCCCCAAGTCCTCATTCAATTGCCGGTACGAGCAGTGCCCGGCCCGGAACGAGTGTTAGCGGATCGACAATTCCATTTGCATAGGCAATCGGACGCCAAAGCGCCGGATCGCCATATTTTTCATTGGCAATACTGGAAAGCGTGTCACCGCGACGTACAACATACTGCTTTACGAAATTTGCTGACTGCCGGTCGGTCTGATCCTCGACATACTCTTTAAACGTCACATCCAGGGTTGCGCGCACCGGCGTCCCATCCGGCTGGAAGAGCGTGAAGGTCTGGTCGGCACGCTCGAGAACGCCCACGAACTGCAATTTCTTGCCCCAAGTGAACTTGCAGATCGGCGGCGCGTGCAATTCGGCATTGATCTCTAACAGCGCCAGGATCTTGTCCGTGTAGGTCTGTACGTCTATGCCCCACTCGTACGTATAGGTGTCGAAGAAAAGCTGCATCGCCAGCGTGCGCGCATTGCCCCTACCGAATTGCAGCGGGGGCGAGGCCAAACCAGGCACGGCGACCTCCGAAAACTGGTTGCTCCTTGCGAGCTTGTACTCGCGTGGATTAAATAGCACCTCAATCGGCGCGCCCCCACCTGAGGGCTGCACAACTTCGATCGTGGCGTGTTCAAGTTCCATGACTACGTTCTCCCGTATTGCCCTACAAACCCATGCTTTCCCGCTCTATCGTCAGCCGCTGTTCGATCAACTCGTACACCTGATCGGCGACGTGCCCCAACTCAGCCGGAGACAACTGCCCTGAAGGCTCGGCTGTCGCGAGGGCATGGCTATCGCGCATCGCTCCTGCGTTTCCCAGAGTCGGACTTGCTGCGATGTTGGCGCCTTCGCCAGACGGCATTCCTGATCTATTGCCTGCGACCGCGGTTTCACGCTGAACAAATTGCTGCGCCGAGCGAGACTGCACCACCGGCATGGCCGCGACAACGTCTGGCGAGCCACTGCGGGAGCTACGTGTTGCCCAATCACGCGCTACGCTTGCATCCGCCACTTGCGGCTCGATCCGGCTGCGATCCGACCTTGCCGAGCGCTGTACGTGGCTGCCATCGCTCATTGATGGCGCTTGTGCTGCGCCGAGCCAGTTATTCAAACTGGTGTCGGTGGTCGGCCTTCGCTGCAGTGGTTGCAACGATGCGGGTAAACGCCGTGGCTCGGGCATTTTGCTGCCGCCCCGTGTGCTCAAGGCCGCGGCGCATGCAACAGCACCGGGTCTCGCCCGTTGCAGTGGATACTCATGCGAGGACTGCGATTGCACCACACTGCGCGCAGGCAGAGTCGCATGAGGGGGCGTTGTCTCGCTGCCGCCATGCAGGGCAGCACCGGAGGATGCGACCGTTTTACAGGCAACGGAATTGTCCTTATTCGTTGCCACTGGCTTAGTGGGCCCCATCACCTGACGGTGCACCAAGCCAGGCGGCGTGGGAGCATTCGATATCTGTCGTACGCTGGTTTGCCGAGCGACCTCAACCGGTGCACCGGCGCTGTCCATGTTCTCAACGATCCGTCGCTGCAAAGGCGGTGGGAACGGACGCGAACCGGCTGGATTGGTCGCTTGGGGTCCTGCGACCTTTGCCCTAGCCACAGGCGACGATTGCCTAGGCGCCATCTTGACAACACTGAAAGGTGCTTGCGCCTTTGTCATGCACCGGCTGATCCGCCCGGTCTCGATGGCACAGTTGCTCCGAGTTTGTGGGCCCTGGTGGGTTCGCACTGAGGCATGGGCGCTGGGTCCTAGCACGTTAGGCTGTGGTCTATCGGGGCTTGGTTGCAGGCGGCGATTTATCGTTTCGTTCGTCGAGCGCCTGGCAATCATCGGCGCGCTGCCTATCGAGCGCATCACCGCTGACTGTGAAACAGGACTGGCCTGCGCCAGACCAGTCCCGACACTTCCCCGCGATGCTGGGTGAGGCCTAAGCTCTGAGGCGAGGACCGTTTTTTCAATCGGACTTGCACGCACCAGGGTCTGAGGCAGCGCCCTACCCCGCACGCCTGGCGACACGGCGCGGCGAACGCCATCATCGCCGCGATGTTGTGCCGATATTGGCCAAGGTATGGAGTGAGATGATTTTGTCTGGAGATGGTCACCTTGTCCGGGCTGATAGCGGCTTAAATGAGTAAGCAGCGGCAGTTGACCATAACCGCCTCGCTCTATCCGTCGAGCCAGCAGCGACATGCGCCCGCCAGTGTTGACACCGGGGCCGGCTCGATAGCGGCGCCAGATCCGCCGTGCCAACGGGCCATCGCCTGCCATCGCTGTCTGTTCACGCAGCGATACTTGGTTTCCTGGCCTGTCAGCTGTTGTTACAGTCCCGGCCTTGCCTTGAGGTTCCTTGTCCATTCCTCCTCGCTTGTCTTAGGCTGCTATGCGCGGTTAGGCTTTTTCTGTCACAGTCTAATCATGCCCTGATGCACCAACTCCAGTGACTCAAAAGCCACTGCGTTCGTGTCGGCCTTCAACTCGGGGCCGGACCAGCGCACCGGATAGGCATTCTTGAAAATCCAGCGCCGTTTCTCGTTACCCCCGGTATCGAGTAGGACAACCGAGATATACTGCCTGAGTATCACACCCTGGTTCACGCCCTCACTCCACGCCCACCATGGATCGAAGCCCATGAGCCCGCGCTTAAGTACCAAGTTGCTCGGATAGTTCACGGCACCGGCCATCTTATGCACAAACCCATTCACTCCACCTTCCCGGTAGTCTTCGACCTGGACCTCAACCTGAAGCCCCGTGACCTCGCTGAATCCACCTATGGCAAGCCCAGTCATCTCAACTAAAAAGTTGAATGCCAGGAAGGGATCCTCGCTTGCACTTCTACCCATCGCTAGTCTCTTCCCTCACTTGCTATTCAATGTTATTTATTCTTTCATTGATCTTGGCAATCTCGCCCACCCACTGTTTTCTTTCGCGATGCTCCAACGCCATTACCTGGTCATGCGACCAGTGGAAGTGAAATGAGATATAGGCTACCTCTTCGAACATATCGTCCAAGGGGTAGCCCATCATTCCCCCAGGCGACTCACCTCCACCTCAAACTCCTTCTCGCAATAGGGGCAGCTGACGCCAAGGTGATCGTTTCCATTCGCATTGATTCGACCATAGAAATCCTGGAGATAGGCCAAATCCGCGGAAAACAATCCTTCGATTGTTTTGGGATTGATATGCTCGAGCTCTCCAAGTTTTTTGATCACACGCGAAAGCAGAATGATGACAAGATAACCGGGATTGGCCTGCACACGGGGATCCTTCATCGGAACGATCTCATCGAAAGCCGTCGCCAGGCGCATCACACCGTCTTTGTGTAGATTCCCCTCTGCATCCATATAACCCTGGGGTAGCGTGAATGAAAACTCGGTTTCCATCGTCATACCTTCTCCAACCCTTCATGTGCGATTTCCAAGGTTTCGATCGCCACTTCGTTCCCGGTCGCATTGAAGCTCGGTCCAGTCCACTTCGTCGGCCAGCCCTCACGGAAATTCCAACGCGACTTCTCCTCGCCACTGTCATCAAGCAAGACGATAGAGCCGTTCTTACGTTCGATGTCGGCGTCCATTACCTGCTTGCGCCAGTCCCATAACTCCGCATCATCGGTGATCCCCCACTTCAGGGAGATGTTCGAATACTTCACAAGACCGGAGAGCTTGCGCGCGGTGAGGGCCTCGTTGCCCTCCCGGTATTCGATAGGATCCTGGGCCGTGTCCAGGCCCGCACATTCCCTAAATCCTGCTCGTGTAACGCCGTCTATCTCCACCAGAAAGTTATAGACACGATAAGGATCGTTGTTCCTCTCTGCCATGATGTCGCCTCCTGTTTACGTTTCCAGACCTGTATACGAAACGGTAGCAGTCATGTTGATGACCATTAAACCGTGTACTGATAGCTGTGGACCAGCCTGCCTTGCTTGTCGCGCAATATGGCCGTGTCTCCAACATTGTTCCAGATCGCAATACCACTGCCCCAGTAGAGATCGGTATCAGAGTTAATTCCCTTTTTCGTCCAGATCCGAACGCTGCCGGAAGGGCGCAAAGTAAGCTCAGGGAACCGAAACACATGCCCCGCCGCATCTCGCAAGGTCCAGTTCGCCAAGTTGACGCCCTTGTTTCCGAAGTTGCGCATCTGGACATACTCGACAGCCACATCGGTGCCCGGGCCTCGGTAGTGGATGTAGGTGATTTGCACACCAGTTTGTCCACGCGCCCGCGGACGACTTACGGTGACCTCGGAGCCAGGGGCGAGTACGGCCTTGCGTCCCGCTTCCTTGAGACTCAGCCCACCGTCCGACTGGACCAGCCTTAACACGATGTACTCCGCCGGTACGGCAGGCGCTATCCCTATCTCTGCTACAAGCATGCCGGCATCGCGGACCTCCTGAGGATTGATCTCTTCGTCACACTTGACGTAAAAGGCCTCGCGCTGCGTCTGCCCTTTGAGCGCCCCTTGGGTGAATAAGTCGTACAGATAATCGGTTAGCTCCGTGGTCACGCGGGCCCACAGCGACGGCACGTTCGGCTCATACACGATATCCGTCATATTTCTATCGATCCACCGTCGCAAGCTAATGAACAGGCGCCGCACGTTCAAAGGCATCCAGGCCTCATCAAGGCTCAATGTGCGGGCACCCCAAATACGAATGCCACGCCCCGGGAAGGCGCGCAATACATTGACTGCGGCCACGCCGGGATAATTCAGCTGCGCCTGTTGCCCGGCCGACATCTCCACGGCAATATCGGCAACGCCCTCCAATGGCCGATTCGCCGGCGCATTGTGTACACCGGTACTGTAATCGGTGCTGGCGATGACACCCGCGACCGCGCCACATGCAGGCACGAAAAGATACTCCCCGGAACGATTGGCCTGGGCCACCTTGATCCAAGGGTAATAGAGCGCCGCGTTTTTATTGTCCTCAAGTTGTGCGCGCTGATCCTCGAGCACGCGCCGGTCATCGTTGGCATAGGGATGGGAGTCCAGGATGGCAAAACGGTCACCCGCCTGGTCACAGTGCGTGAGAATCTTGCGCTGTTGCAGGTAGGCCTGAGCCGGATCTAGCAGAACATCCGGGGCACACACCAGGTCCACATCCTCTGACACCTTAGTCATGCTCAAACCCTGCTCCAGCGCCTCAACAGAGGTATCCTTGAGCCTGAGGACGTAACACTTCTGGCCGCCGTTTTCGAAGAAGCTGCGCACTGCATAGAACAGATAGCCGTCTCGTGGTGCCGGGCCGTACAAGGGCTCGAAATCCAGCCAACTGCCGATTTCACGCATGGCGTTCAGCGGACCCTCACTGGCCAGACCGAGGAACACCGGTATCCCTGTGTCTACCTGAACCGTGCTAGGCAGCGGCAGGTCCAGTTTATAGACGCCCGGTGCACCGTAGTTTCGCGGACTCATCATCCAGTCTTGCCCTCATAAAAGCATGTCATGCCCTCTCGCCTCGCGGCGACCCACTAGGCCCCCGGTCCGGCCCATTGGCTGATGCGGAAGATGACGAACTCGGCCGGTTTCACGACTGCCACGCCGACCTCCGTCACAACCTGACCCAGATCTCTCACATCAGGGGGGTTCGTCTCTTCGTCGCACTTGACATAAAAGGCCTCCTGCGGCGTGCTCCCGAACAGCGCCCCTGAACGCCAGACATTGGTCAGGAAGGCCGACACGTTGCGGGTGATCTTGGCCCACAAGTCCATCGCGTTTGGCTCAAACACCACCCATTGGGTGCCTTCGTCAATCGACTCTCTGAGAAAGAGGAAAAGCCGCCGCACATTGATGTACTTCCACTCGGTATTCGCGTCACCGCCAAGGGTTCTGGCTCCCCACACTGTGATATTGCTATCGAATGCCCGTATAATATTAACGCCGTCCGGATTGAGGCCATCTTGGTCCGACTTGCTCAGGCGGTTTTCAACACCTACCGCACCGCGAATGATTTCGTTCGCCGGTGCCTTGTGCACCCCGCGTAGTGCATCGACGCGGGCATAGATACCGGCCATGTGACCGCTTGGCGGCACGATGCCATTCTCGCCGGCCACCGGGTCATAGACCTTAACCCAGGGAAAATACATCGCTGCATAATTGCTGTCCCGCGTATTCCCTTGAATCTCTTCGATGGTGAAGGTCTCGACCTGGTTGCCATCCAAGATGGCAAAGCGATCGCCCATATTTTCGCAGTGATCCATTATCGCGCCGTGTATCCCAGCGCTAGTGGCGCCTGGCACTGCGACAAGCGTAATCTCATCAATCGCTTTGAATCCATCGAGCGCCTTGCCGACCTCGGTTTGGTCACTCGCATCGGCGACACGGGTAATCCAACAGCGGGTTCCACCGTTATTGAAAAAACCGTAAACGGCGTGGGCCAGCGTCTTATTGCCCTGCTGGAAATCACCAAAGGTATTCTTGAAATGCTCCCAGTTGGTGATAAGTTGTGGATCGCCTTTGTCAGCAACCTCGTAAGGCACTGGTATAGGCTCTCCTTGTGAATCTAATATTGGCTGGTCGTTCTGATCGAGCTGGAACTTCCCTGGCCTAGGCGGCATCTCGACATCATCAGCCACCTGACCGATAAAGCCGGCCGTACTGGTACCGACTCCCGCGATAGGCTTGGCACCACCTTCTTCTTCAATTACATAGACCCCTGGAGATAGATACTGAGGCATGATATTTCCTCCTAATAACGAACACCCTTGATTACATCAATCCTGCAATCACCTTTTGCTAAACTACGCTACCGACATGCGTGTGGTATTCATTTCCTTCCAATATAACAGTCAATCCTGCTAGGTCGTTCGCACGAGCGTAAAGTCCGCAACGACTTCCTGCCCGGCTGTATTCAGCTGTACGATCTGTGTCTGTTGCTGGTAGCCGCTCGCCGTGACTACGAGTTCCCGCTTGCCAGTCTCGATCTGTGTCAACAAATAGCGTCCCTGGCTGTCGCTAAATGCCTTCTCACCACTGCCTTTCACTCGCACCTGCCCCATAACCACATCGGACATTGTGTCTTCTGCATCCGGACCCCGGATTTGCCCCTTGATGCTTGTGGGCGGCAAACTCATGTCGGCGGTCGCCTTATTGATCTTCCCTTCGGCATTGCGTGTCACACTGACCTGGGCCTGAACAGAACCGTAGCGTTTTGCCGCCGCTGGGAGCGTGCATTGCAAGGTGTACTGACCATCCGGCAGATCAAGAAAATGAAAATGCCCATCGGCGCTGGTCACGGTTCGGTCCGGGCGTTCGGCCATCTTATCCCAGCGCTCGCCGTACTGTTTGCGTCGGATCGCTAGCCAATCGGTAAAGGCGGAAGGCGCAAGGGAAATGGTGACCCTGGCCCCGGGTACGGCTTTGCCTGTCTGGGCATCCGTTATTTGTCCGGCAATTGCCACCTCGTGACTAATGCGTTCCCATTGTTGGACGGACATCGTCTCGATCTCCTAGCTCTCCTGTCCCACGCCTGAATCGACTTCTCCAATTGGCGGACTGATCTCGAGCGGTTCGTACGCATCAACACCGATCGTTACGGTGTAATGAAACGCCGCCTTTGGTTTGCCGCCTAGTGCTTGCCAGAACTCACCCGGGCTTTGCAGGCGTCCCGAATGTAGCGTGACCGCGGGCAACGGTGGCTCCTGGCCCATCAGTGCACCAACAAGGACTTCCTGCGGAATCGTCGGGTGGCGCAAGAACACCCGTAGCACCTCACCCAACAAGTGGTGCTCGTCCTGTGCCTCGGTCGACGACTTCTTGCTGGCCCAGGCCGTTACTAGATAGGAACAATCCATGCGTATTGGCTTGCGTTTTTTAGTGACCACGCCGTCGCTCGGCCGATCGACAATCCATTCATTACTACGCAGGTCACGATTCTCGCGAATGTCATAGAGAAACAGATCGATTGCCGGCAAAGTCACCGATTGCGGCGGAAACTTCTCGTCCGGCGTGTCGAAGCTAATAGCAACCTGGTCCACCAGGCTGGGTGATAATTCGCGCGTTAACAGCTCGTGAAGAGCGGAATCCAGGTCGCTGATCATCGTTTGTTCTGTTCTCCAGAGCCCCCGCTCAAGCAGCGTGGCCAATCGGACCGATCGATCGCCGGATTCACCACACCTGCCTCAAAATCCAACCAGATACGTTTGTCTTCCCGGCAATCGAAGGCACGGCAGGGCACCGGCCGGTGTTGATACACGGTACAGCCACAGCCTTCCCGGTCTAGATGACTGCAATAGCCCTCGTCTCCTTGCGCTATCAGATAGGGCTGGCCAAGGTCCCAGCGCACGATACCCTCGCGGATATCCTGCTTGGACAAGGCAAAGGGCAAACGGCAGCAGGCGGCCTTGCAACGATGCAGGCGATTTGCGCAATCGACCTCCGCCTCTTGTTGCAAGGAATATTTCTCGTATTGGGGCTCTTGAAACAATGCGCCCTCACCCCTTTCTTTGTATTGCTCGCTAAGGCGATCGCCAACGACCTTCTGACGTTTATCGAGCTCATCAATCTCAATCAAACCTTTCTCGTTCAACAGCTCGACCAAGGCGTAGAGAAATGACGACGCCTCCAGATTTCTCTTGGTATTTGCCTGCAGCCGGCTATGCGCATAGAGCAGGCCATCGACCACTTCCTCACGAAGCGCCGGTACCAACGTATCGATATATTGTTGTTTCACATCCTGCATCAACACTCCGAGTTCTTGAGCACACTCAAGCGACGCATCCAGCAAATGCCTTCCCCGTTTGGCGTTACCGCTGACGTACCTTCGGCGGCGATTTCACGCGGCAGGCCGCAGGTGCATTCAAAACAGAGCAAAACTGATACCAATTAACAAGGTATCCCCAGTCAGGATGACAACTCTATGAATCTTTTGATCTTTATGTGAGTCCCGGCGCTTTGTAGTAACACCCGGAACACAGAGGGTGTAACATCGATGTGTTACAGTGGGTGGGCTAGATACCCTGACACAAGTCCGCGAACACTGCCTACCTAACGCCGCAGATCCGTTGCCTGCGGCTTGCAAACTCAGTCAAATCATCTACATATACGACCAGTTGTGGTGCAGACGAGGCAAATAACAGGCTCAGCCTCGTAGTGCTTGTGTAACGGTGTGATGTGACAGATGTCTTGATTAATGTGACATCTGCGTAGCTAATTTTTGTATGAACGCTAACAGAATATTTTTTCTGCTCTATCTGATTTAGGGTCAAAATCTACTCGCATGAAACTGGGTTTATCATAAATCCAACGATTTTTGTTACCAGAAACTGGAAAATGCCGATCAGGTTTTCTGCGAGCATTTATGCCCCGATCTTTGGTATCACCAATCTTCATTCCTTTGACTGGATACGTATATGAGCAATCGTAGCGAATGGAGTAAACTTTTTTTGCGATCGCGTCCTTGAGCGCATGATTCCCCAAGAAGAGTTGGGCGAACATCCGCTTGAGCTTGGCGTTCTCCACCTCAAATTACTTGGTGTGCTTCAGCTGCGATACATCCGGACCGCCGTACTTGGCTTTTCACTTGTAGCACGTGGCTGAGCTAATGCCGTGTTTTCGCCAGATCTCGTTGACCGGGATGCCGGCCTCCTTTAGGATGGCGACGATCTGGGACTCCGTGAATCTCGATTTCTTCATAGAATTTCCTGGGTGCTTTAGGATGCCAGAAGGTTCTACTTTTGACCTGTCTAGTTTTTGGGAAAGCTTAAGGATGCAAGTCATCTAATCTTGCTGTTGGTCACTATCACGATCAATTTTACCTATCCGTATATTCGATAATAGAAGTTTTATATAATTTATGTTATAAAATTAGCGGGAATACACGGAATCAAACATAAATCAGGTAATCACATGGTCTACGAAACAACCCAGTGCAAAAAATATGATCACCCGGAACTTCGATTTAATATTGATGAACAGTCAGCACCGGATGTCGATGCGAAATGGCTGCTTAGCCACCTGGAAGACGAAGTAAGTAGAGGCGTGGAATACCAGGATGGAGAAACAATACAAATCGGATGGATGCTTAATCAATTTCAGTTGCAAAATGATGGGTACTTACATCTACTCGAACCAAATATGGTAGATTTTCCCATTGTGTTTACTGATAGTATGACAACCACATTAAAACACCTGCGACAACAAAAAGATTCGGTTGAAAGTTGCGAATCAGAGCTGGAACCGCTTTTTCCATCCTTGAGGCAAGCGATCATAACCAGTAATAATTACAGCGATTGTCATAACTTTTTTATGACACGGGAAAATCCCGAAGAGCAAATGTCAGGATGGTTTTTCAGGGATACTTCCAATCCGGATGCCGAGCCATCTGAAAATGATTTTGGAATTGTTTCGCTGTATGAATTTGCTTG
This sequence comes from Acidiferrobacterales bacterium, assembly GCA_947258385.1. Lineage (GTDB taxonomy): Bacteria > Pseudomonadota > Gammaproteobacteria > Acidiferrobacterales > SZUA-150 > CAMYII01. The sequence continues at coordinate 142,671 of CAMYII010000105.1, forward strand.
CAATCGTCCTGATTTGGCAAAATTTTTAGCATTCCCACCAGGATTCGGTATACATATACAGGAAGATGGCATCATCCACATTATTAAAGGAAAAGTTCAAATCGGCATTAAACCGGAATCATTTTTGGGGAATCTTAATGCGGCACGCCGATAACTTCATACAAGAAATAACTCGCCTATGCTAACTTAACGGTATTTCTTCCGGAAACCCTTTTAGTGCATTAGCAAAATATTTATCCAGAGTTTGGACTGGATTTTTTATTAATCGATAATTATCAAAATCATTGTTATGCACATGGTATAAGTTCACATCTTTCTTAGTGAAATTTAATATAACAAGATCATTGCGCGAACCACGCATCAGCACACAGTAATTAATTTCTCCGAGCCTGAACATTGAATTTTCATATCCCTGCAATATTGATACAATTCTCGCCATTCTGTGTGTTCAAAAGGAAAATCATAATCCAAAGCAGTATATTTCGTAGATAGAGACATACCATCCATTTTCTTATAGAAACAATGTAGTTCTTCCGGGATGCATCTTAAAAACTTAATGTCATTTTTTTTTCGATAAGGATGTTCACAGGACACTGTAGGAATGTTTACCAATGCTAACAGGTCGCTACATTTCATGCACCAATAATATACATATAATTTTTCACCAAAACTTTCAACAACTTTCTCACATAATTGAATGCGGTCACATACATTTACAAATGCTTCATAGGTATTTGGCAGTCCTATTTTAAAATTATCAAAAAAACTCTTATTGCCATTGTCTATCGCATTAATCAAATCATTAGGAATTTCATCATACGACCGCTCTGGAAAATCTTTAGAACAAGAGTAAAAATTTACTGTCCCTTCAAACATATTATTCAGTTCTCTCATATATACCCCCTAGCCGCTATTTTCTTTTCAGGAAGAATGGCAAGTCCTAGGAAAATGATACCAGTTTTAATGTTAGGGGTCATGATGGCTAAGCGGCCTTCTTCTGTTTTTCGCACAGCGCTAGGAACTCAGCCGGTCTCAATTTATTGAGCGCCCCATAGGCCGTTCATGGTTGTATTCCTCCAACCAACGGTCGAACTCGCGATTGACATCGGCCACCGAGTAAAACGACCAACCATTTCTCTGCTTCTGTACCACCCACACCCGCTCGCGCCCCACGGTAAAACCCCGCACCCGCACCCGCGTATAGATCTTAGAATAACCAAAACGTGGAAAACGCCATAACGCCCTAACCGACAACGCGCGTGCGGCGGCTCATGCCAATCACCTGTTAGGCTCGTCGCTCACTGACCCCATGCTGTCCCCGCAGATAGCTCACGACGCGACGCCGCTCGGCCAGGCTTACCACTTTTTTGCGTTGATATCCTTGAGCATGCGGTTGTCCAGCGTAAGATCCGCCACCGCCCGCTTGAGCGCCGCATTCTCCCGTTCTAACTCCCGCAGTCGCCTGGCCTCCGATACTTCCATCCCACCGAACTTGTTGCGCCAACAGTAAAACGTCTGCTCGGTGATGTTGTGCACTCGACATACCTCGCGCACATTCCCGCCCGCCTCGGCCCCCTTCAAAATCTGGATGATCTACTGCTCGGAAAAACGCTTCTCCATAACCCCTCCAGTTGACGCTCCTGCTTCAAGTCTAACGTAGCGACTGGTATCATTTACCTAGGGCAGGCCAAGAAGATTGTATATTTTTTTCTGTAGCCGCTTTTTTTGTTTCGCTTGCTTTACAGCTAACCAATCAACATAACCATCATCTAAGGGTTTACCAAGCGCTTTCGTTGTTTTCCATTCAGCGGCGGTCCTACCACCCTTCGATGAATTAAGCTTACTTGGTAGAGGCTGAATATTATCCATATCATAGATAATCGCCTTCTTTTGAGCTAATGTGAGGTCATTAAAACCGTCCAACTCCTTAATCTTGCTGACTGGAAAAATATGGTCGGGTGCCATCGTTTCTCCAAACGGAAGATCCTTCAGCGTATTATCGGTAGGATCCCTATATTTTTCGCCTGCTACCGCTTTACGCATTTTATCAGTTGTTGTGCCAAACCCAAGCTCACCTGCCGCAGTAGGTTTATCAACGAAAGTATTGGTCTCTGGGTCATGATATTTTTTCGGCCCTTTATACTTTGGATTCTTGACTAATACTGGACTATCACCCCGCATCCCCCAATGATGACCCGGCGGTGGTTCGCCATAATCAGCCGTTTTCGCAGCCTTCGCACCTGGACTGTTTGGATTTGCTTCCCCTAGCTCTTCCAGCAGCTCTTTTGTTTTCGTTGCCTTGGTTGCAGGATCGGGGGTAGCTTCAATATTGTCAAGGCGGCCTTTAACATAATCATCACTTCCATACTTCAGCCGCAAGTCTTCGCAAGTCGTACATCTGACGACACGACCGTCTTTAAGCACCTTAACTTCGTGACCATCAGGCGTGGATTGTTTGGCTACTACACCGTCTTCGATTTCTGGCGCATCCGCATGGGATTTGCGCCCGGTCGGCGTCGGACCTTCGGCAACCGGACGACCACCAGGTGCTTCGGGGGCGGTGGGTTTGGTGGTAGGCACCTCGGGCGCGGTCGGTTTCCCCGAGGGCACCTCGGCGGTGGGACGCCCCTTGGGCATTTCCGGTACCCCGGCCCCCGGCCTTGGCTTCGGTCCTTTGGGTGCGAGGATCTTGGTGCGCTCGAGGAAGCCACGCACGCCCTTCGACGGCGTTGCCGGGGCGCCAACGTCAGCGGTCGGCTTCACACTGGGTGTGGGCCCGCCGATATCGACCTTGGGCTTGAACTTGCCCTTGAGCGCAGCGCCGATGCCAAGGCCTGCGCCGACACCGGCGCCAATCAGTGAGCCCACAATGATACCGGTCCAGTTGAGGGACTCGCCCACCGCGAGGCTGCCGGCCACTTCGCCGACAATACCGCCGATAACATCCAGGCCGGCTTCAAGCCCGATCTTCAAGGCCACGGTGCCTACGCCCTTGAATATCACGCCACCCAGGCCTCCGAAGGCGCCGCCGATGCCGCCGACAATCATGGCCTTGACCACCCCTTTGTTCCACTTCTCGCCGTCAATCAGGTTATGGCCGATCTGGGTCGCGGCGCCGGCCAAGGCACCCAGCGTGGCACCGAGCAACACGATTCCTACCGGCCCCAATGCACCGGCGCTGAGCACGGTAACCACAATGACGGCAATCACCACCACGATGGTGACAACCCACTTGAGGATCTTCTTCCAGCGTGGCTTGACCTTAGCCGCGGCCTTATCCGCGTTGTCCTCGATAGCTTTCTTATATTTATCTTTGGTCTTGTTATCCTTCCCGGGCCACAGACTCTTCTGTAACTCGTCCTTGCCCTTGGCAAAGTTGTCCTCGACGGCCTTACCCAGCTTCTTGAAGGATGTCTTGATCTGCGTTTCCGCGTCCTTGAATCCCTTCTCGGCATTCTTGGCGATGCCATCGGCAGTCTTGGTGTTACCGGCCTTGAGCTTGGCGAATCCTTCGACCGCCTGCTGCTTGAGTGTGGCAAGGCTCTTGCCAAAGGCCTCTATGCCAAAGCTTGCTTGCTCTTTGGCATTGCCCGTGAGCTTGCCCAGCGCCTGTACCGCCTCCTTGCCGCCCGCAGCGACACCGGCCTCGCTGGACTGGGTCCCCTCGCCAAGCTGTTGCTGCATGGTGTTCGCCGTCGCCTCGGTCTGGGCCTCGACATCCCCCAGAACAGGGGTCAAGGCCCCCTGGTCGGGCGCCTCCATCGCCGCGGCGCTGTCCATGAATTGACCCATGGACTGGTTCAACGCACCGGTTGCCTGGGTCACGCCATCGGCGATCGAGGCAATGGCCTGTGCCGCGACACCGTCTAGCGCCTGCTTCTGTGCCTCGCCGTATTGGCCAAAGCGGCTGACTTGTACCGTTTCTTGCTGATCCAGCGATGCCAGCGTCTTGCCCAGGGCCGAATCAACGGCGGCCTGCATCTGTCTTGCTGTCTTCCGTGCCAGTGATTTGGCCTGTTTTTCTGCTCCGTTGATGGCCTTCTCCGTTGCCTTGAACTGCTTCTGCAAGCCCTCACGTGCCTGCTTTGCGACTTTTTTGATCTCCTTGACAATCCCTGGCTTGGATTTCGTAATCTTAGCGGCCTGCTCATTGGCAACCTTCTTGAACTCCTTTCTGTAGGCACGCCCTACCTTGGTGGCGACATCCATTCTTGCCTTTAGCTTGTTATCGTGGTAGCAACCACTGAGAAGGGTGCACGTCCTGGGGTCGATCTGTTTCTCCCAGCCGTCGTAGTATTCATCGGCGAGGGCCGTCGCCTCACCGCCAGCAACAGTCCCTGCAGAGCGGTATTTTGGTTTCCAGGTCTTGTAGAGTTTATTGACGCCCTTGAGCTGGTCGGTTGTCTGCGTCTCCAGCTCCTTCTTGGCGTCAGTGTAGGCCTTCTTCGCACGCTTACGGGCAGCACCGGCGTCCCGCTTCGCGGCCGCCACCACACCCGCGCGTTGGCTCGCCAGGTAGCCCTTGGTTTGTGTCGCCTGTGCCTTGGCTTGCTGGCGCGCCTCGGCGATATGGGTCTTGACCGCCTCGCTGTCTTGGGCGACGGCCGCATCGATATCCGCCTTTGCCTGCTCGGTCTTGTCGCCGATGCGCGGCACCGCCTCCGCGCCCTGGGCGACGATGTCCTCCACATAGCGACCGGCGCGCGCCAGAAAGCCACTGGCAACCGCCTCACTCGCCGTGCGACGTTGCATCTCGCGCGGATTCGCCGCCTCGGTCTGCCGTCTGGGGGCAAACGCAACGTGACTGGCACGCAGGCGCGAGGCATCCGCCATCGGCCCGGCGAGTGTGCTTAAGGCTTCAGCGCCGGCCTCGATTGCACCAGCTCCGCCTCCTCCTCCTTCTTCACCACCGGCCGCTTGTGGCGCCGCACCGCCCTCGCCGCCTTCTTCGGCAACCTCACCCTCCGCCTCGGCACCCTCTTCCGCAGCGGCCTGCTCGCCCTTTTGCGCCAGGGACGCGGCCGCGGCCTCCCCGGCGGCCGGATCGGCAGCGGGTGCCCCTACGTCAACGGGCAGTTCGACCTCACCTTCTACTCGCCCGCCCACGGCCTCATCGGCTGTGTTGACTCCAACCGATCGTTGATGTTCGGGTTCTGATGAAGCCGCCGTTTCCCGTGAGGTCTCCTCTGCCTGCCGGTAGGCCTGCTCCCGCGCCGCCGGTGTCGTGGGAGGTGCTTCAGCAGGCTCTCCCGCTTCGCCCGCCGGCACGGTCGGCGCTCGCCTTGCGCCCGGAGACACAAGGCGAAGGCCCGGTCCGGGCTTCGGCATCTTTGCCTCGGCCGTTTCCTCTTCCGCACTGATGGACTCCGTTTCTGCAGCCGACTCAAAGGATTCGAAGTCCCCACCCTCCGCGAGCTGGCGCCTTAGGGCTCCACTGGTATCGGAGGACAACGGCTTCCTTTGCAAGGGCTTGCTGGCCAGTGTATCTTCTTTCTCCTCGGACTCAGGCTCGGGACTCAATTGCCGTTGAGCACCCGGGGCCGCTTGAGCCGCGACGGCCTTCGCGCGAATTCCTTCCTTTTCCTCCTCGCCTTCATTCTGTCGCCGTACCAGGGCAGTGCCTTCGCTTGCGACTGGTTTTCTGCCAATGGATTCCTTTTCTTCTTTCTCCTCCTCACCCGTTGCCTGTTGCTGCAACGCAGTGCTCACACCTGCGGTGGTGTTGGCGGCCGCGTTTTGACACTGCGGACATTTTTTGGCCGGCGTCTCAGTATTGCTCGCCTGCTGCTCCGCGCGCATCAGCGAGCGTGCTGCCTGATCGGCTTCCTGCTCATGTCTGTCATGGGGTTGACCGAGGGTCATCTTGCGACGAACGCCACCGCCTTGCTGGACCACGTGGGTTAGCTCGTGCGCAAGCAGTTCACGACCCGCCGAAGCACCGGGGCGATATTCGCCATGACGGAAAAAGATATCGCGCCCGGTGGCGAAGGCGCGCGCGCTCAACGCCCGGTTTAAGGTGTCAGCCTCGCCATCGGCATGCACGCGCACCCGACTGAAGTCCGCCCCTAAGGCGGGCTCCATCTGGGAGCGAACACCGCGGTCTAATTCCTGGCCCCCTCCGCGCTTGGTTTCGATGGCCTGCTCCACCTCGGAGTTAACATCGGCTTCACCCTGGCCTTTTCTCGCCACTTCCACCACCCGCTGCACGTAGCGGTTGCCATGCCGTCTTTGCAACTTGAGAAGCGCTTGCTGCGCTTGCTGGCCACCACCCATTTGGGCCCGGCTAAGTTCGCTGGCGTGTGAGCTTGGAGAGACTGTGTCGGTGGGGTTCGCATGCGCGAGGGACAACGGGGAGCGTGCGGGTGCCTTGTCTTGCTGGTTTTGCTGTTCGTGGCGCGCCGCCTCAGTTGTATCGAGCGAGGTCTCTTTGGCTTGGCGTTCACATGCGCATCGTCTCACCTAAGCACCTCCTGCCCATCAACGCCTATCGTGCAGCCGCCGGGCGGTCACGCTCGCTGAATTCGCCCTCGAGCACGACCTTGCCCATCTTCTGGTATTCGCGCTGAGTGGCACGCATCAGGTGTTTCATCTTGACCATGCCGCCATCATCGGCGGCCAAAAAGGCAGCGGCCAAGGCTATGTTCTTAATGTTACCGCCGGACAGCTCAAAGCGACGCGACATAAAATTTAGATTCAGCTCGGGACTCAGCGGAGTCTCATGAGGCCATACACCTTGCCAGATGCGAAGCCGATCTTTGGCATTCGGCAATGGGAACTCAACCGAGAAATGCAAGCGCCTGACAAAGGCATCATCCATATTATTGCTCAAGTTTGTCGCAAGGATGACCACGCCTTCATACGCCTCCATACGTTGTAACAGGTAGCCGGTTTCGATATTGGCATAGCGGTCGTGGGCATCATGCACGTCAGAGCGCTTACCAAACAAGGCATCTGCCTCGTCGAAGAAGAGAATGGCGTTGGCCGTCTCGGCCTCGGCGAAGATTTGCGAGAGATTCTTCTCGGTCTCACCGATATATTTGCTGACCACAGTGGAGAGATCGATTTTGTAGACATCGAGCCTGAGCTCGCCCGCAATGATCTCCGCTGCCATGGTCTTACCCGTTCCCGAGGGACCGGCAAACAATGCGCTAAGTCCCTTGCCTAATGAAAGTTTCTGATCAAAGCCCCATTTGCTGTACACAAGTGGACGGTAGAGTACGGCATTGTGGATTTCTTGCAGCTGCTGCAGGCGACTCTCGGGCAGGACTATGTCTTCCCAGCGATAACGCGGCGCGATCTTTTGCGCCAAGGTTGATAGCTTGCGGTTGGATTGCAGGCGGCAAGCCGCGAACAGATCATTTGAATCAAGTTCCACATGCCGAGGATTGCGCCAGCGCGCCAGGTTAGTGGCTGCCGCCACAGCATCCTTGATCTGCCCGCCGTTGAAACGAAACCTGCCTGCTATTATTTCCGGGTCGACGTCCTCATCGACAGTCATGCCGTGCAGTGCGTGGTTCCATAGTTGCACTCGCCGACCATCGTCCGGCTGTGGAAATTCCACCCGCACCATCGGCCTTTCCTGTAGAACATCAGTATGAGTCCAGACAGCGTTTCCGCTCAGAAAGATGTAGCCCGGCCAAGTTGCAAGGGTATTCACCAATAACCGCCATCGATTGTCATTTTCGCTCGCACCGTCTCGACCCTCGCTCATCATCACGTCAATCGAGTCGATATAAAGCGCCGCCTCTTGCAACATTGCCTCTCTTATGAGTCGCTGAAGCGTCGATTCGAACTCGGTATCGTTAAACGTCAAAAGGCGGTGCCCGTTGACAGAGAGAAGGCGTTGGCCTAACTGCTTACAGATAGCTTCCGCAACGCTCCGTTTACCTACACCGTAGGGACCTTCCAGATAAAAAATAAGCTCCTGTCTCGTGTTTTTCTCGTAAGCTATGATCGCGTTTATACGGGCTTTAGTCTCCGGTTCCAGGTGAATTGCCGCTAGCTCAGCTTGCGGCACAATGACCTTGGAAAAACCTCTCAAGCTGTCGCAAATGACGTCCGAATCCAACAAATACCGTACGATTCTCTCGTCTAATTTTAAGTATTGTGCCAGCAGCGCTGGATGCACTTGTGTAGGGTCTTCGACTAAGTGCAACAAACCGTGACGAAACAATGGCTGCGTGACGTTAAACCGTTGTCGCATCAAAAGCTTGTCCGCGACCGATCTGCAAAGCAAATTTAGAACAAGGTCGACACTGGGCCTTTTTTTGGTCACATCGTCCTGCAGGTAGGCATAAAGCCGCTCGTAGCGGAGATCGAGTTCCTGTGCAAGACAGATAAGCACCACAGCCACATCGAAGGGCGTCAGATCAAACAACCGGGCCAGCTTCTCGAGACGAAGAGTAATGCCGCGCCTTAAGCTTTCTTCCCTGCATTGGTCTATGCCAGCGCGTAAACATCCGCTGGCCTCGTCAAAGCCCTTCGAGCGCGTAGTGGCCTTGGTGTTCGTCCAATGTGGCGCACCGGCCGGTTGCGCAAGCAGTGCGTTTACCTCCGCTTCCGAAATATAAAGCCCCTGGAATTCCCTGTCTGTGTGTTGCACCTCACGAATGCTTTGAACACGTGCCTGCACCAGGAGATCAATCCATTCGAGCTCCGCCAGGATATGTTCCACGGAATTGGAGTAATACTCAGCTCCTGCACTCGCATCGATAGGTGCCAGAGCATGATCAGCCAAGCGCTGTTGTGACTCAAATTCCTGCGACATTAATCCTTAAATCCATTACATCCCTCCATCTGTTCGCTAGGCATCTTCATCGCGAATAGGCCTGAAATTCGATTCGTAGGTTTCGATGGACTCGGCTAGGATTTCCAAGAGTTGCTTTGCGTAGACCGGATTGGAAATTATCCTAGTGTGGAAGCGTGGCTTTTTGTTCCCCTCGTAGAACTGACCGAATTCTATGACGAACTCTAAGGCATTATGGCCCACTCTATAATGATTGGCATACTGCCCTTCCAGATCTCCCATCTCTGCCACATATTCAAGTTTGTGATCCATAGCTCCTGACTCAAGTCATCTTGTCAGCTTCCACTTTAGTGCCATAACTGTCCATGTCTTGTGCACATGGAAACCATTGCATACGGATGCCTTGCAATGGTGGTGCCAAACCTATGTTTGATATGTCGGGAGATGAGGAACTGTTTGATTCGACGAGGTGTTTTTATGCAAAGGCCAGAATCACCCACTTTGCGACAAACAGGGAACTGTAACAGCTTACTGTTACAGTTTGCCGGGTTGGGTTGCCTGCAGAGAAAGCAGGCCAGTTAAAAGTAAAGAACAACTAAAATGTATTCGCAATAAATCAAGCTCTTAGCTGAGGAAAGAATGTGCAAAGCGTAATTGGCGGTACCTCTGGATCATGTCTTTCTGTTACAACATTTATTGTGACATTGTTACACAGCATCCGCTGGTACGGGGTGTGTCACCCTATTCCCCTTGATATCGTATTTTTCCATCTTTCTGTAAAGTGTCATGCGCGACCAGTTCAGCTTCTCGGCTGCCTTGCTCTTGTTCCAGTTAGTGGCCAACAGCGCCGACAGGACTTTATCGCGTTCTTGCTCCCGCTTGGACTGCTTTCCTTCTGCTTCACTGATAGCTTGAAGGAAAGACTCGGGAAGATCTCCAAGCCTGATCCAGTCTAGTGGGCGATTGATGAATGCGGCCTCTATCACGTTTCTCAGCTCCCGCACATTTCCCAACCAAACATGTCGTAGCAGGGACTCTACTACCTCCTCGCTAACGCCGCGAACACTCAGTCCAAACTCGGGATTAAACTCACGGATAAAATGCTCACACAATAGGGGAATATCCTCCTTGCGTTCTCTCAACGGCGGCAGGTGCAAACGCGCGACATTGAGACGAAAGAAAAGATCCTGGCGAAACTCACCCTTCGCAACCATATCTTCCAACGAATGGTTCGTTGCGGCAATCACCCTGATATTAACGGGTAAATTTCTTTTTGCGCCCAGCCGCTGTACCTCCCTGGTCTCTATGGCGCGCAGAATCTTCGCCTGGCTGTAGGCGCTCAAGTCACCGATCTCGTCGAGAAAAATGCTCCCACCATCGGCCTGTTCCAGTTTGCCCTCACGTGAGATATGAGCGCCGGTGAACGCGCCTTTCTCGTAACCAAATAATTCACTCTCCAGCAAACTGTCCGGTATCGCGGCACAATTAATACATACCATACGCCTGTCGTACCGTCTGCTGTTTCGATGCAGCAACTCAGCGACCAGTTCCTTTCCGGTTCCCGTGTCGCCCGTAATAAGCACATTGCTGTCGGATCGTGCCGCTTTATCGACGGCACGTGCAATTTTATCGATCAATGCACTTCTTCCGACGAGTCCTCCGCGGCCGGCCGAGGACTCTACAGGGCCCAGGCCGGCAGGCGCTATCCTTTTTAGCCAGTGCTTGACGCCGGCAACAAACACCTCCGGTATTAGCGGCAATTTGAAATAGTCGGATACGCCTGATCGCAATGCTTGAATCAACAACGCTTCAGAACTGTAATCCGCAATCAGAATAACAGGTACGTCCTTATCTACACTACGAATCTGCTCAACCAGGGCGAGTCTATCCTCTGTCTGTTCCTGGGAGGCGTCAAGAATAACAAGACTGGGTCGCTGGTCTCGCACACTTTGCAGGGTGTCGATTGGTTTGCTGAGAGAGATCACGGCCAAACCATTGCTTGCGAGCAAGGCTTTGATACTGTGACGTTTTTTTATAATTCCTTCAATAAAGAGAATTTTTGCGCACATCAACGGCTCTCTACGTCATTACATCTAACTGAATAATGCTGTCCGTCTCTTGCGATTCTTCGCCGATTCAGACCTATCGGGTTATTTAATTGTCAGCTGCAATCGACGTGCCAACCGGTCTAGTGTATATAACTGTTTGAACAAATTAAGAATTATCTCAAGACAAGGGTGGTGGCGGGTCATTAAATACCCATTGTATGGTTCCCGGGCTCTATGCCACCGGCGGTCAATTGTTATCTTTCGTATCGGGATGACAGGCAAGGCATCAGTTATTCCTTTCTATCTTGTACCTCTACTACAATAAAGCGGTCCTGGCAGCAAAAACCTCGCGCGCGCTTGATGCTTATCAATGCCCGTGCGGCACACCGACCCCGGGTGGGTCATCATGGACCCGCTTCCCATGTGGAATAGATCCTATTGACTCGCCCCGGTCAGCTTGCATGTAATGGTATTTCGAGGCCTAACCTGACCGTATAGCGGTCAACTGACCTTGCTTTTCACTTCCCGGCCTTCGCCATTAACCAACACATCAAGATCCATTGCAGAGCCCCTAGCCAGGCTATTACTATGGCCGTAAGCAAGTAATCTAATGGTAACCATGCATGAAACAACCTCGGCCGATAGATCGCCAACAAGGCAAATGCTACCCAATGGCCAAAACAGTAGCCACACGAAAGTAGTTTTCCGATAAAGCCGTTCTTCTCCTCGGCCCACTTACGTATGGGTCTGAACAGCTTCGTCTCCGCCACGGTGAACGCAATGGATCCGGTGACAAACGATAACAGAATCACCTCGTTCACCGTGATCAGACACCCCACGGTCTGCACAGTACAACCCTCATAAGCATCCGCCACTGCAGCGAGCTACGGGTCGTAACATATACTTTCTTGTCCAAGTATTATACTCAAGCATTGTCGTCCTCCTTTCCATTTTTGATCGAAAAATCACGCTTCGATGCCTAGGCCCTTTAGTTTGGCTCAAAACTTAACAGAAGATCCCCCTCCTCCAAGTTCCAGAATTCGTAGTCACATTCCGGTGCGTGTTTCTGATGCAGCCGGTCGACAACCGGCTGCGCGGCAGGCTGCATCGGATAGCGTGCGCCACGGGCATTCACGATTTGCAACCCCGGCAGCCAGAGCCGCGTGTCGCCGCTACCCGCGGGGCGTTGTCTGAAAGCAACTGTCGCTGTCTGACCTGTGCTAACCAACGCGCTGATGTCGGCACGGCAAACACGGAAAAGATATCCGAGGTCGTGCGAGTCATAACAGCTGATATCGCTCAGCGGAATATCGTTGCCGTTGACAGATAGCAATCCTTCGAGATCGATGCCATTGGATATCGCGTCTTGACCGCAAATCGAGCTGTTAACCGCCTGAAATTCCACCTGGGCACCCGACGCCGACTGAAACGCGGCGATATCGAAGGTTTCCCCAGACGCTTGCGCAAGATGAGCCAGAATGGACTGGGAACATATGGGGCAGAATATCTGCGCGTGATGGAGTAGCGAATTCATGGCACATGCCCGTAAGGCCGAATATTGCGGATAGAGGGAAAAATCTTCCACATCGCTGAGCTCAGATTCCCATAATCCGACGTTCAGCAACGAAAGCGCATCGACATAATATGGCGAGGACGGATCTTCCGAATACGCAAACGCTGAACGATGGTACTGCCATTTTTCGTTGCCATTCGCGATCCAGTCCAACAAGCCCGCCTTATATTGCGGTGTGGTCTCCATCAAGCGCGATGCGGCGGGCCCATTAAAGACAAACCACGGCTGCCAGGCATGTGACCCGCCGGCTACCAGCGTGGAGTCAAACGACTTATTTACCTGATTTGCTGCTTGCTGCCGCCGTTCGTGATCGCCCAAGGCAAACCCACCTGACCCTGCGTGCGTATGTAAATATTCATGGATGAGAACCAATGAGTTCGCCCTCCGATAAGGCACCGGCGTTCCGTGCACATCCCATGATGGAATAGCAACCGGTTCATCTTCTGAATTGTTCATCAGTATAAAACCGTACAGGTGGGATACTGACTGTTCGTCGCCTGCGATCACACGCTTGGCGTGCTGGATCGCATTCTCCCGGTTGCGAACATATGTAGTTCCATCCATGCGGTGAGAGTCGAAGATCGTGTTTTTGTCGTCCGTAGTCTCTGAGGAGTCAAATCCGGCGTCAATCGAAAAAGTATTCACGATCCAGATGTTAAATAACCCCTGGTTATAAAAGAAAGGGGAGCGGTTGAGGATATTTGCCGTCAAGGTTTGGGCTGCATTAGCAAACAGGTCTTTTTCCTCATACCTGAAGCCTTCACCGGTAATGACAAAATTATAGGTGTCCCCTGCGTCTTCACCTGAATCGTGAACCTTGGTGATCCACGGCATGGGCGCGGGCGTCAATGACATATCGGCGCGCCCGGTATATATTGGGCCAGTGTAAAACCACCAACTATTCGTGCCGTAATGCAACCCGTCATCACTACGTCGCCCAAATGTGGTAAAGGCGATACCGTCTGGCGTCGGTAGCGAAGCATTATAAAGCAAGGACCACCCATAGGGTGAGGGATGGAGGCTGACATCCAGCAAACGATAGTCCGGCGTTTGCTCCGGTGCGGATATAACAATGCGATCGCGCCGTCCCACCCCACTCTTCGCTGTGCACCTTACGCGGATAGCCTTTTCGCTCGCATACGCCACCAGCACCCGTGCGCTGTCGGTGGCGATGCTAAGATCGTTGACCGGAACCGATTTGGGAGTAAATGACATCATATCGGTAAAGTTCACCCCATCGTCCGAACGCTTCACAGTAATGCTATCAGCGGCCGTGTTGGTGTGTGCAAGGTACAGGCGATCGCCTTCGGACCATAGATTAAATGCGACGTCGCCCGGCGTTATGAGATTTTGTACCGTCGACCAGCTCGCGCCGTCCGCCGAGCGGGATACCTTAAGTAAGCTCCCCTCACGCCAGATCAACAAGAATTCGTTGTTCAACTGCGTCAGATAAACAGCCGAATCAACCACCACAGGCCGTTCTATTACCGGGCGGGAAATGGCGGTCGCCATCAGTGTGGCGTAACTCGAATCGATAACGTGGATCGTGGTGCGTTGATTCTGGAAATCGACGACGGCGCGTGCGACGAAAACCCGTTTCTGATCTCCCGAACGAACAGCGGAAGGCGCCCCGAGCGCCGTTGCCGAGGCTGTGGGCTGTTCCGGCAGGGCCACGCGTTGCGGGTGGTGGATGTAAGTGGTCGAGCCACCCAAGGCCTCTCCGCGTACGTAGCGCAACTGAATACCGCCGGTCAGGTTTTGCTGCACCAATGCCAACGTTGTTGGTTTGGGAGGAGGTTCGTTCGGATCCGGTGTTGGCGGTAAACAACAATTGGCGAGTAAACCAAGTATCGTGCCTGGCAATATGACTTTTACGGTTTTTCTTTTCATTGCTGTGTGCCTATACGGATAGGAATCTTAATGAATGCATCGGTATTGAACTTTCATGGTCAACCAACTGCAGGCATCGTTTACCTCGGGTGGCATGGTTTCTGCCGTCAATATAAATCCAGTAATGGACAGTCTTTCCTGTATTTCGCTATTTCAGCGGTGCATCTATTCGGGTTCGCAGACAAGCATCTCTCTCGGCGGGAGCATCTTCCAGAGCTGTGAATACCGATAGCCATATGGTGGCTCGAATCTGTGTAGTTCCTCTTGCAGGTGCCCCGTGACCTCATTTGTGAATCCGGATTCGAACTGATCCACCCAATAAATACGGGGATTGCTCGGATCCATCTTGTCGACGACCAACGTAACGGAATGGTAGGCACGATGTAGCGAAAGACCAAAGAAGTACCATCCCCGGAACGACGGCGAGGTCATGCCGAGAATCGTGGTCTCAGGATCGGGCGTCCATCGATCGGTAGCGCCATTGTAGGTCAAGCGCGCCGGCGGGCCGGCTCGGCCACGCGTGCGCAGCGTCTCCATAATGCCAATCATGTTGGCTGCGGCGCCGAAGACAGTGTTCACGTGATCCTCAACGCTAGCCTCCGCCTGCTCTGAAAAAAGGGATCCTATCCCCAAATAAACGGCGTCCATGCAGAACATCCCTGCCTGCGGATACTGTTCCCCATGCCGCCACCCTACTGCTCCTGCTCCCAACGGAGTTACCGCGCCACTTCGCAGGTCAACCTCTCTTTCCAACCTTTGGAGTGTAGCTTCCAAACGTAGGCGCATCTCATTGTTGACAGGATTCTCCAAAAGCCACCGCCGAATGAGTGCGATCTCTTGTACAAGTTCTTGATCGGTGAGTGTGCCCGGTTCCAGCGCCAGACTTTGCGATCGCGGCTGCCGGGCGAGCCCTGGTTCCACGCCACCTGTGACATGCGCCGCACTGTTGTGCATCACCACCCATTTCAGACGTATTATTCTCCACTGCCACCTTTATCACTGCCCTTTGCTCTCTTGTAGATTACCCGACCACTCGCTAGCAACGATTTTTCTACCTTGCCATCCGCTAGTAAGCGCTCAATGGCTTTTTCCAT
>CAMYII010000106.1:0-22176 GCA_947258385.1 Acidiferrobacterales bacterium
CATTCCGAGTTAGCGAGCGCCGCTTCTTGCGAGCAGCGCAGGGTACCCGACCCCTCATCGAGTATCGATGAGGGGTCGGGCAAGTCTCCGGGGGTCCTTTCTTTTGGTGACTTTTCTTTGGACAAGCAAAGAAAAGTCACCCGTCGTACGGTCGCGGAAGCCCGTAAATATGGAAGTTAATATCGCCGAAGGCGATCACACTATAAACATTTAACGTGAACACACCAAGACGCAGAGAAAAAATCTCCATGAACTCAAGCACCTTTGCGCCTCAGCGCCTTTGCGTTGAAAACTCATATAGGCATGGAAGCCGGTATGACAAGCCGCATATTGATGGGACAACACACTAGGCTGAGGACTGCTGCGGCGCAGGTTTTGAACGCCGCCGCCAACGCTGAATTCCGCTGTACACAAGCCAGCCCCAGGCATAAAAGCTCACCCACGGATCCAGGAGGTAGTCCCACAGGTTGCTGGATTCCAGCAGGTGCAGATCGTAGGCGGCCACAGGCACAAGTATGAACACCGCCGCCGCACGGCGACCGGCAAACCAGGCCCACAGCGATAAGCCCAGCAAGGCCGCGCCCAGGATCACCGGTGCGTAACCCAGGCGATAGGGGTCGAAAGGCGACAGGCCCAGGGCCAGCGGATAGAACGCCAGCGCGCTCAGCGCGACCGCGATCAAAACGAGGCGGCGCGAGCGCTCATCCAGTGGCGGTCTCGCCAACATCCGCGTAAGCAGCGCATTGACCAGCAAGGCCAGGGTGGTGATGCTCAAATCGCCGGTGACCACGCGGACATAGCCGGCGATCGAGATCCCACCGATCGGTAACAGCGTGACCACGAAATACACCGCGAACAGTGCCGCCGTCAAACCAGGCGTTTGTTCCCTGGCCGGTTTGTACAGAAGCACCACGGCCACCGCGAACAGCAGAAAGGGGCCGGCATAGGCCATCAAATGGTGTACCACGTTCATGGTCTGAGCCTCTTTTTTTGCTCTGCCAGCCAGGCCTCGTTGAAGGCGACGTGCTTGATACGCTGCTTGCGCCAGGTGTAGGTCACGTGATACACGCCGTCGGCGGTCCGGATCATGTAGGGATAGGAAAAACGCAGCCGGTGTCTGGCATAGGGGTGGTTCTCAAAGGCATGCAACACACGCCAGCTCTTCCCGGCATCCAGGGATTCCGCGAGCGACAGGTTATACCTGTCACGCTCCGTATTATTAAAAACCAGCAATAGTCTGTCTGCGCCGGCCGGCAACACCGAGACCGCCGCGTTGGGATTGGGCAGCTCGGTGGCAACGCCCGGCTGCCAGGCGTTACCGCCGTCCTGCGTGCGCGTCAGCAGTATCCGGCGCTTCGCCTTGCCGCTGTAGCGCAGCAGCGCAACCGCCTGTTGCGGCGATACCGGCGCGATGCTCGGTTGCAGCGAGGACCGGCCCCAGGACAACCGGATCTTATCGAGCACGCCGGCCTGCGGACCCAGCCGCAGCAGCTCGCCGAACTTACCCAGAAACTCATGATACACCGGCAGTCCGATGGTGCCATCGGTATAGGCGAGCGGCTGACCTTTGACCAAGGTACTGATGTTCAGGAACGGCGACGTCACCAGGCGCCTGGCCGCGCTCCAGCTCACGCCGTTGTTATCGGAATACATGACGTTGATGGCGCTGCCGGCCCAGCCGCCGACGGAGACCGTCACAAAATAGACCCACAACCGGCCCTGGCCGTCATTCCACACCACGGGGTTGCCGATGGTCTTGATGAAGCGCCGCAACTGCCGCTGGCTGGCTTCATGATCGATCAGGACCCGAGGCTCTTGCCACACACCCTGATCGTGCAGATATACCGATGAGTACAAGGCCACGTCGCGGCCGCCTTCGCGGCCGCCGCCGTACCAGACCGCGAGCAGGTTGCCGCCGTCCAGTGGGGTAATGGCGGAGGCATGGACCAACGGGGTCAGGCCTTCCTGATGGACAAAACTGACGCGGTAGAATGGCTTCTCCGTGCGGTCACTGGATCCGGCGCCCCGATCATTGATCACGAATTCCCATGATCCGCGTTGCGTGAAGGCACTGATAAACAACCAGCCAAAAACGATGGCGAGAAGGGCGAAATAGCCAAGCTGCGGCTTTTCTTTTAGCGTTGTGAGCATGGCGGTTTCCATATCGAGCTGGCTTGCTTGTCTTCCGCGATCAAGGACGGGTTTCAGCGCCAATTTAGCAAGTCTGGGCGCCACTGGCCAGTGTCATCCTGAGGCCCGACCTCTCGCGTAAGATGGTTTATGCCTCTCGCGTGAGCCGGTTTATACACCGCGTGTCGTCATGCTTGGGGTTATTGACGTGGCGGGCGACGGGGTAGGCCAGCATCGCACTTGCCGGGCAGGATCTGAGCAGTGGCAGCAGGTGTCGTGGGTCTTGCAGTGACGGGTCCAGCCAGATGTCATAGGCGTCGTGGGGCAGGATCACGGGCATGCGGTCATGGATCGTCTCGACCAGCTCATTGGCGGTTGTCGTGATGATCGTGCATGACTCGATCATGCGCCCATCACCTTGCCAGCACTCCCACAGGCCGGCGAAGGCAAATGGCTGCTCGTCTTGCATGTGAATGTAATAGGGCTGTTTGCCGGCAGCGAGCACTTTCCACTCATAGAAGCCATCGGCGGGAATCAGGCACCGCCTGCAGCGGAAGGCGGACTTGAATGAAGGCTTCGAGGCAACGGTCTTGGCCTTGGCATTGATCGAGCGGTAGGCGGTCTTCGGATCTTTGACCCAGGAAGGAATCAAGCCCCAGAGGACCTGGTCCCACACACGATCAGAATAACCCGGTGGGATGCGAACGACACTCACCGCCTGGCTCGGGGCAATATTATACCGCGGAGGGAGAGTTGGCACCCTGTCAGCATCGAGTGCAAACTGTTCCACCAGCCGTCCATGGCCGCTGTACAACGCATAGCGGCCACACATGGGCTCCGATTATAAACAGTTTCTGTGTTGAATCCACCCGGGTGCGGATCCGGTTGTATTTTACGGTCAAAAAAACTCAAAATATCACCGAACTGTCAAGCCTTTCTGAATATCAGAAACACCAAATTGTTCTGGTAATCATCTAAGTTGTTTATATATTTTGTCAGGTTTTACTTCGCCCACTATGTCTAAAGAGTAGGGATTATGGAACAAAGTACAGAACAAGAGTCGTGGGAGATCCTCAAGGCGCTGGCTGACGTCGGTGATGCCAGGCGTTTGGAAAAATATATCGATTCAATCGGTACGAGTGAAACCTTCCGGGCCATTCTTCGTCTCGGTCATGCCGATCGGGAAAAGGTGTTGACCACCTTGTCGGCGGTGGATGCGGCGGGGTTCATCGAGGATATTCCAGAGGAGCATGCCGCCGATATCATCGAACAGCTTCCGGTCAAAGATGCCGCTTCCATTCTAAGCGAGATGGACAGCGATGATCAGGCCGACGTTATTGGTGACATGAAGAGCGGGGATGCAGAGGCAATACTCGCTGAAATGAGCCCTGAACAGGCTGCCGATGTGCGGCGCTTGATCCAGTACGACCCGGACTCCGCCGGCGGCCTGATGATGACCGAGTTCCTCGCCTATGAGGAGAGCATGCCGGTAAGTGACGTGATTGCCGACTTGAGCGCCCTGGCGGAAGAAGAGCCGGCGCGCGGGGCGCATGTCTATGTGGTCTCGCCATCGGGCAAGCTGGTCGGTGTTCTGGATCTGCGCGAGCTGGTTCTTGCAAGGCGCTCAGCCCCGCTGGCCGATATTCTCAAATCGTCTCTGTTTGTGTCCACCGATACCGGACTCGATGAGCTGGAGGCCTTCTTCAACCGTCACCCATTTCTGGCGGTGCCTGTTGTCGATGAACATCAACGATTGGTGGGGGCTGTGCTTCGAAGACGTGTCGTTGAAGCCCTGGCGGATCGTGCGGAAGCGGAATATCTGAAGTCTCAGGGCATCATCGGCGGTGATGAAATTCGATCACAACCGGTTTTGCTCCGTTCCAGGCGCCGCCTTTCATGGCTGAGTCTGAATATCGTGCTCAACATCATCGCCGCCAGTGTGATCGCCCTCTACGAGGACACCTTGAGCGCGGTTATCGCACTCGCCGTGTTTCTACCCATCGTCTCCGATATGAGCGGCTGTTCCGGCAATCAGGCGGTAGCGGTCAGTATGCGCGAGCTTTCTCTCGGTATCGTCAAACCCTTCGAGGTGATGCGCGTGTGGGTCAATGAGGCGCGCGTTGGCCTCATCAACGGGGTCGTCCTCGGTTCCTTGCTGGCATTTGCCGCCTGGTTGTGGAAGGGCAATCCCTACCTGGGGCTTGTGGTCGGGGCGGCGCTCGCAACCAATACCGTTGTGGCGGTTTCACTCGGCGGCACGGTGCCGCTCGTGCTCAAACGTATCGGTGTGGACCCAGCGGTCGCATCCGGGCCTATTCTGACCACGGTAACGGATATGTGTGGTTTTTTCCTTGTGCTGAGCTTCGCGACCACGTTGTTGCCATTGCTCGCTACCGGATAAATCTGTAGATAACATCCGGCGCTATCGGGATTGATTGAATCCCCGCAGGGAAGCTGGAAGGATTGTGCAGGCGCGTGAAATCATTAACGAGACATTTTGCGTAATTTGAAAACTATTTCATGCCGCGAGCACCTCTGATCGGTCTGCCACCGGGTATCTGGGCGCTGGGTTTCGTCTCGCTGCTGATGGATGTCTCCTCCGAGCTGGTGCACAGCCTGCTGCCGGTGTTCATGGTCTCGGTGCTCGGCGCCGGCATGATAACCATAGGGTTGATTGAAGGCGTGGCCGAGGCCACCGCCGCCATCATCAAGGTATTTTCCGGCGTGATCAGCGACAGGCTGGGCAGGCGTAAGCCGCTGCTGGTACTGGGCTATGGCCTGGCGGCGATCGCCAAACTGGTGTTTCCGCTGGCGACCTCCATCGGTTGGGTGTTCGGTGCGCGCTTTGTCGATCGCGTCGGCAAGGGTATCCGGGTCGCGCCGCGGGACGCCCTGGTGGCGGATATCGTGCCGCCGCGACAGCGCGGCGCGGCCTACGGGCTGCGCCAGGCGCTGGATTCCGTCGGTGCGTTCACCGGCCCGTTGCTGGCGGTGGCGTTGATGATCGGCTTCGCCAGCGATATCCGCGCAGTGCTGTGGGCGGCGGTGGCGCCGGCGTTGTTCGCCGTGAGTTTGCTGGTGACGGTGGTTCGCGATCCCGCGACTGCCCATCACGACCCGGACCCGCTTGCCCCGGTCAGCTTTGTCGAAGCGAAGCGCCTCGAGCTACGCTTCTGGCTTGTCATGTTACTGGGCGCGGTATTTACCCTGGCGCGCTTCAGCGAGGCGTTCCTGGTATTGCGCGCGCACGAGCTCGGCCTTGCGCTCGCTTACATACCTCTTATCATGGTTGGCATGAACGTGGTGTACGCGGCGGTCGCGTATCCTGCGGGCAGACTTTCTGATCGTTACGGCCACAGGAAACTGCTGCTGTTTGGACTTGGCATATTGGTAGCGGCCGACGGGGTGCTGGCCTGGGCGGTGTCACCCTGGCAGGTGTTTGCCGGCGCCATGCTGTGGGGACTGCATATGGGGCTTACCCAGGGATTGCTCAACAAACTGGTAGCGGATACCGCACCCACCCATCTGCGCGGCACCGCCTTCGGTATCTTCAATCTGGCGACCGGCATCGCGCTGTTGCTGGCCAGTGTCATCGCAGGACTGTTATGGGATCGACTGGGCGCGCCCGCCACCTTTCTGGGGGGTGCCGCCTTTGCGGGTCTTGCAGCCGCCGGCATTCTGGTTTATCAGATGCGCCGCGGTGGAAAACTTCCGGAATCCCGAGCGTAATCTATCATGAAGCAATTAAGATGTCGGGGGTGATTTAAATTATGTTGTTGCGCCAGATTAGTTCACTTCGACCCACTGCTGCCCCGTTAGTCTTGCTGCTCTTCTTGAGCTCCCCCGCGCCAGCCAAGGACAGCACTTGCTATGGCAGCACGCGCAACGGCCGGCTGGAAAACGGCGTTAAGCTGCCCGGCGAGGGTGCAAACTTCGTGTCTTATGGTAGGTTGCCGGCGCTGGCCGGCAGGACCTATGTCCATAGTAAAGTGAGGGACGTGATTATTGATGCCTACCGCTGGCTTGAGACGGAACAGCCGGGGAAGGTCTATAAGTACGCGGAAACCGGCTTCGCAGAGGGCGGTCAGCTCAAGCCGCACAAGACGCATCGCAACGGCCTGTCCGTCGATTTCATGGTTCCCGTGGTCGATGCGCAAGGCAGGTCGGTACACCTTCCCACCCATCCACTGAATCGCTACGGCTATAATATCGAGCTCGACCAGTCGGGGCGGTACGAGGGCTACAAAATTGACTATGAGGCGCTCGGCGCCCATCTTGCGGGATTACATAAGGCCGCCCGGAAGCAGGGTGTCGGGATCTGGCGTGTGATTTTCGATCCCGCGCTCCAACCCTATCTGTACCGGACGCGTTACGGCGACTATGTGCGGAAAAACATTGACATACCGACCACACGGTCGTGGGTGAGGCACGATGAGCATTATCACGTTGACTTTGTTGCCAAGTGTAAGCCCATGTAGCGCTCCCCGTTCACAACTTATCAATAAACCGGGAGCCAAGATCATGCCAAAGGGACCAAAGCACTGTATCCCGATTCTTCGCGTAAAGGACGCAAGAGCCAGCATCGAGTACTATGCCAAGACGCTTGGATTCGGCAAGGACTGGGAACACCAGTTCGAAGCGGGATTGCCGCTGTTCGTGTCTATCACTCGTGACGCCTCGACGCTGTTTCTTTCCGAGCACGAAGGTGACGGCACGCCCAACACCCATGTCTACCTGTACGTTGGGGATGTGAATTCCCTATATGAAGAGCTCAAAGCCAGGGGTGCCAGAATCGCCAAACCACCGCAGATGATGCCCTGGGGAGTACAGGAAATGATAGTGGAAGACCTCGACGGCAATGTCCTTCGGTTTGGGAAGGATATCGAGGGAGACTGATTGCCGGCAGTTCCCTTAGGCTTTTCCCCCAGACCTGATTCTTACCCGGTCGCTGAAGCGGCACATGCTCGATACCACAAAATAAGCGCCCTAGGCACGCTCGACGTAGTCGCCGGTATCGGTATTGACCTTGATCTTGTCGCCGGTGTTGACGAACGCCGGCACCGTCACGGTCAGGCCGGTCTCCAGTTTCGCCGGTTTGCCTGAGCCCGAGGCCGTCTGGCCCTTGATCGCGGTCTCGGTTTCCACCACTTCGAGCACGACATTGGCCGGCAGATCCAGACCGATGGGTTGTTCATTATGGAATGTCACTTTGACCTCCGTATTCGGTAACAAGTATCCCATCTGGTCTTCGAGGTCCGCGGCGGGAATGAAAGTTTGCTCATAGGTGCTATTGTCCATGAACACCAGGTTGCCGCCGTCCTGGTAGAGGTACTGCATGTCGCGGGCCTCCACATGGGCCTTTTCCACCTTGTCTTCCGAGCGGAAGCGCTCGTTGAGCTTGGTGCCGGCAAGGATATCCTTCATTTCCACCTGCATGAAGGCGCCGCCCTTGCCGGGTTTGACGTGCTGTATCTTGGCCACGCGCCAGAGCTTGCCGTTATATTCCAGGAGATTGCCGGGCCGGATTTCGAATGCTGAGATTTTCATGGAGTTTGTGGTGTCGCTACGCGGTTGCTTCAAGAGGGCGCATTCTAGAAAGCCCGGCGCCGTTTGAAAAGGCCTGCCTGCCATTATTTCAATGGCCGGGGCGCACGCGACGTGGAATCACCAGGCACCTGCCCGGTCGGCGACCCGTGCGCTCACAGCGAAGCCGCCGGACGTGATCCTGGGCTCCCGGCTGAGCCCGTGGCAAAATCCATCCTGCCGAGCGGCTGCGGGGTACCCCGTAAGGCGAGGGTGAACAAAGAGCGTGGAAGCGATGGTCAATTTTGCATACTTATCATATTAAAAACAGTATATTACATATGTTTTTTAACACGTGTTCTCACCTGAAGCGCGGACGCAAATCCCAATCACGGGGCGCAGACCACCCGCATCACCGGGGGTGGAATGGCTGAATTCAAACTCGATTGCCGTGCCTGTCCGCGCCTGGCCGGCCACCTGCGACAGGTTCGTAAAGAGTTCCCGGACTATCACGCCCGGCCGGTGCCGCCGTTCGGTGATCCCAAGGCGGCGCTGCTCATCGTGGGGCTCGCCCCCGGCATGCATGGGGCCAATCGCAGCGGGCGCCCGTTTACCGGCGATTTCGCCGGTATTCTGTTGTATGAAACCTTGTTCAAGTTCGGTTTCGCCAGCGCGCCGCAGTCGGTCTCCCTGGATGACGGCTTGGCGCTGAGCAATTGCCGTATCACCAACGCCGTCAAGTGTCTGCCGCCGGCCAATAAACCCACCACCGAGGAGACCCGCCGCTGCAACGGTTTTTTGCAGACAGAGCTCGCGGCGCAACCCGCCGGAAGCGTGGTCTTGGCGCTCGGCGGTATCGCCCATCAGGCCGTGCTGCGGAGCTTCGCGCTCACGTTGAGCGCTTATCGCTTTGCCCACGGCGCGCAGCATCCCCTGCCGGGCGGGCGTGTGTTGTTGGACAGCTATCACTGCAGCCGCTACAACACCCAGACCCGGCGCCTGACGAGGAAGATGTTCGAAGCGGTGTTTCGACAGGCGCGCGCGTTGCTGCGCCGCTAGCACTCATGCTGTCTGCGGATTCCCAGAGTTTCGTTTCCAGCCTGCCGACCGCCTCCGGCGTGTACCGCATGCTGAATGAAAAGGGCGAAGTGCTGTATGTGGGCAAAGCGCGTAATCTGCGCAAGCGCGTCGGCAGTTATTTCGGCGCGCGCGGCCTGGCCTCAACCAAGATCGCGGTCATGATGCAGCAGGTCGCGGACATCGCCATTACCGTGACACACACCGAAGACGAGGCGCTACTGCTCGAGAACAATCTCATCAAATCGCTGCGGCCGCGGTATAACATTGTTCTGCGGGATGACAAGAGTTATCCCTACATCTACCTTTCGGCGCACAGATTCCCGCGCCTCGGGTTTCATCGCGGGGCGCGTAAGGCCGGCGGCCGGTATTTCGGTCCTTATCCCTCGGCGTCGGCGGTACGCGAGACCCTGAACCTTTTGCAGAAGCTGTTTCCCGTGCGCCAGTGCGAGGACAGTTTCTACAGGCACCGCACGCGCCCCTGCCTGCAATACCAGATCAAGCGCTGCACGGCGCCGTGCGTGGGCCTGGTCGACGAGGAGCGCTATCAGGAGGATGTGCGGCACGCCGAGATGTTCCTCGAAGGGCGCACTCAGGCGGTGGTCGACGAGCTCGTGACGCGCATGGAACAGGCCGCCGAGCGCCTGGACTACGAGACCGCGGGACGTTACCGCGATCGCATCGCCGCCCTCAAGCGGGTGCAGGAGCGCCAGTACATCAGCGGGGAGGGCGGCGATGCGGATGTGCTGGCGGCGGTCGTCAAAAAGGGCAGGGCCTGCGTGGCGGTGAGCTTTATCCGCGGGGGGCGCAACCTGGGCACGAAAAATTTCTTTCCCACAACCGGCGCCGATGCCGGCACCAGCGAGGTATTGACGGCATTTCTGCCGCAATATTACCTGGGCAAATCGGTCCCCGCCGATATTTATCTCAATCAAAGGGCGGCCGATAAGCCGCTGCTGGAACGCACCTTCGGCGAGCAGACCGGCAGAAAAGTCACGCTTCATACCGGCGCGCGCGGGGCACGCCGGCGCTGGCTGCAGATGACCCAGACCAACGCCGAGGACGCCTTGCGCCGGCTGCTGATCAGTCAATCGAATCTGGCCCAGCGATTCGAGGCGCTGCAGCAGGCATTGGCGCTGGATGCCGTGCCGGAACGTATGGAATGCTTTGATATCAGTCACACGTTTGGCGAGGCGACCATCGCCGCCTGTGTGGTCTTTGACCGCGATGGGCCGGTGAAATCGGATTACCGGCGCTTCAATATCCGGGACATTCAGCCCGGCGATGACTATGGAGCCCTGACGCAGGCGCTGATGCGGCGTTTCCGCCGGCTGAAGGACGGCGAGGGCAAACTGCCCGATCTGCTGCTCGTCGACGGCGGCAAGGGGCAGTTGTCCTGCGCTGAGCAGGTTCTGGCCGAGCTGCAGATCGGCGGTGTGCCGCTTATCGGTGTTGCCAAAGGACGCGGAAGAAAACCGGGGAAAGAGCAGTTGTTCTTGTCCGGGCATGCAAGGCCCACTATACTTTCGCCGGATTCGCCGGCGCTACACCTTATCCAGCAAGTCAGAGACGAGGCCCACCGCTTCGCGATCACAGGACACAGGCAGCGGCGGGCCAAGACACGTACGACTTCGGCGCTGGAACAAATTGCGGGCATCGGCGACAAACGCCGCCAGGCATTATTGAAGAATCTCGGCGGGATGCAGGAGGTTGCTCGCGCCGGCGTGGAAGATCTGGCGCGGGTACCGGGCATCAGTCCCGCCCTGGCCCGGCGTATCTATGACGCACTACATGAACAGGACCATTGAATCGTGTTAAATACGCCCAATGCGGTGACGCTTCTGCGCATCGTCCTTATTCCACTTTTCGTGGTGGTCTATTACCTGCCGTTCGCCTGGGTAAACGAGCTGACAACGACGCTTTTTGTGCTGGCGGCGATCACCGACTGGCTGGACGGCTACCTCGCCCGCCGGCTCAACCAGATTTCCCCCCTCGGGGCCTTTCTCGACCCGGTAGCGGATAAATTGATGGTCGCCGCCGCGCTGGTGCTCCTGGTCGCGGACAACCGCAACCAGGAGCTTGCGCTCAGTTCCATTCTTTTTACCGTCGTGATCCTGGTCATTATCGGCCGGGAGATCTCCATCTCCGCGCTGCGGGAATGGATGGCGGAACTGGGCGAGCGCTCCAGCGTCGCGGTGTCCTATATCGGCAAGATCAAGACCACCATCCAGATGACGGCAATCGGATTTCTGCTCTACAGAGAGCCGCTTTTTGGCGTCGTCCCGGTCTTCCGCATCGGCGAGGTGCTGCTGTATGCAGCGGGCATATTGACCCTGTGGTCGATGTTTGTCTACCTGAGATCCGCCTGGCCGGTGATCAGGAATTCGCCGATGGGGCCCTGATGCGTGTTCCGAAACCCCGGCTTGACAGGCGGTTTGCGGTGCATACAATACCGGATCTCACTGCGGGAATAGCTCAGTTGGTAGAGCACAACCTTGCCAAGGTTGGGGTCGCGAGTTCGAGTCTCGTTTCCCGCTCCAGATCAAGCAAGACCGGGGGAACGCTGTCGTATCGGGCTTCCCCCTGTTTTTTTTATTCCGACCCCGGCTGGGTGGCAGAGTGGTGATGCAGCGGCCTGCAAAGCCGTGTACGCCGGTTCGATTCCGGCCCCAGCCTCCAATTTCTTCTACTGAATGCCCTTCTATATTACACTACGGGCCGTAAACGATTTGCAGCCCGGGTGGCGGAATTGGTAGACGCAAGGGACTTAAGTCAATTGAGCACCTAGGCGGGAAACCCCTAGCGTGAATGGAGTCAAAGTCGGGGAAACCTCAGCACGTTATGGTGGTGGCAATCCCGAGCTAAGCCCGATCGAAACAATTGCGAGCTTCGAGTAACCACATGGGTTTGTTCGTGCATGAGTGGCTTAAACAACTCACATCGCGCGGCCTCGTTACTCGGTCCTCGAACCCCGCAACTGATTTCGGGAAAGTGTAGAGACTTGACGGCTCCTGCCTAAGTCATAGGCCTGAACTTGTGATAGGGTAAAGGTAAAGTCCAGACCACAAATGCGTTTATAAGTAATAAGCAGCAGCGAAAGCTGTAGCGGGTAAGAAAATCCCTCGGGGGCGACCCCGTGCCGGTTCGATTCCGGCCCCGGGCACCAATTTCCTGGCGAGCCGCCGACATCTAGAATGCGCGGCTCAGACCCAGATGAAAGCCGATATCCGCCGTGTTGTTGAAATGGGCGATGTTCTCGGTGAAGGCCAGGAACAACACGGTCTTACCGGAAAACTGACGTTTGTAGCCGACGCTTGCCTGCAATGACGTCTGCCCGAGTTCCGGCAGCGACAACTCCGCGAAAGGACTCTCGGAGGCCGTTAGTTGAAAGACAACGGCGGAAGACGGTGAGGTTCTGTGTTCATAGGCGACCATCCCGGAGAACAGCACCTGCGACGGCAGGCCTAGTTTCTGCCATTCCCCGAGATACAGTACCCCGATCGAGCCGTGCAGGCAGGAACAGGGATAGAGCAGGGTGGCGAGCAGCTGCGCGCCCACATCAACCGACCCGGAACTGTAAAGGCTATCCTCGTCGGCCACCGGCAGTTTCACGCTGGTCTCGACGGAGAGGGACACCGGCTGGGGAACCGTGCGCAGGTTGACCTTTGCCGTCAGCAACATGTCGCCCCAACCGGCATCCGGATCTGAATCAAGGTAGAGCTCTTCACCGCCGTCACGCAGATAAACCCGGTATTCGTCGCGCGGCACCCCGAGGCGACCGTCCTGGCCGAGACCTAACGTATCATGGAATTCTTCAATCATCCCGTCGAGGACACCGCCCTGACCGTTGAGCCATTGCAGTGTCATGCCGAGCTGAACGCGGGGAGTGACCTGGCGGTCCAGCGTCAGCTCGGTACGGTAAATCTCGCCATCGAGATAAAAGACCGGTCCGGGGATACTGCGCAAGAAATTGAGATCCACGGGCGCGCGCCCATCGCGACGCTCCAATATCTTTTCAACGTCCGCAGATTTGGCGAAGGTATTCGTGACGGTTGTTTTCAGCTCGATCCGGTTGACCCCCGGCAACAGCGGCTCCGCGGTATCCGGGGTGAACGCGAGGACCCCCATGTTGAGCAGAAACTGGTCGCGGACGCGCAATGGGCCGGTATCCTGAAACACGACCCATTCCTCGGCGGCCACGGGTGCCGCGGCAACCGCCAAGACTAGACTCGTTATACGTGCCGCTCGCGACAGCAGGCGGCATCGATTCCCGCAAGCCATATGCAATCTCAACGACGACGTCCGCGGTGCTTAAAACCAGGTATCGATCCATGAATTTACCGTCAACCCTGTTGATCCGTTGGATACCCATTATTGAAGCCTGTAGCTGGATTGTCCAGCCCGTTTGTTGTCGCGCCCACGCCCCAGGTTTGCCTGAGTCAACGTAGGTTGCAGACACTGCGCGGGCAGGGGAAGGGGGGCTCGGCATCCGGTGGTCAGCCGCGAACAGGCCGGGACGGTGGCGACCGGCGGTACCGTCCGCCACACGCGGCCCTGGGATTAGGTGGCGCCGCGACCAGGCCAGGAAAAACAAAGCGTCATTCTGTCGCACCGGCGCCCTTGAGCAAATCGGCGACCCGGGTGTAGCCCATCTCGGTCGCGATCTCGAGGGCCGTTTTGTTGTCCTGGCGCCGCGCCGCGACATCTGCACCATGCGCCAGGAGCAGCTGAATCACGTCGCTATAACCCTTGGAGGAGGCGTAGATCAACGGCGTCTGCCCATCGGAAGTACGGATATTGGCGCTGACCCCCTGATCCAGAAGCGCGCGCACGGTTGGCAGGCGCCCCTTGCTGATCGCGGAATACAGCGCGGCGGCGCCATGCGTATTGCTGGTACGCTTGGTTTTTTCGGTTTGGGCGACGCCGAGGGGCAATTTGAAAATCTGATTGGCAAGGGAAATGATAACCATTGCCACCAACGCGAACATCATGACGCTTTTATCGATGCCCAATTCAGCGGCGATATTTGCCGGCAGATTGGCGCCGATCGCCAGGATCACCACAACCAGCAAAAAGGTGAATGTCAGATATTTGATCAGCGCAACAGCGACAATCGCGATCAGACCCGCCAGCAGATATCTGCGGTCAAATCCTACATCTATGTCTGTGGGCAGATTCGCTGCGATGCTCATCAAAACCACCATGGTGATCACCGCAAAATCACTGAACGCTGATTTTTTGCCAGTTGTTTTCACCGTTGGATCCTCTCCTGCATTGTTTAGTTGAGCCGAAAAATCTCTATTAACAGTTATTTACCAGCTATTTGCCGCAATTTGTACCGGCAATATGCGAATAATTGTTACAAGTGTAGCCGTGGACTGCGAGTAAAAGGTGCATTTCCCTAAGCATAGCCGATGCGTAACATTTGGCACATTTAGGTACAATATTTAAGCCAAACAAGCGCAAATTTGTCGATAAACTCGGTGAATTTCAGGCCGGGTGCCGGCACGCCCTGGCGATAAGGCGACGCTGGCGGAACCGGGCCCGAGGCGGGCCGGTCCTCGATCGACGCCCGTCGGGGCCAAATCCACCAAACCCATGGTCCGCACTCGCACTGCGAACCCCAGGGACGCGCGACACGAGTTTCTCCGTTCTCGTGCCCGAGACCGAGTCCGCGGCCCGATGGCCGCGTTGATCGCCACCGTCACGGCTCTGTCCAGCGGTTGCGGCCCAGACCGAAGTCAGGTGAAATACGCTCCACAGCGAGAATATAATGAGAGCGATCCATGTCTGCCGTTAAACGCATCGTGCTTGATGTGCTAAAACCGCATCATCCCAATGTCCTCGATTTCGCCAGAGTCATCGCTGACCTGAAGGACGATTATTGTGTCAAGGTCACCGTTTCAGAAGTAGACGAAAAGACCGAAAGTACTGTTGTGATCATTGAAGGGGATAATATTGAGTTCGATGCCATTGCGGATGTGATCGCCAACATGGGGGGTTCGGTGCACAGTATCGACGAAGTGGAGATCGCCGGCACGCCGTCCAGTGACACAAGCGAGTGATCCGAGGCTCATGCAGTGAACGTGTAATCACGGCTGACCTGCTGTTGCCGGTTACCGTTCAGTTATGAATGTCATTAGTCGCATCCGGTTTCTGTTTCATATTTCCCACGCCCACGGCATTGCGCGGCGGTATTTCGTGACCAACGGCTTCGACGGGGCGCTGACCATGCTCGGGCTCACCATGGGTTTTTACGCCAGCGGCGACGTTTCGATCCCGGTAATGCTAAGCGCCTGCCTCGGCGCTGCCATTGCCCTGGCCATGAGTGGTCTCACCAGCGCGTATATCAGCGAGTCGGCAGAAAAGAAAAAGGAATTGCGCGACCTCGAGCAGGCGCTGGTCGCGGATCTCGATGAAACCGAGTACGGCAAAGCGGCCCGTTTTGTCCCGGTGGTCATCGCCGCGGTCAACGGGCTGGCGCCGTTGCTGCTTTCCTTATTCATCATTATCCCACTATGGGGTGCGCAGTTCGGGCTGCCCATGCCGTTGGGGCCCTTAGAGACCTCTATCGGGCTCGCATTTTTTACGATTTTTTTGCTTGGTGTGTTTCTTGGAAGGGTCAGTGGTGTCTTCTGGTTGTGGACCGGCCTGCGCACACTGGCGATCGCGCTGGTCACCAGCCTGATCATACTGCTTTTGAATTAACAAAGGACGCAGAATAAACACCTAAATCACCGTGAGCAGATGCCACTTCACACTGATTAGCGATACACCGGGATGACCCCATCAGCAGCAAACAAAACCCGCGCGCCGGACGAGAACTGGCATCTCCAGCACGAAACCGAGGTGGCCGACACGCTTGGCGTCGATGTGACACGGGGGCTCGATACGGCGATCGTCAAGGAGCGGTTGACGCGCTACGGGCCCAACGAGATCCAGGAGGCGGCGCGGCGCTCGCCCTGGCGCATGCTCGCCGGGCAATTCATGGATTTCATGATTCTGGTGCTGATTGCCGCGGCCGTGATCTCGGGGATCGTCGGTGACCCCATCGACACTATCGTCATCATGATCATCGTACTGCTCAACGCCGTCATCGGTGCGGTGCAGGAATACCGGGCCGAGCGGGCGGTGGCGGCGCTGCGCATGATGGCCGCGCCGGACGCGCGGGTGCTGCGAGGGGGCGAGCCACAGACCGTGGCGGCGGCAGAACTCGTACCCGGAGATATTGTTCTCCTGGAAGCCGGCAATGTGGTCCCGGCCGATCTGCGTGTGCTCGAAGCCATTGAGCTCAAGGTCGACGAGTCGGCCCTCACGGGAGAATCACAGGTCGTCGAAAAACGCCCGGACGCGCTCACTGAAAAGGATTTACCGCTCGGGGACAGGCGCAATATGGCCTATAAGGGCACGCTCGCCACCACCGGTCGCGGCCAGGGGATCGTCGTGACCACCGGCATGGCCACTGAGCTAGGCAAGATCGCCTCGCTATTACGGCAGGAAACGGCGCAAAAAACGCCCCTGCAAAAGCGGCTGGCCCGCTTCGGACAACGCCTGGCGATCGCGGTGCTCGCAATCTGCGGCGTCATCTTTGTCGTCGGACTGCTGCGCGGGGAGTCATTGATCCTGATGTTTTTGACTGCGGTCAGCCTGGCGGTGGCCGCCATCCCCGAGGCGCTTCCCGCCGTGGTCACCGTCTCGCTCGCGATCGGCGCGAAGAAAATGAGCCGGCATCATGCGCTGATTCGGCGGCTGCCCGCCGTGGAGACATTGGGTTCGGTCACCTACATCTGTGCGGACAAGACCGGCACGCTGACCCAGAATAAGATGCGGATGGAGACCGTGTATGCGGACAACGAACGGCATGCGGCAGTTGAAGGGGCAGCCGGGGAAGGGTCGTTATGGGCACTGCTCGGGCAGGCCCTGGCGCTCAATAACGATGTGACCGCGGCCGGCGATGCGCCACCCCGCGGTGATCCCACCGAGGTGGCGTTGTATCTCGCCGCCGAGGCCGCGGGCTATCGCAAGCAGGTGTTGGAGCAACGCCTGCCTCGTGTGGGCGAGATCCCGTTCGACGCCGAACGCGCGTGTATGACGACCCTGAACCGTCACCCCGACGGCGTGATCGCGTTTACCAAGGGGGCGCCGGAGCGCGTGCTGCCGGCGTGCGCGCGGATACAACGGGCTGACAAGACCGCCGCATTGAATGCCGAGGCCCTGCTCGCGCAGGCGCGGGCGCTGGCGGGGGAGGGGTATCGTGTGCTGGCCGTTGCCTATCGGATGCTGCCGTCGCTCCCGCCGTCACTATCTGCTGAAGAGATCGAGACAGGGCTGACGCTGCTCGGACTGGTGGCGCTGATCGATCCCCCCCGCGACGAAGTCCCGCAGTCCGTGGCCGAGTGCAAATCGGCGGGCATCACCCCGGTGATGATCACCGGCGATCACCCGGCCACCGCCCAGGCCATCGCCCGGCGGCTCGGGATCGCGGACGACGATGATGCGGTCATGACGGGCCGGGAGCTCAAGCGGCTCTCGGAGGCCGAGCTCGACGCCCGGGTCAAACGCATCCGGGTCTATGCCCGCGTCAACCCGGCGCAGAAGATCAGGATCGTGCAGGCGCTGCAGGACAACGGCGAATTCACCGCCATGACCGGCGACGGCGTCAACGACGCGCCCGCGCTCAAACGTGCCGATATCGGCGTGGCCATGGGCCTGCACGGCACCGATGTGGCCCGGGAGGCCGCCGACATGGTGCTGCTCGATGACAATTTCGCCACCATTGTGGCGGCGGTGCGTGAGGGCCGGCGCATCTTTGACAATATCCGCAAGTTCGTCAAATACACCATGACCAGCAATGCCGGCGAGATCTGGACCCTGTTTCTCGCGCCATTTCTCGGATTGCCGATCCCATTGCTGCCGATCCATATTCTTTGGATCAACCTCGTGACTGACGGCCTGCCCGGTCTCGCGCTCACGGCCGAGGGCGAGGAGCAGGGCCTCATGCAGCGCGCGCCGCGCGCGCCGAATGAGAGCATCTTTGCCCACGGCATGTGGCAGCATATCATCTGGGTGGGCCTGCTCATCGGCGGCGTGTCCATTGCTTCCCAGGCCTGGGCCTATCGTACCGGGGCGGCGCACTGGCAGACGATGGTGTTCACCGTGCTGACCTTGTCCCAGCTCGCGCACGTGCTCGCCATTCGCTCGGAAAAGGCCTCGCTGCTGAAGATCGGTATCGGTTCCAACCGGCCGCTGTTGGGCGCGGTCTTGCTTACGGTAGGCCTACAACTGGCGGTCATTTACGTGCCATTCCTTAATACTATCTTCAAAACCGCGCCGCTGTCGCTGTCCGAGCTTGGCCTTTGTTTTACCCTTCCCGTAGTTGTCTTTGCCGCGGTCGAAATTGAAAAGGCATTGTACCGCCGCGGTTGGATTTATCAGGCCGCTACTGAGAGCCGGTGACAACGCCCCACCTGGTGTAGCCCCGGCTCCAAACGGGGCGCCTGACAGCCCTGTTTCACGCCAATTCTTCTGTCGAATCTTACCAATGGGATAGTTCACCTATCCCCAATGGAACAGATCCAATTGATGTAGCGCAATTACGCTATCTACTCGTTCTAGTATTTTTTTTCGCGCTTCTAGGCAACCGTTAACTTCTATGAACAAAACGTGTTACCGGAAAGCTGAAACACAACCCATTAGCTATTTCGATTCGCGTAGCGACGACCGCCGGCGCAGCGGGCGGCCGTCCTCAGCCTTAAGCCACAAGCTAGTTTTAAATTAGGTATATATAGGAGTGCATTATGGGCAAGAAAAAGCATGACACCCCGTTGCTCGATCAACTGGAAAGCGGGCCCTGGCCCAGCTTTATCACCGGCCTCAAGCGGCTCGCCGACGACAATGACATGATGGTCGACCTGCTTGGCCAGCTCGAGCACTCCTACAAGACGCGCAAGGGCTACTGGAAAGGCGGCACGGCCAGCGTCATCGGCTACGGCGGCGGGGTCATCCCCCGGTTCTCCGAGGTCGCCGACATGTTTCCCGAATCCGCCGAGTTCCATACCTTGCGCATCATGCCGGCGCCGGCCATGCACTACACCTCCGACATCCTCCGCAAGTTCTGCGACATCTGGGAGAAATACGGCTCCGGGCTCATCGCCCTGCACGGCCAGACCGGCGACGTCATGCTGCAAGGCTGTACCACGGAAAACATGCAACCGTGTTTCGATGAATTCAACGAGCTCGGCTTCGACATGGGCGGGGCCGGCCCCTCGGTGCGCACCGGCATGTCCTGTGTGGGTCACGCGCGCTGCGAGCACTCCTGTTATGACACCGCCAGGGCGCATAGACAGCTCTTAAACGCCTTCATCGACGATCTGCACCGCCCGGCATTGCCGTATAAGTTCAAGTTCAAGTTCTCGGGCTGCGGCAATGACTGCATGAACTCGGTGCAGCGTTCGGACATGGCGGTGATCGGTACCTGGCGCGATGACATCGAGGTCAACCAGGAGGAGGTCAGGAAATTCGTAGCGGCGAAGGGGCGTCAATACGTGAATGAAAACGTAGTGATGCGCTGTCCCACGCAGTGCCTGAGCCTGAACGAGGACGACACGCTCGCGGTCGATAACGCCAACTGTGTGCGCTGCATGCATTGCATCAATGTCATGACCAAGGCCTTGTCGCCCGGCAAGGAGCGCGGCGCCACCATCCTGGTCGGCGGCAAACGCACGCTCAAGATCGGCGATCTGTTGGGGACGGTGTTGGTCCCTTTCATG
Organism: Acidiferrobacterales bacterium; assembly: GCA_947258385.1. Taxonomy (GTDB): domain Bacteria; phylum Pseudomonadota; class Gammaproteobacteria; order Acidiferrobacterales; family SZUA-150; genus CAMYII01. Next base: position 19,500 of record CAMYII010000106.1, read on the forward strand.
AAACTGGAAACCCCGGAGGACTACGACGCCTTGCAGGAACTGGCGGGGAATATGATTGATTTCTGGGCGGAAAACGCCCTGGAGCATGAACGCATGGGGGAGATGATCGAGCGCATCGGTCTGGGCAACTTCCTGGAAGGACTGGGTCTGGAGGTCGATCCGGACATGGTGGCCCATCCGCGCGCCAATCCCTATGTCCGCTTGGATGCTTGGGAAGAAGAAGTGGCGAAGTGGAACGCGCGTCAGGCAGCCGCGACCTGAGCCCATCGGCAAAAGAGCCGATACCGCGTTCATTGATCATTTAAGATACTGGAAAAGAAGATTTGGAGGTACCCATGGCTGAACAACCACGCATGCCGATCGAAAGCGGAACGCCCGATGCGTTCCAGTATATGCATCCCTTGTTCCAGAGGAACTACGGCCAGTGGGCCTGGCACGAACGGCCGCGCCCGGGGGTATTGCGCCACGTCGCGAAAAGCGGCGATGAGGTGTGGACCGTGCGCGCCGGCACCCAGCGGCAGATGGACGTGTACACCATCCGCAAGCTGTGCGACATCGCCGATGAGTATGCCGAAGGGTTCGTGCGCTTTACTATCCGCAGCAATATTGAATTCATGGTGAGCGCTCAAGACAAGGTCCAGCCGCTGATCGACAAGCTGCTCGAAGAGGGTTTCCCGATCGGCGGCACCGGCAACTCGGTCTCAATGATCTCCCATACCCAGGGCTGGCTGCATTGCGATATACCCGGCAGCGATGCCTCCGGTGTGGTGAAATCGCTGATGGATGAGTTGCATGCGGAATTCATCCGCGAGGACATGCCGAACAAGGTCAAGATCTCGACTTCATGTTGCCAGATCAACTGTGGCGGTCAGGCCGATATCGCCATCAATATCCAGCACACCAAGCCGCCAAAAATCAATCACGATCTGGTCAGCAATCTTTGCGAGCGGCCCTCGGTCGTCTCGCGCTGTCCGGCGGCGGCGATTCGCCCGGCCATGGTCAACGGCAGTCCTTCACTCGAAGTCGATGAGAAAAAATGCATCTGCTGCGGCGCCTGTTTCCCGCCGTGCCCGCCGATGCAGATCAACGACCCGGAGCACTCGAAGCTGGCCATCTGGGTCGGGGGCAAGAACTCCAACGCCCGCAGCAAACCCAGCCTGCATAAACTGGTGGCCGCAGGCATTCCCAACAACCCCCCGCGCTGGCCCGAGGCCGCGACCATCATCAAGACGATCATCAAGACCTATAAAGAGGATGCGCGCGAGTGGGAACGCATGAATGAATGGGTCGAGCGCATCGGCTGGAAAAACTTCTTCAAGAAAACCGGCTTGCCCTTTACCCGCTTCCACATCGACGATTGGGGTCGGACACGGCATACCCTGAATACCTCGACCCATATCCGGTTCTGACCGTATTGGCCGGATTCCAGATCGGCCTGCCGGTGGATAGGGCCGATGGCCGCTGCGCGTGAGAAGTACAGAACGCTGTACGGTTGGAGTCGTTTTGCTGTTTCGCAAAAGGCGCTGGGCGTTCGTGTCTTTGACCCCGGTACGTCGACGGCCCGGGTATCTGCTCGCCGGCAGCGAACCGCCCGGCGCATGGATTCTGAGCCTTAGGGACTCGACGACGGTGCCGGGTCGAGCCCCGGCGATCGCCGATCCGAACATCGGTCGCGTCAAGCCGCTCGTTTTAAGGGGATTTTTCAGTGTCCGGCCGGTAGCAACCGGGAAGCCCTTTAGGCACCGGCCGTGCTTTCACTGCACTAAGATGTTATCAACAACCAAGGGGAAATTTCCAGTGGGGTCTTTCGGTGGAAAACCGGTAGTATTGATCTTGAGTCTGAGTTTATACGTTCCAGCCGGTAACGTTCGCGTATCCCAAACACCAAGCGTACCCACATTATCTATCTGAGTGGTGGAAATCCGAAACACTGTCCAATTTATTTCGCCATCACGCTGATACGCAAGCTCATAAGAAGAAAACGAAATGAGAAAACGATTATTAGGGCCAACTTTTACCCAAGCTGAACCTAAAACATTCACGAGCCCTCTTGTGACAACTGTTCCTGATGCGGGATAATCAATCTTTTCATACATGACTACAGCTGAATCTCTTGCCTCCGGCAGGTAATCGGGTTCGGAATCCGCATCCGGTCCGTCCACAAACTCGGTATTGAGGCAGTACAAACGTGCCCCGTTGTGCGCCAGATTCGGCTGAGGTATGCCAATGGGAGTTTTTTGTTTTGTCCAATCCACGATCGTGTTCTCCAATACCATGGTTGCAGAATACCATGCACTGACGTGGGTCCATATTTCACCATCTTTCCAATGTACATACGCGTTGTCGGTCGCGCCGATATGAACTGTCTGTCCTTCACATATGCTATTCGTGATGTAGGATTTCGCGTTGTTCCCGAATATCATCTCCGCAATAATGATATCATCAGCATAAAAAACAACATCGTCCCCTGGGTCAACTTTCCACCATGCAACATCTGTGTTTATCAGGTGTAAGTGTCTGTCTGGTGCTGATGAAAATATATGATCAGCATAGAAAGTGTCGTTCTTAAAGTCACCTTGTATGACATAGGTACCACTTCCCATGAATGGGAAAAGTGCTGAGGCCAGTTTGCTATCACGGATCGTGACATTGCTTCCTGGCATGGGGTAGATGCCCC
>CAMYII010000106.1:22285-37586 GCA_947258385.1 Acidiferrobacterales bacterium
GAATGCCAGAAAACCCAGGCACATTGTTATTGATGATTTTTGAAATAGGAGACCATGGGTAAGGAGCAGGTGTTGGTAGGTTCGTGTCAACGGCGGATCCGTCGGGGAACTGCAGCCAAGGCATAACATAAGTGCTATCTTTTATCACCATTGTCGGCGCGCCACTGATAACAATATCTCCGGCAAAGGTGACGTTATCCAGTGTGAGAGAACTTTGGTCCGATGGAAACCACGTTGACCAATTCTGCCATATTGTATCTTTTGCAACAAACTTGGAATTGTCATCTAAAGCGTAAAAGTCAATCGAGCCATCCGCGCTTACAGTGGAACTGTAAAACTCCACACTGCCATTTTCAGTTGCTGTAACTTTGTGCTGGTTAATATAGGATTGCACCATGTGAAAAATGGAATTTTTGAAAATCATTCTGCCATCATCCTTCACAGCAATCTGCGCGTCATCCCCAGCAATATGAAATTCCCCGCCCTCGACCAAAAGCAAACCTGACTTTTCAATGATCACCGGCCCTGTGTGAAAGTGTCGACTGAGCGGCCCTACATAGAATGTTTCATTTGGGGTATCGTCACCAATTACGAGAGTGCCGTATGTGCGGGTCTCCACAGAAACCAATTCCCCCCTCCCGTCATCGCTACAAGAGACAATGGACAGAGAAGAGAAAAGGAAAGAAAAGCAGATAAGAAAATACTTGATGCGTTTCATAAACAATACCCATTCTCGAGCGTACATCGATGAGTTATGTTAAAGCCCGGCACCGTATATGTTTCAGATATCTGGCTAATTTGCCCGTCTTCGTTAAACCCTGGCAGGCCTCCGCCGGCATGCAGACCATGCGCAGTCGGTTCGTGTAGGGAAAGCGGTAACTCCCGAACCAAAGATTAGATCGCCGGACACGATAGTTCTCCTTCACCGGCGCTTTTCCGGCCTGTTTGACGGACTGGCGGCCCGGGGAGCATGGAACTGCATAATATCTATCCGTCGCGGTCAAGGCCCAAATTTTACGCTGAGTCATCCGGCCCGTCCATGTCTATCGATCGGTTGGTTTGACCCGCTCGGCGGAGGGCGCTTGAGTGCTTGCTACTACTCGTAACTCGGCAGAAGAGGGGCTGAAAAGCCTTCACTATCGCCGAACTAACCGTCTTGGAATTTTCCCACGCCTGCCGTATGCTCTGTGGTGTCAGCTATAACTACCGGGGCTTCGATACGAAATCGTCAAAGGCATCTGCTTTTGCCAGTATCGTTAACATCGTTTTAGTAGCTTCAACCTGATGTCATCCTTAGGAGTCAGCGTAGTGGCCGGGAAACTGCTGTGACAGGAGACGTAAAACGCCGCAGATGAGTGTTTTTTCGCTTTGCCAACCTCACTCTCTGATCCGGAGGACACCATGCAGCTTCCAAATATCGACTCCATTCAACAACAGTATGAACATGTGTATGTGTCCCCTCATCTAGATGACGTTGTGCTGTCATGTGCGGGAAGAATTCTACAGCAAAAAAACCAAGGGGAAACGGTATTGATCGTAACCGCGTTCACCGGAGATACGCAAAAAGCTTGGAGTCACTTGCACCTCAAGTCTCACAATCTTCCCAACATGGAGCAACGTCGAGCAGAAGAAAGGCGGGCGATGGACTACTTGGGTGTTGACCACTTATTGCTGGGATACCCGGAGGTATTGTTCCGATCCGATGCGCCCGCTATCTTTTCTAGCAGTTGTACACATGTGCGGCGGAGGGATATCGTTCTGTGTGAAGAATTGCTACGGAATATTCGCACAGTATGCCAGGTCGCCCAGGTCAGGATACTGTATTTGCCCCTGGCAGTTGGAAATCATGCAGATCATCAGATCATCTTCAAGCTAGGCGAACATTTCCTATCCCACTGCGAACTTCCCTTGAAGCTCGTCTACTATGAAGATGTGCCCTATGTATTCGTACCACACCTGATTAACTACAGGCTAAAAAGGTTGAGAGGTCGGGCGTGGGCTGAAAACTTGTCGGAGACAGAAGCTAGGCTCAGCGACACACCCGTACTCAGGGAGATTGTGGAGCTCTATTATGGGCTGACAGCCCTGCCTACTGTGGAATCACAAACCTCCTTACGAAAAGGACTCCTCTTTCTGGTTGTGGCATTTCGTGCTCTTTCTGCCGCCATGATGCCGGGGTTCGGCCCCAGTGGGTGCACAGGCAGGAAACTGTCGCCGGAGATATGCGATGTCAGTGCAGAAGCCGAAGAAAAAGCGGAGGCAATTCGGCAGTATCGATCCCAGGTTCCCCTGCTCTTCAGAGAAAACGAACCACTAATGGATATCTATTCGCAGTATTCCCAAAACCTCGGAGCAGCCCCGGGTCAATTCCTGGAACGTTATTGGAGGGTGATCGAACGGCCTTATACCTGAGAACACTGGTACACGCGGCGGCAGCCGAAAAGGTCCCAGCCGATCCCGTTACTCACATCTCACTACCCTGGCTGCTACTGTCAAAGGGTAGAGGGGATCATGATAGTTCAGTTCCTCCCGCTCAAGTTCTTGGGATGCTATCCCCATAAGGAATGCAACGCAGGCCAGCACATTGCCGTAGGTTCTTACCGAGTAGTCCGATGCAGTCGTATGTTGCGATATCAGGTTTTTGAGCGCATCAGCGGTAAAGCGCCAGAAATCCTCAGGCTCGGGATCAATTTTGTTCAAGGCGGAAACCGTAATTAAAAGAACTCCGTTGACCTTCAAGGCGATATAAGCATTATGAAGAGCAGCACCTGCGTCGTAAATGTGATGTAGTGTCTGTGTCATTACGATGCAGTCATAAGTGCCCTCCGGAAGAGAACCGACGCGTGCAAGGTCGGCGACAATCGTAGCGTATTGATTATTTGGGTCGATGTCCAATACATCCGATTTCTCGACGCTTTCTCCTCCGTATTGGTGCACATAATAGTCTATTAGGAGTTCAAGACAGTCTCCCCTGATATCAGATGCATTCTCGGCCAGAAAGGCTTCAATATAATAGCGATCAACCGGTTGGCCACGATCGAATCCCCAGCAATCGCTGACGGGTCTGAGCCTGCGTAGATCACCCCAATCAAATCCACCCGAGGTTACGGACATATTCTCGCTGTTCTTCACAACGTGCGCTCCATTGGTTACATCGTTTGGGCCTTGTCCACTGGAATTCCCGGTGCATCCCGGCGAGTAGGAATGGGTCAGCACCCATGCTCGTTAAGGAAATGCAGCTGAAGGAGTTGCACTGCCCTGCCTATGCCGTTTTCGGCCTGTATGCGCTTGCTCAGGACCCGCGCACGCAATCGAATCTCGGTGTCCTTGACGGCACTCTCGATGGCAGCGGCCAAAGTATCAGCGGTTAGCTCCCCGGCCGGTATGGGCTTTGGACCTGTACCGAGTTTGGTCATGCGATCCGCCCAGAAAAACTGGTCAAGGTAGAAAGGAACGGTAACGGTTGGTACGCCAGCACGCAGGCTGACGGCTGTCGTGCCTGCGCCACCATGATGCACGGTACACGCGACCTGCGGAAACAGCCAATCGTGGGGTAGCGCACCGACCTTCAGCACGTTTGGGGGTAGACTCTCCTGAGTCAAGCGGTCGTCACCCAAGGCAAGCAGGCCGCGCTGGTTAGTACGGCGTAGCGCACGCAATACCGTTTCGATCCTCTCCTTGACTTGACCCAACTTCAAACTCCCGAATCCGATGTAGACAGGCCGTGCCCCCCCAGCAAGAAAATTCACCACATCGGCTGGGGGTCGCCAATCCGCCGGACGATCAAGGAACCAATAGCCTGTGACGTGAATATTGTGACTCCAGTCAGCGGGCCTGGGTAGAACGCTCGGACTGATGCCGAAAAGGATGAGTTTTTGTTTCCTTCGCCATTGTTTGCGGTAATTCAGGTGAAGCGGAATCGAGGGCAGATTCAAAGTTTCTCGTCGCCACCTGTTCACGACAGAACGATACGGTAGCCAGAACATGAAGTCGCCCAAAACCCACGTCAAGCGATTGAGGGGGCCGCCCAACGCCCGACGGAAAAACAGAGACGGAAATGCACGGGTTGGATGCATCGGCTGGTAGAAAGCCGCTACAGCCGGCATGTTGAGCTTTTCGGCAATAGCGGGGGCGAAATGGGAACTCGTGGTTGAGTACAACACTGCATCAGCGTTTCGACAGGCTGCAATACTGTCAAGGGCCGCAACCATAATGGCCGGCTTGAAGGCCTGTGGAAGCCTTAACCAAGTACGAAAGGCCTGGTTTCCACGTTGCAGCACAGCTTGAAAGGCCTCACCTTCGATTAGAGCGGCAGGATTGCCTCGAAGAGGGAAGAAATTCAGGCCAGCGTCCCGGACAAGCGACTCGTATTCACCGTAGCAGGCAACACGGACCGTGTGCCCCGCGGTTTGTAGACCCCTCCCTAGGGCGACAAGCGGTTGTACGTCTCCGCGGGTGCCTACAGCTAGAATGGTAATCTTCATCCGGTTCCATCCGACGCAACTAGGTATCCGAAACGCGAGGCGGGAAGGAGGCGGGAAGTCTGCCGTCTGCGCCGTTCAGAGTATAAGAGGAAGGTTGACAGCGTGTCAAACAGCGTTACAAGACTCAATGACGCGGACAGGAGGAGTGGCATTCGGCCCGATCACCAGTTCGATGGGAACTACTCACTGACAGACCCGATTTTGTCAAAACGCAATTAGCCGGGGTATCGCACGAATAAAGAAGGCAAAACGCCCTGGGCGTAGTTCAGTAGCATTGGTTTGGGGCACATCCGATGTGCCTCGCCAGGCGATATCCGATATACCGGTCAGTGCACCGCCGTTTTCGGTCCTGTCAAGGCGATAAGGTTGCTCGAGCGTGACCAATCGACATACTGGTTCACGTCGGACCACCTTGACAATACGGTTTGCCCGCGAGGAGCCATATCATGGCGCGAGACTCACCCGCGCGTCCCCAGCGCGACGGCTGTTAGCGGGACTGCGCAAAGCCAATGCCTTAGGACGACACGTCGGGTCCCCTGTTACGGGTACACGATGTGCAATTCCCCGTTAGCAGTCTCGAGCTGTAGCAAGTACAATCCCGGCAGCACCAACTTCTCCTTGTGGGCACCTAGCTTGACTATGGTCTCGTCCTTCTTGCTATCGTACTTCGCCTTCAGCTCTTCCTTGAGTTTGCCTTTGTCTACACGGATCTTTTGATTCAGCTTTTTCAGCGTGCCGTTCTTTTCTACAGACCATTCAAACTTCAGGTCGTTCGACGGGCGAATGATTACCTCGGTATCGTTGTACTGCAACGTCTCGACCTCGGCCTTGATCTCCTTGCCGGCGAGTTTTACAAAAACGGTCAACACGAGCTCAGTGCCCGAGATGTCGCTCACGGTGTACGTGCGCCGCTCTTTGTGACCGCCGAGAGGAGTGACCGTGTCAGGCGGAATGATCGTCAGGGTATCCCGTCTATACACGGAAAGGTCAAAGTGGTCGGGATCAAACTGCAGAACGACCTCCGGTGCGGTCTTGTCGATCCTGATCACCACCGACTTGGATGCGCTGAGCCCGAGGCCATTGGTGGCCGAACAGGTGAGCACCGTACCGGGGGTCTCTTCCGTCAGTGTTACTGTTTCACAGCCGTTGGTCGATATGATGCCGGTTCCTGTCGTGTCTATTACTGTCCACTTCACCGTTACGTCGGAATTGTTCCAGCCTGCCGGATTGGGTTCTGGCGTTATCGACACGGTGATGAGCGGCGGCAACAGCGGCGCGAGCGAGGGTGCACCGACAACGTTGGACGGCCTTGACAAGCCCCCGTAAGCCCCTTCTGCCTGGACATAATAGACAGACTGCAATTGGGAGGGAGCCGGCTCCGAGTAAGAATTGGTATACGTGATCCCCACGAGCTCAAACCCCCGCAGATATCCGGCACCCTTTTTCGCCTGTGGTGTAGGTGACGCTAAAAAGTCCTCAATGAGAGAGCACTCGATAATATCGGATGAACTTTCCTTGCAGGCAGCAATGAGTTCGTCGATATCGATCCCATCGGATTCCTCTGTGTCATCGCTCTGGGTAGCCGTTTGCAACGGAGCCAGGTCCTCGAGCAGGGGCCCAGTGGCTCGATAAACGCGGTAACGCACGGCGCCGGGCGTGGGCTCCCACGACAGCATCGCGGTGTTGCCAGCCAGCAGTTTGCTTTTTGCCCGTAGATATCCGGGTGGCGGCAGCGGACCCGGATCGGATGGGCCGTCGCTGCGAAAAACCTGCATGCCGTACCTCTGTCGAGCGGTTCCCATGAACAGACCGGAGGGGGTCGACTCGAGGCTGCGCACGCCGGTATTGTTCGGATCATTCATGCCACTCTGGGAAAGGGACGTCCAATGAACGCCGTCGTCCGTACGGAACAAATTGAATCCATAAGCACCGGCAAAGAGCTTATCTGGTATCTCCGCGATGTCGGTAGCCCATAGGAACATCGTACTCCAGTCCCACGTACCCAGATAAAGATTACCGTCGTGGCTTGCCATGCGCCAGAAATGGCCGTTGAAGCGATTTGCAAATCCATTGGTGAATCCGCTTAACGGCGCTTTGAATCCCTGGGGAGTGAGGCGCGGCTCACCCACGATGAGATCCCACGTGTCGTCCGGATGCACCCTGATCAACTCTGTCGGGCGGTTCGTTCCGACGTAAAGCGCGCCTTGAAATTCAGCCAGGCTTAATCCGTTGGGCGCCCGCGTGCGATCGTCGGTCTGATAGCCGCCGTCGGTAACAACAGGAATGAATTCGTAAGGCGGGTCACCTTCCGCGTCTGTCTTGTAGACGCCATAGCCTCGCTTTTCCGGATCCTGCTGGCTCGTAAAGCCGGTAGTGACGTAGAGATAACCGTTGAAGGGCCGGATCGCCCAAACCGGAAACTCATCACGTTGAGGACTCACTTGGAACCAGGTATCGTTACCCGCGGACGGGTTGGCCGAAGCGATGATAACGCCGGACCCAACGAAGTCCCCGACTGTTGCAAAGAGCATTCCCTTGTAAGACGCCAGTGAGCGAAATGTACGCACCTTGGTATTGGGCGCCAGCAACAGGTTGCCGATTTCGCCCAGGTATGTGCCGGGGTCTTGCGGCACCGGCTCCCAGTGCTCCCCATCGACGCTGCGAAGCAGGCGCGGCGCCGGCCAGCCGTCCGGCTCGAAGGGGCTGGGCTCGTAGACGCTTCCCGAGTTAACGCCGCCGGCATACAAGACCTCCGTGCCGTCCGGTTCAACGAACACGGTCATGCCGCGAAAGCCGACGTCGCGTGCCGTCAGTCCGACAACGGTGCCATTGGCGTCCTTGACCGGGACGTTGTTTGGCGACTTGAAGACCCGTTTCCACTGCCCTTTTTGGTGGTCACCGTCATCGTCGTCATCATCGTCGGAATGTCGCTTTCCGTGATCGTCGTCATCGTCGTCACAGTGCCGCTTTCCGTGATCGTCGTCATCGTCGTCGCGGTGCCGCTTTCCGTGATCGTCGTCATCGTCGTAGGAGTGCCGTTTTCCGTGATCGTCGTCGCGGTGCCGCTTTCCGTGATCGTCGTCATCGTCGTCGTCGCAGTACGGCTTTTTGTAACCGCTTGGTGTGTATTGCCAGATTTCCGCGCTAATTGACTCTCTAAGGATGTCTTCGTCAGGACACTGGCCGGAAAGGGCCAACAGCGGGTAAAACTTGGTGCCAGTTCGCACATCCGCGGTCAAAACGCTCAAGCAGAAAATCTCGCGCCCCGTTCCGACGTAGAGCTTTCCTTTGAACCACTTCGCCGACCAGGCCCAGAGATTATTGCTATCGCCACCGAGATCACTGAAACCGTCTACAGCGATTCTCTCAAACTCATTGAAACTGCTCTCCAACCCATCGATGATCGCGTCAATACGGTGAAATGAGACACTCCCGGTGTCTGTATCGAAATGGTGCGTAGGTACCGAGGCTAGATCCACCGAGTAATCACGTGGGAGCCTGGCCCGCGCAGCGGTGACCAGGCCGTCGTTGGGGTTGTCAAAATGCGGCCCCGGAGGCGCCAGGGACAGCAGGATAAGGCCACCGATGCTCGTTAGCGGGTCGCCTAAAAATTTTGAGCCTCCCATCGTATAAAACGGAATTCCATAGGATTTGAGAATGGGATCGGCAACGTGGCGGAACGTCGCCATTGAGACGGTATGCATTGAGGCGACAGCAGGCGTATTGAGGCCCAGTTGTCCGGCCAATATCGGATGCTCTAACGCCCAATTCGCGAGCTCGGTACCTTGATTTGGGCTCGATATGGTAAAGACGGCTTTTACCAAGGCTGCGATTCTGGGATCAAGCATCGCGGCTTGAATGTCCACCCCGCCTTTTGAGTGTCCGATCACGTACATATTCTCCACCTGAAAGTGGAACGCGATCTCTGGCAGGAGCTCCGTTAATACTGCCGCATTATCCTTGATAGATGCGTTATTTGGTGTGTTATCGGGACTGAGACTGATGAACGCCGTACGGTAGCCGGCGTCATACGCCGTGTCGTACATATCGTTGCCCACCCACCATTTATCAGCGGTACCGCCAAGACCGTGCACGAACAGCAGTACCGGCGCGTTGTAGCCGATATCAGGAGGGACGGCGCCGTAGAACACATTCTGGTGGTGAGGGTCCTGCTCAGGAAGGGGGGGTGGAACGTTGCCTCCACCGCAACCGGCGAGGTACGCCGCCAGCACCATCACAGTCAATAACCGAGCTACAACACGTATGCAAGACGCAGGTGTAGACAATGGTGTATGAGAGACACGCATGGACGAACCCCCTTATTATTAAAATGTAACCCTTGACATTCAGGATAGACTAGATTTGGCAAAAAGCTACATGCGGTTCAAAATCCGACCACAACAGAAATGTCAAACAATGCCAGCATTAGGTGCGGCAACAACGTTGACCAGGGCATTGGGGGCGGTGGAACACAGCAATACGGGTCAATAAAGCGTGTGATGTGATGGGTCTTCGTTTGTCGATACGACTTATCGTTAATTTATATTGTTGTTTTGTATTTATCGCAATGTTTTGAATTTATCTTTATGTTTTGAATTTATCTTTATGTTTTGGATGGAAATTTTGGCACAATAGGTGCTCGCATTTACGCGTTGATACCTATGCCGTGTTAGCTTGAGCGGAGTGAAGCGGCGGGTGTGGCGGCGGTTCGGCTGTGTTCTTTTGCGCGGCGATCGTACCGGCCTGGACGCGGTGCGTTTCGAATTAAATCCCAATAAAATTATATAGTTATAATATACTTATATTTTCATTCACGTAGATTGACAAGCAAACAATTACCTGCTGTTCATCCGGCATGGTTGCCTCGACCCGTTACATCGGCGCCAACCGCGTATTTTGTCGGCTGTGGGCAGTCAAAAAAGACACAGATCTTAGTGCTGACGTTCCCCCGGTGGCGCGAGCCGGTCGCGTCAAGTCCAATTTTCGAGCGGATTCGTTACCTTAACGGAGAATTTCGTGTCTTTTATTTTGCCGTTCTCGAATTCAAAGGTGATACGACCACTCAGCGAGTGGAGTCGCCACGCGCTGAGTCGCTTCGATGTCGCGACGGCATCGACAACTACGGTGTTTGCTTGAACGTTGATGCCATCCAATCGAGTGATTCTAAGGTCGGCGGTAAAACGATCTTGGTGCCATTCTTCTATGGCTTGTTTGCCTTTGTAGACACCCACCGCCCAATTTAGCGTGGCATCATCAGCGTAATAACGCATACATCCCGGCATATCTCTGGCGTCAAAGGCCGCCAAGTAACCGCGAGTAATACCTTCAAGGTCCGTTTCCTGCATGGCATCTCTCCCAATTACGGATTCGCTAACAACGTATTTCTCATGCTTGGGCCGTTCTTTATCAGTGGATCCTGATCTCTCTCGAGCGCTGCCAGGCGACCGGCGATCCAATCCTCGAGCTCTTGCCTCATTGCGCTTGCGAGATCTGGCATCTCTTCGATCAGATTCCGCTCTTCACGGGGGTCCTGGGCGAGGTCGTACAACTCGCATGGCGCGTGGGTATCCGAGGCGCGCTCGCGTGGTAAAATGAACTTGTAGCGATCGGTCCTCAAGCTCCATGCGGCCTGCCAGGTGCACTCGGCACTGATGATCCGCGCATAGCCCCCTTGTTCCTCTTCTCCGGTTAACAGCTTCCAGCAGCTTCGTCCTTCCATGGTCGAGGGAACCGGAAGTCCCACGGCCTCGAGCAGGGTCGGGGCGATGTCACTGACTTGAAGCATCGGCGTAATCCGCCGGCCGGCCGGGATCTTGCCAGGCCACCGAACGACAAAGGGGACTTGTAGTGTGCAATCATAAAGGCCGTGGTGATCGAAATAGATACCGTGTTCGCCGAGGCTCTCTCCGTGATCTCCAGTGAATATCACGATTGTCTCCTCCGTGAGTCCAGCCTCATCTAAGGTTCCCAGGAGCTCGGCAATGCCATCATCAAGATGACGAATCTCCTGGTCGTAAAGCGCCGCAACGTAGTCGGCATCAGTGATAACGCCCTCCGGCGTGCGAAGCCACGTTTCCCTCGCCATCGCCCCTAATGGATGTTCCCAGTATTTTTCCAATGATCGGTTGTTTGGATCGGTGGGGTTCCCTTCATAAAACAGGTCTCGGTACTTCGCGGGCGGTTTGAATGGCCAATGAGGATCCCAATAATGAATAAACATGAAAAATGGTTCGTCGGCGTGTGACCGAATCCAGGGGATGGCGCGACTATTTAGATCCTCGCAGGTAACCGCCACTGTCAGTACTGTATGACGCATTGACGGATCTATATAGTACTCATATCCGCGCCCAAACCACGGCCGCCCGCGCAAAAGGTTATCTAGAGCGCAAGTCGTATAACCCGCCTCGATGAAGATTTCTGGCAAGAATGGCGCATCTCGTGCCAGCTTTGCATCCCCGCCATGCGCCAGAATACCGTGTGTCAACGGATGTTGTCCTGTATAAAGCGTCGTATAAGAGGGGTAGGTGGGAAGCCCCGGACAAAACAGACGCTCGGCCAGCGCGCCTTCGGATGCCAGCCTGTCAATAAACGGGCTTGTTGTGCGGTGGTACCCGTAACAGGACAAGTGATCCGCGCGCAACGAATCGATACTGATCAATAGAATGTTGGGTTTTTTGCTCATTATGAAACCTTCATGTTGTGATCATTAAAATTAGCTTCGCTAAGGATGAAGGCGCACAGCTACGGCGGCCATATGATCGCTCATGCGGAACTGCGCGAGTAGCCAACTAATTGGGAATGCAAGACTCATCAGGACCGGATTTGCCGTGATATGGGTAGACAACGGGTCAGGCTGCCGGTTACGAAGGGCATTAAGGCTCCACACGAGCGCCTCCGGTGCGGGAACCCCCTTGACTCGCGTCAAACGGAACCCGGCTTTTTCCAGCATCGCCGCGAGTGTTTTGGGCGTGAACTGGTACAGATGCCTAGGCACTTCCAGCGGAAACCAATATTGTCCGAAAAGGGAAGCGAAAGGGCAGGCAAAGTTGGGCAGCTCCAGCATCAAGAGTCCGCCCGGTTTCAGAATGCGTCTAACTTCCTGTAGCACCGTTAGCGGGTTGGAAAAGTGTTCAATGACGTGCCACATCGTGATCACGTCCAAAGATTCCCCATCGAACTTCGGCAAGACATCCTCGGCATCACCGGTGTGCACCGTCAGTCCATATTGAGAGCGTGCAATATCGGCTGCGTCCGCGTCAATCTCTACACCCTGCACGTCCCATCCTTTCTCACGGAGATTCATGAGGTAGCGTCCGGTCGTGCAGCCAATATCCAAAAGACGACCGCCTGGTGATGCAGAAGGCATGCGCCGGCGAAGCACCATCTCCAGGCCGACCCGAATCACCGGATTGTCCCAACCATCGCTCACGGCCCGCTGCATATCCGATTGGTACTCGCGTGGATAATACGCGCGAAGCTCTTCCTTATCCGGCCGAGGATTGACGTAAACCAGTCCACAGCGCGCGCAGCGGACCACATGAAATGCGTTATCGCGGCCGTACAACCGTACGTGGGCGACACGGACAGGCAGTGTTTCCCGAGAATCGCAGAGGTTACAGTGAACATTTTCCATTACAGAAGTCACCAATAATTCGATGTTATACGTCTTCGGAACCGGAACGTCTCAGCAGTCAAGAAACGAAAATCAAACCCGGTTACTGTTCTTCCATGTTCGTTCATTTGGAATCTGCCCACACATTGCCTCGAGCTGCTCACATGCGCGCTGAGCACCTCCCCGCGCAGCCAATGCCGCCGCTAGCCTCTGGGCGTTGCGGAGGAACGATGGATCATCGAGTATTCTTTCCACTGCGTGTCGAAGTCGCTTTGGCGTGCAACGTCGCGGCGACAGGCGTATACCGCATTTCGCTTCCGCGACGCGCTGGGCATTATCCGGCTTGTCCCACTCGGTTGGAACCACAACCATCGGAACACCCGCTTGAAGCGCGGTTAATACCGTGCCCGCTCCTCCTGTGGTGACCAACACATCGGTTCGTTGAAGGAGCTCGCTGTGCGGCACCCAACGTTCAAGGCGCACGTTGGGCGGGAGAGGCTTGAGGCCCAATTCTCCCGGGTTACGGTAATCCCCCGATGTCATAATCACATCCAATGGGAGATCCGCTAATCCACGCGCGGCCGAACGCAACAAAAATGGTTTCCAAGCGTGCATCGTTCCTTCGGTCACGTGCACAAGAGGCCGATCGCCAGTCCGTTCTGCCAACCACGCAGGCAGGGAAGCATCGTTTGTTCTGTTCCACACAAGCGGTCCGACGTAGTGCACGGACTCCGGCAGATCGCTTCGGTCATAATCCAACTCCGGTGCGCTCGGCACTATGTAGAGCGGCAAAGTCCCCAGAAAATTGTGTACGGGGACGTCCAGTCGATCAAGCCCGTAGCGGCTGCGCACCTGATTAACAGCCCGCCTGAAGCTTTCCACCCGCCGCTCTGTCAATGCTTCGACTATCCGGCTCAACAAACGGGTGTCCCAACTTGTAGGCTTGGGCAAACCCAACCCCCAAGGTGGGACCCCGGGGCCCGGAATCATGCAACCAACCGCGTAGGCCAAAATTGCGACGGGAACGCGGCGCGTCTCATGTAATATCAGCGGTGGACCCCACATAGTGACATCACACACAATGATATCCGGTTTCCAACGATCCAGAAGTTTCTCAAGATCTCGTACCTGGGCGGGCAGCGTAGATATGAGCCACTCGCGCAATGCGTTGATTAATCGGAACGGGTGTTTCCAGGCGTTTGTCGAGTGCTTCGGAGACATTACTGTCTGGTAGAGCCGTTCTTCGTTCACCTGTTCAAATCCGAAATGACGGAAGCCTTCGCCGAGGACCGTCGTGCTCGCTCTCGCACCGGTATAGAATCCAATCTCGTGCCCGCGCGCGGCCAAGGCGTGCGCGACTGCCATGCTTGGGTTAATGTGCCCGGGAAAAGGCCACACACTAAACAGAAACCTGGCCACTAGCCGACCCGCTGAGAAGACGCCTCAGATCGGGTAGTGCGCCGGACCACTTGCCTGATCCAAAGCCTGTCAAACAGTTCCCCCGGCGCATACCGTCGGAGATTGATCAAAAGCTTGGCTCGACGCCCGACGATATAGCGCAAACGAGGGCGATCTGCAGTCAAAGCCGCATAAACCGCCTTGGCCACCTTGATCGGGGGCTTACCGACTCTCCGCAATTGCTCGTCGGTCAACGCCTCAACGCGTTGAAACCATTGATAGTAGGGTCTGCTCGGATCGCTTGCGTTGGCTGCTGTGTGCCGATTCCGCCCAAAAAGCTCGGTTTGGATAAAACCCGGCTCGATAAGACTCACGTGCACGCCGAAGGGAAGAACTTCCTGGGCCAAGGATTCGCCAAAACCCTCAAGGGCAAATTTGCTGGAACAATAGGCACTCGCGCCGGGAGAGGCGATCTTCCCCCCTGCTGAGCTCATAATGATAATTCGTCCGCGCTGGGCGGCACGCATGAAAGGCAGAACCGTACGGGTAACCGCCATCGTCCCAAAGACATTGGTATTGAAAACGCGGCGCATTTCTTCATCGGATAGATCTTCGAAGTAGCCGCGGATGAGGATCCCGGCATTATTGATTACGGCATAGATGCCGCCAGATCGCTCGACCACTGTGTTCACTGCTTTGTCGATGCTTGTCTGGTCGTTGACGTCTAACTGCAGGACATTAAGCTTTACGTTATGGCGCGCAGCCTCAGCGTCCAATGCATCTCGATGGCCGAGGTCTCTCAGCGTAACGTATACTTCGAAGCGGTGCTTGGCGAGATAGACAGCGGTGGCTAAGCCGATGCCGGATGATGCACCTGTTACCAATATCGCATCTGTCATCCATTGACCTCCTCTCGTTGTATCGTCGTATCCTTGACAGATCAACAAGACATGAGAATGGCCGAACCCGAAAGGCTGGGTTCTTATTTCTGCCGTGAGTCGGGATTCTCGCCGACTTGACTATCCGAAGTCAACATTAGTCAAATTGTTGTCTCGAACCGACATAGCATATTGGTTAATATACAAATCCCTCGGGCGATTTCACATGTTATGTCAGTGGTTGCAAAGCCGCTACCACTAAGGGCGGCAACGACCGAACATTGTTCGCCGCTCGAACGTGTCTACACGTACTGATGACACTTTCATCGATAGCTTCGATGTGATTGCCAGCGGATGTCTTTCCATGATGCTTCGTACCTTAATCTACGGAATGCAACGATTACCCGCCGTAAGATAAAACCAAGACATACTCCACTAATATTTATTATTTGCTTAACATCCTGCTGTCGGACTGATTAATTCAATTGTGCATTATTACTCAATGTAGCCCAATTGACGTAAACGTTCTGCAAGGATGCTTTCTTCTTCCTCGCCGAACATTTGCTCTGGATTCGAACTGCCGGCGCCAGGTGTCGAACCCGTTTCGGCAGCCGGAGGTGCAGATCGGACCGGTCGCTCCTGCAACGCTACTTGTTCAAATATTTCCTCCGGCACGTGCCCTTCCAGATTCTCAGGCACAGGCAAACCCAAGCTGTGAAGAGCTATAGGTGCGACATCCAGGATAGACAGTTCTGTCAAGCGAACCCCTTGGCGCATGCCCGGGCCTTTTGCAATGAAGATACCATGCGGTCTATGGGCACCCGAGATCTCGGGCCGTTCCCGCAGGACCTGATCAGAGGGCAGAATGGACACCAATCCTCCATCGCGAAGCGCCAAAGTGAGGTCCGGCGCAGCTGCCATACAGGGAC
>CAMYII010000106.1:37694-39873 GCA_947258385.1 Acidiferrobacterales bacterium
AGTCGAGGAGAAACGTATGCCGGGCTACTCGGCCGACACCGAGCGTGGCATTGTCTTCGTTGTCTTGAGGCGCATCCTCTCGCCATTTCAGGTAGCCATTATCGGCAAGCCATTGGTTGACGTGGAACACTTCCCAAGTCGGGCCGAAGCCGTGATCGGATGTGAAGATAACGGTAGCGTCGGGACCTGCAAGAGAGCAAAGCTGCTCTATAATCTTGTCCAGACGACGGAAATATGTGAGGCACAGATCGCGTGTGCGCAGTTCCCAATCCTCTGTAAATGAACCAGTGCCTCCGTTTTCTATGAATCGCCAACACAGATGCTGGAGTTTGTCCACTCCGTCGAACAGGACGGCGGTTAATTCAGCGGGACTCTCTTTCATGGTATAACGGGCAACATCGAACCAATTTTGCTCGCGGCGGATGTGCAACTCTATCCAGGATTCGTATTCTCCCCGTTCGCATCCCTCGGTGGCCCTTTCCTCGAGCTTGATGTCCATGGCCAGCTCACGGGGATTGAATCCCGGAAGCCGCTTCAATTGATCGAAAAGCTCAGGGGGATGGCACGCCAGCCGAAGTTGCTTCCATGGAACCCAGCCGGCAAGCACATTACCCGATAGTTTGGGTGGTGGGAACATCAACGGAAAGTTAAGCACGTTAGCGCGGAGGTCATTGCGGTCTGCCATTGACCAGATGGTCTCGCAACGCACGTCTTGGGAGCCGGTAAAATGTATATGATGGCTGGTCGGAGACTCCATCTGAAAGAAATCGAAGACCCCATGGTGTCCAGGCGACCGTCCCGTCATAAGGGAGGTCCACGCGGGCGGTGTCAACGCCGGCACCACGCTGCGCAATGGGGCACTGACACCCTTCGCCGCTAGACCACCCAAGTACGGCATAATCCCCTGCTCAAACAGAGGATCCAGCACTGAGAACGTAGCTCCGTCAAGACCAATTAATAAGACATTGTCCTTCATTTTCCTTTTCTCCAGGCTTCGATTGCAGATGGCCTTGGACAAAGCTCCAGCTTTTCGCACATCGACCCTCGCGTGCTATCCGGAACCGCTGGCCAACGGAGCCGAACCGGAGGTGGAAGAACTATAAGGTTTTTGGGTCGAATAAGCCTTCGGGGCGAGTCTGCCGCTGCAGCGGCCCCGCCATTATGTCATGGTTGTTTTCGTGGCTTTGCGTCCTCCCTTGTTGACATAATCCGCAGTTACGACCGCATCTTAACATATTATAATAAGCGTCCGACTGGGTAAAACTTAGCACCTTTTACCTGGCGATGCGCTCGAACATTATAATTCAAGTTTGCCACCCGAGACTAGCCCACCTGATTCAGTACATTTGGCATAGACGCGCTGCAAGTGGGGTCAATGCCGATAAAGGCGCCGACGGGGTCTTCTGGCGACAGGCGTTTTGGCTCATCGCGCCGGTGTCGCGTGCGCTGTTTGTGTGACGGAAGAGGGCAACGGCGTCTCTGCGCTGGGCCCACCGCCGGTTGGACGTTCGGTTGGCTGTGAAAACACAGATGATCTCATATTTTCTCGCGGCACGACGAGTGTCGCTATTTTAGGGGCTCCTTAAACTCAATCAGTATGACTTTAAGCTCCACATTTTTCCGTTTCTTTCCCTTGCCATGATCTATCCCTATTGTCCCGGCAAGGTATCTGCCGTCGTGGCTGAAATCGGACGCGGCAACCAGTATCCGATACCCCAGATATTCCGGCGCGGACGGCGCATTGAAAAACGTAAGCCTTTCCTTTCGGTTGCCGTCTTTTAGCAGATAATATTCCCGTTCGACTGGTTGTCTGGACCAGTCCTTTCTCTTGAAATTAAATTTGTATTTTGAATCAACATTTGACATGTATACGGCCATGCCGTTAGGAGCAATAGACGAATCTTCGTCCCATATTTCGGGCGTGTTGGTCAGGTTTGTGGCGTGGCCGCTCTCGAGATCATAAATGTATTGATCCATGCCATATTCGTGCTGACCGTCCAGATTCGCGGCAACCAACAGCTTTCTCGGTCCAATAAAACCCATTGCCGTGATGTAGTTCCCTTTTCGAGGCGTGACCAGCACCCGTTCGTTGCGCAACGACGGTTTGCCCCGCGATATAACATAGTCGGCCGCCTTCAGTCTCCATTGGCCCCAGTGGTCATCGGCCTTTTCAGCATAC
>CAMYII010000107.1 GCA_947258385.1 Acidiferrobacterales bacterium
TGTATACGCTACACACCAATTCCGGGCTCATGTCCTGAATCGTGCATGATGTGTCATTGCACGAGCTGACGCCGATCCCCTGACTATAAAGTAAAGAACCCCGGAACTTGTCCTAAAATGATAAATGTAAAGACTTGACCCTTTTACTACGCCGTCCGGCGGCAGGTTCGTGGGCGGCGAAAAACTGGGTAGCGAGCGTAACTAATGTTGCTACTGCAGATCGTTCTAGCCGCGGCCGATCATACCGACCACAGTATATCCTGCATATCGGCAACTGCCGGATATCACGCATTAGCCACTCGTTATATGCCACTGGAGAAACATTGTAAATCAACGCGTTAATGGGTCAATATACCGTTATAGGGTGGGGTGTTATCCTACAGTGTCCGTATATTCATATGTTATGTGTTTTGGGATAGTCCGCTAAAACCGATCGGCTTCTTGCTACGACGGCCCACCACTAATTGAGGTGTGAATAAATGGAATTCCAAAAAGAACCAATTGCAAAAATCGAGCTGCTTATACGCAAACCTGTTGCGCAGGTATTTGATGCTTTTGTTAACCCGGATGTAATTACCAAAATCTGGTTCAACAGAAGCACTGGCCCGCTAGAAGCGGGAAAATCTGTACGCTGGTATTGGGATAAGTATGACGCTTCTTCAGAAGTCCGCGTCTTGGCGCTAGAAGACAATCAGCGCATTTACATCGAATGGGACGCTGACACTGACAACCCCTCCAATATCGAATGGAAGTTTGAGCCTAGGTCGGATGAAACAACATACGTCAGTGTAAAACACAGCGGTATTGCTGGTGCTGGTGATGCTGTTGTAGAAAAATTAGTTGATTCAACGGGTGGTTTCGCGCTCGTGCTTGCTGCCGCAAAGGCCTATTTGGAGCACGGCATCGAATTGAACATCGTTGCTGATCGTTTTTAATCGAAAATCAGCTTTTGACCAAAAATGCTCATAAACGAGATTTGAATTGTGCATCAACACATAACAAAACAAATCCACTCGGACGTCAAAAAGCAGCGCTCGTTCCTCGCTCTGCTTTTTGCCACCGGTGATTTACGACATTATGTCTCGCGTGAAATTAGTTTGGATGTGCTCAAATGAGAGATAATGATGGTAAATACTTTAGGTATAGGAGTGAGTGAAAAATTGAGGTCAAGACTCCAATTGATTCCAAGTTTTCCATGGACCATGCTGAATGCGTTGGTGAGCCGGTGTGAGTAAGTCGGACGGGCGGGGCTCAGTCGCCGTCTCCCATCTCCATTGCCAGTAGGTACTTGAGCGTAAATGTATCGTAGTCGAATTCGGTGTCGTCCGCGACCGCCGTCATAACCAGGGGTGCAAGGTGCTCCCGCTCCTCCGCGGTCTCTAAGTCTGAGAAGTTGGCCGCAGCCGCCGCGGCATACATTTCATCCATCAGCCGCCTTGCCCGCACATCGTGGTTCTCGAGGTCGGGATTAGCGCCGGGAGGGATGTTATCCTCGATCCAGGTCTCAGCCCAATTTTTGAAGCGCTTGCTCATGATTGCCCATCTATCTCCTGCATTATATTCGGGGCCGGTTTCTCGGGCCACTGTGACTCACCCGATATTTCGGTCCAACTAAATATAAGCCTACTACATCGCATTATATGTTTCAATAGCCGGTCGATATAGAAGGAGCCCTTCAGAAGGCCGAGGGTCAGGTTTCCCATTTCCCGATGTAAAGTAAGAAATTAATCAGAGTATTATATTGATGTTATACTTTTCACTTACTTTCAAGTTTGAAGTGCAACATATAATTTAAAGATTTGCCAATAGATAGAGTTGACACATAACAATGCGTTCCAACGGACACAATTATTTTGGTTCTTTTGTGCATTCCGCTACGCTCTATTATTGCACAAAAGCCCCAAAATAAAAATCGCCGCTGAACTCACTGCCGATGTGATGTATATGCGACACACCAATTCCGGAGTCAGGTCCTGAATCGTGCATGATGTGTCATTGCACGACCTGACGCCGATCCCCTGACTATAAAGTAAAGAACCCCGGAACTTGTCCTAAAATGATAAATGTAAAGACTTGACCCTTTTATTTTATCGCAGGATCAGCACCCGCCAGCCGCGCGTTCACCAATGCCTTCCAATAATGTTCTCTTGCGGATTGATAGTCGCCTTGCTGATCAAATCGCTGTGCCGTCTCAAAGTGAATCTGCGCTTCCTTTGTATTGAGCGCACTAACGCACGCTGATAGCGTTGTAACGGCAACCAGAAGAATCAGTGGGGGGAGATGTCTCATAGGTACTTTGTGACCTCTAATTATATATAGACGGACTAAGTCACGGATTATAATGCAGTTCTAATATCAAAGTTTACTTCCTCCCTCCGCGTAAACAAGGATTTTTCAGGGAATTCTAATACACTCCAGCGGTGTGATAGACCGATTGAGGACCGGCCAAGACTCGACCGGTCCTCGTAGGTTAATGGGCTAATGCATCATGCCCACCGCCACCGGCCCGTAGTACGCCCGCGACTCTTCGATGCCGAGGTCCTTGAAATGCTCGGCCAGATCCGCCGGGCTGGGGGGTGTTAATAGCTCGGGGACGGGGAGCTCGAAGGCGTCGGCGAGTTTTTCCAAATTGTCCACGCTGACGTTCACCTGCCCTCTTTCGATCTGACTGATATACGTCCTATGAAGCCCGGCCAACTCGGCCAGGACCTCTTGCGACCAGCCGCGGGTGAAGCGTAAAAAACGCATTTTTTGTGCGAGGGTCGTGCGGATGCGGGTGGGAATTTTCTCCGGTGACATGGGGACCTCCTTTTTGTTTGAAAAGGTTTTTTCTTCCGGCCCACAAAAAAGCGGCCCCCGTATAACCCAGGGCCGCTTTGAGACACCCACGCACCGAAAGCGAGTAGTACAGGCCAAACACCAACCCGCCCTACTCCACTGCCGATGTGATGTATACGCTACACACCAATTCCGGGCTCATGTCCTGAATCGTGCATGATGTGTCATTGCACGAGCT
Source organism: Acidiferrobacterales bacterium (assembly GCA_947258385.1). GTDB lineage: Bacteria > Pseudomonadota > Gammaproteobacteria > Acidiferrobacterales > SZUA-150 > CAMYII01. The sequence goes on from CAMYII010000107.1 coordinate 3,017, forward strand.
GACGCCGATCCCCTGACTATAAAGTAAAGAACTAATCGATCTGCCCATATTCATGGGCGAGAATGTTTCGCTGGCCGATGATCTGGCGCCAGGGGATATCTATGTGCGCTGCCTGGAATTCCGGGGATACGCGACGTGCGGCCTCGCCGATAATTTCCACACCGCGTTCTGTCGCGCGCACCAGCATCCGGTTATTCAGAAATGCCTCTAAGGTGACTCCGGTGGTCATGTCTGCCACCTCTTTGGCCGCCTCCAACATGTCCCACAGATAAGCGGCGTCACGCTCCTCAGGCCGCATAAAGCTCCTCCAGATCTTTGAGGATTTCTCGTTTGCGATAGGGGTTATTCAGAATGCTAGGCGTGGCGAGATCGACCTTACGGCCAAAGACCTTTTCCAGCTCATCTTGCAGCACCACCATTCCCCCTAAAGAGGGGGCCTTTCCAGGGTCAAACTCCACCAGCACATCAATATCGCTGGTTGGCCCAAGTTCGCCGCGGGCAGCTGAGCCAAACAAGGATACTTTCTTAACGTGGAAACGTCGGCAAACATCCTCGAGCGCTTTAGGTCGCAGATTCAAAGCATTCATCTCGTTCTTCCTCGCAATTGGTATCTGCCTTACCAGATCCTCAATGTGTTATCCGGATCTAATATCAAAGTTTACCTACTTTCTTTCTGCAAACAACCAATTATCAGCCTTTTCTCCCTAATTGTCCCAATGTAATAGGCTGATTGAGGACCGGCCGAGCATCGACCGGTCCTCGCGGGTCAAGGGGCTAATGGACCATCCCAAATTCAACTGGACCATAATAAGCGCGCGGCTCCTCGATGCCGAGGTCTTTGAAATGCTCGGCAAGATCCGCCGGGCTTGGGGGTGTTAAGAGCTCTGGGACGGGGAGCTCGAAGGCATTGGCGAGTTTTTCTAAATTATCCACGCTGACATGACGTTTATGGAAGAACTAATGCCGCGGGTGCAGGGAAGCACAGGAGCGGCGCTGACCTGCCCTCTTTCGATCTGGCTGATGTAGGTGCGATGAAGCCCCGCCAACTCGGCCAGGACCTCTTGCGACCAGCCGCGGGTGAAGCGCAGGAAGCGCATTTTCTGGGCAAGCGCCAGGCGAGTGCGGGTGGGGATTTTCTCGGGTGATATCGGGACCTACTTTTTGTTGTGAAAAGGTCTTTTCTTCCGGCCCACATCATATTTTCAATCAACTCTCACACCTTTGATTAAACTAAACCGTATATTACAAGACTTGATAATCATCTAGCCGCCTCCTCAACCGAAGCGTTATTGTCGCAGTTGCACACCGCGACAACGCATTCGAAAGAGGAGACGAGCAATGAGACT
>CAMYII010000108.1 GCA_947258385.1 Acidiferrobacterales bacterium
ATATTAATGAATACCGCGATTGCTGCCGCACAGGATCCTGTGTTGATGGCGTCAGCGATGAAGAACGCAACGATTGCTGGGCGCGAAGCCTTTAAAGCCGGTCGTATGCCACGCAAACGTTACGCCTCAGCCTCGTCACCGATTGATGGAACCTTCTTCTAAGCCCAAACGCTTATTCGATGTCTGACGCACCGCGCCGTACCATTAAAAGCTTTATCCTCCGCCAGGGTCGCCTGACTCATGGCCAGCAGCGTGCGCTTGAAGAACAGTGGCCAATATTCGGTATTGATTACGAAGCCAGGCCACTGGACTTGAAGGCGCTGTTTGGCAATGACCAGCCGGTGATACTCGAGATTGGCTTTGGTAATGGCGAGTCATTATTACAAATGGCGGCCGAAAACCCGGAGCAAAACTTTATCGGCATTGAAGTCCACCGCCCCGGTGTCGGTCACCTGCTACACCTAATTCAGCAACAGGGTATTCAAAACCTTCGGGTGATGAATCACGACGCCATCGACATTCTGCAAAACCAGATTCCAGAACATAGCCTGAGCCGGGTACAACTCTACTTCCCTGACCCGTGGCATAAAAAGAAACACAATAAACGCCGTATCGTGCAACCTGCATTTCTCGATACACTGGCTAAATTGTTACGGACAGATGGTAAAATCCATTTCGCCACCGACTGGGAACCCTATGCCGAACAGATGATGGCAACACTCGAGCAGCACCCGCTATTCGAAAACAGTCAGCCCGCTGGTCAATTCACCCCAAAACCCGATTACCGGCCAGAAACCAAGTTTGAGCGCCGTGGACAGCGCCTCGGCCATGGCGTCTGGGACCTGATCTTCACAGTTAGACACAAATAATTAACAAGTCTTAAGATTAGCTTAAGGGTTCCCCCGTAGTATCGCCACGGTAGCAAAAGGCACATATTTCATTGCTTACTTTGGGGAATACTGCGCGACAATATGAACGGGGTAATACAAAAAATAACAAATCTGCCGATCTCCAGGCTAATGCTCGCAAGCATTATCCTGGTATCGCTATTACCCCTGATGTTTCTTGGACCGCAAATTCACCACACTATCTGGAATGAAGCACAAAAAGAAGTGACGGAAAAGCACCTGTTGATAGCCAGGAACCTGACCGAACCACTTCAGCTTTTTGTTAACACGCATCTGGATTCGTTACAGATGCTCGCCAACACGTTTCAGCAGTTCTCTGTTCATGACCGTCAGAAAATACAGACACTGCTAGACAACACGGTGAACCAGGCCAACGACTTTAATACCCTGGCCCTGGTCACCGTGGCTGGCGATACCCTGGCAATGAGCATTAAAAAAGAAATGCAGGTCACTCAGCGGCCGGATTACAGCAGCCATCGCTGTTTTAAAAACGTACTTGCATCGGCGAAAAACGAAGTTTCAAACATTCATCGTAGCCACACCAACCAGAAACCAACCCTGGTGATGGGGCAGCCGGTATTCGACAACAATGGCAAGCTCGTTGCTGTTTTACTTAGTGAAATCAGCCTCAAACCGCTGGAAAGAATTCGCGCAAAAATCCAGTTTGGACACCAGGGTCATAGCGCTATCTTTGATGCCAAAGGCAATATTGTTGCTCATCCAAATGCTGACTGGGCCAATAACATTAAAAACCTATCTGCCCTGCCGATTGTTAAAGCGATGATGAATGGCAAAAGCGGTGTGATGGAGTTTTATTCACCACATCTTAAGGAACAAATGGTCGCCGGCTATGCCAGTCTCAAAGACATTGGCTGGGGTGTGATGGTGCCGCAACCGAAAAAAGAACTGGAAGGTGCTGTTGCCAGTATTTTGAACAGCTTCCTGATCTGGACCGTTATCGGCCTGACCATTGCAGTTATTGCTGCCAGTTATATTACCCGCTGGATCACCCGCCCACTTAACCAGCTTTCTTTACAAGCGCAGCAGATCAATAGCGCGGATACCCACCTGCAGATCAATCGCATCGTGCAGTCAGCACCGTGCGAAGTCGTACAAATGTCAAAAGCCATGCAGAAACTGGTCGATGATCTCCAGGCATCAAACCAGGAAGTGAAACAGCTTAACGATTCACTGCAGGAACAGGTCACACATGCGACGGCAGAACTAAAAGCCGCGAACAAAAACCTGCAGCATATTGCCAGCAGTGATCACCTGACCACGATTGCCAATCGACGTTATTTCGAGCACACGGTCAGCGATATCCTAGGCCACATGCCAGGTAAAAGCATTGGCATTATGCTGGTCGACGTCGACAATTTTAAAACCATTAATGACCGCTTTGGCCATGCTGCCGGCGATTATGTACTTACGACCGTGGCCAAACTGTTAAGCCGCATTACTCGACCTGGCGATGTGATTGCACGTTACGGTGGCGATGAGTTCATAGCTACCACTGGCGGTTACGGTGTATTGGGCTTGGCCGGATGCGTCTAAGGCCAGGTCGGCACCATTCATGGTTAGGCTACTTATAGTAAGACTACGGGTAAAGGCACCGGCGGCGTTTTCTACCGCTACAGTGATGGTTACGGTTTCACCGATGTTGGCGATGGGCGGTTCTAGGCCGATGGTTACATCCAGGGCTAGGCCACCATCGACAACGATGATATCCCAGCTTTGTTCGCTGAAACCACCCGCATCTTGGGCGCGCGCAATGATGGTGTGACTACCCCGTTGGCTGATGGCGGGTGTCCATTGGATGAGTCCAGTGTTTGGATCAATGGTCATACCGACGGGCGCTCGATCCAGACCGTAAGTTAGTACATCATTGGTATTGACATCGGTTGCGGTTACTGCATATTCGTAGGCTTGGTCTATGGTAGCAGTGGTGTTGGCGCTGGAAGTGATTACCGGTGCTTCGTTGACTTGGCTTAGTAGCGTGATGGTCAACGTAGCGGTGCTGCTGTTGCCTGCGGCATCGGTGGCGATAATCGTGATCATGTTGGCACCTTCTGCTAAGGTGATGCTGTGGCTAAAGCGGTTATCCGGATTAATGGTAACAGTGCTACCATTGATGGTGATGCGGGCGCTGCCTCCGGTACCACTAGTGTTGTCTTGTACGCTACCGCTGATGATTAATGCGGGATCGGTAACGGTGCTGTTGTCAGCAGGTGACGTAATGGAAAGTGTGGGTGCGCTTTTATCAATCTTCACCACGTTGGTTACGATGGTGCTGTTGCCGGCAAGATCCGTTACCGTAGTGGCCACGGCTTGGCTATTGGTTTCGTGGTTAACTGTGATCGGTGCAGGGCATTGGCTTACACCGGAAAGTACATCATTACAATGAGAAGATCTGGGCCTTGTTTCGCGAGGGTATTGTCTACACGGGAAACTATGCCAAATTCACCCAGAACCCGGAGCTGAAAGAACAGCTGCTTGCCACCCGGGCGACCACCTTGGTCGAGGCCTCCCCGTATGATCGCATTTGGGGTATCGGTCTGGGGGAGGATGACGTTCGGGCGAAGAACCGGCAGACCTGGAAGGGGTTGAATTTGCTGGGCGAGATACTGACACGGGTACGTGAAGCGCTGGCCGAATAGCCTCACTTCAGTGTATGCGGCAAGCCAATTCAGGCCGCGGCGAAAAAAACATGAAACTGCACACAGAACGCTACGAGAGACAAGCCCTTGAGTGGCCGGCCGAAGGCCGTCATATACTGGCGCAATACGATGATAAGTCTGTCATCGTCTACCAGGCCTTTCGCCCCGCGATTGCCCGTTTCGCCATCGCACACGGCTATTTCGGTGGTGATTTCAGGTATACGCGGATGAGCTGGGTTAAACCGAATTTCCTCTGGATGATGTACCGCTGCGGATGGGGAACAAAGCCGGGCCAGGAAAGCGTTCTCGCGATACGGTTGCAGCGGCCGTTTTTTGAGTCCTTGTTGGAACAGGCCGTGCCATCGGTGTTTGAGCCGAGGCGGTACGCAACGCGTGATGAATGGCGAACGGCGGTCGACCGTTCATCGGTCCGTCTACAGTGGGACCCCGATCATGATCCCGCGGGAAACAAAACAGCGCGTCGCGCCATTCAGTTGGGGCTGCGGGGCGAGGCGCTGAAGCAATACGCGCGGGAAGCGATTATTGAGATCATCGATATAACGAGATTCGTTGTCCAACAGCGTGTACGCGCGAGTGCAAGTCATTTTGCCGGCTTACTCACACCTGTCGAGCATATTTTTCAACCGGCAGACACAAAGGTGTGCGGTCAACTCGGGCTGGCCGACGTACAGGCCGATCACGTACGTCATTAGCGTTGTTGCTGCTGTCCATACAACCGGCTGTACAAGCCTTTGCTTTGCATCAGCTTCTCGTGCGCGCCCTGTTCGATGATGTGTCCGTCCTCGAACACGTACACGCGGTCCGCCTGTTTTACCGCGCTCAGGCGGTGGGCGATAATGAGCGTCGTGCGCCCTTTGAGGAACGCGCGCAGTGCCCGATGCAGCCGCGCCTCGGTGTCGGTATCCAGCGCCGAGGTCGCCTCGTCGAGGATGACCACCGTGGGATCGGTCAGGATCATGCGCGCGATCGCCAGACGCTGCTGCTGGCCGCCGGACAGGCGCACGCCCTGACGGCCGATAACCGTATCCAATTGCTGCGGCATGGCCTCCACGGTATCGCGCAGCTGTGCGACGTCGAGCACGCGCCACAGCTCGGCATCGGCGGCGTCCCGCCCCAGGGTCATGTTCATGCGCACGGTGTCGTTGAACATCGCCGGGTGTTGCAGCACTGTGGCGACATGGTCGCGCACCACGTCGAGGCCGATCTCGGTTACCGGCACGCCATCGAAGTAAAGCATGCCTTCCTGCGGCGGGTACATGCCCAGAATCACCTGCACCAGGGTTGACTTGCCGCCGCCGCTGGCGCCGACCAGGGCAACCTTCTCACCCGGCTGGATGTCCAGGTTGACATGTTTGAGTACCGGTTCGCCGTCCACGTAGGCGAAGCTGATATTCTCCACGCGTATGCCTACGGTGGTTTTGCCGGCGAACGGGTCTGTTTTGTGCGGATAGTGCGGCTCCTGCTTGAGTGTCAGCAGAGCGTTGATGCGTCCCAGGGCGGCCTTGGCACCGAAGTAGGCGTATTGAATGTTCAGCACTTCCTGTACCGGCGACATCATGAACCACAAATAGCCGAACACCGCCATCATCTGTCCCACGGTCAGATCCGAGAACACCACCATCAACATGCTGACGGCGCGGAAGGTATCAAAGCCGATCAGGAACACGCCAAAGGAAAAGCGGTTGGCGGCATCCGACTTCCAGGAAAAGGCCGCCGAATGGGTCTTGATGCCGCGGGCCTTGTCGACCACCCGGGCCAGGTAATGACGTTCGCGATTGCTGGCGCGGATCTGCTGGACGCCGTCCAGGGTTTCCACCAGCGCTTGTTGGAAGATTTCGAAGGCGTTGTTTTCTTTTTTCTTGAGCTGCTTGACCCGCTTGCCCAGCACGACCGTGAAATAGATCACCAAGGGGTTCATAAAAAGGATGAACAAGGCCAGCTGCCAATGCATCCAGAGCAGGATGACGGTGACCCCCACCAGGCTCAGCACAGCGACCAGGGTCTTACTGACCGAGGCGCCGACGAACTCATCCACCGCGTTCAGATCGGTGACAAAACGCGAGGCCACCGCGCCGCTGCCGAGCGTCTCGTACTCGGCCATGGAGATGCGCTGCAGGCGTTGCAGCAGCCGGCGGCGCATGCGGTAGACCATGTCCTTGGCGATCAGTGTGAACTCTCGCGTCTGCCATACGCCCAGGCCCAATGCCGTCAGCCGCAGGATCACGGTGAGCAGCAGGATTGTACCTATATAAAGTATCGGACCCTGCCAGGGAGGGGGAAACAACGTGTTTATGGTCGCCACCAGCACCCCGGGCTGACCCAGCAGCACCTCATCCACCAGCAGCGGCATCAGCAGCGGAAGCGGTACCGCGGCCAGCACCGCCAGGATGGCCACGATATGGGCGGTGATCAGCTCACGCTTGTGCGCCAGGGCCACGTCGATAAGGTACGGCCAGCCGAATTCGCCGGCCTGACGCGGTGGCTGGTCCGTGGGGACGTGATCATTCACGGCATGTCGAGGGCGTGTATAGTCCATTTAGATGTAAATCTTATGAGTCATGCCATATGGCCATGTCGCTGGTGCCTGACGTTGGAAGCCGGGACTAAGAGCCGCCCGGTTCATTATCCGGCCTAGATAAAATACAGGCCCACCCCGCCGAAGACCAGCGTAATCGCAAATGGAGTCAGCACACGCAGTCCGATGGCACGGCCGGCGATGGTTGCGGCCAGGATGCCCTTGACTGCGGTATTGACCATGGCCGCCAGGATAGTCGCCCGGACCACGACCTCATGGGCGAGGTTGTCGTGGGCCATGCGCGCCAGCGACAGCGTGATGGCGTCGACATCCGCGATACCGGAGATCGCGGCCAGGACATAGATACCGGTATCCCCCAGCCAGGCGCGAAAGGCTTCGGCGAGTAGCATGATGACCGCGAGCAACAGGCCGAACCCCAGGGCCGGGAGCAGTTCCATCGGGTTTCGTAACGGCAGCTCGCCGTCCACCGTAGTGGACTGCTTCCGGCGCGCGAGCCAGATCGCGCCGCCCGCGGCGGCCAGCGTCATCAGACCCAGCGGCAGGATGAATTTGGGGACCAGGGCGACATTCACTACCGCGACTTCGAGCAACATGCGCGGGAACATAGTGGCCGCCGCCACGACGATACCGGCGGCGAGTATGGCCTGCAGTCGCGTGCGCTTGACCAGACGTGCCAGGTTGATGGTTGTGGCGGTGGAGGACACCATGCCGCCGAAAAGACCTGTTAGAAGGATTCCACGATGTGCCCCGACGGTCTTGATCGCCAGGTAGCCGGCAAAGGAGATACTGGCGATCAGCACGACCATCCACCAGATGACATAGGGGTTGAGCGCCTGCCATGGGCCGTAACCTTGATTGGGCAGGACCGGTAATACCACCACGGAGATCAAGAGCAGCTTCAGGCCGGCCAACAACGGCAGCGCCTCGACGTTACGCAGCCACCGATGCAGTGCTGGTTTGAGACTGAGCAGTGTCGTGGTCACGACCGCGCCGGCGGCGGCCACCGCCATATAGCCCTGAACCGCGAGGGCACCGAGCGCAAAGGTCACCAGTGCCGCCACCACGCTGGTGATGCCCACATCGCGATCGACGCGCACGCCCCGCACATAGGCCACGATCATCAGCAGCGCCAGCATGGTAAAGGCGATGCCCAGCAGAATATTACCCAGTTCCTGACCCAGCAGCGCCCACAGCCCGCCCAGCAGACCGATCAGCCCGAAGGTGCGGATGCCGGCGATACGACTGCCCTCCGGCGCCTCGCGTTTCTTCCAGCCGCGTTCGACGCCGACGAGCAGTCCGATGGCCAGCGCCAGGCCAAGACGAAGAAACAGTTCCATGGGTCAACCGTACCACGAATCTAAGGATGCCGTTAACGGCAGCGCCGGGCGCCGCGCTGAAGTATTTGTATGGTGTGGCGGGAGTCAAACAGGCAAGCGCTGCCTGAATTCGCCCCTTCAAGGACCCGGGCCTGCAAGGCGGGGGGGGGTTCCTCGCGTGGCCCCACGTAAGCGGGCCCGCAGGGCGCTCGGGAACACCGGCCTTTTTGCATTAGCATCCCTTCTCATACGTGCTAGCATTAATGATATAAGGAATAAGTGCATGATCTGTGCTGAGCGATATATTCCCGGAACCCACGACTCGAAGATTCTGTAACATGCAAGAAGCCATCACAATTAAGACCGCGGGTGGCATGGAGCTCAGCCTGCCGATCGCGGCCGTCGGCAGCCGCAGCTACGCCTTTTTGATCGATTGGCACATTCGTCTCCTGCTGGCCCTGGCGTGGTTTCTTATCTTCTTTTTGCTTTTCTTGTTTCTCGACGTCATCGACGGCACAGCGATTTTTGGTGGCGAGTCATTGACGATCCTCGGTTATGTTGGTGGAGCGCCTGCCATAGCGATCTATTTTCTCTATCACCCGGTGTTGGAGGTCGCGATGCACGGACGCACGCCGGGTAAACGTATGGCCGGAGTGCGCATCGTGAGTCTCGACGGGCATACGCCCACGATCGGTGCCCTGCTGGTGCGCAATATTTTCAGGCTCATTGACAGCCTTCCCGCGTTCTATGTCCTTGGGTTGACCATTGCATTTCTCACGCCTAAGCAGGTTCGCATCGGCGATATCGCGGCGCAGACAGTATTGGTGTACGAGGAGAAACCGAAAACGCGGACAATTGATGTCGTGGCGGCGATGGCCGAGTCGACGAGCTTCAGTCACGCCCAGGTTGAGCTGCTGCAGGAACTGCTTGAACGATGGCAGGAACTCAGCAAAAAGGTGAGGGCAGACCTGGCGAGGCAATTTCTCGAATCCCTGGATGAGAAGGTGCCGGAACATGTCCGAAAGAATGAACTGGACCGCTGGTTGTACAGTCGGCTTCAGGCGTTGAGTCAAGGCGGCCGGTTGTATGACTAAGTCACAAAGCGCGCTGGCCAACTGGCTCAGTGGGCGCAGGGAACAATGGAAGCGGCTGGCAGTCCTGGTCGGGAAGCGATGCGATCAGCGCGATGACAACCCCGATGAGGTGCGGGAAATCGTCACCGGCTTCGAGGCCCTGGCCAGAGACCTGTCCATGGCGCGCGATAATCTCGCCGATACCCAGGTCGTAAGGCACCTCGAGGTGCTATTCGCCCAGGCCCACGAGACCGTCTACCGCAAGGCCCACAGCCCCTGGCAGGATTTGTTGAGATTATACCGTGAGGAAATTCCCGCCCTGGTCGGCGGTAAGCTCAGGGGCGCGATACTGGCGACCGTGGCGATTTTTCTGGGGACGCTGGCCGTGGGCTGGCTGCTGGTCAGTCTGAATCCCGAACTGGCCGGTCTGTTTGCTTCCGAGGCCACGATTAACAAGGTCCAACAGGGCGAGTTGTGGACCGATGACCTGTTGAACGTGGTGCCGTCGTCGGTCCTGTCGTTGGCGCTTCTGACCAACAACATCGTGGTCGGGGGGTACCTTCGCCTTCACGGCCCAATATGATATGGATGGGCGTCTGTTCCAGTTCGTGGTCGCCCATGGCATCGTCGAGCTCAGCGTGATCTGTCTCGCCGGCGCCGCCGGCATGCAGCTGGGCGAGGCCCTGATACGTCCGGGTCCACGCACACGCGTGGCCGCGTTCCAAGAAGTGGTCGCCGAAACCGGCAAGCTGCTTTTTGTCATTGTCCCGTTTCTCGTTGGCGCCGGAATCATTGAGGGCTTTATCTCGCCCGATCCGCGTTTTCCCCTCTTGAGCAGGGTGGTGGTTGGTGTTTGCTATGGTATTCTGCTGTGGCTGGTATTAACCGGTAAGATCTGGCGCAAGAGGCCGGGGTCTGACGGCGAGGTGTAATCACACACGCCTTTGCCGGCGAAGCTGCTCGTAATAGCGCATCACCGCGTTGTCCAGCATCGCCGGTCTCGCCTGCACGACATGCCCACCCATACGCCGAATCTGCAGCGCCAGCCGGCGCGTGGCAATCCCCGTCTCCATCGCCGCCAGGGTATAGTAAGGATCCAGCCAGGAGGTCGCATGGGCGAGTTCCATCGCCTGGATCTCCTCGTCGATAATGCTGGCGATGACGGGCAGGTGCTTGGGCGTGAGCAGCGAGACCGCCTTGCAGAGTTGCCCGTCCGCGTCGGCAATATCCAGATCGGTTAACAGTACCATCATGCTGCGTTGTCTGGCGCGGCTGCGCATCTGTTGCACCGCGACCAGGGGGTTCGATTCCACGGGTACGGCATGCAATTGCGCCAATGAGGCGCGCATGCGGACGAGATCGGGAATGGTCTTGATGCCGGTCGCCACTTCGGAGGGCTTGTCGGCGTATACGGTCAGCGCCACCTGGTCGCCGTTGTGCACCGCTTTTTCCGCCAGGCGGGCGGCGATATTGATATAGTGATTGAGGCGTGTCAGCATCCCGGCCTGTTGCGTGCTGTGGCGCCCGATATCCACCGCGATCACCAGCTCCAGATGCTGTTCCTGGGAGAACACCCGTACTGTCGGGCGCTGGGATCGCGCACTTGCCTTCCAGTCGATCGCGCGCAGCGGATCGCCGGGGCGGTAGTCGCGCAGGCCGAGCAATTCGTGCCCGGCCCCGGTGATCCGCCGTTCCAACTCGCCTTGCTCCTGCGTTCCGCCCCTGGCCTCATTGGCGTGCAGCCGGTCCGGCACCACCTCGAGCCGCCCCTGCGCCGCCAGGCGCCTTGGCCACCAGGCGAGACGAAAGTAGCCGAGGGTACGGGCATACAAATCATGCCATTGAAACTGTCCTAAACGTTGTGGCGTAATGCTGAATTGTTGTTCCAAGGTGCTGTCCGGCTCCACGCGCCAGTGCCGCGTCTCGCGCGTGCCGGGCAGACCGGCGGGATAATCGTCCTCGCTTAGGCAGGACACCGTTTGTGGGGAATCATTATGCATGTGGATGGTGCCACGCAACGGACGGCCAAGATAACCCCGCGGCTTGACGCGGCGCACTGAGTTAAGTGTAAGACGCCGTGCGAGGCTCCGTTCGATCAGTAGCGCGGCGAGCAGGACGAGTGTCAGGATCAACCAATATTTATCCAGGGGCTCACCCCACCACTGGCCGAGTATGCCTAAAAGGCACACCACACCGACAAACAAATAGCTGCGCGCTGTCAGATTCATACCGATTCGCTATGGAACAGTCGTAGTCATCATATCACTGCCGGCCTATTCGCGCGGTACGCTCACCTGCCCGAGGATGGACTCAACTATTTCGGTATCGCTTATGCCCTCCAATGTCGCGTCGGGCGTGAGTACCAGGCGGTGCGCCATCACGGGGATGGCCATTGTCTTGATATGATCCGGGGTCACGAACTCCTGGCCTTGCAGTGCCGCCTCAATGCGGGCACAGCGCATCAGGCCCAGGGCACCGCGGGTCGAAAGCCCCAGGCTGACCTGGGGGTGTGAGCGGCTGACCTTGGCGATGTCCGTGACGTACTGATAGGTCGCCTCAGACACGAATACAGTGTCCACCTGTTGGCGTGCCTGCTGGATCAGGTTTTCGGGCAGAACTTCAAGCGCCGTTCGGTACGTATCATGACCGCCGCCTGGATGGTCATAGGTGCGCAGGACGTGTTTCTCCATCTCCTCCCGCGGATAACTTATCTCCAGGCGCAGCAGGAAGCGGTCAAGCTGCGACTCGGGCAGGGGATAGGTGCCCTCAAACTCGTGCGGATTCTGCGAGGCGATGACGAAGAAGTTCTCCGGCAATGTATAGGTATCGCGATCGATGGTGACGGCGGCCTCTTCCATCGCCTGCAGCAGCGCCGACTGGGTCTTGGGCCCGGTGCGATTGATCTCATCGACCAGCACAATGTCGGCGAATAAGGGTCCGGGCATGAAGACAAACTCGTTTTTCTCGGAATGGAAGACATGGATGCCGGTGATATCGGAAGGCATCAGGTCGGCCGTGCACTGGATGCGTTTGAACTTGCCGCCCAGGTGGGCCGCCAGAGTCTTGGCCAAAAGCGTCTTGCCCAGCCCCGGTACGCCCTCAAGCAGCACATGGCCGCGCGCGATCATGGCCGTACATAGATGATGGACGATGTCCTCGATACCGAATACGACCTTTCCGAGATTCTCCTGCATTGAGGTCTTCAGTCCTTGGGCAGGCGTTGTCATAATAATGCTCTCCTGATTCTGTGCATGAGGTTAACGAGCTGCACCAGGTCCGCGCCCGAACGCCGGTCCAGCCTGTCATAGCGCTCCCGCAGCGCATCCAGATCCTTGGGGTGGACGCGCGGCGAGGCGGCGATCAGCTCCCACACCGGCTTGCCGTTCGTTGGCAGGCCATAATGTATGCGGAGATTATCAAAAAAATGTGCGAATAAGATACGCGCACTCGCGCCCTGTGTGAGGCGACGGGCGAACAGCCCGGCCGTGGCGCGCACGAAGTCGGACGCCCTCGACGCATCCGCTGCCGGCGGCAGCGGTGCCAGCCTGTTACTGCGGCCGATGACATAGACCAGCCAGAGGGCGAACAAAAACCACAGGCTGTTGTGCAGGCGTGAATCGCTGAAGAAGGCGTCGGGATCGTAAAGCTCCGAGACACCATGGTGCATATCGTCGAATATCACCATGCCTCCATCACCAAGCGATGCACTGATGAGATTGGCGATCAGTCTGGCGTTGTCCTGTTTACCCAGGCTGATATTTCCAAAAAGGTCGGCATAGCGGCTGATCCATACGCGGCTGCGGTCGCTGCGTATCTCCCAAAGCGCGGGGACGCGATCCTGTTCATCGACAAGATAGGCAAGGCCACTGCGGCGATGCTCGCTTGATTGCAGCACCGGCGGGGCCTCGGGATCTAGCCTGCCGTGGACCTCTATTCTGTTGACGCCTCTCAGTAGCGGATGCGCTCCGGAGGGTATCAGTACGCGCTGCTGTTCCTTGAAAATATCGAAGATGCCTGAGACGTCCTCGTCCGCGTCTCTTTCGTCTGTGTCCGGCTCTACGACTTCCTCCTCACAGTCACAATCCTCGGCGGCCAGCTCGAAGCCCAGGTCGGCGAGGATATGTCGGTGGCTGTCAAAATCTCCGCGCCATGACCATGGCGGCCGGTCGCTGCTTGCGCTTAAGATCAGCAGATTATTGCCTTGGGCCAGCCATTCCGAGAGTTGCGGTCGTTCCTGGCGCCTGACGGGGTGTGACTGCGGCAGCACCATGATCAGCAGATTGCCGTGTTCGGACAGTTCCGGGTTGTTGGCCAGCGTACCATAGCGCCGCCGCAGGCTTCTGGTGGGAATGCCGCCCTGCTCGAGCCAGCGTTTCAGGCCCAGCAGGCCGTATTTCCCGTTGTCACTGCTGGTCGGCACGGACATGCGGGAGGTATCCGGCATCCTTGGAGGCACGAGGAGTATGATTCCAATATATAACGCGATCAGTGCACCGACCAGGGCGGTCAATCGGTTCTTCATAAGCAGCGTTCGAACTCTCTTGTTTTTCTCAGGCCGCCAGCGCAGGCTTTGGCGACGCTGGTTCCTCCACGAGGCCACGGGCGGCCGCGAGCATCTTCTGAATATCATCGTCTTGTAATTGCCTGCCGCCGTACAACGCCGTCTCCGCCATGGCGCTTAAACCGGCAAACGTCGTCGCTTTGCCAGAATCCAGCCGTGACAGGTACGTGGCGTATTCGCGGTTGGTATAGCTCTTGTCCGAAGGTAATGAGCCCGTTTCCATCAGGGAATCGATACTGATGCGCAATATTGCCGCGCCACGCGCTTCCGGCGGCAGCATCAGGACACTCTCCAGGCTAAGAAATCCCGATACTGAGGCCGGGGCGTTCTCATCGCCGCCCGCATGCCGTTGTCGGTGTCTGCGCCGGGCGCGTTCATAGTGACGCAGCTCATTGACGATCACCCCAACGGCCATCAGTATGATCAAGGCCATCATGCCATATAACAGTATCTCAGCGACCCATTCCGGCGGTGCCAGCGCCTTTAACAGATCAAACAACCACTGCGTGTCCTCTTCCTTGGTTTCCGGCAGGAATTGCGCTAGCCACTCGATGAAGTGATCCCACCAGCTTCTCTTCGGTTCCGGCGTTGCAACATAAGTATTCTTCAGCAGCTGCCCCAGCCCCTCGTAATCCAGGCGCCCCACCGATCGCGGCGGTGCAAGGGCGAGATCCAGCAATTGTTCCATGTCCCACAGCTCGCGCAGCGTCAGGTCTTCGCCGGCCTCGTGGTCAAACATGGCTGCGGCGGCATTATTTTGTAACTGCCTCCCGAGCCTCGGGCAGCGTGCGGCTATTTCAAAGCGCTCATCCAGGTCCTCGATGCCATGCACATACGAGGCGATATCGATGCAGGATCTGACTTCTTTTAACAGACGGACCGGCGCATGTGTCCCGCTGTTCGCCGCAATCCCTTGCAGCGGAAGCAGCAGGCACAAACACAATGCGAGGAGACTCCGCATAGGCGTGTTGGATTATGTCGTGGCCGAGGCCATCCGCGCCGCGATATCGCCACCCTCCTTGCGTAGTTTCAGATCATGATACAGCGTGATCATGATCGCATAGTATAGCGGAGAGAGCAGCGCGCTCATGGCGCCGACGGCAATATTGAGATACAGCTGCGTCTGTACCATGAGTTCGTATTCGGCGGGATCGGCGGGCATACCCAGGCCGATTGCCGTGCCAAATACCATCATAATGGCGAAATACAAGACCATTATGATAACCGTCGGGATGGTATAGACAATCGTGATCCGCCACCAGCTGCCCCAGGCAAGGTTGTGGCTGCGCTTGAGGCCGCTGACAGGGCCCTCGCCATCGAGCACCATGGCCGCGGCGAAGAACGACAGCGTAATCATGACAATCAAACCTGGTATGACCAGTAAGACGAAGCCCACCATCATGGCAATGACGTAGAGTATCCACGCGACGATGACGGGTATCAGGCGCTTGAGCCCGAGTGCGATGCTCTCGCCCATGGTCGTCTCGCGTCCGGCTGCCACCCCGCCGAGGCGATAGATGATAGCGACCAAGATCGTGACGGCGACCACAAGACTGAAAACCACTGACCCTATTAGGGTGGCCGGATCCGGTATGCTCTGCGGGTTGCTCGGATCAAAGGGTGCCATGCCGAGGAGCTGTGGGGCGACCCCCGCGAAACCGCCAACAAGAGACAGTATGATGAATTTGCTGAAACCGGCGAGGTAGAGTTTGACCCCGCTGTCGAGGATTTTGCCGATACCCTGTGGTTGAGTGGCTAACGCGTACATTGATCTTCTCCTTATTAGTGCCTTATTTGTGTAGTTTCATGCAGGCCCAAGCCTATTGGACTAGCCGTCACAGGCTAAGTAAAGCATAGATGTTGCCCGGTGCGAGGCCAAATTGGGCTATTTTTCAGCGTTTGTTGGGCTCGATGCGGGTAACGCGGTCGACTCTTCGGTCTGACCTGCTAGGATTTTTCATAGCGGGGCCGCATCCGGGCCGGCGCAGGAACGCCCGTGACACGCCATTTGCGGCTGCGCCCCACGCCGGTGGTGTGCCGAGCGGTTGCAGTCCTGGCATTGGGTACCGGTCAGGAAATTTTTGAAAAATAAATAACTAAAGCGAGACTTATGTTCGATTTCCGGAATCAGGTCCGTTGTTGGTCGCTGCTCGTGGTTCTGTTTGGCCTCATCGCGAGCACCGAGGCCGGTGCGCCCGGACGCGGCCTCTACTGGCGGGCGCTGGACGTGGGGGCCGAGCTGGACCGCGAGGGACGTTTGCATGCCGTCGAGCGGCACGCCATGGTGTTCACCGGCGCCTGGAACGGCGGTGAGCGCATCTTCCGGCTCGACTTCGGGCAGCGGCTCGACTTTACGCGTCTCACCCGTATCGATCCCATGACAGGCGAGTCGCATCGGTTGCGCGAGGGAAGTCTGTCGGCGGTCGATGAGTATCAGTGGGTGGATCGTAACACCTTGCGCTGGCGCAGCCGCCTGCCGTCGCAGCCGGTCTTCAACGAAACCGAGCTCGTCTATGTGCTGGAGTACACGCTGTCCAACATTCTGATTTCCCAGGGCGAAGGTTTTGTTCTTGATCATGATTTCGCATTCCCCGACCGTCGCTGGCCGATCCGGCGTTTTTCCCTGGATCTGCAGCTCGATCCTGTGTGGCGTCCGGGCAGCGGCTTCACCGGAAAACTCAATAGAGAAAACCTCTCGCCGGGGCAAAGCGTGGTGTTGCGGCTGCCCCTGGGTTACACGGGGTCAGGCCAGCCGGCGGCTGTGCGGATTAGCGCACCCGTTTCCCTGCGTTATGCATTGGTCGTCGTTCTTTTAATCGCAGTGATCGGATTAGGTCGAGACTTCTACCGGCACGAAAATTCGCGCGGACGTTTTGTGCCGCTGCTGCCCGTGTCCTATATCGATGAGGCGTCGCTGGAGAAGAATGTTTTTTCCATGTTACCAGAAGTCGCGGGCGCGGCCTGGGATGAGGCGACCGCGGCTCCGGAGGTGGCGGCGGTGCTGGCGCGCATGGTGCAAGAGGGCAAATTGAGCAGCGAGATAGAACGCGGGTGGATCCCGTGGTTCAGCAAGGACGTATTGCACCTTAGACTACTGGTGGACCGCGACAGCCTTCAGGGCTACGAGAAGCGCTTGATAAAATCACTATTCTTCAAAGGCGATACCACCGATAGCAAACGTATCCGCAGTCACTATAAATCCAAAGGCTTCAATCCGGCCGGCAAGATCAGGAGCGGGCTTGAGCGGAAGGTCAAGGCATCGACCAAACGCGCTCGCAATAGCGCGCCGGGCCAATGGAAGTGGACCGCCGTCTTGTTGACATTGAGCGCGGCCTTGCAACTGCTCGCAGGGGTCTTCGGGCCCCATGAATTTATTCTTGCTGCAATCGGCAGCGGGGTAGGCCTGGGGCTTTATCTATTTTCACGCATACACGCGATTACATACTCGAATTATATTATTGGCTTGGTTTTTCATACCTTCAGGATATATTCCTTCATTTCCATATATATCGCTGCGCTCGCTGTCGTCATTATCGTTGGTTATTTCCAGCCCAGTCTCTGGCTGCTCGCCGGCTGGTCGGTGCTGGCCGTTGTGTTGTTCAGGAGCGTGGTGAACGCCGCAAAATCTGAGGATACGCTCGAGCGGACCCTGTTGCGCAAGAATCTGGCCTCGGCGCGCCGCTACCTCAAACGCGAGCTGAAAAAGCGGCAGCCCGGGCTCAAGGACGCGTGGTTGCCCTATCTGCTGGCGTTTGGACTGGGGACCAATGTGGACCGGTGGTTCCGCGCTCATGGGCGCAGAGAGTCATTCGCGGATGGTTTTGCCTCGTCTGCCGCCGGATCATCCAGTGGCGCGGCGGGCCGTTGGACCGGCGGGGGCGGCAGCTTCGGCGGCGCCGGTGCCAGCGCCTCGTGGGCGGCCGCGGCCGGGTCGTTGGCCGCAGGCGTGTCTGCGCCAAGCTCGGGAGGTTCGGGCGGCGGCGGGAGCTCCGGTGGCGGCGGCGGGGGCGGTTGGTAAAGCCGCGCAGCGCCCTTCAGTCTCAGCGATAAAGCCAGGTAAATGCCGGTGCGGGCTTCTTTTGCGGCATCGAGTTTTGTTAGGATGGGGAACTAATAGGTTATCAATACAGGAATACAACGATGATAAATGAATCCTCTATCGGCATGTTCAAACGCGCGCTGTTACTTGCGATGTCGATTGTGGTGCTGGCCGGGCTCGCGGGCTGCGGGATCAATAAGATTCCGACCTATGATGAGGAGGTCATTGCGGCCTGGAGCCAGGTGCTGAACCAGTACCAGCGGCGCGCCGAGCTGATCCCAAACCTGGTCAATACCGTCAAGGGTTTTGCCGCCCAGGAGAAAGAGGTGCTGACCGCGGTGGTGGAGGCGCGCTCCAAGGTGGCGCGTATGCAGGTACCCAAGGACGTGCTGACCAATCCGCAGGCCTTCAAGAATTTTCAGCAGAGTCAGGATGCGCTGGGCTCGGCGCTGTCGCGCCTGCTGGTAGTGGTGGAACGCTATCCGGATTTGAAGTCCAACCAGAACTTTCTCACTCTGCAGTCCCAGCTTGAGGGCACCGAGAACCGCATCGCGGTAGCGCGCCGCGACTACATCGAGGCGGTCAAGCGCTACAACACCGAGCTGCGCACCATCCCCGGTCGCTGGTGGCGCGCCTTGTTGTATTCCGATGCCGAGCTCAAGGAGAACTTCACCGCGCCGGAATCGGTGCAGGAAGTCCCCGAGGTGAAGTTCTAAGGCATGCCCAGGCCTAAGCAGCAAACAGGATCTATCCTCGCGTGGCAATCTCTACCCATCGTGTTGGCTTTGGGCATGTTGTCGCTATTTTGGGTTTTGCCGCAGGCCGAAAGCGCGCCCAGCTTTCCGACGCTCGCGGGACGGGTAGTCGATGAGGCCGGACTGTTATCTTCGCCGGTAAAACGCGATTTAGAGAATCGTTTTGCTGACTATGAACGAGCCACCAGTAATCAGGTCGTGGTGGTCACGCTGCAGTCCCTCCAAGGCTATAGTGTCGAAGACTATGGTTACCAATTGGGACGGCATTGGGCCATCGGTCAGCAAGACGAAGACAATGGTGTGTTGCTGATCGTTGCACCCAAGGAACGCAAGGTTCGTATCGAAGTCGGCTACGGCCTGGAAGGTCAGCTCACGGATGCCATGAGCCATAATATCATTCAGACCCAGATCCTACCTTTGTTCAGGCAGGCGAAATTCGAGCAGGGTATAGTTGCAGGGAGTCAGGCGATCCTGGATGTACTGGGCGGTGCCTATGAGCCCGCTCCGGTCAGAACGGCCGAACGCTCCCCGCGATTCCAAGGATTATTTATGCTTTTTATTTTCGTTATTATCGGTGGACAATTGCTGTCAGGCCTGTTCAAGTCGGGCGTGAAATCAGGGGTGGTGGTCGGAGGCATAGCCTTCTTTGTTGGCTGGCTGGTCCTCGGGTCGATACTACTCGGGATCCTCCTCGCATTCCTGTTGTTCTTTTTTCATGTCTTTTTCAGCGGCGGCGGCTCCGGTCCCTTATCCGGAACCGGTGGATACTACGGCGGCTACCGCCGGGGCGGCTACTCCGGCGGCTCGTTCGGGGGTGGTGGATTTTCAGGCGGGGGCGGCTCTTTCGGGGGCGGCGGCGCATCCGGGGGTTGGTAGTCGTGGCATTCTTGAATATATCGGACAAGCAACGCATCGCCGAGGCGATTCGCCAGGCGGAATCAAAGACCAGCAGTGAGCTGGTGACGGTGATCGCGCGGGCCAGTGACGATTATCTCTATATCCCTTTGCTGTGGGCCGCGCTCATTGCCTTGGCGGTCCCTGGTTTGATCATACTCTTTGCTTTTGGTCTCGAATTCGGCAAGCTCTACAAGCTCATGGTTGTGTTCATTGGGTTTGAATTTGAATTTGGCAGGCTTTACATGATTCAGATCATGAGTTTTGTCGTCTTGGCGCTCCTGTTCCGCTGGCCGCCGCTGATGATGCGACTTATCCCCAAGGCGGTCAAACGCCGGCGTGCCTCACGCGTGGCGCATCAGCAGTTCTTCGAGCAGAACCTGCATCACACCCGTGAACGCACCGGCGTGATGCTGTTCGTCTCGGTGGCCGAACATTACGTCGAGATCATTGCCGACAAGGGCATCAACGACGTCGTGGAAGAAGGGGTTTGGGACGAGGTCATCGCGGAGTTCGTGCAACACGTCAAGGCCAGGCAAGTCGCCGAGGGTTTCCTTGCCGCGGTGACGGCCTGCGGCAAGATCCTGGCCAAGCATTTT
Organism: Acidiferrobacterales bacterium; assembly: GCA_947258385.1. Classification (GTDB taxonomy): domain Bacteria; phylum Pseudomonadota; class Gammaproteobacteria; order Acidiferrobacterales; family SZUA-150; genus CAMYII01. Next base: position 19,360 of record CAMYII010000108.1, read on the forward strand.
CCTGCCACGCACGACAATCCCGATGAGTTGCCCAATCACTTGATTGAGATTTAGTCTTTGCCAAGGCTGTTTCCAGGCTGAAATAAAAAATAACTATTATACAGTAAAAAAATTAAGGATATTTGCAAATCTTTGCAGATACCGTGTTCTAAAACCCTATTTCCGCTGGACCAAACCCCATCTCAGGGGTCCTTGTGCTACGCTTTCAGTAACGGATTGCGGATCGTCCGGGGGCAAGGAATTGCGCTGCCAGCAACGTCAGGCCAAGCACGGTTTTGGCGAATCATATCGCCGATAGCCCTGCCGCGCGCCGCCAGGCAACCCGCTTGCAGGGACGCGATTGTCGTTTTTTATATGGGTACGTCGTTCCACGCAGGCGGTGAGTATGTCTGACCGGAAATCAGCCAGCAGCGGTTCTATGCGTACATCATTGCGTGTCCGTTTCGTCTTGGGCACGGGCGTGATGCTGTTGCCGCTGCTCCTGCTCGCCGCCTTCGGCTATTCCCTGCTGCAGCGCACCATCGACTCCTTTGATACGGCCATGCATGAGGTCTCGACGGATCTGGCGGCGATCACACTTGTACAGAACCTGCTGCTGAAATCATCCATGCCGGTCAATGACTATCTGTTGCATGGCCGGCGGCGGGACCGTGAGGCATTTCTAGATCTGAGCCAGCGTATTGACGAGGCCTTTAACAATGCCGTTGACCGTAATCTGAGCCACGCGGAAGATCGCACGATAATGCAAGCTGCGCGGGCACACTGGGAAGAGGCGCACAAGCTGGGTTCGGAGATCCTTGCCCTACCTTACCCCGTCAACGACACGATGATCACGGGTAAGACTGAGCGCATCGATGGTGCCCTGGATAGAGCCATACAGTTCCTGGGCCAGGTCTATGAGCGCGAGTACCGGGAGATCGCCGCCAGTCATGCACAGGCACAACAGAACAAGCGTACCGCGCAGGTCGTTATCGCCACCATGTTTGGGATCGCCGTGCTGGTGGCGATATCCACCGGCTTTGTCCTGGCGCGGAAGATTTTCATACCCATACGCAAACTCGAAGAAGGCGCGGCCCGCTTCGGTGCCGGTGACCTGAGCCATCGCGTGTCCCTGTCCGAAGACGACGCCTTGGGCAGCCTCGCGACGACTTTCAATACCATGGCCGGGCAGCTCGAAAAGATCGCCACCCATGATGCGCTGACCGGGTTGTATAACTACCGTGAATTCCACCGCCGGTTGGAGGAGGAGATCGCGCGTAACCAGCGCTATGGCCACCCGTTTTCATTGTTAATGATGGATATCGATCACTTCAAGGTCATCAATGACACCTATGGCCATCTCGCCGGCGACTCGATCCTGCGCGCGGTTGCCGACAGGATTATTAAACAGGTCCGCCCGGTCGATCACGTGGCGCGCTATGGGGGTGAGGAACTGGTCGCGCTCCTGCCGCAAACCGACGGCAGCGATTCGATGGTCACGGCGGAACGCATTCGCAACGCCATTGCGGCGAGTCCTTTCTCAATCGACGGCGGTCAATCCGTGGATCTCACCGTCAGCATCGGCCTCGCGGGCTTCCCCGGCGATGCGGATTCCAATCTGGCACTGCTCAACGCCGCAGACCGGGCCCTGTACGCCGCCAAATCCGCAGGCCGCAACCAGGTATGCCGTTTCGTTGGAAACTAAACGCGCCTTGCTAATGGGACACACGCGGCGAACTGCATTAGCCTGTTGACGGGCCAACCTGTACCACTGGCGGTTTTTTACGATCAGGGCCTGACCGGCAGATCGGTAACGTTCGTTCTGGCCTGCAGCTCCAATAGCTCCTCATCGACATCCCCCGCGGCGCGGGTCAATTCCACGACATTCTCCTTGGTGAAGCGGCCCTATTCGTCTTTTCCATAGGGCAGGGTCGATCGCTTCGATATCGCTCTAAAGCACCCGGGCGAGGGCGGGTGCTCGCTCAGAAACATGCCTTTAAAGTGACTGTTCTGCCAGCGCCACTAGCGCCCGGAACAGCCCGGTCGTGAGGCGGGCGAGCTTGTGGTAATCCAGTCTCTCGGGCGTGTCTTGCGCGGTGTGGTAATAGGGGTAACGGTAAAAGGCGGTGTCGGTGATCATCATGGCGCGGTAGCGTTGCCGCCAGAAGGACAGATGATCACTCCAGGCCACGCCCGGGATGATGGCGGGCAGGGCCGCGTGCTCCAGCGGAAAATCGCTCGTGGCACGGAAGGCGCGGGCGAGTTGGCGCATGAGTCGCCGGGAACGGAAATTCGATACGAAGGCCACGAAGTCGCCCCGATCAGGATACCAGTGGCGTAAAAGCGGCGGGTAGGATTGCGAGCCGGGTTCATTGCTGTAACAGCCTATGGTCTCCAATGAGGCCATCAATCGGATATCGTGGCCGCGCCGCCGCGCTTGGCGCGCATAGAGCATGCTGCCCGGTTGCCCGATATTAAAGAATGGCGGCTCTTCGTTGACGAAGGCGACCAGGCGTAGGGTGCGTGCGGGTCCGACCGCCGTCAACAGGCGCGAGAGTTCCAGCAGCGCGGCCACCCCGCTGGCGTTGTCGTTGGCGCCGGGACTGCCGATCACCGAATCGTAATGCGCGCCGATAAGGATGATCTCATTTGGGTGTATCGACCCCGTGCGCGTGATCTCCAGATTGGCGCTGCGCACGCCCTTTGCCGTGTATTCCTGGGGCACGACGGCATAGCCCAGCCCGCGCCAGACTTGCGTGATATAGTCTTCGGCGGCATGCAACGCCTGGGGCCGGTATACATTGCGTTCACCGATCGTCTCAGCCAGCCGGTAGACATGGTCGCGGAGCCGTTCCGCGGTCGCTTCAGTATTCATCGCTCGCCGCATTGAGTCTCATGGGTGCTTAGGTCCTTGGCAGGGTGGTTTCTGCGGCCAGGGGCACACATCGTACAGCACGCACTCACAGCAGTGCACCCGGCCGCCTTCCTTCAATAGTCGCCTTGACCGGCCGACTCCGGGGCGTCCGGGAACGCCTCGGCAAACAGGTCGGTGATCGGCATGACTGTCAGGCTTGCGTCGCCCTCGCGAAAAAAAGCCCCGGTATCGATGAACCACACATTGCCGACTACGTGGATGCGTCTATCCAGGCTGATGGTATGCCCGCAAACCACCCGGTCGATACCTTCGACCGGCGCGCTGACAAAGCCTTCGGCCCGGTCCCGGCCCCACAGGGCGGTTTGACGGACCTGCGGATCGCCGGCCGCCAGCGCCTGCACGAAGTCCGGCCAGGACATCGCCGCTGGCACATCGGCATGGACCACACCGAGCCAACCCATTGCCGTTTCAATCTCCAAGGCGAGCGGTACTTCTGCAAAGGCAGCAATAAATTGCTCACGTGTCGCGGTATCGAGCGCCAGCCACCACTCACCGCCGTTGAACAACAGCCAGGCCAGTTCCTGGGTAGGGTCCGTGACCGACAACAGCATCATTTCCTCGTGATTGCCGAGACAAGTGTGGAACCAGGGCTTTTCCAGCCACTCCAGCGCCGCGGATGACAGCGGCCCACGGTCGATCAGATCCCCGACGCTAAAGGCGCGGTCCCGGGCGGGATCAAAGTCAAAATGAGCAAGGGCTTCCTCGAGCTGATCGAAGCAGCCGTGTATATCACCAATAATGAAGTCTCTGCCGTCGGTGTTTTGTGCAAAGCGTTCGATAACAGCCATATCCCGGTCGCACCCCTGGTTGCAGCCCCTATCTTACCGCCGCCCGCCGGAAAGTGCCTCAACCCGGGGCAGGCTTGCATTGCCCGCCGGTTTCATCGACGATATCGGCCAACGCCGCGACACCGGGACCCGCCGCGGCGTGCGGATCGAAGGAAAGGGACAAGAGGAAGCCATGACCAGACCGACCAAAGACCAGCAGGCGCAGGAACGGCGCAGGGACCGGTTGATCCGGGAGCAGGTACACGACACCTATAAATTAAAGGGTAAGCTCCCGGAACCGACCGTCTGTCCCGAGTGCGGTGCGGTGTTTCACGAGGGTCGCTGGCGATGGGCGCCGCGGCCTGCCGGGGCCCACGAGACCCTGTGCCCGGCCTGTCACCGGATCGAAGACCGCTATCCCGCGGGTTACGTCACGCTGAGCGGTGCGTTTCTCAAAGACCACCGCGATGAGATCCTGGGTCTGGCGCACAATATCGAGGCCAGAGAGAAGGCGGAACACCCTCTAAAGCGCATCATGGCCACCGAGGATCAGGACGGCACGGTGCTGATCACGACCACCGACATTCACCTGGCGCGCAGCATCGGTGATGCATTGCACCATGCCTATGAAGGCGAGCTGGATTACCAGTATACCGAAGCGTCCAATATTCTGCGCGTGACCTGGTCGCGCTGACGCCGCGGTTGACGGCGCCCTCCGCCCTTAAGGCCGCGCCCACAGCCATTTCTCCGCGGCCAATTGCACCGAGGAGAGCAGGCGTTCGCTCAATGTCTTCCTGCCGGTGTATTCAACCTTATAAAGATCCGCGGTTTCGCTCGCCGCCAGTAGATGATCATCGCTGGTCGCCAGCGCATCGACGAGCTTCAGTTCCAGTGCCTGGGTCCCGTGCCAGTACTCGCCGGTCGCGACCTTTGCCAGGTCGACGTCGGGACGGTGCTCGCCGATGAAGGTCTTCAAAAGCGTATGTGTGTCTTCCAGCTGTTCCTGGAGCTTGGCGCGTCCCTCATCCGTGTTAACGCCGAACAACGTGAGTGTGCGCTTGTATTCGCCGGCCTTGATCTGCTCGAAGTCAATGCCGTGCTCGCTCAGCAGGCGGTTGAAATTGGGCAGCTGCGCGAGCACGCCGATGGAGCCGATGATGGCGAAGGGCGCGGCGATGATGCGATCCGCCACGCAGGCCATGAGATAACCGCCGCTGGCGGCGACCTTGTCCACCGCGACCGTCAGGCGGATTCCTCTGTGTTTGATGCGCGAGAGCTGCGAGGCGGCGAGACCGTGCTCGTGCACCAGCCCGCCGGCGTTTTCCAAACGCACCACTACCTCATCCTTGTCGGTGGCCAGTGTGAGGATCGCGGTGATCTCCTCGCGTAGCGAGGCAACCGCGGTCGCCTTGATATCGCCCCGAAAGTCGATGACGAAGATCCGCTTTCTCGGTTTGTGCTTTCCGCCTTTTTTCTTTTTCGCCTCAGCGCGCTTGTGCAGTTTTTCCTGCTTAATCGTCCTGATAAATTCTTTCTTCGTGAGTATCTCTTTTTTCAGCACCTGCGCCATACGCTCATAGCGCTTGTTCAGATGGGTGACCTCCAGCTGTTCGGCCTTTTGTGGCCGGGCCCTTCGAAGCCCGGCGATCACCAGCGCCAGCACGACCCCGATGGCGATGACGAGAGTCACCGTCTCCGCCAGGAACAGACCATACTCCAGCAAGAACTCTTTCATTGTGCACTCCTGTCAAGGGCATTCAGGGGAACCACAAGCGGCCGATTTATAGTCGCATTTTTCCCTCGGCAAAACTATCGATATAGCGAAAAACGGGTTTGTCGCAACAAGAAATTTCATTAATATAAGCTCACCGGTTTTTTCCAGTCCTTGCAAGGAGGGTGATTATGGATCGCAAGACACGCATACATGACGGTTTGGCCGGGGGGCTTGTCGCGGTGGGCGCATTGCTGGGCTATTTCGTTCATCCCGCCTGGCTGCTGCTGCCGGGCTTGTTAGGGGCGGTGATGTTGCAAAGCGCCCTGACCGGTTTCTGTCCTGTCTACTTCACGCTGAAGAAATTAAGGGTCGAATGAGCAAGATCCTAAAACTGAGGGCCCTACGGTGTCGCAAGCCGACGCAAAAAGGCGACATAGTCCGGGCTGTCCCAGACCCGGCCGCCTAGGGCGACGTAACGCAGCCGGCCGGCCGGGTCGACCAGAAAACTGGACGGCAGCCCGCGCGGCTGCCAGCGCTCCGTGACCAGGCCGTCCCGGTCCATGAGCGATTCCAGATCCGGCGCGACGATGCCTAGGAAGGTGAAGACCTCGTCATCCGTCTCGGCGGTGTTGACCAGCACGATCTCGAGCGCGGTATTTTCCATCGCCGCGGCCAGGCGTTGAATGGTCGGCATCTCCCGCCGGCAGGGACCGCACCAGCTGGCCCAGAAATGCACGAACACCCAATGGCCTCGGGAGTCTTTCAGGTCAAAGGACCGCCCGTCCATGTCGCTCAGCGTAAGCGCCGGGGCCGCCCGCCCGTCCAGCGCGATGAGGCCTTGGGGCAGCGGGCCAGCCTTGGTGTGGGTCCCGCTGAGCAGCAGCATGCTAACAATAATAAGTATCAAACGGCTTGTTGCGTTCATGGCTGGATCGGGTCCTGTGGGCAGCGCAGCGTGTCAAACCGCACGATAATCTCTTTCCCCCGTTTATCGCTACCCGTTGCAAAGCGGGCCTCCAGCGAGAACGGCTGATCGGTCAGCGGCAGGACAATGTTACCGCCGACCGGTTCATCGGGTCTGAGATCCCGTGTCTCGGGCAGCAGGGTCCAGCCAAAGGTGGAACGCTTCGCCTGCGGGATGTTCAGCTGCCGCCATTTGGACCGCCAATAGCTTCGATCCAGCCTCTGGAGCTCGCCTTTGTCCGTCAGAAAACGCCAGCGTTCCGGTTCCAGCCAGATGACGGTTTGACTTTTATTGCGGATCACGGCGGTCATGAAACAGGTTTTTTTTACCTCCTTCAGCGCGGCGCCGGGAAATCCACGGCCTTCATAAAACGCCGCCATCTGCGCCGGCGTGCGCGGCACCAACCGGAATTTGAGCGCGTCGGTCTCCACGACAAGTTCTTCTTGTTTGTCATCGCCCGCAACCAGACTGACGCCCGTGGCAAAAAAAGTTACAATAATCAGATAAAAGTGAATTAACAAAATACTTACCGATGATCGCATCATGTTTCAAGCAAGACTGAAGGCGTTACGAGCCACCGATTGAACATGCCAGGGATTTTTCCGCTATCGGTCAGTATCGGTGGGTTGCTGTAGTGGAACATATAGTTTGGCTAGTGCCAACACATTTTCTGCCAATTGTGCCACGTGACTTGGGTTGCCGGCCAGCTGCAGGGTCCTTGTGTCAGGGGATAGCTCCAAATCCTCTGTCTTCATTCAAGTCTTGTTTTTTTTGGCAAGAAAATCTAGAAAAATTGTCCTGGAGCCATAAACATTTTTCGAAATCAGTGGGTATGCCTTACGAGCAAGGTAACTTTTTGGACCTCGTATGAAAATCCGTGCAGTTGCACGCTCGCAGTACAACGAGCGTTTAATAACTTATGATTTTGATCGGATTAACGATGCGGGCATTACGTAATCCATGCAATATTGCCGATTATTTTCGCATGATGCAATGACATCATTGACGAGTTCAATATACCTAAAAAATAAATAGGCGATCTAATAAGTTATAGAGTCTATATTAGGTACTACGCGAAGTTATGGTCGATGACCGAAACTTGTCGCTTGACATTTATCAGTGATCGCGTGAAGATAATTTTACACATCCCGCCATACATATAGGGAGAAAAGGGAATATGTATGGTTAACGATAATAACACAGACAAAAACAGGAATGGATGACCCGAGAACGACAGATTATTTAAAGGGGAAAGTCTGTATTGTTCCTGTAGCGTTGGCCCTGGTGTTAACGGGCCAAGCGCTTGCTGCTGCCGAAAAATACTCTCTACCGTCTTTAATTACAGTACCCGCCGCCAGTGCTCACCCACCGCTTAACGGCAATACCGCTTCGGCTTTTACGGCCGACCTCAAACCGCCGGATGCGGCCTGCGAGACAGAGACAGTCGTCACCGCGGCCCTCGATACCGGCGCCCGCGCAAAAGGGCGTTTCATCGGACAGACCCTGACGGCCAAGGGCGCGGAGTCGGTTTACTCGCAACACGAGGCCTGTTTCATTTCCGTTGACTCGGCGCGGCAGGCCCTGAACCAGGGTCAGACCAGCTTCATCGACGTGCGCCGGGCCGATCAGTTTGAGGCCTACCGCATTCCCGGCGCGTTGAATATTCCCGCTTATGCCATCAAAACAAAATCATTTCTGCGCTCGCGGCGCCTGGTCCTGGTCGATGCGGGACATGGCGATGCGTCGCTGCTGCGGACCTGCAAACAGTTGCGGGCCGCCGGTTTTAGCGGCGTGTCCATCCTTCATGGGGGACTGACCGCCTGGCTGCAGCACGGCGGCCCGATACAAGGCGGCCAATACGCGCATGCGGAATTGCGAGCCATCTCACCGGCCAGATTTCACAAAGAGAAATGGCATGACTGGGTGATCGTCAACTTTGGTCCCTCGCCGGTCGGTAAGCTCAGTGAGCGCTTCGATGATGTCCCAGTGATCGCCGGCGAAGGCGACAGCCGGCGGCTTAAGCGCAAGCTGCGCACGGTACTGGCGGGAAAAGATAAAAGGTATCCGCCTGCGGTCCTGCTTGTCAGCGATAACGGCCAGCATTACCAGAAATATGAGAAAGCTGTCAGACAGGCAGGTGCAAAAAATATCGTGCAATTAGAGGGTGGGTTACAGGCCTATGAGACCTTCGTAGCGCAACAGCGTGCCATGTGGCGGCACCTGGCGAGTAAACCCGAGGTGGTGACCAGTTGTTCGATACGATGAAAAAACAGTCCAGGCAATGGTGGCTCATCGGTGGCCTGTCGCTCGCACTCGTGGCCGGTGTGCTGGCGTGGCTTTACCTCAAGCCCGAGGGTGAGTATCCGATCCGAAAGGCCGTGCTCTACAGCTTTACGGTAAAGAACACCACCAATCGCCTGCTCGAGCGCGCGAGCTTCTCGACTTATGCCCCGCTCAGACAGACCTCAACACAACGGCTCAAGCGCCTTGATATCTCCCATCCCTATCAACTAAGCGAAGACGCGCTGGGCAATCAGCGGCTTCGCTTCGAGATCGAACACCTCCCGCCCTACGGTACCCGCATCATTACCGTCCGGGCCGAGCTCGAATTCGCCGAACGACCAAACCGGATCGCTATTAACCGCCAAGCGCGTCAACGCTACCTCGGCGCGGAGGACTATATCGAAACCGATGACCCGGGCATCGTGGCCTTGGCGGGCCAGTTGCAGCGCGGCGCGGCCGATGAGACCGCCGAGACGATCTATCGCTGGGTGGCGAATAACGTCGAGGCGGTGGCCTACATCCGCGATGACCGCGGCGCGGCCTATGCGCTGAATCACAAGAAAGGCGACTGCACCGAATACATGTATCTGTACACCGCGCTGGCGAGAGTCAACGGCATTCCCAGCCGCGGGGTCGGCGGCTTTGTCGCCTCGCAGGACGCCCGGCTCGACCCGCGCGCTTACCACAACTGGTCACAAGTGTATCTCGGCAAGGCCTGGCGCAATGTCGATCCGCAAAAACAGGTGTTTTCCGACAGGCAATCCCATTACGTGGCGCTGCGCCTGATCGGCGCACGGCCGGACAACGCAACGGACAACTCGCACAGTCTGATGCATGTGAGTGAGGGACTCGAAGTATCGATGAACAGACCATCCTGACGTATTGGGATCCGGTCACAGGACGATTGAGGTTAACGCAAACCTGCGACGCACTGTGATGGCGAAAAGAAGCTTAAGTCTTAAAGCGGTTCCGATTGTCATCGCGCTGGCGGCGCTGGCCGCAATCGCCGCGTGGTTGATGTTACGCGAGCCCCCCACGGCGCCGGTCGCAGTGGAGGACGCAACGCGAGCGCCGGCCGGCGTGTATCCCATCACGCGCACGGTCGAGATCAACTTCATGCTCAAGAACCTCACAGGTCGTGTACGCGAGAACGCCAGGCTGCTGGTCTATGCCCCGGTCAAGCATACGGGCACCCAGTGGGTGACGCGCCTGGACGTCTCCCACCCGCACAAGGTGCTGGGCGACAGCCTGGGCAATCAGTTGCTGGTGTTCGAGTTCCACGATCTCCCCGGCAACGCGACGTTCGACGTGTCCGTCAAGACAACACTGGCACAGGCCGACACGCCCGACCCGCATCTGGAAGCCGATCCCGATCTGATGCAGTACACCCGGCCGGATGCCTTCATCGAGTCCGAGTCGCCCGAAGTCGTCGCGCTGGCAAAGACCCTGAAAGCCCGTAACGCCAGGGCCAGCGCCGGGAACATCCTCGAATGGGTCGCGGACAATATCAAAGCACCCGCGCCGGCGCCGGCCGATGCACAGGCCCCACCGGCCGACCCGGTGGCGGCCTTGGCCGAGCGTGCGCTCGAAGACCAGGGGGCGCGTTATGCGCTGAAGCAAAAGCAGGCGGGCGCGTGGGACCGGGTCTATCTCATCACCGCCTTGTTGCGCGCCTGTGACGTGCCCGCGCGTCCCGTCGCCGGGTTTCTCTATGCAGACAACGCGACCCTCGGCCCCCGGGACCTGCGCGCCTGGGTCACATTTCTGGACGGCGACGTCTGGCGCGTCGCCGATCCGCAGACCAAATCCGTCATTAAGAAGCCCTCCCGCTACATCGCATTCCGGGCGATCGACCGGACCCCGGCGATCGTGGTGCGGGAGCTGGGGAATCTGCTCTACGAGCCGGTCGGCGTCAACGCGGAATTCAAAGGGTGAACGACAGTGGCGAAGAGATATAACAAGACAACTCAGGGTGGGAGCAGGCCGCTGGTGAACGTGTTTTTCGGTCTGGTGCTGTTCGCCTGTCATGTCGTGACAGCGCAGGCGGCCACGCACAGCGGCAACACGGCGGACGGCGACGTATGGGCAGCCAATGAGATCCATATTATCACAGGTGGCGTCAGTGTGCCGGCCAACACTACTCTTATCATCGAAGCCGGCGCCATCGTCAAGTTCAACACCAATACCTACCTGCAGGTGATCGGCACGCTGAATGCGGTCGGTACGACCGCCAACAAGATCCTATTTACCTCGGCCAAGGATGACAGCCTTGAGGCCGGCGGCGACACCAACGGCGACGCAGATGCCACCATTCCCGCCCGCGGGGACTGGTCATACCTTTATTTCAATGGGACCGGCAGCAATGCCTCGATCATGAGCCACGCCGAGGTGCGCTATGGCGGCGGCGGCAACGTAGGCGCCGTCTACACTTACAACTCCAGTGTCGAAATCAATAATTGCCATATCCATACGAGCAAGTATCAAGGTGTCCACGCGTATAACGGCAGTCCGGTGTTGAGCGGCAATACCATCGAGAACAACAGCAAGTCCGGCATCTACTTGAACGGGGCAACGCCGACGATCACCGGCAATCTCATTCAGAACAATACCAGCTACGGTATTGAGTTCACTTCCGCCAATAGCACATTGCCCACGGCGAACAATCAGCTGAAAAACAACGGCGTGGCCGCGCGGCTGCCGTTATCGGCCCTGCCTGTGCCCGGCAATGAAAACACCCTCGACGGCAACACACGTAACCTGATTGAATTGTTTGGTGGCGGCACCAGTGGCGACGTGACCCTCTCGGCCATCGGTAATGTCGGTGGTCCGATGGTCTACGGTATCCTCAGCAGCGTTACTGTTTCCAGCGGTACCACCCTGACGATCGAGGCCGGCACCGTCCTCAAGTTCAGTACCACTACCTTTAATCCCACGTACTTGAATGTCAGCGGTACGCTGAATGCCGCAGGTATCTCTGGCAATGAGATCATGGTACGCTGAATGCCGCAGGTATCTCTGGCAATGAGATCATTTTCACCTCCGAGCTCGACGACACGGTGGGCGGCGACACCAACGGGGATCTTGGCGCGACGACGCCGGCGGCCGGGGACTGGGGAGGGATTAGATTCGATAGCGCGGGCAGCAGTGCCTCGCAGTTGCAGTATGCCAAGGTACGTTATGCCGGGGACGGCAACTATCACGCGGTACATCTTTACGTCTCTAACGCGACGGTGCAGCACACCCGGATCGAGGACAGCGCCGCCATCGGTATATATGCGCAGAGCGCTACAACGTCGAGCATTGCGCACAACACCATCACCAATGTCGGCGACCATGGCATCTATGTGAACGGCGGCAGCCCCACGCTGAGCGCCAACACCGTGCAGGGCAACGCCAAGTCCGGGATTTATGTCTATTCGTCGGCCAGGCCGACGATTACCGGCAATACCATCACCGGCAACGGTGTGTGGGGTATCTACTTCAACAGTGCCACTAATGCGCCGGCGATTACCGACAATGAAATCTCGGGCAACGCCTTTGCCGCCCGCTTGCCGTTCTCGAGCCTGCCCGGCAGCGGGGATGGCAACACCATCAGCGGCAATACGCGCAATCACATCGAAGTCCTG
>CAMYII010000109.1 GCA_947258385.1 Acidiferrobacterales bacterium
GCGCGAGGGACCCAACAGACCCGGCCAATTTTGGCAATGTTGGGTTATCGCCTGGACTAGGACTTCCAGTCCGTCGCGCTGCGCTAACCCAACCTACGATTGAAAAGTAAGCGGGACAGCAATGCATGACCCCTGATCAATACTGCCGGGACAAGACCGGAGGCGGCGGCTCCAGCTTTTATTACAGCGTGCTGTTCCTGCCCGCGGAACAGCGGCGGGCCGTGACCGCCGTGCACGCCTTCCGCCGGGAGCTGGAGGATGTCGTCGATCAGTGCCAGGACCCCGCTGTCGCCGGCGCGACCCTGGCCTGGTGGCGGCAGGAAATCGAAAATACGTACAATGGCAGTCCAAATCATCCCGTCTGCCAGGCGCTGCTGCCCGCCCTGAGCACGTACCCTCTCGAGCAAGCACAGTTTCATGCGATGATCGATGGCCTGGCAGCAAACCTGGCGACATCGCGCCATGCCACCTTCGATGCGCTGCGGCGGTACTGTCAGCGCGCGGCCTCGGTGCCCTGGCGGCTGTCGGCGTCGATACTGGGCGGCAGTGGCGAGAATACGCTGAGCTTCGCCGGGGACCTGGGCATCGCATTGCAGCTCACGGCCATCATCCGCGATGCGGGGGCGCACGCCCGCCAAGGGCGCATCTTTTTGCCCCTGGAAGATTTACAACGCTTCGGTGTCACCGCCGAAGCGCTACTGCAAGGCAAGGAATCGCAGGCGTTCTACGCACTCATGGCCTTTGAGCGCGAGCGCGCGGAACAGTACTATGAGCAAGCGCTGTCGCGCCTGCCCGACGGCGAGCGCGCGCGGCAACTGCCGGGCATCATCATGGCGGCGATACAACGGGCGCTGCTTGCCGAGATCGGGAAAGACGGCGATCGCGTGCTGCGGCACCGGCTGCAACTGACACCGCTGCGAAAGCTTTGGATAGCCTGGACCACCAGGCGCCGGGAACGGCGTCGTGGCAAAATACGGCGCAGCCGTTGAACCCGATGAACCGCGCCGCCCACGCCCGCCTCGCGGGCAGCCGCGGTGGGCAGTCTCATCGCCTGAACAGAATCGCCCGACACCGACGTGAACTCAATCATGCACGACTATCAACCCCGAAAAGATCTGCTACATGACCATATCATCCTCGTCACCGGCGCCGGCGACGGCATCGGCAAGGCGGCGGCGCTCGCCTTCGCCCGTCACGGGGCCACCGTGATCCTGCTCGGACGCAGCGAGCGCAAGCTGGAGGCCGTTTACGATGAGATCGAACGGCAAGGCTGGTCCCAGGCGGCGGTTCATCCCCTGGATCTGGCGCAGGCGACGGCCGAGGATTTTATCAGAGTCGCCGCCGCCATCGACAAGGAGTTCGGCAGGCTCGATGGCCTGCTGCACAATGCCGCCGAGCTCGGCACCCTGACCCCGCTCGCCTTATACAACGACACCCTGTGGTCGAGAGTCATGCAGGTCAATGTGACCGCGCCGTACCTGCTCACCAGGGCCTGTCTGGACCTGCTCGCCCGTTCATCCGACGCCTCGGTGGTGTTCACCACGGCCGATGTCGGCCGGCGCGGGCGCGCCTACTGGGGGGCTTACGGAATTTCCTGCTTTGCCCTGGAAGGGATGATGCAGATCTGGGCCGATGAACTGGAGGGCGGCACCGCTATCCGGGTCAACAGTATCGATCCCGGTCCGGTGGCGACCGCCATGCGCCGCAACGCCTATCCGGGAGAAGACCCGGGCACGCTGCGCCGGCCGCAGGAGATCATGAATCGCTATGTTTATTTAATGGGGGCGGACAGCAAGAGCGTGACGGGCCGGGCCTTTTGCGCCCAAGGCGAGGAGCATTAAGCAGTGATTGTTGCGGCGCCTGCGCGCCGGGTCTGTTTTTACCGGTGGGTCTACGCACGCTGCCGCCCTCCGGCCTCGCGCCAGGGTCCCGGCAACGCTTAACTCAAGCGCTACAACAGCGCCTGCAACAACTTGTCCTCGAGCTCGGCACGTGTGGCCAGCGCCTGCCCGAGGCGTGACAGATCCTGCTCGAGACTACTGATGTCCCGGCTGTGCTCTTCGGTGTCATACTTGTCGTTGAATTCCAGGGCAATGTCCGTGGTCTCGGCAATGCGCGGATAGAGCTTCTCCGCCAGCTCGGCCGGTGCACGGCGGCGTTCCTTACCGTTGACAATCCGTTCATACAGGCTGAAATGGCCGGCGGCAATATAATCCATCAACAGCTGGCAGAACTCCTGGATCAGCGAGGAAATAGGTTTGTCTGTTTTCTGGCGCTCGTAGGGTTCCAAGCCGGCCACCCGGCAGTACAGCGCCAGCACCTCGGCGCGTTCGGCGGTCAATTTTTTTATCAGATCCAGCGATGCGGAGCGGCGTTCTTGCATTTCTGTCATGTTCTTGGCGGTGGTTTTCATAGTACGATCCTGTACTGTGTATGATTATAATGAAAGACTATACCTATATTAGAATCATTTGTAACCACAGTTAGCAAGCAGAACTTCTCGAATTCACATTTCTTTACCGCGGTCCGTAACCGTAAACCCCCAGTGCCGGTCCGTGATTTCTCAAAAAGGCAGGCCCGGCATCCTGCCCCGCATGCCGGCCAGCATCTTACCCATCCCGCCCTTGCCCATGCGCTTCATCATCTTCTGCATCTGCGCGAACTGCTTCAGCAGACGATTGACGTCCTGCACCGGGTTGCCGGAGCCATGGGCGATGCGGCGTTTGCGCGATCCCCGGATGATGTCCGGGAAGCGCCGCTCGTGCGGTGTCATGGCGTTGATAATGGCAACGGTACGCCTGATCTGCGTGTCGTCAACCTGCGCCTTGGACGCCTCGGGCATCCCGCCCAGACCCGGGAGCTTCTCGAGCAGACTGGCCACCCCGCCCATCTGCTGCATCTGAACGAGCTGCTTACGGAAGTCTTCCAGATCGAACCCCTTGCCCTTGCTGAGCTTGGCCGCGAGCTTCTCGGCCTCGGCGCTGTCGGCCTGGCTCTGCACCTGCTCCACGAGGCCGAG
>CAMYII010000110.1 GCA_947258385.1 Acidiferrobacterales bacterium
GGCGGCAACCGTCAGGGCGATACCGAAACCGAGAATAATGTCCTTGGCCATCAATGATATCCGTGGGGTTTTGTCGTTAAGTCCAATGCGCTATTAGTTTACACAAAAAAACGGCGGCCAAGATACCTAGCCGCCGTAAAAAGCTCCTAAATGAGTTGATTTTGATGTTAATCGTCGTCTTCTAACTCAACCCCCTCCCATATGACAGTGCCAACCGGCAATGTACCTTGAGCCTTTACCACATCGCCGGGCCGCACTGTATTGAAGAACGTATCACGCCCGATCGGCGTTTCATCGGCACCTAAGAACTGCGTGAAATCGAATCCTGTCGTGTCTACTGTCTCGCCAAGAATGGTGACAATAGGATCTGCGGCTGACTCAACCGGTCCCTGCAACACCATCTCGCTAGGATCATCGGGTTTCTCTTTAAGCCGTGTCGCCAGTACTGTCCCGGTACTTTCGCGTCCGCGGATTCTTACATGCTCGCCTGATTCAATGTCATTAAGGGTATTTGCGGGCGTTGCATCGATCTCCGTAAACTCATTGATAGTAACTATGATTCCTGGCAACCCAATCAGCGTCAAAGTACCCGCAGTGATATTTACAACATCGACATTGGCCTCGAGCTCGACACTTTCACGGAAGGAGATTTCCTCCGCGACCAGAATGCCACTCACCAGAATTCCCTCGACCTCCAGTTTGACACCCAACTCAATGTCGTCCGGCACGCCACCATTAAATTGCGTATTGGTGTTGGTTATAATTAATTGGTTGCCAACAGTGAACGCGAGGACTGAGATAAAGTCAGTAACAAAGCCTTCGACTTCCGCCTCATCCGCATTTTCAGTCCCAAGTTCATCCTCCAACTCTATCTTGGTGGCCGTCAGCACGCTGCCATCGACAGTCGTGCCCTTCACTTCAACGAATAGACCCTCAGCGAGGCCACCAGGCAGCACAGTCATATCTGTTAAATCGTCATACTTAACTATCAGTGCGTTAATTGTAAAAGAATCACCTGTAAGATTCTTAATGATACCCTTGACGTCTACATTGTCACCGGGAACAAAGTCCCCGTTCTTTTTGATATGAGTTGCCCGGATCGCTCCCATGGCATCCGCTAACCCGCTGACTTCAACCAAATTATTCTTAGCCAGATCACCGATAGTTATAGTCGCTGGTTGCACTCTGGTACTGTCGTCAACTATTACAGTCTGTCCCAGCACGACGACTTCTATCGTATTGGTGCCTTTTGGAGTGATGTTCGTAATTGGCCCTTCCACATTGTCGTTATACACAACACGGGCCGCCGTGCTGGGAGCACCGTTTTTGCCGATTGTGCCTTCGACACGCACCACCCGTCCTTTATCATCTGGATAACCAAGCGCGGTCAGATCGCCTTTGCCGGCCTGCTCCATGCCCTCTATCACGACCGTCGCATTGCTCGTATCGAACTTCACACCATTGACAACAATGCTGCCAAACCCGCTAATGGCCCCAAAGGAAATGCCGCTCCCGCCGGTGCCCCCGGAATCGTCCGAAACGCCGCTCCCACCGATGCCCCCGCTGCAGGAACCAAGCAGAAACGCCGCACTGATAGCGACCCAAAAACGGTATGCGATTGAAATATTCATGACCGCTCATTCCTTGCCGTCATACGGTTCCTGAAAATAATAGATGCCAATCCCTGCCCGATTGCGGCCGCTGCCCTCGACCGACGGGTTCACGTCCCTGTCATTCTCGGCCAGCCAGCGGTCCCACTCCTCCAGCAACGCCTGCGCCTGCTCGCCGCTCAAATCACGGAAGACCGCCAACGCCTGATCCGGCAGATTGTCGTAGGCGACCTTACGCTGAAACATAGGATCCTCGGTTCCACCGCGCAAGTTATGATCGACGGTCGCTATCAAAGCGGCGACGTCCGTACCTAAAATACCCAGCTTCTCCAGCTCGCCGGTGCGGGGCACATAGGAACGAACACGCAGCCGCAGGCGCCCGTCCTCGAGCCGCTCGACGGCGGCCACCCGGGTCAGTTCATCAAGGACCGCCCGGTGCGGAATGTCGCCGCTGTATTTCGCGACCAGTTCCTTGAAGCTAGGACCGTCTCCCTCTACCGGTAGCACCAGTGGTTTTCCGCTCTCATTGTTGAACCGGCGGTCCCGCACCCACGCCGCGATCACGCGGGCCGCGCGATTGTAGCGCTCCGCGGCACCGGCATCGTTGCTTACCGGAAGCTTCAGGACCCGCGCGACTTCCTTGCGCGACAGGCCGGTAATCACCGACACCCGCGAAACCGTCTGCTTGCGGCCCTCGACGCCGAACTCCGCCATCGCGATATCGACGTAGGCCTGCTCGGCCAGGTCCGCAAACACGCCGTAAGGCATACCGTTACGCAATAGAATTCGCACCAGGGGTCGCAAAATCCGGACCACCGCTGCCGACAATGCGCTAAGACTGGAGTTGCTCATGTTTGGGGATATTTTCCCAAATATATCGGCCCCGGTCAAAAGCAATCGGAAAGGGTCGATGGCGCCCGAGACCGCCGCGACGGCAACCCGTGGATCCATATTCTGCAACATTAGGGAATGAAATCAGGAGGCTGGCGCACCCGTTCGCTGGCAACCGGGTCTTACCGCACGGGAGGGCCTGGAAATGGGCGATGGCAGGGTCACCCACCGGTTTTACCGTAATTGCGAAAATACCGCGGTCAGCAGGCCCTGGGCGGCCCGAATTCGCGAATTAGTGAGCATTTGACAACAACGCGTAGGCCGCCGGGGAATGGGCTCCACGGCAATCAGAAACCGCAAACGTACCGAGAGGCCTACGATAACCTAAAAAGGGATATCGTCATCGAAATCATTGGTGGCGGCGCCGGCGCCCGCAGCTTGCTTCGCCGGCGCACCCGCCGGCTGATCCTGGTTGAAGTCTTCGGCGGGCATGCCGGCGCCACCACGGCTACCCAACATCTG
>CAMYII010000111.1:0-24634 GCA_947258385.1 Acidiferrobacterales bacterium
CGTAGGTTGATGAAATGGTCTCCTCCCACTACATAACGGCGTCACAATGCGCCATGATAGGAATGTGAATTTTCTATCAAGAGCAGGAGGAGACCACCATGCAGATTACAACGATTGGCCTGGATTTGGCAAAAAATGTTTTTCAGATTGTAGGATTAAACCAGGCGAACAAGATAGTGAGGCAGAAGAGACTGAGACGCAGACAAATGCTGACGTATTTTGCAAATTTGCCGAGCTGCGTGGTGGCGATGGAGGCCTGCAGCAGCGCCCATTACTGGGGCCGGGAACTGCGGAAATTGGGTCATGAAGTCAAACTTATTCCACCGAAGTCCGTCAAGGCCTACGTACAGGGCAACAAGAACGACTATAACGACGCCCTGGCCATCGCCGAAGCCTCAACCCGGCCCAAGATGCGGTTTGTCAGCGTCAAAACCATCGCGCAACAAGACCTCCAGGCCCTGCATCGATTGCGAGAAGGCGTTGTGCGTCAACGTACCCGGGCGTGTAATCAGATGCGTGGGCTACTTGCCGAGTATGGCATTATCATCCCCAAAGGGATCAGCAAACTGCGCAAAGCAATTCCTGGAATGCTGGAGGATGGCGAAAATAGCCTCAGTGGACCCTTTCGCGCCTTGCTGCAAAAGGCCTATGCTCATCTCCAGGGCTTGGAAGCCGATATTGCCGATTATGACCAACACCTTAAGGCCCTCACCGAGCGTGACCCCCAAGTCCAACAACTGCGATCCATCCCAGGCTATGGCCCGGTAGTCAGCAGTGTATACCTGAGTGTCGTGGGTGACGGCAAGGCCTTTCGCCGTGGCCGGGATGTCTCGGCCTTTGTCGGGTTGGTCCCACGCCAACACAGCAGTGGCGACAAATCCGTACTGCTTGGCATCAGTAAACGGGGCAATCGCTATCTACGCGGCCTGCTGATCCATGGTGCCCGGGCGGTGATTAAAAATGCGCATAAGAAACAGGATGCCATGAGTCAATGGGCCGTCAGGCTGGTGCAACGCCGGGGAAAAAACAAGGCGACGGTGGCACTGGCCAATAAACTGGCGCGCATTGGCTGGGCCGTGCTCACGAATGACACTGTTTACGAAGCAAGATATGTATAACACCCGATGATAGTATTACGTAAATTAACAAACTAACAGGAGCCCCCACCGAGCGATTGCGAAGGCAACGTGTGAATGTGATGACACCACAGGTCAAACCGGCGTATTGAAAACCTGCACAGCCCAAGGGCTAGCAAAAGCCGATAGGTTGACTAGGACGATACGCGCGTATTGCATCAAGGCCAGAGGCAACAAGCGCCTCGAAGACAGGCCGGATATATGGCAGCAACCTGTCCCTGTTATCAATGGATACGATGCCTTGCAAAACGGGAGGAGACCATATATGGGGTGAGGAACGAACCCCAACAAATTGCTCTGGGTGGGGTTCAGTCCGACCCCTTTTTCGCAGGCGCAAGCGGGGGCTGACCATACCGGGCACGCATCCAGTTCAGCGTCGACAACACCGTCGGACGCCGGATGAGCCAGCGCTCGAGGGCGAACTTTCCCGGATAATTCATGACCATCAAGCCGACAAGCAAGGTGATCAGTCCCTGGCCCGGCGTAAACAACATCACGATGCCGGCCAATACCAACACGGCGCCGAGCACATTCTTCGCCCCCGCCAGTATCAGCCTCGCCACCGGATGCCGGGCGCCCGCCGACAGCCGCCGGCGGCGCGGGTGTGAGAAATAATCCGGCGGCAGACGGGTGATGAACACCGGGATCAACACGACCCCAACCAATATGCTCACCAGCGAGATGGCAATGAACCATCCAGCGTAGTCGGCCAGGAAACTGAGCAATGACGTTAGCACGATATTGATATTGTTTATTAAACTCGCCGGCGCACTGCGCACCGGTTTTCATATTAACAAACAAGCATCAGTTTTCGGAAACTTGTAGGTTGGGGTGAGGCACGCGCCGCGAAGCTAGTCCAGAGGGAACCCCAACTAGCAGGCGCCTGAGCGACGATGTTGGGGTTCACATGTTCACCCCAACCTACACCTGTAAGACGCGTTCCCCAATATCAGCGTGTAGGTTGGGGTGAGGAACGAACCCCAACAGATCCCTTACCTTTCACCAAACAGGAAGAATTGTTTTGCGGATCGATCCCGGTTTTTCGCCAGCTTGTAGGTTGGGGTGAGGAACGAACCCCAACAAATCGCTTATCCTTCACCAAACTCGCCACTGTCATCCGTTTCTATATCAATGCCCCAATGCCGCTCGACAATGCCTGCCCGAATATACCGGTGAATGCTCGAATATAACCAATCCGAGGCCCTTTCGACATGCCCATGCTTCACAGGATTGAAATGAATGTATTCTACATGCCGCGCATAATCCCGGTCATCCCGGATCAGGTGTTCCCAATACCGCCGCTGCCATATCCCGCGTTCCCCTTTCATTTTCCGACTCTCACTACGGCGCTCTCCTCGCGATAGGCGCCTGGAGAATCCGGCCTTGATCAACATCCATCGCGTGGGGTAATCACGATCACCCTCGGGGAGCGTCCATAGGGCGTGCAGGTGATCCGGCAGCACCACCATGGCATCAATGCGAAAGGGATGGCGCTGTCTTATCTTTCGTATCACGCTTCGTAAGACCTCCACATGATCCACCAACAACGTTCGTTTTCGTTCCGCCAGATTCACCGTGAAGAAATAGGTCCCACCGGCTACATCGGTCCGTCGGTAACGCAATCCTCAGTCCTCCCTGTCATGGCCATCGTCCATACCGTCTTCATTTATTGTTTGTTTCGTTGGGGTTCGTTCCTCACCCCAACCTACACACTTAAGGCAAGCCCCAACACCATTTTGTCGGTACACAAAAATACGTTTGTTAGTTGTACCCTTAAATTCGGTCTACGGAATGGGAAACAACGGGACAATGTTACTCTAATCCCGTCAGCCCTCGCTGAGTACCGCAGAAAAACCGGGATGAGCGCGAGCTCTTGGCCGAGGCAAATGCGCCGATAGGCGCATTCCGAGTTAGCGAGCGCCCTGGTTTTTCGAGGAACGGAAGGGACCGCGCGATAAGCGCGGCGAGGGCTCGGGGGTCCTTTCTTTGCGCCGCTTTCTTTGGACAAGCAAAGAAAGCGGCCCCGAAGGCGAGACGAAAAAACTCCTGTTCCACCACATTCACCGTGAAGAAATAGGTTCCACCGGGATCGCCTGTTTCGTTGGGGTTCGTGCCTCACCCCAACCTACATCCTATCATACCCATCGTACAGGCCGTTGCTGGTGGTTGGGAATATGGTTTGGTGTATCGCCTGCGGCGATACAAAATACGCCCCTAACGCAACCCGCCGCGCAAAAAACAAGGAAAGGTAAAGAGATCCGAACAGAAAAAGAAAGGGGCCATGGTCCGGGCCAGGGAACACACCCGGACCATGGCCCCGGTCAACGGTACGATACCGGAGGCTCATGCATGGTTATGACCTTATTCTGATTATCGTTGGGTCTTTTTTGGTATCGCCTCTTGGCTCATCCGTGAATTCACCGTTCATAAAGGTCCTCCCTAACGTCTACCTTTATAAAGGTTTCCCCCCTCTTGTAAGTGCGCCCCGCGCAGCGTGCACCCCACGCCTGAATCGGGGCTCTCCCCTTGTTGCCGGAATTCGCCAAGCAGATGAATCATGACGCAGCGCCGCCCGCCAGGTAACCCCCGATTTTGGGGGTTTTGATATTTGTTGATTCCAGAGTCCGCGGCTCGGGTATCGCGCAACCGCGGATTGGGCGAGGGGCGGGGACCGCCCCTGAGGGGAGGGGGAAGGCTCAGGCCGGCCGGGCCGGCGGCATCAGCCGGTCATCAGGGCCGCGACCAGCTCGCTGCGGCTGCTGACGTCCAGCTTCTCCTGGAGTTTGCGCACATGGTCAATCACCGTGTGCGTGCTGATGTGCAGGCGCTCGGCGATGTCATTATAGGTTTGCCCCGCGATCAACAGCATGGCGATCTGCGTCTGCTTGGGCGTCAACGACAGTTCGGCAAAACGCCGCGACAGCTTCAACGGCAGGGGTACCTGCCGCTCAATGGTAATGCCGATCAGGGCCGTTTCCGGGCAGTCGCTCTCCTTGAGCCAATAGGCCCGGAAAGTGAATCCGCCCCAGGAGTTGTTGTGACGCCAGACCGGCGGCGCCGCCAGCTCCTTGTCGCCGTTGGCCACTCCGACCACCTGGTTGCACAAGCGCTTGATCTGCGGGGGAATGGCCACGTCATCCACGACCGCCACATCGGCCCGGGGATCGCAGACCGTCGCCACCGAGATCGTCGGATGGGTCGCCAGGAACAGCAGCCAGCTTCCCTGCGGCGATATATATTCGACGGTGCCCCGTTGGTTGAACACCAGCAGACCGGATTCGCCGCTGTCGGCGAAGGGCGTCTCGATCTCGCCGGGACGGTTGAGGCCGTGCGCGACATGGGGCATCAAATCCGCCAGCAGCCGTTTTTCGTTGTCGGTGAACTCGGCATCGCCCTTGCAGCGATGCAGCGCCAATACCCCGATATGGTTGTGCTCGTCCTGGACCACCGTCAGCGCGGAGTGGTGGTAGTTCATCGGCCGCAGAATCTCCTGGTAGAGCTCGGAGCGGTAGAAGTCCTCGCCGACGAATCCCTCGGTGGTCGTCACGCCCTTGTGGGTACGGGGCAATTCGTTGCAGCCGCGTTTGATCCTGCCCTTCTCTTTGTCGTGGAACTGCTTGAGGTAAAGCGGGACGTAATACGCGGCATCGGGCGATTCGTCGTACATGTTGGTGATGGCGTAGCGCGCATCGACCCACATGAAGGTGTTGGCCCAAGAGGGGATCACTTCGTGCAATTCGCGCAATAGGGTCGGGACCAGCGTCTGGCCGTCGATGCCGAGATTGCATAGCTGCTTGATGCGAGGCAATAGGCTCGATGCAGACTGCATTTCCTTATGTTCCTCCTGGAATTGTCTTATTATTTTTTTAGCGGTTTGCCTGCGTATCCTTCATCGCTGCACCGGAAGCGCACCGGCCGGCAGCATTTCCTTTTAGAGTATATCAGCTCGCCGTCACATCAACCTGGAAATGTGCCCGTTGGGCCTGTGCCGATCGGGCAGTGTGCAAATATACCCATATCGATGACCGGTGGGAAGAATTTCGAATACTTTTCAAGCAGTTACTTTGCCCGGCGGCAGGTGCGGAAGGGCTCCCCGGCCAAGCGGCAGGCCAAGACTACGCCACTTCGCGCGCCGCCTGCCGCACGACCTCGGCGAGATCCTGGCTCAGGCGCTGCACCAGACCGGAATCGCGGCCTTCGACCATGACACGAATGACGGGTTCGGTGCCGGAGGCGCGCAACAGCACGCGGCCGTTCTCGGCCAATCGGCTCTCCGCGGCGCTGACGGCGTCCTGGATGGGCTTGCAGTGCCGGACGTCCAAACGCTTGCGGGTGCGCACATTGATCATGGTCTGCGGGAAGATCTGCATGCCCGCCTTCAGCTCGGCCAGCGGCCTGCCGTTTTGCGCCATCACGGCCAGCACCTGCAGCGCGGCGATAATGCCGTCACCGGTCGTGCTCTTGTCCAGGCAGATGATGTGCCCGGAGGACTCGCCGCCGAGCTCCCAGCCCTCGCCTTCCAGCAGATTCATGACATAACGGTCGCCGACCGCGGCGCGCTTGAACGGGATATTGCGCGTTTTGCAGGCCTGCTCGAGACCGAGATTGCTCATTAACGTGCCGACGATACCGCCTATCAACTGGCCTTCGGCCTGGCGCGCATTGCCGATGATAAACAACATCTGATCGCCGTCGACAAGCTCGCCGTTGGCGTCGACCAGTATGACGCGGTCACCGTCTCCGTCTAGCGCCAACCCGAGGTCGGCGCCGTGTTCCCTGACCGTGTGCTGCAGCGACTGCGGATGGATCGCGCCGCAGTCACGGTTGATGTTGAAGCCGTCGGGTTCGTTGGCGATGGCGATGACCTCGGCGCCAAGCTCGGAGAACACCAGGGGCGCGATCTGGTAGGCGGCGCCGTTGGCACAGTCCACCACGATCTTGAGCCCCTCCAGACTCAAGCGATTAGGGAAGGTGCTTTTACAGAATTCGATATAGCGCCCGGCGGCATCGCTGTAGCGTTTGGCCTTGCCCAGGTCCGCGCAGCCCACCGTTTGCAGCGGGCGCCGCGTCATCTCTTCGATGGCGAGCTCCACGTCATCCGGCAGCTTGGTGCCCTGGGAGGAAAAAAACTTGATGCCGTTGTCTTCGTAAGGATTGTGCGAGGCACTGATGACGATGCCGGCCCGCGCCCGGGCGGTGCGTGTAAGATACGCGATCCCGGGCGTCGGCATCGGCCCGAGCAGCCGGACATCGACACCGGCGGCAGAGAAACCTGACTCCAGCGCCGATTCGAGCAGGTAACCGGACACCCGCGTATCCTTGCCGATCAACACCTTGCCCGGTGCGTCACCGCTGCCGCCCAATACACGGCCGGCCGCCCAGCCAAGCTTGAGCACGAACTCAGGCGTGATGGGTTCCTTGCCGACCTGGCCGCGGATGCCGTCAGTGCCAAAATAGTGTCGCTTCATTTTTCCTCCCTCCGCAGATCCGCAAGGGTGTCGCTAATGGGTCACGGCCTCGTACATGCGGATCGCCTGGCAGGTGGGCCCGACGTCATGCACCCGCACGAGGGTCGCACCTTGCTGCACCGCCAGCAGCGCCAGTGTAACGCTGGCATGGGCCCGCCGGTCGACAGGAAGCCCCAAGAGCTTGCCAATCATGGATTTGCGCGACAGCCCGACCATGATGGGTGAATCCAACACCTTGAACGCTGCAAGATGCCTTAATAAGTCTAGATTATGCGTCACGGTCTTACCAAAGCCAAATCCGGGGTCGATGATGATATTGTCTCGCGCGATCCCGGCGGCGAGGCAGGCCTGTTGACGGTCGGCCAGAAATTCCCGTACATCGGCCACGACATCCTTGTAAACCGGGTTCTCCTGCATGGTGCGCGGCTCGCCCTGCAGGTGCATGAGGCACACGGGCACACCAAGCCGCGCCACCGTCTCGAGCGCGCCCGCCTCGCCCAAGGCCTTGACGTCGTTGACCATGCCGGCCCCGGCGGCCACCGCGGCGCGCATCACCGCAGGCTTGGTGGTATCGATCGAGATCGGACAGTCGAGCTCGCTCGCCACGCGCTCGATGACCGGAATCACCCGGTCGAGCTCTTCTTCGAGGGAGACGGGCTGCGCGCCGGGGCGGGTGGATTCGCCGCCGACATCAATGATGTCGGCACCCTCGGCGCGCATGGCGCGCGCCTGACCTACCGCTGCGACCGGCGACAAAAAATGACCCCCGTCCGAAAACGAATCGGGGGTCACGTTGAGTATCCCCATGATGGCGACCCGCTTGAGATCGAGTGATCTGCCCGCGAGGCGCAGCGAGGCGCAGCGAGCGCGGGGTGGATCGGGCCGCCGGCCGTCCAGCTGCGCCATGGTGGGGCTAATGCTGCCTGGCGGGCTTATCCAGATGCGGTTTCACGCCGGGCTTGCCCTTGGGCTCGGGCGTGGCGGAACCGGAACCGCCGACCCCCTCGGGGGGACGCGGCGGCCGCCCGGCCATAATGTCGTCGATCTGCGCGGCATCCAGGGTCTCCCACTCGAGCAGCGCCCGGGCCATGGTCTCCACCTTATCGCGCGTGTCTTCGAGAATCTTGCGGGCGCGCTCGTACTGCCCATCGATGATGCGCCGGATCTCCGTGTCCACCGCCTCGGCTGTGGAATCGCTCAGGTTCTTGTGGGTCATCACGTCGCGGCCAAGAAAGACCTCGCTGTCATTATCTCCATACACGCGCGTACCCAAGGCGTCGGTCATACCCCAGCGCATCACCATCTTGCGCGCGATCTCGGTGGCGCGCTCGAAGTCATTGGCGGCGCCGGTCGTCATCTGGTTCATGAACACCTCTTCGGCGATGCGCCCGCCCATCAACACGGCGATGGTCGATAGCAATGACTCGCGATCGTGGCTGTAGCGATCCTCTTCCGGCAACTGCATGGTCACGCCCAGCGCCCGGCCGCGGGGGATGATCGTCACCTTGTGCACCGGATCGGTGTGGGGCAACAACTTAGCGACCACCGTGTGGCCGGACTCGTGATAGGCGGTATTCATACGCTCTTTTTCCGGCATCACGATGGAGCGGCGCTCCGCGCCCATCACCACCTTGTCCTTGGCCTTTTCGAAATCCTCCATATCCACCAGGCGCTTGTTGGCACGCGCGGCGAACAGGGCGGCCTCGTTGACCAGATTGGCCAGATCAGCGCCGGAGAAACCCGGCGTGCCGCGGGCAAGGATATTGGGATCGACATCCTCGGCGATCGGCACCTTGCGCATGTGCACCTTGAGGATCTGCTCGCGGCCGCGAATATCGGGCAGCGGCACATAGACCTGGCGGTCAAAACGCCCGGGGCGCAGCAGCGCCGGGTCGAGCACGTCCGGCCGGTTGGTGGCGGCGATCACGATCACACCCTCGGTGCCCTCGAAACCGTCCATTTCCACCAGCAACTGGTTGAGCGTCTGCTCGCGCTCGTCGTGCCCGCCGCCAAGGCCCGCGCCGCGCTGACGGCCGACGGCGTCGATCTCGTCGATGAAGATGATGCAGGGCGCGTGCTTCTTGGCCTGCTCGAACATATCGCGCACGCGCGACGCGCCGACACCGACGAACATCTCCACGAAATCAGAACCGGAAATCGAGAAAAACGGCACTTTGGCCTCACCGGCGATGGCCTTGGCCAGCAGCGTCTTGCCGGTGCCGGGGTTGCCGGTCATCAACACGCCCTTGGGGATGCGCCCGCCCAGCTTCTGGAACTTCGAGGGATCACGCAGGAATTCGACCAACTCCTGGACTTCCTCCTTGGCCTCTTCCACACCGGCAACGTCTTCAAAAGAGGTCTTGTTCTGCTCCTCGGTGAGCATGCGCGCCTTGCTCTTGCCGAAGCTCATGGCACCGCGGCCCCCGGCCCCGCCCTGCATCTGGCGCATGAAAAAGATCCACACGCCCACCAGCAGCAGCAAGGGGAACCAGTTGATAAAGATCGACATCAGCAGCCCGGTCTCTTTCTTGGGCACGGCCTTGATCTGCACGCCGGCCTCCAGCAGCTCGCCGATCATGGAACGGTTGTCGGTCTCGGGACTGTAGGTCTGAAAGCTCTCGTTGGCGTCGGTGATGCCCTCAATCTCCTGGCCGTCGATCACGACTTTCTGGACGCCGCCCTGGCGCACCTTGGCGATGAATTCGGAATATTCCATCGTCGGCGTTGTGTGCCGTCCCTTGCCGAAGTTATTGAACACCGACATCAGCACGACGGCGATCACGAACCACAACAGCAGATTTCTGGTGATATTATTCAAACGCTTAACCTCGTCAATTACTCATGGCGCCCCGGATGCTTAGGTCCGCCGCGGCACCTTTGGTTCCCTTTCCGGCCTTTCCGCCCGACTCCGAACGGCGACACCGATACTAGATAACGATACTACCGGCGAATCAACTTGCAAGAAACCCCTTACCTAATAAGTATATTTCCCGACTGCGTGAGCGCGAGGCCTGCGGCTTGCGGGTCGCCAGCGATTTGAAACGCTCGCGCATCTGTTTGTGCAGCGCCGGAAACCCTTCGCCCTGAAACACCTTGAGCAGCAGATTCCCACCCGGGCGCAAGGTCTTTTCAGCAAAATCGAGCGCCAATTCCGCCAAATAAACCGCCTTGGCCTGATCGCTCACGCTGATACCACTAATATTGGGTGCCATATCAGACATTACAAGGTCCACCGGCTCACCGTGGACGGCGCCGAGCAGCCGGTCCAGCACCGGCTGCTCGGTAAAATCACCCTGAATAAGCTCCACGCCCGGCACTGGTTCCATCGGCAACACATCCAGTGCCACGACCTGTCCCTGGCGGCCGACACGTTCACTGGCATACTGGGACCAGCTCCCCGGGGCCGCGCCGAGATCGACCACGCGCAGTCCGGGCCGCAGCAGATGGTCGCGGCGGTCGATTTCCTGAAGTTTATAGATCGCGCGCCCACGGTAGCCTTCCTTGCGCGCGCGCCTGACGAACGCATCGTCGAGATGCTCACGCAGCCATGTCTTGGTTTTTTTGCGGCGAGTCATGACGCTGCGCTTGTCTCGTCGCCGGGGTTCGTTGCATTATCGCGACTTCCCGGGCAACGGCCCGGCTCATCGGAAACAGGTATCATCATGGCACTGACTGGCAAACAGCGGTTGTATCTGCGCGGACTGGCGCATCACCGCAAACCCGTCGTCACGCTCGGGGCGTCCGGTTTCACCGCCGCCGTGCAGGCGGAAATTGACCAGGCCTTGAACCACCATGAGCTGCTCAAGATCAAGATCCTGAGCGGCGACCGCCAGGACCGGCATCAGGTATTGGACCGCATCTGCCAGGCCACGACCGCCGAGGCCGTGCAGGAGATCGGCCGCATCGCCGTGATCTACCGCCCGGCGGCGGAACCCCGCATCCGGCTCCCGGACTGACACGGCGGTGATCCACCGCCCCGGCTGCCGCGCGTGGCGCCGGACCCTCAGGCATTCGAGGCGTTTGTCCGCGTCACGCCGAACAGCGCCAACAACAGACCCAGCAGGCTCGTCACGACGAACAGGGTGCTGGAGACGCCGTGCAGCGTGGCGAAACGGCGATGCAGGCCGGCGTGCGCCACCAGATCACCGCCCGCGGCGGCCTTCAGCTCGCGCATCGCCGGGGCGAGCGCGAATTCGGCGATCAGCACCAGCGCGAGCGCGGCCAGCAGCACCCACGCCCGCCAGTCACTGAACCAGGCACGCCCGTTACGTGCCAGCGCACCCAGCAGCAGCAGCGCAATGCAGGCCAGCCCGATCCAGTTCGAGATGGCGAACAGCTGCCCGGCGATCGCGCCCGCCTGGGCGCGGTCATCGAGCATCCGAAACAACACGGGCGCAACGAGGTAGCCCGTCGCCCACATGCCCCCGACCCAGAGCGTCAGCGCGGCGCGTTCACTGAGCAGCCAGAGGTGCATGCGGGTGTTACAGGACGGGAAGAACAACGGGGCGAGGATGCAGGTCAACTAAATATAACGGACACCCAGGATCTCATAGCGGTGAATGCCGTCCGGGACCTGCACATCGACCTCCTCCCCCACTTCCTTGCCGATCAGGGCACGGGCAATGGGCGAGCTGATCGAAATCTTGCCGTTATTGATGTCGGCTTCATCATCGCCGACGATCTGGTAAGTGACCTCCTGGCCGGTGTTCCCATCGAACAGGTCCAGCGTAGCGCCAAAGACCACACGGCCATCGGCCTTGACCGTGCACGGATCGATGACCTGGGCACTGGAGAGCTTGCCTTCGAGCTCGATGATCCGACCCTCGGCAAAACTCTGTTGCTCCTTCGCCGCATGGTACTCGGCGTTCTCCGACAAATCGCCGTGCGCGCGCGCCTCGGCGATCGCATTGATGATACGGGGGCGCTCTACGGTCTTCAGCCGATGCAGCTCCTGCTTGAGCTTCTCGGCCCCGGCCACTGTCATCGGAACCTTCATCATGATGCCAACTCCTTGTGTAGGTTCTGGAGGCGATTAACACTGACTTCCTCTGTTTTTTGTTCGCGAAGGGCTTCGCACGCCGCTCGTGCCGCCGCCAGAGTCGTATAGTTCGTCACTTTGTGCTGCAGGGCCACGCGGCGAATCGCCGATGCGTCCTCCAGGCTCTGTTTATCCGATACGGTATTTACAATTATATCAATCTCATCATTCATAATCATGTCAACGACATGCGGCCGGCCCTCGGACACCTTGTTGACCGCTCTTGCCTTCACGCCGGCGGCGTTGAACACCGCGGCCGTGCCGCGGGTGGCGAGGATCTCGTAGCCGCTTTCGCTGAAGAGTCTCGCCACATTGACTGCCGGTTTTTGGTCGGCATCGCGCAGGCTCATCAATATACGCCCCTGGCGCGGAATATAGGCGCCGGCGGCCAGCTGTGACTTGTAGAACGCCTCGCCGAAACTGCGGCCCACGCCCATGACCTCGCCGGTGGACTTCATCTCCGGCCCCAACATGGTATCCACACCCGGGAACTTGATAAAGGGGAATACCGCCTCTTTGACGGAATAATAGGCTGGGGTGATCTCGGCCGTGACACCCTGATCCTTCAGGCGCTTGCCCACCATGCAACGCGCGGCGATCTTGGCAAGCGGCCGTCCGGTGGCCTTGGACACGAACGGCACCGTGCGCGAGGCCCGCGGGTTGACCTCGAGCAGGTAGATTTTATTGTCTTTGACGGCGAATTGAATATTCATTAACCCTACGACTTTCAAGGCCTTGGCCAGCTGCACCGTCTGCTGGCGAATTTCCTGCTGGGCCTTCTTGGACAGGGCGAAGGGCGGCAGCGAACAGGCCGAGTCCCCGGAGTGCACCCCGGCCTCCTCGATATGCTCCATGATACCGCCGATGATGACATCCTCGCCGTCGCAAACCGCATCGACATCGACCTCGGTGGCATCGCTTAAGTACTTGTCGAGCAGCACGGGGGCATCTTCCGACACGCGCACCGCGACCCGCATATAGGTCTCGAGGTCCCCGCGGTTGTGCACGATCTCCATGGCGCGGCCGCCAAGGACGTAAGAGGGTCTGACCACCAGCGGATACCCGATCTTATCGGCCATCTTCACCGCCGAACCCATATCCTTGGCCACCGCGTTGGGCGGCTGCCGCAATTTCAGGCGCTTGAGCAGGCGCTGAAAGCGCTCGCGGTCTTCGGCCAGATCAATGGAGTCCGGGCTGGTGCCGATGATGGGCACACCGGCCGCCTCCAGTCCGTGGGCGAGATTCAGGGGCGTCTGCCCGCCGTATTGCACGATCACGCCGGCCGGCCGCTCGACATGGACGATCTCGAGCACGTCTTCCAGCGTCAATGGCTCGAAATACAGGCGATCGGAGGTGTCGTAGTCGGTGGACACGGTCTCGGGATTGCAGTTGACCATGATGGTCTGGTAGCCGTCCTCTCCCAGGGCGAATGCGGCGTGCACACAGCAGTAGTCGAACTCAATCCCCTGGCCGATACGGTTCGGCCCGCCGCCAAGCACCATGATCTTTTCGGTGTCTTCCGGCAGCGCCTCACACTCCTCTTCATAGGTCGAATACATATAGGCCGTGGTCGCCGCGAACTCGGCGGCACAGGTATCCACCCGTTTGTAGACCGGCCGCACCCCGAGCTCGTGGCGCAGCCGGCGAAACTTGCCTTCACTGATGCCGAGCAGACCGGCCAGCCGCCGGTCGCAGAATCCTCCGCGCTTCCACTGCCGCACCTTCTTCGCCGTCAGTTTCTTGCCCGCCGATCGCTTGATCCGCTGCTCGGCCGCGACCAGTTCGGCGATCTGGTCCAGAAACCAGGGATCGATATGGGTGAGCTCATAGACCTCATCGATATTCATCCCCCAGCGAAAGGCATCGGCCACATACCAGATGCGCTCGCCGGTCGCCGACAGCAGTTCGTTTTTGAGCTTGTCGCTGGCCGCCTCCGCATCCATCTCCGGCTCCAGCATCGGCTCCAGACCGTAGTAGCCGGTCTCGAGACTGCGCAGCGCCTTCTGCAGGGATTCCTGGAAGGTACGGCCGATCGCCATGGCCTCGCCCACGGATTTCATCTGGGTCGTCAACACCGGATCGGCGAGCGGAAACTTCTCAAAGGTGAAGCGCGGGATCTTGGTGACGACATAATCGATGCTCGGCTCGAACGACGCCGGCGTCACGCCGCCGGTGATGTCATTGCGCAGCTCATCCAGGGTGTAGCCGACGGCCAGCTTGGCGGCGACCTTGGCGATGGGAAAACCGGTGGCCTTCGAGGCCAGGGCGGAGGAACGCGAGACCCGGGGATTCATCTCGATGATGATCATGCGCCCGTCCTTAGGGTCGATGGCGAACTGTACATTGGAGCCGCCGGTATCCACGCCGATCTCGCGCAGCACCGCGATGCTGGCATCGCGCATGATCTGGTATTCCTTGTCCGTCAGCGTTTGTGCCGGGGCCACGGTGATCGAATCTCCGGTGTGGATCCCCATCGGATCCAGGTTCTCGATGGAACACACGATGATGCAATTGTCCTTGCGGTCGCGCACCACCTCCATTTCGTATTCCTTCCAGCCGAGTATTGATTCTTCGATCAACAGCTCACGGGTCGGCGAGGCGTCGAGTCCGCGCTCGCAGATCTCGATGAATTCTTCCTTGTTGTAAGCGACGCCCCCGCCGCTGCCGCCGAGCGTGAAAGACGGCCGGATGATGACCGGAAAGCCGAGCATGGCCTGCACCTGATGCGCCTCTTCCAGGCTGTGGGCGATGGCTCCGCGCGCGGTCTCAAGCCCGATGACCTTCATCGCCTTCTGGAACAGCTCGCGGTCCTCGGCCTTGTCGATCGCGGCCTTGGTCGCGCCGATCATCTGCACGCCGTACTGCTTCAACACCCCGTGGGTGTCCAGGTCCAATGCACAGTTCAGACCGGTCTGCCCGCCCATGGTGGGCAACAGGGCATCGGGACGCTCCTTGGCGATGATCTGGGCCAGGTTGCGCCAATGAATCGGTTCGATGTAGGTGGCGTCCGCCATGTTGGGATCGGTCATGATGGTGGCGGGATTGGAATTGACCAGAATGACCCGGTAGCCCTCGTCCCTGAGCGCCTTGCAGGCCTGCGCGCCCGAGTAATCGAACTCGCAGGCCTGGCCGATCACAATCGGTCCGGCACCGATAATCAGTATGCTGTTGATGTCTGTGCGTTTCGGCATGGGGAATCTAGGCGGCGGGAAAGCGGTCAGCGCTGACCGGTCACGACCTTTGCCTGCGCGGCGTGTGCCTTGCGTTGTTCCATGAGCGCGATAAAACGATCGAACAACGGCGCCATATCGTGCGGGCCCGGGCTCGCCTCCGGATGTCCCTGGAAGGAGAATGCCGGTCTGTCGGTGCGGGCGACACCCTGGATCGTGCCGTCGAACAGCGACCGGTGGGTAATCTCAAGCGCCGCCGGCAGGCCTGTCTCGTCGACGGCAAACCCGTGGTTCTGGCTGGTGATCAGCACCTGACCCGTGGCCAGATCCTGCACCGGGTGGTTGGCGCCATGGTGGCCGAACTTCATCTTGATGGTCCTGGCACCCGAGGCCAGTGACAGCAACTGATGTCCGAGACAGATGCCAAATGTGGGGGTACCCTGCTCGACGATCTGGCCAATGGCCGCGATGGCGTAATCGCAGGGCTCGGGGTCGCCCGGCCCGTTAGACAGAAAGACGCCGTCCGGGTTCATGGCCATGACCTCTGCGGCCGGGGTCTGTGCCGGCACCACGGTGAGCGCGCAGCCGCGCTCGGCCAGCATGCGCAGAATATTGCGCTTGACGCCGAAATCGTAGGCCACGACCCGGTGGCCGGACGCGGGTGCCGGCCCGTCACCGGATTCCAGGGTCCACATGCCCCGTTCCCAGGTGTACGGCTTTTTCGTGCTCACGACCTTGGCGAGATCCATGCCCTTGAGGCCGGCAAACGCCTGGGCGGCCTCCACCGCGGCCTTCTTATTGAGGCGCACGCCCTTGTCCACGGCGACGATGCATCCCTTGAGCGCCCCTTTCTCGCGCAACAGGCGTGTCAGGCGGCGGGTGTCGATGCCGGCGATGGCGACCCGCTTGTGTTCCCGCAGGAAATCGGGCAGTGACTGCTCGGCGCGCCAGTTGCTGATCCGCGGTGGCAGGTCACGGATCACCAGCCCGGCGGCATGGATCGCGGAGGACTCCATGTCCTCGGCGTTGGCGCCGGTATTGCCGATGTGGGGATAGGTCAGGGTAACGATCTGCCTGGCATAGGAGGGATCGCTCAAGATCTCCTGATACCCGGTCATGGCGGTGTTGAACACCACCTCACCGACCGCCTGCCCCGAAATACCGATGGACTCCCCGCTAAAGAGGGAACCATCTTCCAGTGCAAGCAGTGCCGGCGGCATAAAGGGTCGTCTTCTCCGGGAAAGTGCGCTCTGTGGGCACATAAAAGCGGAAGGGGCCTGCCTGCCTCTCCCGCTTGCGAAACGTGGCGCCAAAACCCCATGGGCGCCCACGTATTCTACAGGAACGCGCCCGGCAAAATCAACGCACGGCCGCGGAACCACCTGGGGAGTGGCCGGCATGGGGTAAGCGATCCGAGGCCCCGAGGCGGCCCGGGACATGCTTTGTATGCTGCCTGCAGCCCCGGGCGTCCGCTACGCCCGGATCGCCCGAGGCGAGCTGGGCAACGTCACCCTCACACTCCTCCCCAAGGCGTTTCGCGGCCGCGCTCGCCCGATGGGGTCCTGGCGTAACACTCGGCCCTTTTTTGTTCTGGCGAGAGGACTTCATTTGGCTATCCTTAATGCAGGTACTCATTATTTTAACGACATATTGACCGACTCTTTCCCAGAGGGGGGGATATGGAAACAAGACACTTACTCATGATGCTGCTCGTGCTGGCGCCGCTCACCATCGCCGGCTGCGCGACCCCGATACATGGCTCTGTCTTCGCGCAGGAAGACGGCAGCTACAAAGGCATCGCCACGGCAGATGGCGAAAGAACCGCTTATAAAATGGCCGCACAAGACGCAAAAACGACATGTAAAGAGAAGGAAAAAAAGCGTGATTTCGTCGTGCTCAACCAGAGCTCGAAATACATCGGTCCAAATATGGCAGCGAATGAAAAGGGGCTGACACGCCTTACCATGAAGGTGCTTGAGTTTGCGGCTAAAACCAAGAGCGACGAAAACTATAAGGTCGAAGTCCATTTCAAATGCCGCTAGCGCCATGCGCCGGTCGCAATCTGATCTCCAGATGAAACCGTGGGAGGCCCCGGTGTAGCGCCGCGTTTCGGCGCTACACCGGGGACAGCGCCTGGCGCAGATAGGTCACAATCCGTTCACGATACTCGGGGCTGGCAAACGCCTGGATATGCCCCGCCCCCTTGACGATCCATAGCTGTTTCGGCTCCTGTGCCGCCTCGTACAGCCCTTGCGCGTGATGCACGGGCACGATGCGGTCCTGATCACCGTGGATGATCAACAAGGGGACGGGGCTCACGGCGGCAATCGCCTGCAAGGGGCTATAGTCATCGGAGACCAGCCGGGAGAGCGGCCATTGCAGCGGCCAGGTCAACCAGAAACCGGCCAGCTTCTCCCTGGTAATGCCGCGGTAGCTCGACAATGCGCTTTCCACCACCAGGGCCCTGATGTGCGGGCGATGCGCCGTGTGGGCCGCGGCATAAATGGCCAGGGCGCCCCCGAGGCTTTGGCCGAACAGCACCAGTCGCTCACTATCCACCCCCTTGCGCGCCACGAGATAGGCAATGACGTCCTCAACGTCCGCAACGGCGCCTGCGAAACCCGGCTTGCCCTCCGACGCGCCATAGCCGCGGTAATCCAGAAGAAACACATTAAACTGCCGCTCCGGCAACCAGTAGACGCTGCCGATGTGGGTGCTGATGTTCTCGGCATTTCCGTGCAGGAACAAGATGGTCCCCACCGGCTTGCCTCTCGCCGGGAGATACCAGCCGTGCAGCGTGAGCCCATCGCTCGATTTCAAGTAGACATCCTCGTAATCGAGATCCAGTTGATCCGGGGTCAGGACATGCTGCTCATACGGATAGAAAAACAGTCCCGCACAACCGGTGAGGCCAACGAAGGTCAGTACCAGTAAGATCTGCCGCATCAGAAAGAAAATTGCCAGGCAATATCGGCGCGCGCCCAGTAATCGTCGAACTCCCGCTTGCGCGAGACATTCAGCCGCACCGCGCTTTGCCTTGAAACGCTCACACGCTGCGCCAGCGTCAGGTCGTAGGCGAAATGCTCGTCCCCCGCTTCAAAGCGAAGCGCCTGGGCCGATAAGTTGATTCTCCAGCGTCTGGAAACATCGCCGATGACACCGAGGCTGCCGCCGGCGCCAAGGGCATAGCCTTCCTCGAATTCGTTGTCCGCTTCCAGGGAACCCTCGACAAACCCGTAGACCAGCGTCCTGGCTAAGGGCTTATAGGTCAGGCCCGCGCCACCGTTCAAACGCACGACAAGCGGCTCATCGTCCGGCGAGAACCGCGGTCGGCTTATGCTTTTATCATCAAAAGATTATAAACCCATCTTGTTTTTCCTTCGTTCCAACTGCTGTGCCAGCTCCCTCTTCCCTTCCTCTCTGTATGCCTTGATCCTCCTTGTTAACGTTTCTCCCACGTTGGATTTGTTGTAACTTCCTTGCGCCAATGCCTGTTTTTCTTCCGGGCTGAGTGCATCCATGGGTTTGGATTTCAGGCCTTCCAATTCAGCCGCACTGGCCTGTTCCAGTTTCCTGTCTATTTTTAGCGCCTCGGCATACAGAGCGTCCCCGCGTTCAACATTCCCTTGAAGATCGGTCATATTGGCGATGGAAAGCAACGTCCCTCTGGTCTCCTTCGATTCAGGCCCGAAGTGTTTCCTGTCAATTTCCAACATACGCTCATAAACCGCTTCTGCTTTGTCATACCGCTCGGAGATCTGGTATACGATGGCAAGTAAACTCAGCGGCTCAATCATTTGCGGGCTATCCTTGCCAAAGACCGATTCCCGTAGCTCCAGCTCTTGCAGCAGTTTCCTTTCTCCAGGGATGTTTACATTCACAAAAATCAAAGAGGCAACGAAAACTGCAACGATTGTCCCGACTAAAATGATGGTTTGTGTACTGATACGGAAACGTCCGTTCATGGAATCAATTCCTCGCTATCGAGCTCCGACCTTATGCATATACAAACGGCTATCTGCTAAATAGCCCATCCTTCGGCTTTGTGCAAATTAACGCGTTGGCCCGTGCGGTACTCAGACAGGGCCTGCCGTCCGGGCAACTCTGCCGCAGGCCGGAGCGACGCACACAGCGATACGACCAAACATTCAGTGAGCCCGCTTTCGGCTTGGGTTTCTTATGCGCCAACCGCGCGGGCCGCAGCCAGCGCGATTCAACCCATATCGCTTAGCGCGCATGCGCGGCGCGTATCCCGGCCAGGTGTTGCATGATCAACCCACTACCAGGTTCGGGGCCTGGCAGACAAGGCTTTGTTATAGTAATTATACACGTGGCTGCGCGCTTCGCGGCGGCGGACATCGCTGTTCGGGTCGCATTGATAACGACGGGTTCTGTCGCCCGCTTATCGGCCAAAGCGCGCCAATGGCGCCGAACCAGACCGATCGACACCAGTCCATCGCAGGACGGAACGCATTGTTACGATATCACCGCGATTCCACACGCATTTCCAGGTCGTATTGTTTTATAATCATTTTACCTGGCCGTTTGAGGTATTGAGCAACGACACGTCTGATCAATACCTCCCATCGGGGCAATGGCCTGGCGCCCGCCGGCAGCATCTGCGAGGTCCGGATTCGATGACGAGACGCGCTGGCGGGTTGGGTTGCGGAATTAAGGAAGCTCTGATTAAGTCAGCGCTTCCTGCGATCCAGGGAGGGACCGTCATTTTTCGAACACGTATAGTGTTTGAAAAATGGAGCGAGGCGATCTGCATAAGTCCATGGATGGACTTATGCAGAGGTTCCTTAAGTCTTTTCCGACACAAAATCCGGCTTACCGCATCCACAGTCACGGCAGCCGAGGCAATCGATCAAACCGGAACCGGGTTTCACGATGACAAAAAATTACATAATCGTCGGCGGTAATGACGCAGCGAACCCGGATCGGTCGCTGGGCGGTAAGGGCGCGAACCTGGAAAAACTCATTGTGCAAGGTTTCTCCATTCCTCGGTTTTTCTGCGTCACGACCGAGGCCCTTGCGCAATTCCTGGACGGCATCCCCTGGAGACAGCACCTTGCAGGCGGTGGCCTGGGTAACTACGACACCGCCACGGAGGCAAGCCGGGCCATCGTCGAGTCGTTTATAGAGGCGCCGTTTGCATCAGAACTCGAGGCCGAGATGTTCCAGGCCTTCGATCAGCTCTTCCCCGCCGATGCCAAAGTTGCAGTGCGCTCTTCTGCCATGGGGGAAGACTCAGCCGAGCATTCCTTCGCCGGACAGTTGCAGAGCTACCTTTACGTTTCCCGCGATCAACTCGGCGAAAAGGTAAAACAGTGCGTCTTGTCGGCATTCTCACCCCATGCGTTGTTCTACCGGCAACGCCATGACCAGTTGACCGCGCCGATTCGCACTGCCGTCGTTGTGCAAGAAATGATCCAAAGCGTAAGCAGTGGCGTGTTGTTTACCGCAAATCCGGTCACGGACGATGGAGCTGAGGCCGTGATATCGGCCGCCTACGGGCTCGGAGAAGGCGTTGTCGCCGATCGCGTCGAAAGCGATACCTTTTTTCTCAGCAAGGCGACAGGTGCCGTGACAGAACACCAGCTCAGCCGGAAAACGCAAATGGTCGTGTTCGATGAGGCAAAGGGGACCGGGACACGGCTTGCCGGGGTTTCGCCGGACAAGGCTGACCAACCCGTGTTGTCCGACGCGCAGCTGCGCGCCCTTTACGAACAGTGTCAACGCATCGAGGCACTCTATGGCACACCCCAGGATATTGAATGGGCATTTGCTGACACCGGTCAGCTGCACATTATCCAGACACGCCCCATCACGACGCCGACGCGCGAGCTTGAGCAGGTTTTTGACAACGCCAATATTATCGAAGGCTATCCCGGTGTGACGACGCCTCTTACGTTCTCCTTTGCCCGCCGTGCCTATGAAATCATCTTCCGGAAAATGGCCTTGACCCTGGGCGCATCGCACCGCGCAGTGAGCGGTCACCGAACCGTGTTTGCGAACATGATAGGCCTCATACACGGACGCATTTATTACAACATCTCCAACTGGTATACGATGTATTCCCTGATCCCCGTTATGAAATACAATCTTCGAAGCTGGGAGAAGGCCCTGGGATTACAGCAGTGGGTGCAGCGACGGGGACACACGGCATCCCCCGCCGCCCGCGGGACCGCACGCTGGCGAGCCCTGCTGTGGAGCGCGACATGCGTCCTGTGGCACTTCATTACCTTGGGTATTCAGGTGCGGCGCTTCCACCAGCGCCAGGCCGCGGCCCAGGCCTTTTTTGCCGCCCACACGCTTGACGAGCTGCCGGCCGATCGACTGTTAAGCCTTTACGAAACGCTGGTCGACCGGCTGCTCCTTCAATGGCACGTGACGACGGTCAATGACTTATTTGCATTCGCCTTCTACCACCGTCTCGGGAACCTTATCAAGCAGTATGGCCTGGACTCGCAGGGCACGTTACAAAACGCACTGCTTTGCGGTGAGACCGGTATGGAAAGCGTGCAGCCGGTACAGTCCGTCCTTGCCTTGACCGATGAGGTCCGTGCGGCCCGCACGCTCCAGGATCTATTTAACACTGTGCCGGACAACGAGGCCGTGTGGGAGCAGATCCAAAAGGACCCGCAATTCACCGACTTTCGACGGGCGATCGACAGCCATCTGCAGAAATTCGGCGACCGGACAATACACGAGCTCAAGCTCGAAACCCCCTCGGCCGACGAAGACCCTTCGCTTCTCATCGCGCTGCTGCGCAGCTACCTGAAAACGGACCGCAGCGCCCGAACACTGCACAAACAGGAGTTATCAATTCGCCGGGCCGCGGAAACCCGCGCAAAGAAGCAACTGCGCGCGCGGCCGCTGCGCCGGTGGATGTTGCACTTTGTGCTCAAACACTGCCGAGCCACCGTAACCAACCGCGAGAACATGCGTCTGGCGCGTACCCGCGCCTTCGGCATCGTCAAACGCATTTTCCGCCAAATCGGCCGCATTTTCGCCCGCGACGGCATCATTGATGCCCGCGAAGATATCTATTACCTCAGCGTCGAAGAGATAACAGACTACATTCGCGGCAGCGCAATCTGCTGTTCATTAAAGGAATTGGTCATTCTTCGTAAGCGCGAGTATGCAGATCACCGGCGGCAGACGCCGGCGGATCGAATCACCACCCAGGGCATTGTCTACACCAACACCTTCGACGCGCCTGCCCCGGACAGACCGGGCGACAATACTTCGCTGCTGGAAGGCATCGGATGCAGCGCGGGACGCGTGCGGGGCAAAGCAAAAGTGATCACAGACCCCGAGGGGCAAACCGCTACGCCCGGGGAGATCCTTGTCGCCAGGGCCACCGACCCCGGGTGGGTGTTCCTGATGGTTGCCGCCGCCGGCATCGTCGTGGAACGCGGGAATATCCTCTCGCACACCGCCATCATTGGTCGGGAACTTGGCATCCCCACGGTCATCGGCGTCGCGGGGGCAACGAGCCGGATCCGCTCAGGGCAAACCATCGAAATCGACGGCGGGACGGGTACCGTACGCCTAGCCCCTGGCGGCGACGCCGATACCGTAATGCAGGACCAGCGCCACGACCAGGCCGAGGTTGGCGACTAGGAGATACATTTCCGCATAAGGTTGTAAGCGCGCTCGCTGGCGTGTCGGCGCGAAACGAAACAACAGGCAGCGCCACACCATAATGCCGGCGGCCCCGACGAGCGCAACGATAACACCGGTACCGAGCTTCGCCGCCAGCGCCACGGGCACCAGACAGGCCACGGACAACAGGGTAAAGCCCAAGGGAAGCAGCACGGCATTCCGCCAGCCGAGGAGCATCGAATAGGTCTGGTAGGCGGTCTCATCCTGCGGAATACGGATCTTGCGCGACGTCTCCCAGGCGGCGAAAGGCACCCATAGCCCCACCAGCAGGGCAAGGGTCCACGGACCCAGTGTCTCGACACCGAACTCGGCGCCGTAGAGCGCAGCCACATAGATGCCCAGGACCAGCAGGATCGGGTTATGCGTCACCAGGGCAAGTAAGAGATTGTCGGAGATCGCGGGCCAGAAGAACCATTTGAACGACAACCAGCCCAGGACAAAGAGCAGGAAAAAAACAAGCAACGGCAAAGGCCACCCCAACGCCAGGTTGAGCGCAAACAGGATCACCGTCACCCACCAGCGCAGCAGCACAATGTCAGTCACCTTGACCGTCCCCAGGACGATGGGCCTGTCCTTGTACCGCGGATCCCCCGCTTTGCCCAGTCGAAGATCGGTCTCCACGTCTTTGAGCTCGTCGTACACCCGCATCAGAAACAGGAACAAAACCACGGTCAAGGCGCCTGCCAATGCCCGCCAGGACACGGTGAGCGTGGCGCCATCGCCGAGTCCAAGCGCCTGCAGCGCCAGGTAAAGGGAGAGAAAGCTCGCGATACCCGCCGGAACATAGACCGCCGGGGGAAACCGGCAGACCGCAAAGCGCCATATGCGTTGACCGCGCTCACTCATACGCCACCCCCCAAGCGCTGTCCATACAACGCATAAGCGCGCGTCGGTTCGGCCACCTTGCGGAACCAGGCAAAATCCTCTGTCGCCAGGGCCACCAGGGCCTTTTCGTACCCTTGGGCGATCGTTGTCTCGTACCAGTGTCGAATCAGCATTGTCGATGATCCGCTGCCGCGAACTTCGGGCACGGTGGCAATGGTATGCCAGACCATCCGCGGCGCCGAGGCCTTGCCCCGCCACGCGGCCCACCCCGAATCGTCCCCCCTGAGCATCCGGGCCTGTTGCGCGTAGTCCGGGACCATGGCCACAAAGCCCACGTCTTGACCGCCGGCATCGGTCATCATCGCGATATGACCGTCGCCCATCAACGCGAAAATTCCCGTGAAGCGTTCGACGAATTCCTGCAATGGAAAACTCGTATAGCCGATATGACCAGACCATGCCGAATCCAGGATACGATGCAAACGGGCCAATAAGGTTTGCATGTCACGTGTATCGAGCACCTCAAGTTGAAAATCCCGAGTGGGCTCCATCGCCTCGTCGAGCAAACGCTCCAGTCGCGCCCTGCCCCGGCGGCTCAAATCCAGCTCGTAGCTGAACCAACAAGAGCAAACGCCGAATCCCTGCTCGCTGAACAGGCGCGGGTAATAGCGCGGGTTACGAGGCTCGAACAAAAACGCGTCCAGCTCGAACCCCTCGATCATGAAACGGTGTTCGCGATGGGCACCCCCATTCATGGGTCCCAGCACCGTGCGCGCCCCCTCTTCGCACAACCACTCACGGGCGGCCGTCATGAGACTGGCCGCCACCTCGCTGTCGTTGACGGCCTCGAAATAACCGAGCTGACCGACGGGCGCATTGTCGGCGTCCCTCAAATGCGGATTGACGATAGCGGCGACACGACCCACCGTTTCCCGCTCGCGCTGACAAAGGAAAAGCCGCAGGCGGGCGTATTGCGCGAAAGCGCTGTCACCCGACAGGTCAGCCAGCACCGCCTGACGCAAAGGGGGAATCCACTGTGGATCATCTTTGCGCAGGACCCACGGCAGATTCAAGAAGTCATCCAACAAGTCAGCGGTAATAGGAAACGTGTGTACACTCAACGTAAAAGACTAACTAAACTAAAGTCTGATCAGCAGACATTGACATTAGACCCGCCATCGCGCGAAGTCGGGGCTCACTTCAGCGCAGACCCAGCACATCCTGCATGTCGTACAGGCCCTTGTCCTTGCCCGCGAGCCAGCGCACGGCACGCACGGCGCCACCGGCGAAGGTCATGCGGCTGGAGGCCTTGTGGGTGATCTC
>CAMYII010000111.1:24676-45876 GCA_947258385.1 Acidiferrobacterales bacterium
CATCACGGTATGCTCGCCGACGATGTCGCCCGCCCTGATGGTAGAAAAGCCGATGGTCTCACGGCTGCGCTCGCCGGTGTGGCCTTCGCGCCCGTAGATAGCACAGTTCTTGAGCTCGCGCCCCAGGGCCGCGGCCACGACCTCGCCCATGCGCAGCGCGGTACCGGAGGGCGCGTCGAGTTTGTGGCGGTGGTGGGCCTCGATGATCTCGATATCCGATTCCTCGCCCAGGACTTGCGCGGCGATCTCGAGCAGGCGGAAACACAGGTTGACGCCGGCGCTCATATTGGGCGCGAACACGATGGCGATCTCCTTGGCCGCCTCGGCGATCTGCCGCTTGCCGGCCTCGTCAAACCCGGTGGTGCCGATGACCATTTTTTTTGCCTGCTTGCGGCAGACCTCAAGATTCTGCAACGTCACCGCCGGGCGCGTGAAATCGATCAACACGTCGAACGGCGCCTCGTGCAGCGTGTCGCCGATCACCACCCCCGCCGGGTCGAGCCCCGCATTGGTGCCGGCATCGGCGCCCAGCGCCGCGCTGCCGGTCCGTTCGATGGCAGCCGTCAATTCGAGCCCGTCGGCACGCGTGCAGGCCTCGACCAGCGTGCGTCCCATGCGTCCCGCCGCCCCCGCGATGGCTACATTGATCATCGACTGTACCCTATTCTTGCGTTTCGGAAACAAAGCCGTGAGCATAATAAATTTGGGCGGGCGATGCTAATCCTTGACCGCGGATGTCGGAACGCACCTGGAGCGGACCAGACCAAGGCGGGGCCGGAGACTGGCGATCTCGCATCACAGAACGTAGACTGGAATCGAGGGATACAAAAACAAGCAGCGAGCTAGACGTCTTTAAAGTATGGAGAATCTTTACCTGCAGACACTGACCCACCTCGGCACGGCGCTGCTGGCCGGGGGGCTGATCGGGCTCGAGCGCACCTACAACGGCCGGCCGGCGGGCTTCCGCACCCACAGCCTCGTGTGCATGGCCTCCAGCCTGTTGATGCTGCTAACGGTATTCCAGGTCGAATTGCTGCCCGGCATACCGATCGAAACCATGCGCATCGACCCCACGCGCATGGCCCAGGGCATCATGACGGGCATCGGTTTTCTCGGCGCCGGGGTCATCATGCGGGAAAAGCTCACCATCCGCGGCCTGACCACGGCGGCCTCCATCTGGATGACGGCGTCGATCGGCATCCTGATCGGCATCGGTTTTTATTTCGCCGCGGCCGTCGGCACCGTGCTGACGCTCGGCACCCTGTCGCTGTTCCGGTGGATCGAGGCCAGGATGCCGGCACTCTACTACGGGCTGCTGCAAGTGCGCACGCTGAGGAAGGAGGTGATCTCCCTGGCCGACCTGTCCGCGCTCATCGGCAGCCATAATATCAGCGCCGCCAGTCCCAGTTACCGCCTGGCCGAGGAAGGCAAGTATTTTGAATATCAGATGACGATTCGCACCCGCGACAAGAGCAATTACCGCGCACTGGCGGAATCCTTATCAAATATGGAGCAGGTCCTGGAGTTCCAGATTACGCCTACCAGCGACTGAAGACAGTAGCAAGTATAAAGTAACAAGTAGCAAGTCAAGGCGAGAATGGGGGCTCGCGTTTTCTTGTCACTTGTCACTTGTAACTTACGTTGAAATCTAACCCAAAAAACTTTTGATCTTGCCGATCCACGACTGCTCGCGCGGGT
Source organism: Acidiferrobacterales bacterium (assembly GCA_947258385.1). GTDB lineage: Bacteria > Pseudomonadota > Gammaproteobacteria > Acidiferrobacterales > SZUA-150 > CAMYII01. The sequence continues at coordinate 26,375 of CAMYII010000111.1, forward strand.
TGTGTTTGGCGCCGCCCTCGCGGGTGAGCTCGTCAAACTCGCGCAGCAGTTCCTGTTGACGATTGGTGAGATTGACCGGCGTCTCGACGCTGATCTTGCAATAAAGATCACCCACGCGGCCGTTGCGCACGTTCCTCACGCCCTTGCCGCGCAGCCGGAACAGTTTTTCGCTTTGCGCTCCACTCGGAATCTTGATGCTGGCGCGCCCGTCGAGCGTCGGCACCTCCAGCTCGCCGCCGAGCGCGGCCGTGGTGAAGCTCACGGGCATTTCGCAGTAAAGGTCATCGGTGTCGCGCTTGAAAATCGGATGCGGTTTCAGGCGCATCTGCACGTACAGATCGCCGGGCGGGCCGCCGTTCTCACCGGCCTCGCCCTCGCCGGCCAGCCGGATCTGGTCGCCGTCATCCACGCCCGCCGGCACCTTCACCGACAGGGTCTTGGTCTGCTGCACGCGGCCCTCACCGCGGCAGTCCACGCACGGACTGCTGATCACTTTGCCGCTGCCGTGGCAATGGGGGCAGGTCTGCTGGATGGAAAAGAAACCCTGTTGCATCCTGACCTGCCCGTGGCCGCCACAGGTGTGGCAGGTCTCAGGCGAGGTCCCGGGCCTGGCGCCGCTGCCGTGACAGGTGTCGCAACTGGCCATGGCCGGGACGCGGATCTTCACCTCGGTGCCGCGCACCGCCTCCTCCAGGTTGAGCTCCAGGCTGTAGCGCAGGTCGGCGCCGCGGAACACCTGCGCGCCGCGGCGGCGGCCACCGCCGAAGATGTCGCCGAACACATCCCCGAAAATATCGGCGAACCCGCCAGCGCCCGCGCCGCCGAAGCCGCCGGCACCCCTGCTGGGATCAACGCCGGCATGACCGAACTGATCATAGGCCGCCCGTTTTTGGGGATCGTTCAGGACTTCATAGGCCTCCTTGGCCGCCTTGAACCTGGTCTCGGCCTCTTTGTCGCCCGGGTTGCGGTCGGGGTGATATTTCATGGCGTGCCGCCGGTAGGCCTTCTTCAGCTCGGCCTCCGAGGCGTTTCGCTCCACCCCCAGTTCTTCGTAATAATCCTTTTTGGCCATCGCGCTCTAACTACCCGGTTCAACAAACGATAAACAGCCGCGGGCGCACCCGGGAAACTGTCAAGCGTTTCCCGGGTGCGCCCCGACTGCATGACTTACATCAGTTGTTCTTATTTCTTGTCCTTGTCGTCTTTGACCTCTTCGAACTCGGCGTCGACTACATCTTCGTCCTTTGCGCCTTCCGCGCTTTCCCCCCCGCCGCCGGCCCCTGCGGCCTCGGCCTGCCCACCGCTCTGGGCATACAGCTGCTCGGCGAGCTTATGGCTCGCCTCGGCCAGGGACTGGGTCTTGCTCTCAATGGCGGTCTTGTCGTCTTCCTTCATCACCGCCTCCAGATCCTTGATGGCGGTCTCGATCTTGTCCTTCTCAGCGCTGTCGAGCTTGTCACCCATTTCCTTCATCGACTTCTTGACACTGTGGATCATGACGTCGGCGTGGTTGCGCGCGTCGACCAGTTCACGCGCCTTACGGTCCTCATCGGCATGCGCCTCGGCATCCTTGACCATGCGCTCGATCTCGTCTTCGCCTAGCCCGGAGCTCGACTTGATGACGATCTTGTTCTCCTTGCCGGTGGCCTTGTCTTTGGCCGAGACATGCATGATACCGTTGGCGTCGATATCGAAGGTGACCTCGATCTGCGGCAGGCCGCGCGGCGCCGGCGGGATGTCGGTCAGATCGAAACGGCCGAGCGATTTGTTGCCGCTCGCCATCTCGCGCTCGCCCTGCAACACATGCACGGTCACGGCGGTCTGGTTGTCGTCAGCCGTGGAAAACACCTGCGAGGCCTTGGTCGGAATGGTGGTGTTCTTCTGAATGAGCTTGGTCATCACCCCGCCGAGGGTCTCGATGCCGAGCGACAGCGGCGTCACGTCCAGCAAGAGCACGTCTTTGACTTCGCCGCCCAATACGCCCGCCTGAATGGCGGCACCGATGGCCACGGCCTCGTCCGGATTGACATCCTTGCGTGCTTCTTTGCCGAAGAAATCCTTCACGGCCGCCTGCACCTTGGGCATGCGGGTCTGACCGCCGACCAGGATGATGTCATCGACCTCGGAGCCCTTGAGCCCGGCATCCTTCAGTGCGATCTTGCAGGGCTCGATGGAACGGGCAATCAGCTCATCGACCAGCGACTCCAGCTTGGCGCGCGTGACCTTGATGTTCAGATGCTTGGGCCCGCTGGCATCGGCCGTGATATACGGCAGATTGACATCGGTCTGCTGGGTTGAGGACAGCTCGATCTTGGCCTTTTCCGCCGCTTCTTTCAGGCGCTGCAAGGCCAACGGATCATTGTGAAGATCCACGCCGTTGTCTTTCTTGAACTCATCGGCCAGATAATCGATCAGGCGCAGGTCAAAGTCCTCACCGCCGAGGAAGGTGTCACCGTTGGTGGACAACACCTCAAACTGATGCTCGCCATCGACCTCGGCGATCTCGATAATCGAAATATCAAAGGTACCGCCACCGAGGTCGTAGACCGCGACCTTGCGGTCCCCCTCCCTCTTGTCCAATCCGAATGCCAGCGCGGCGGCCGTCGGCTCGTTGATGATACGCTTGACCTCGAGCCCCGCGATCTTGCCGGCGTCCTTGGTCGCCTGGCGCTGGGAGTCGTTGAAATACGCGGGCACCGTGATGACCGCCTCGGTGACCTCTTCACCGAGATAGTCCTCGGCGGTCTTCTTCATCTTCTGCAGCACGCGCGCGGAGATTTCCGGCGGCGCCATCTGCTTGCCGTTGACTTCGACCCAGGCGTCGCCATTCTGTGCCTTCACGATCTTGTACGGCATCAATTTGACGTCGCGCTGCACCACGCCTTCGTCGAACTTCCGGCCGATCAGGCGCTTGGAGGCAAAAACCGTGTTGTGCGGGTTGGTGACCGCTTGACGTTTGGCGGACTGGCCGACCACTACTTCGCCGTCTTTGGTGAAGGCGACAACCGACGGCGTGGTACGATCACCCTCGCTGTTCTCGATCACCCGCGCCTTGCCCCCCTCCATCATGGCCACGCAGGAGTTGGTCGTACCCAGATCAATGCCGATTATTTTTGCCATTGGTGTTTCCTCGAATCCTCTAATTTCGCCGAAATTCGTAAATATTTTGTAAAAATGGGGCCAGATCGGACCGTTTCAAGGTCTAGTCGGTTGATTTTTCCTCGCTCCTGGCCTTGGCGATGATGACCAGTGCCGGTCGCAGCAGACGGTCTGTCAGCATGGCCCCCTTCTGCACCACGGTCACCACGTGGTGCGGTTCGACCTCATCACTCTCCACCATGCTCATGGCCTGGTGTCGCTCCGGATCGAATCTCTCACCTTGGGGATCGATCACGCGCAAATCGAACTTCTCGAACACGTTGTCCAGTTGCTTGAGCGTGAGGTCCACCCCCTCAAGCATTTTGCCCAGCAGATCGCCGCTGTCGGACTTCGCGTCCACGGAGCGTGCAAGCTCGAGACTGTCACGCACATTCAGGATCTCAGCGGCAAACTTCTCGATGGCGTATTTATGGGTGCTGGCCACGTCGAGCTCGGCGCGCCGGCGGACGTTCTCCGTCTCCGCCTTGGCGCGCAGAAATCGCTCCTTGTTCTCTTCGGTCTCGGCGCGCGCCTGTTCCAGCTCCGCCGTCAGCTTCTCGATCCTCCCGGCGGCGTCCTCGGGGACCTGCGCCGCGGCGCGGCTCTGCGGCTCATCAGCGACGGCCGCCCCGGAGTCGATACCCTCCGCCCGGCCTGCGGGTCCCTTCGGGTCTGACCCGTCGTTTTTATAAGCATCAGGCTGCTTCTGACTCATGAATCCTTACTCCGATCTCAATGCTCTGCTGTGTACTGGCACTCAAAAGCGCGCAATTCAATTAAACCCGTCGCCCTCGAAAGCTCCCTTGCAGGCCGGCCGCCGCCGGCCTGACGGCAGGCGGGGCTCGATGGCAACAGCACCCGGCTAGAGGTATGGGGTTGGTACCGCCATATTCAAAGGGGGCTGCTTAACGGTAATCCTGGCTCAGGGCCACGCCCAGCAGTTTGGCGGTCATATCGACAATCGGGATCACCTGCTCGTAGGCCATGCGGGTGGGGCCGACGACACCCAGGGTCCCGACCACCTCTTTGTCCGTGCGATAGGGCGCCGTCACGACACTGCAGTCCTTGAAGGCGTCGTAGCCGGACTCGCTGCCGATGAAGATCTTGATCCCGCCCGCCCGTATGCTTCGATCTAGCAGGTGCAACAGATCGCGCTTGGCCGTAAAGGCATCAAAGAGCTTGCGCAACTTGTGCAGATCACCCAGTTCCGGTATCTCCATCAGGTTCGACTCGCCGCTGACCACCAGATCATCATCATCCCCGGAGTCCTCGCTTAACATCTTGCGCGCCATCGCCACCGCGACGCTCATCATGCGCTGCATGCTCTCGCTGTCGGCCTGCAGTTCGCTCAACAGCGCGCGCTTGACCTCGCCAAGCGACAGACCGGCGTAGGTCCGGCTGAAATAATTGCCCGCCTGCACCAATTCGGATGGCGAGTACTCCCTGTCGGTATGGATCACGCGGTTCTGGACCTGACCGTCCTCGGTCACCAGAATCACCAGCACGCGATTGGCGGACAATCCGACGAAATCGATCTGGCGGAACGCCGGCTTGCCTTCGCGTCGCGGCACCATCACCACGGCCGCCAGCCGGGTAATTTGCGACAGCATGCTGGAGGCGGCGCCGATCAACTGCTGCGGATCCTCGATCGAAGCCAGCTCGCCCTCGAGCTTGCGCAGCTGGGCCGCGGTCAGGGACCTGACCTTGAGCAGGCTGTCGACGAACATGCGGTAGCCCAACTGCGTGGGCACGCGCCCGGATGAGGTGTGGGGCGAGTGCACCAGACCCATCTCTTCGAGATCCACCATGACATTGCGCACGGTGGCCGGGCTCAGGACCAGGCCGGCCTGCCGCGCCAGCGTGCGCGAGCCCACCGGATGCCCATCGGCGATGTAGCGCTCGATCAGGGTTCTCAATAAAATTTCCGCTCGGGTCGTGATGGCCAGCATGTTCCACCTGGGAAAACACGTTTCTGGCACTCCAATGGCGAGAGTGCTAAAAAATGAAGCTAGCAACACACCGGCAAGCTGTCAACCGGCCACCCTCGGGGACCGGCCGTGGCACCCGTCAGAATCGCCAAAAAACGATAGGCCGGGCCTCAGTCTGCGTGTTAGCTTAGCGGGACAACCGCAACAGCTTTAGCAAGAATATGGCAAATACGCATCACACCATCGGGATTTTCGGAAAATACGGCGATGACACCATCCGCGCCGAAATCGAGCATCTGACGGAGTTTCTGCAGCAGCGCGGTCTGGCCGTGATTCTGGAAGACGCCGCGGCGGCGCTGATGCCCGACTCACCCTTGCCGTGCCAGACTGTCGAGGACATCGGCAAGTATATCGACCTTGCCATCGTGATCGGCGGCGACGGGACCCTGCTGCACGCGGCGCGCCACATGGTCGATCACCATGTGCCGCTTCTCGGCGTGAATCTCGGCCGTCTCGGTTTTCTGACCGACATCCCGGCCGAGAGCATGACCGAGGGGATCGGCAAGATCCTGGACGGGGAGTACGTCACCGAGGAGCGTTTTCTGCTGCACGCCGACGTGACCCGCGGCGAGGAGATCGTACACCGCTCGAATGCCTTGAACGATGTCATTATCAACAAGGGTGTGCTGGCCAGGCTCATCGAGCTGAAAACCTACCTCGACGGCGACTTCGTCAACAGCATGCGCGCCGACGGCATTATCGTCGCCACTCCAACCGGTTCGACCGCCTATGCCATGTCCGCCGGCGGCCCGATCCTGCACCCGACGCTGCCGGCCATGGTGCTGGTACCCATCTGCCCGCACACCTTGAGCGACCGTCCAATTGTCGTCAGCAGCGACAGCATTATCGAGATCATTGTGTCCGATATCAGCGGGCAGCGGGCACACCTGACCTTCGATGGCCAGACCCACTTCGCCCTGTTGGATGAGGACCATATCTATGTGCGGCGTGCCGAGGTGCCGATCAAACTGATACACCCGAAGGGGCGCAATCACTATAATGTCCTGCGTGTAAAACTGCACTGGGGCGGAAAATTCTGACATGCTGAGTCAGCTCTATATCCGGGACTATGCGATCGTTCCGAAAATGGAACTGTCCCTGGCGCCGCAGCTTACGGTACTGACCGGCGAGACCGGGGCCGGTAAATCCATTGTCATCGATGCGCTGGCGCTCGCGCTCGGCGAGCGCGCCGTCAGCGGTGCCATCCGCCATGGCAGTCAGCGCGCGGAGATCATCGCCGGCTTTGATCTGAAGCCCAAGCAAGACGCCGCACTCTGGCTACAGGCGCACGACTTGTTCGAAGACCAGGAGTGCGTGCTGCGTCGCGTCATTAGTGCCGACAAACCCTCCAAGGGCTATATCAACGGACGGCCCGTCCCCATCCAGATGTTGCGCGAGCTGGGGGAACTGCTGGTGGACATCCACGGCCAGCACGAGCACCAGTCGCTGCTGAAACGCGATGCCCAGCGCCAACTACTGGATGACTACGCGGATCTAACGGGCAGCGCACGCCTGCTCGGTGAACATTATCAGGGCATGAAGTCCCTGCAAGCGCGGCTGCAGACCCTGCGCAAGCAGTCATCAGATCGCGTCGCCCGCATCGAGCTGCTGCGCTACCAGGTCAACGAGCTTGAGACGCTCGCCCTGGGCACCGACGAGGTCGCGGAGCTGGAAGAGGAGCAATCGCGTCTCGCCAACGGCGCCGCCCTGCTCGAGGGTGTGCAGGCGGCCGCCTATGTCCTCTACGATGATGATGAGCATTCGCTCAGCCATGTGCTGTCCCAGACCATCAACAGGCTGGAAGGCCTCACGCAGCACGACGCCAAACTCGACGAATCCGTAATGCTGCTGAACGAGGCCGCGATTCAGGTCAACGAAACCGCGACCCAGCTGCACCAGTACCTCGATGGCCTCGAGCTCGACCCGCAGCGCCTGGCGTGGGTGGACCAACGCCTGGCGGTCATCACCGACCTGGCGCGCAAACACCAGGTCGAAGGGCAGGCGCTGCCGCAGGTCCTGGAACGCCTGGGCCAGGAGCTTGACGATATCGAAGATGCTGACACCAGTATTGCGCGACTGGAAGCGGAATCGGCGCAGGCGCAAGCGGCCTATCTGTCGCTCGCGAAGGAGATTTCCGCCCAACGCGGCACGGCCGCCGCCCGCCTCGCCGAGGCGGTAAGCGCCCACATGCAGGACCTCGGCATGCCGGGGGGCAGCTTCGCGGTCGAATTGTTGCCGCTGGCCGAGGGCGAGTTCAGTCCATACGGGTTGGAGCGCGTGGAATTCCGCGTCAGCGCCAACCCCGGCCAACCGCTGCAGTTGCTTGCGAAGGTGGCCTCCGGCGGGGAGCTGTCGCGCGTCAGCCTGGCGCTGCAGGTGGTGATCGCCAGCCTTGGCCGCATCCCCACACTCATTTTCGATGAGGTCGATGTCGGTATCGGCGGCGGTGTCGCGGAGATCGTCGGCAAGGAATTGCGGGCGCTCGGCAAATCACGCCAGGTCTTTTGCATCACGCACCTGGCGCAGGTCGCCGCGCAGGGGGATCATCACATGCAGGTGAGCAAACAGAATCGCGACGGTGTGACAATCACCGAGGTCCAGCCGCTGCCGGGTGAAGAGCGTGTGAAGGAAATTGCGCGCATGATCGGCGGGGTTGAAATCAGCCAGCAAACGCTGGCGCACGCCGAGGATATGCTGAACCGTGCCTCTGCCTGATCCGTCCTTGAAGGCGAATACCGGCGAGCAGGCACCCCCGATCCTGCGCGCCGCTGCCATTCATGACGTGGTGTACATCCACGACCTGCTTGAAACCTACGCCAACATGGGCAATCTCCTTCCGCGTCCGATGAGCGAGTTGTACCGGCACCTGCGCGATTTTTTCGTCATCGAGATCAACGGCAGAGTGGCCGCCTGCGGGGCGCTAGAAATCTTCACCGAAAATCTCGGCGAGGTCCGCAGCCTGGTCGTGGCCGATGCCTATAAGGCACGCGGTCTCGGCAAGCTACTGGTCGAACGCATCGCCGATGAGGCCCGTCAGATCGGCCTGCGTCGTCTGATGGCGCTGACCTATGTGCCCGCATTTTTTCACAAACTCGGTTTTAAAACCGTCGCCAAGGATACGCTGCCGGAAAAGGTCTGGGGGATCTGCCTGAAATGCTACAAGTACAACAACTGTGATGAGACGGCGGTACTACTCGAACTGAAGTGACAAGTAACAAGTAACAAGTAACAAGAAAAATAGAGGTGCTGTTCCGCTTTTACTTGCTACTTGCTACTTGAAACTTGCTACTATTTTTTCGAACAAACCCCCTTCTCCTTCATCCCCGTACACACACCATACAGATACAGTGTGTGATCCTCGATCACAAAACCGGCATCGTCCGCCACCTGGCGTTGGCGCTTTTCGATGGTGTTGTCGAAAAATTCGAATACCTTGCCGCACTTTACGCACACAATGTGGTCATGGTGTCCGCCCTGATTGAGCTCGTAGATCGCGCGATCGCCGAAGTTGTGGCGGATGATGAGACCCGCGCTTTCGAACTGGGTCAGCACGCGGTACACGGTCGCGACCCCGACCTCCTCGCCGGCGGCCAATAACGCCTTATAGACGTCTTCCGCGGTCATGTGCCGGTCCCGGGCCGCTTCCAGGATACCGAGAATCTTCAGCCGGGGCAGTGTTGCCTTAAGACCGGCCTTCTTCAGGTTCACGCTGTCAGTCATTAATTCGGTCATCCTTCAAGCCTCGCGCACCGGGAGTACCGCATCACGCCCGGGTGCGGTATCATGCCGCCAGTTTAATGCAGCAGGTCGTAGAATGCCAAAAATGAAACAGCACATATTGGGAGTGATAATGGGCCTGGCTGCCGCCAGTATCGGCGGCGGGTGCGCCTTGCATTACAAACCCGACATACAGCAAGGGAATGTGCTGACCCAAGAGATGGTCGATCAACTCAGGCCCGGCATGACGCCTCGGCAAGTACGTTTCGTACTGGGCACGCCGCTGATCACAGACCCGTTCCATAAGGAGCGCTGGGACTATTATTATTTCTTTAAGAAAGGCAATGCCTCCGAGGTGGAGCGGCGCCAGCTGACCATCATTTTCAAAGACGACCAGGTCATTGAGGTGAGAAACAAGGAGCTGCCGGAACCCGAAGGCGGGTGGGCGACCCCTGAGTCCAAGATCTACGGCAAGAACGCCTCGACGTCCTCACCGGCCCGACCCGAGACCTAACGGCGCGCTAGCGTTTCCGGGCGAGCGCGGCGCGGCGTCTGCGGGCCGCCTTGGGATCGATACGCAGGGGGCGGTAGATCTCAATGCGATCGCCGGCGCTGACCCGGTCTTGCAAGCGCGCCTTCCTGGAAAAGATCCCCACCGGGTTTGACGACAGATCGATCTCCGGGAAACGCTCAAGAATTCCAGAACGCCTGATTGCCTGCTCAACGCTCGCCCCGGCCGGCACCGAGACGCTCAGCACCGTCTGCGCCTCGGACAAGGCATACGCCACTTCCACCTCGACCGGCTCTGTCCCAGTCATGATCGCGGACCATACACGGCCACCGCCCGCTGCTGGAAGCTGTCCACGAGGCTTGTGGCGATGGCATGGAAAACCGGCCCAATCGCGATCGCGATCAGCTTATTGGAGAACTCGAATTCCAGATCCAGCGTCACCTTGCAGGCATCGGCATCCAGGCGATGAAACTGCCAATGGCCGTGCAGCCGCTTGAACGGTCCCTCCACCAGGCGCATCTCCAGCATCTTGTCCTGATGCGCACGGTTGCGCGTGGTAAAGGTTTTATGCACGCCCTTATAGGCGATGTCGATCGATGCGACGATCAGGTCTCCATCCCTGGAAAGCACCCGGGCGCCGCCACACCAGGGAAGAAACTGCGGGTAGGACTCGATATGCATCACGAGCGCATACATTTCGTGGGCGCTGTAGGGCACGAGCGCCGATTTGTTGACAGTGGTCATAAGAATAATTTCGAGATGGCCACCATTAATACGAGCAGTAGCACAGGGACCACGAGCCTGACCAGCCACAACCAGACATGAAAGACATAACGTGGTCGCAAGGCCAATGCTTTTCGTACGAGCTCGCGGTCCAGCGACCATCCCGCGAAGAGCGCGACAAACATTCCCGAGAGTGGCAGAAGGAAATTGGAGGTGAGGATCTGCAACCCATCGAAAAAACCCAGGCTCCTCGGGCCCAGGAACTCGAAGTCGAACTTCCAGTAATTAAAGGACAGGATCGTCACGACCCCCAGGGTCCAGGCAGCCAGGCCACAAAGGATGGCGGCAGTAAAGCGCGACAGCCCCCAGCGCTCGAGCAGCCAGGCAACGGCAGGTTCGATCAGTGCGATCGCGGTCAACCACGCCGCCAACCCGAGCAGCAAAAAAAATAAGGCGCCGATCGGCCTGGATAGCGGCAGCGGATCCAGTGCGAGGGGAACGGCTTGAAAGATCAATTCCGGACCCTGGGTCACGGCTTCACCGCCTGCGAGCAGTACCGCGTAGATGAATCCGGCGGCCAACAGGCCAACGAGAATGTCCAGGATGATGACCATGAGCGATACGACGCCGACGGAGGTCCGGGCGGGCAAATAGGCGCCATAGACCATCATGGCACCAAATCCGAGGCCAAGGCTGAAAAACGCGTGACCCAGCGCGATCAACAGCGCCTCATTGGAGAGCCTGCTGAAATCAGGATAAAACAAATGTACCAATGCCGGGCCGATCTCCTTGGCGGCAACCGCATAGGCCAGCAGCACCGCCAACAGGACTATCAGCAAGGGCGTGACCAGCTTGACCACCGGCTCGAATCCGGACTTGACCCCCCTTGCCACGACGACCATGGTCATCACCAGGAACAAGCTGTGCCAGAAAATCTGCTTCTCGGGATCACTGACGAATGCGGTGAAAATCCCGTTGACGCCGTCGGCCGTCAGCCCGTCAAAGCTGCCGGCCGCCGCGCGCAGGCAATATGCAAGGGTCCAACCGGCAATCACGCTCAAATAGGAGAACACCAGAAAGCCGGTGAGCGTGATGATCCCGCCGAGCGCCACCCAGCTTGGTTCGCTGCCGCTGCGCTCAATCAGGGCCTTGATACTGAAAATCGGCGAGGCCCGCCCCAGGCGGCCGAGCGTGATCTGGGTCATCAATAGCGGTAAGCCGAGTATCAGCAGACTGCCAAGATAGACGATGACAAACGCGCCACCGCCGTATTGGCCCGCATAATAGGGGAATTCCCAGACATTATTGAGCCCGATGACGGCACCGCCGGCGGCGAGCACAAACACCCACCCGGAAGACCACTGGCCGTGCCGCACCTTACGCCGTGTTTTTTTTGTTTTGACCATTAAACTTTCCGGCTTCTATCAGTGAACGATTAACTTAACGGCCCAGTCAACTAATCGGGCGCAGTGCGTGGAGGCAATATTAGATTATACTGCATGCGGTCACAGGATCAGCTTACAGCGGGCGCGGAACAAAACAAACCAGTATTCGCATATGGCAAAGAAAAAAACCAAACCTCAATCCAGCACCATTGCCCAGAACAAAAAGGCGCGGCATGATTATTTCATCGAAGAGCGTCTCGAGGCCGGCATCGCCCTGGAGGGCTGGGAGCTGAAAAGCCTGCGCGCGGGGCGCGCCCAGCTCAAGGAAAGCTACGTCAACCTGAAACAAGGCGAGGTGTTCCTGGTCGGCGCCCATATTTCCCCGCTGGCCTCGGCGTCCACCCACATCCAGGCCAACCCCACCCGGGCGCGCAAGCTGCTGCTGCACCGCCAGGAGATCGGCAGGCTCATCGGCGCCGTGGAGCGCAAGGGCTATACTCTGGTGCCGCTCGCGCTGTACTGGAAACACGGCCGGGTGAAACTCGAGATCGCGCTCGCCAAGGGCAAACAGGCCCATGACAAGCGCGCCAGTATCAAGCAGCGGGAGGCCGACCGCGAGCGCCAACGCGCCCTGAAATCGCGCTAATCCGGACCGATATGTACACGGGGATCAAAGCGTGTATAGTTAACGGCGTGATCGCAACTTTTGTCCAGGATTGCGGTCTCATACAGCTTAGGGGGCGACCTGGCTTCGACGTGGGTCACAAAACCTGAGGGGCATGCCGAGGCGCAGAGGACCTCGTAAATCCAGCTGCAAACTTATAGTTGCCAACAACGACAACTACGCCCTAGCCGCTTAACCCGGCTAGGCCTCTGACTGAAGCCGTGCTTGTGCGTTCAGATTCCAGAGGTCATCTTACACAAGATCGCGCGGAAGCCTGTCCGGGGCGGAAACGTTAAAACTCTATCCGGAATCGCTGTTTGTCTTCCCCGCCGATCGGGTAGCAGGCAGTTAAATTAAAGATCGGATAAGCATGTAGAACCGAAGGCGGAGGATTTGCGGACGCGGGTTCGATTAACACAATGGTCGCCTCTGCCCGCAAGGGCAGAGTGAACACGGGGCTCACATCGGTGGACCCTACGGCAAGGCAACTTGCTACGGCAACACCGAGGGGTAGGAAGAGGGCCAACCTCAGGCCTGCCCTGTAGAGACTCATAGACCGGCTGAGTTTGCAAGAACCGAGCCGGCACTAGGATTCGCGGATCTGACGCCGCGGATAACACGCCCCGCCCCGAAATGGGGGTCGGAGTCGATTTTTTGACATGGTCAACGACAAAACGGCTTGTCCAAAAAATCGACTCCGACCCCGATTTCGGGTGAAGGTATAGTCCAGCCCATATCGAAAGATATGGACCAGCTGTCCCGCCGCCTCCACCAACTCGAACCCCTGACCGGTCTCCGGTCAGGGGTTTTCTTATTCCAGTGCGTACAATATTATGCCTGCGGAATAACAAATATCAGGACACTAAATGGACGTTCAAACCCTGAGCCTGCAGGATGCAACCTACCTTGCCGGACTGATCGATGGCGAAGGCACCGTCACCCTGACACGCAAGCATCGCAACGAAAACCGCCAGCTTGCGGTCAGCATCAGCAACACGGAAAAACCCTTGCTGGAATTCGTGCTGAAGACTATTGGCGCCGGCAAAATAACCGGTAAACGCACCACATCTTCCCGCCACACACCCAGTATTACCTACGCTATCTATAATCGGCAGGCCCTTCGACTCCTCGAACAGGTCGGTCCTTTTATGCGAACCTACAAGGCCGAACGCACCAATTTCATCCTCCGCGATTACCTCGCCCTTACGCCACGCAATGGCAAGTACACGCCACAACAACAGCGTGCCCGTACCCGGTTCGAAGCGGCTGTTCTGCAGATAAAGCCTTCGTGAACCCGCCTTACAGACCGGCGGGACGCACTGAAGGGTGTGCCCCATTTTCGGTTTTTGGTGATGTCGACAGGGCGCGCTCAAAGTGATGCGTAGTGCATCGTATAACTCACACGCTCCTGCGCATGCGCCCCTGTCCCTCCTTGGCTGTCTTAACTTTCATGAGACACCCTGCGGCTGTAGCAGAACAAGAGGTGATATCCGCTCCGCAAACGTACTATAGCGCCCAGAGCAGACCGATCAATGGCATAGATCAGTGACTGACGAGTTATATATAGGATTTTCAGATATCTTCCGCGGAAATTAATCAGGTGTCAGCTCATGAACGAATATTAGTATTTCTTAGCTTGCCAGGGCGGGGGCTTTATTTTGGCTCTGCGTTTCCCCTATCGCCTATTTGCTCGGCCGTATCAAGGTCGTGTCACGCGATAAAGCTCAAACTTATTGGTCGCGGGATTTCTGCGGTGGTAGTAAAGCGATTTTTCATCCGGCGACAGCGTTGGGCCCTCGACAAAGCCCTCGATTGCCGTAATACGTTCCGGTACACCAAATGCGCTGCTGGTGCTGCTTCGGCGGGTACGATAAATACCGGTTTCCAAGGTGGCGAGTTCGAGACGGGTAAAAAAGAGCTCCAAGCCGTCACGCGAGATAGCGGGTGCATATTCCAATTCACCGGTATTCACATTAGCGAGGATGATGGCACTTTCTGGCAAGCGCACAAATCCGCCGCCACTGTCCACCGCAATAACAATTGCGTCAGCGTCCGGAAAAGGATTGCCACCGCGGAAATCACCATCATTAAAATACAAGGTAGTGCCGTCGGGACTGATCTCGAGATCATAATTGATAAAACCTGCTGTCGGTATTGGCAAGCCGGCGACCGCGGTAACATTGTTCACCGTAGTGCCTGTCCAGTCGCCTGTATACAGCGTATCGTACGTGACCGGCGGGTTATAATTGAAGGTCGAGACATAGTAAAAGTTACCAGCGTCATCCATGGTGGGCACACCGTCGACCGCAGCGGTATTGATGGCGCTGAGCGGGCCTTGATAAGCGAATGTGGTCGCGTCAACGAAGATCGCGTAGTGAATATCCTTGTCCGTTGCACCACCGCCGGCATCGTTGAAAAACAGCGTGCTGCCATCACGGCTAATAAACGGCTCCATCACATCGCCGCTGTAACCGGTAATCGTGACGAGCTGGGGATTGGAAAACTGTGTCGAAGGTGGCGAGGGGTCGGATCCCCCACTATTACAAGCACCGAGCAAAGCTGCAAAGACGCCAGCAGACAAGGCAATAGAGCAATCACGCATTATTCATTCCAGGCTGGATCTGTATTACATGTTGCGATTTAGATGGGTTCGATCAACAAGTATGGCGATATATTTAGTATAGCTGATGAGAGACAAAGCGGAAGATATCTAACTCCACTACTGCCATTTTGTTAGTCCTTATTCACCTTATGAATGACCCCGGGGCTAACAGCGTTGAATGTCCAGATTAAACAGATGCCGGAAATACCGAAAACCAGGGTCACCATTCGCCGCCCCCTAGAAAGTAGCTGCACACCAAGCATGACATACCCCATCACCAACCGGCAGGTGCTTGCACCCGCAACGCAAATCGCTCCTTACCTGAAGTCCTGCAAAGGCCGCACGGCACCACTGATTCTGAATCACTATATTCGGTTGACACCCCGTAATGGACGGTATGGCCCGCTGCAGCGGCACGAGAGGGAAATGTCAATTGGGCAAATTCTCGCACTGCAACCAAATTAGGGGCCGTAACTAACAATACCGCAATCGCGGCGGTGCTTGGCTGTAGTGAGTTGAGGTATGAGACCGATGTGGCCATATTGAAACGGCGACGCCCTTGCCACGTTGCTTAAGCTACTTTTATAGACTTGTGTGTTTGACGTGAGATCAAGCGCTCCATCATACGAAGATCCCGTTGTTTAATTCGCAGCGCCGCCTCGACCCAAATCTTGGCTACATGAATTAACTCCTCATAACTCACGGGATTAAGATAGTTTCTTACCTTACGCATGGCAAGGTAGCCGTTACGCGTCTTACTTTCGCGTTTGATATAGTCATATGCGGCCAAGACGCCCTGACCATCTTCTGCAAGAAGATCGACTATACCTAGAGCGCGCAGTTCTTCGGCGCTGTAGATCTTGCCGCTCAAAATAACTTCTTGCGCCTGTACCGGACCAAGCTTGCGAGAAAGAAAGCTATACGCACCCATTCCGGGAAATAGATTGAATAAGATTTCAGGCAGGCCCATTCGGGCACGACGTTCGGCAATCAAAACGTGGCTGGCCAATGCACATTCAAAGCCGCCACCCAGCGCTGCACCTTGGACCAAGGTAATATGGGTAATATCACGCTTAAAGCCAACCATCTTCAAATATAAGAGATCGATACAGGCCTTGGCGTATTGATATAAACCCTCTTCGTCCTTGCGTGTAATCAAGGTCCGAAACAGGTCTAGGTCACCACCAAGGTTATATACACCCGGAACATCGGATGCCAACACCATATAGCGTATGTCGTGCTTAGTCTGGGCCGAAAGTTTTTCGAAGTAATGCCGACCTTCACGCAGTAAGGTCGGAGTGAAGCAAGGTCGTGGTTGACCGCGCATATAACACCATGCGGTTTTACAATCGATCTCGTAATGGGTACGAATCTGGCTATACTTCATCGCTACCTGCGTTACGATCAAAGACGTAAGAAACTGTCCCTTGAAACAGGGAAATCAAATGACAGACTACTAGCACGCCGTATGGTCTCGTTCGTCTCTCGCGGATCGCAAGGGACTGTGGTTTCGATCCAGTCCTGATGTAATACTTTGACTGTATTGTGGAAATTGGACCTTCGTTCATAATCACCAACCACGTTAAATGCCCTTTGAAAACACTTCAATCGTCGTCGCGTCTGCCCCATCACCGCTAGCGGTCGTTAACCGCGTTCGACTTGCTTGCGGTGACGCAAGTCATAAGTTCACCATCCGTGGGAGCGTTGGGTATGCCGTGAGGGTTGCCAGTTGAGAAAAACCTTGACCGTTTCATGCCAGGTCAAAACTAACCGGTAAGGCCTGGCAATGACTGCCGCACGAGCGCGGTCGCGGCTCGTAGATGACTCCACTAGGCCAAGTGGTTGCCGTGGAGAAGTTTCATCGGTCGCCGTTTTTAATAATCAACTTATATTCAGGGCGTGATTTGTATGTCGAGTACTCCGGTGAATATTCTCCCTCCCGGCCGGATCATACCCAGGAATGAAGCCTAACATCGCCCGAAGCCATAGAACAGTTACAGAATTAAGTAAAATTTACTAGAACAGATACGTTGGTGGTGACATTAATTCCTCATAAAATTGGCTTATTAATATAGGTTTTCGCTATTGAACAGATATAGTCGTATAGTAATATTAGTAGAACAGATGTGCGTATCGATAACCAGGTAAGTAAATTATGAGTGGCTCGTCATTTCGCTACGAAACCATAGCCCGTGAACTGAGTGACGCCATTCGTCAAGGAACGTATCCGCCCGGCTCGCGCATGCCGTCTGTGCGCCAGATTTGCCGTCAGTATGAAGTCAGTCTGGGCACAGCGCTGCTGGCGTTTCGTGTCTTGGAACATGCCGGCCTATTGTCTGCCCGCCCGAAGTCAGGTTTCTACGTCCAGTCGCAAACGTTTGCCGAAACCGATGGCGAACCGGTACCCTCACGCCCACCGCCGGAACCGACACCCGTCACGGGAGGTCGGTTAACATTCAGCGTCTTATCGACGTTCCGCGATCCAAAGCTGTTGCGATTAGGCACAACCGCCACGCCTAGCGAAGATCTTTTGCCTTTGAAGGCGTTAGGTCGAATTCTCAGCGGGGTCGCCCGACGCGACTACAGCGCAACGGCCACATACGGCGATCCAGCCGGTCATCTTGGGCTGCGTGCACAGATTGCCAGACGTATAGCCGAGGCGGGATGTTACTGTAGTCCCGATGAGATCGTCATTACCAGCGGTTGTCAGGAATCTACTGTGCTCAGCCTGAGTGCGGTGGCCCAGGCTGGCGATACGATAGCTATTGAGTCACCTACGTTCTATGGCATTTTGCATGCTATTGAGACCTTGGGCATGCGCGCTTTGGAAGTGCCTACACATCCTCGTGAGGGTGTAGATTTGGACGCGTTGGAGACCTTAATTCAACAACAGGTGATTAAGGCCTGCGTGTTAATGCCGAGTTGTCAGAATCCTCTAGGTGCTTCGATGTCTACACAGAACAAGCGTAGACTGATGGCGTTGTTGGCCGAGGCAAATATCCCCTTAATCGAGGATGATGCCCTGGGCGAACTGACGTTTACCCGTCCTAGACCCAAGGCGGCCAAGGCCTTTGATGAAACCGGAAATGCATTATATTGCGGGTCATTCTCCAAAACCCTTGGACCCGGTTACCGCTTGGGATGGATTGTACCCGGTCGCCATTGGGAATCCGTGGTCTATTTAAAAGCCGTTACCAATGTACACGCGCCCATACTTTCACAAGTCATGTTGGCAGAATTCCTTGGCGGTGGCGGCTATACGCGTTGTATAAATCGAGCGGTTCGGCTATATCAACAACGGGCCGGTGTGATGCGTCAATGGATACGAGATTTTTTTCCGATCGGCACGCGGGTAACGAATCCTGAATGTGGTTTTCTTTTATGGGTGGAGCTGCCGTCTGAGATCAATGGTGTTGAATTATATCGTCGGTCATTGACCAAAGGTATCGGCATTGCGCCGGGAATCATCTTCTCACCAACGGATTCGTATATTCATCATATCCGACTAAGTTGCGCCGGAATCGCTGATGCCGTAGAAGCGCAACAAGC
This sequence comes from Acidiferrobacterales bacterium, assembly GCA_947258385.1. Taxonomy (GTDB): domain Bacteria; phylum Pseudomonadota; class Gammaproteobacteria; order Acidiferrobacterales; family SZUA-150; genus CAMYII01. Next base: position 44,652 of record CAMYII010000111.1, read on the forward strand.
CGTGCAAATAGTCGGCCGCATCGCCAAGGACATGCTTGAATGAGTGCCGATCACATGTGGTCAGCTGGCGGTTCGTGCCGATCCCGCGCGCCTTGCCGACCCACGGCATTGGCTTTCACATCGTGGTTCATGTGCTCGTGCGGGTCGCGCTCGGGACTGTACACTGGCAGATAAAGAATAGATGGCGGTAATACGCTACAATCAGCCCTGGCTGTTGTGTGCCATGGAACTGTGACGCGGTTTCACCGCGCACAGCAAAGGCCGCCAGGGTGGCCAAGGCCGTGGCGGCCTTTACTGCAAAACACCCCACAGGAAGCTGAGCGTATGGATTCGGACGTAGGTGTGGCGTATTTCTCCATGGAGATCGGGCTGGAACCCAACATCCCAACGTATGCCGGGGGTCTGGGGGTCCTGGCCGGGGATACCTTGCGCTCGGCGGCGGACATGGGCATGCCGATGGTCGCCGTCACGCTGCTCGCGCGCAAGGGCTACTTTCATCAACGCATCGATGCGAGCGGCTGGCAGACCGAAGAACCGGTCATCTGGCCGGTGGATGACTATCTCAAGGAGATGCCGCCGCGCGTGACGCTCGACATCGACGGCCGCCCGGTCACGGTGCGGTGTTGGCAGTACGATATCCAAGGCGTCGGCGGCCATGTCGTGCCGGTGTATCTGCTGGATACCGATCTGAAGGGCAACACCGACAATGATCGCAGCCTGACCCACTACCTCTATGGCGGCGGCGAGCATTACCGCCTGTGCCAGGAAGCGATACTGGGCATCGGCGGGATCAGGATGCTGCGCGCCCTGGGCCACACCGAGATCCGCCGCTACCACATGAATGAGGGGCACGCGAGCCTGCTGGTGCTGGAGCTGCTGGCCGAGCACGCCGCGCGGCTCGGGGATCCGGTCATTTCCGAGAAACACGTCGACGCCGTCCGCAGGCAGTGCGTGTTCACCACCCACACGCCGGTACCCGCCGGCCACGACAAGTTCCCGTTGGATCTCGCCTACCGCGTGCTCGGCAGCACAAGCCCCTTGTGCGAGCGGGCGAAGGAGTTCTGCTACGAGGGCAAGCTGAATCTGACTTATCTCGCGCTCGACAACAGCCATTACATTAACGGTGTCGCCAAGAAACACGGCGAGATCTCACGGCAGATGTTCACCGGCTACCAGATCGATTCCATCACCAACGGCATCCATGTGGCCAGCTGGGCCTGCGCGC
>CAMYII010000111.1:45908-50859 GCA_947258385.1 Acidiferrobacterales bacterium
GCTGTTCGATCGCTGCATCCCCGGCTGGCGCGAGGACAATGCGAGCCTGCGCTATGCCCTGCGCATTCCCCGCGAGGCGGTCTGGGACGCGCACCACGCGGCCAAGCGGCAGCTGATAGAGTACGTGAACCGCACGATGAACACCGGCATGGATCGCGATGTTTTTACGATAGGATTCGCGCGGCGGGCCACGCAGTACAAGCGCGCCGACCTGTTGCTGCAGGACGTCGATCGCTTACAGCGCATCGCCTCGCAGGCCGGCCCGCTACAGATCATCTATGCCGGCAAGGCCCATCCGCTGGATCAGCGCGGCAAGGACATCATTCAGCACATACACCGGCTGGAACGCGCGCTGCAAAACAAGGTCGCGATCACCTATCTGCCGCAATACGACATGGGCTTGGCCAAGCTGCTGACGGCAGGTACCGATCTGTGGCTCAACACGCCGCAACCTCCGATGGAGGCCTCGGGCACCAGCGGCATGAAGGCGGCGGTCAACGGGGTGCCGTCGTTGAGCATTCTGGACGGCTGGTGGATCGAGGGCTGCATCGAAGGCATTACCGGTTGGGCGATCGGTGACGAGCGGGCTGCGCCCAATCCCGAGGCGCGACGGGACGACGACGCGCGGGAGATCTATGACAAGCTCGAGCAGTCAATCCTGCCGATGTATTATAATGACCGCGATAGATTCATTGAGATCATGCGCAGCACAATCGCCATCAACGGCTCGTTTTTCAATACCGAGCGCATGCTCAACCAATATATCGCCAAGGCATACTTTCGATAGTCATTAACAGCCGGCAATGGGGTGGCGCATGATGGCGGGTACAGGTTCCTCCGGGCGACAGGTTCCCTGGCACGCCATTGACACCGACGCGGTCTTCACACAGATCCAGTCCGGCGCCCAGGGCCTCACGCAGACCGAGGCGGCCGCCAGGCTCACACGCTATGGTCCCAACCGCCTGCGTCCGCCGAAGAAACAGGGGCCACTCACCCGCTTCCTCATGCAGTTCCACAATGTGCTGATCTATGTACTGCTCGTCGCCGCGGTGGTCACCGCCTCGCTCGGGCATTGGGTCGACAGCGGCGTGATCGTCGCGGTGGTCGTCATCAACGCACTGATCGGCTTCATCCAGGAAGGCAAGGCGGAGAAGGCGCTCGACGCCATACGCCACATGCTCCCGCAGCAGGCCATGGCGCGGCGCGACGGCAAGCTCATCGCGCTGCCGGCCGACGTCCTCGTGCCGGGCGATGTCGTCGCCCTGCAATCCGGCGACAAGGTCCCGGCGGACTTACGGCTTTTCAAGACCCGCGAGCTGCGCATCGATGAGGCCATGCTGACCGGTGAATCCGTGCCGGCGGACAAGACCACGGCGCCCGCGGCGGAGAACGTGATCATAGGTGATCGCAAGTGCATCGCCTACTCGGGCACGCTGGTGACTTACGGGCAGGGCCAGGGCGTGGTCGTGGCCGCCGGCGATGCCACCGAGATCGGCCGGATCAGCGGCATGCTGCGCCAGGTACAGACCCTGACCACGCCGCTGCTGCGCCAGATGGCGCGTTTCGGGCAGTGGCTGAGCGGCGCCATCGTCGTGTTGGCCACGGCCACCTTCGCCTACGGCGTGCTGGCGCAGGATTATTCCGCCAGTGAGATGTTCCTCGCCGCCGTCGGGCTGGCGGTCGCGGCCATCCCCGAGGGCCTGCCCGCGATCATGACCATCACGCTCGCCATCGGTGTGCAGCGCATGGCGCGGCGCAGTGCCATCATCCGGCGCCTGCCCGCGGTCGAGACCCTGGGCGCGGTCACCGTGATTTGCTCGGACAAGACCGGCACCCTGACCCGCAACGAGATGACGGTGCAGAGCGTGGCCGCCGCGAGCGGCGTGTTCGCGGTCAGCGGCGTGGGTTATGACCCGCACGGCATGTTTTCCCTCGACGGCGCGCCGGTCTCGGTAGACGAGCAAGCGCTGCTCGAGGAACTGGCGCGGGCCGGGATGTTGTGCAACGACGCGACCCTCAACCAGGTTGACGGGCAATGGCAGATCGGCGGCGATCCCACCGAAGGCGCCCTGTTGACCATGGGCCTCAAGGCCGGGCTCGATCCGGCGTTCGAGCAGGAGGCGTGGCCACGCACCGATGTGATCCCGTTCGAGTCAGAGCACCGCTTCATGGCAACCCTGCATCACGATCATGCAGGGCATGGCTTCGTGTATCTCAAAGGCGCCCCGGAACGCGTCTTTGAAATGTGTCCATCCCAGCGCATGCGCGGCGAGGATATGCCGATCGACAGGTACTATTGGGAGCGCTGCATGGAGGACATGGCCGGCCGCGGGCTGCGGCTGCTCGCCATCGCCTTCAAGGCCACCGCCGCGGAGCACCGCGAACTGCGATTCGAGGACGTCGAAGGCGGCCTGACGCTGCTTGGCATCGTGGGCATTATCGACCCGCCGCGCGCGGATGCCATTGAAGCGGTGCGTGCCTGCCGCTCCGCGGGCATTCGGGTCAAGATGATTACCGGTGACCATGCGGTGACAGCGACGGCGATCGGCCAGCAGATGGGCATCGGTGACGGCAACACCGCGGTCAAAGGTATTGAGCTCGATACGTTCAGCGAAGCGGAGTTGCGCCAGGCGGTGCGCGAGGCGGACATCTTCGCGCGCACCAGCCCGGAACACAAGCTGCGCCTGGTCCAGGCGCTGCAGGCCGACGGTCAGGTCGTGGCCATGACCGGCGACGGGGTCAACGACGCGCCGGCGCTCAAGCGCGCCAACATCGGTGTGGCCATGGGCGTGAAAGGCACGGAGGTCGCCAAAGAGGCCGCCGAGATGGTGCTGGCCGATGACAACTTCGCCTCCATCGCCCATTCCGTTGAAGAGGGCCGCACGGTCTATGACAACCTGAAAAAATCCATCCTGTTCGTGCTGCCGACCAACGGCGGCGAGGCCTTGACCATTATCGCCGCGATCATTCTGGGCAGGCTGCTGCCCATCACCGCGGTGCAGATACTGTGGGTCAACATGATCACGGCCGTGACGCTCGCACTGGCGCTCGCGTTCGAACCGCCCGAGAGCAACGTCATGCGGCGCCCGCCGCGAGACCCGCTAGAGCCGATGCTCTCGGGTTTTTTGATCTGGCGCATCGCGTTCGTGTCCTTGATCCTGGTCAGCGGTACCTTCGGGATGTTTTTGTGGGAACGCGAACACGGCGCCTCCATCGAGCTGGCCCGAACGGTCGCCGTCAACACGCTGGTGATGTTTGAGATCTTCTACCTGCTCAACGCCCGCTACCTTTTAGCGCCTTCGCTTACTCTCGAAGGACTGTCGGGCAACCGCTACGTGCTGCTCGCCATCGGCCTGCTCGTTGTCTTTCAGGTTCTATTCACCTACCTGCCGCCCATGCAGGTATTGTTCGGGACCGCCGATATCGGGATCGAAGCCTGGCTGCGCATCCTCGCGGTTGGCTCCAGCGTCCTGATTCTGGTGGAACTGGAAAAGGCCGTCATCCGCCGTGCGACCCATCAGACGTAGACGCCGGCGTGCCGCCTAACTCAGCCCGCGCGACGCGCAACCGCTGACGCCCGGCTGCCACACCTTGGCTCGCGGCTAGCCCCAATGTTGCATCAGGATCCGGAATTTTGGCCGAGGGCTGAGCAGACCAGGTTGGGCGAACGGCCGAAAAGCGCCGCTCTTGCCCCTCCAGGGGCGTCGCGGCATTGGTACTTCCCTGTACAGCACATAGCCATAGCGATGGTGACAGGCCGTTCGTTCAAGATGGGCGCTCAGTACCCGCCAAAAACCGGATAAGCTTCTCAGGGACATTCGTGAATCGCTAATCTACCCATCACTGACTCAATACAAAGATGATCTTTCCCATTTTCCGCTGGCCTGGTGCAATATTGGGGCTAGGCCTGTATCAGCGTCACCATCTTGCGAAAACGCAGCAACGCACCGACAAAGAACACGGCGCCGATGCCGCTGACGGCGGCAAACTGCGGCCACACGACGTCAAACCCGGCGCCGCGGTAGAGGATGGCCTGTGCGAAGCTGACAAAGTGGGTCGAGGGCGAGAGCTGCATCAGGTGCTGCAACCAGCTTGGCATACTCTCCAACGGCGTCGAACCGCCGGAGAGCAGGATCATTATGATGAATACCGGAAACGCCAGCAGCCCGAACTGTGGCATGGAACGGGCCAGGGTGGCGAGAAAGATGCCGAGCGCGGTGACGGAAAACAGATAAATCACGGTACCAATGACGAACAGCGTGATGGAGCCTGAAATCGGGACCTCCAGCACGCCCTGTATCACGAGCTTCAGGGACAAGGTGGCGGCGATCACGGTCACCAGCCCGTTGGCCCAGACCTTGGCGATCATGATCTCGGCCGGCGTTAAGGGCATGACCAGCAGGTGCTCGATGGTACCGTGCTCGCGTTCGCGGATCAGCGCGGCACCGGTCAAGACGATCGCCATTATCGTGATCATGTTAATGAGCTGCATGACACCCAGGAACCACGTGGAGTGCAGATTGGGATTAAACTTCGCCCGGACGATCAAAGACACCGGTGCTTCGCCCGTGCTGTGTTCACCGCCCAGAAATTCTTCGATCTCCTGCGTAATGATTTGCCGCAAATAGTTGGCGCCGTTGCCCGCCTGGGTCATGGCGGTGGCATCCACGTTGACCTGGATGGCGGTCCGACGTCCGGCGATTAAATCCGCCTGGAAATCGGGCGGAATGTCGATGACGAAGGTGTAGCGGCCGCGGTCCATGGCGGCGTCGATCTCGCCCGGGTCGAGCTCTGCGGGGACTTGAAAATACGGCGGCAGCAGCGCATCGCGAAGGCGCCGGGAGAGCTGCGAGCGGTCTTCATCGACAACGGCGATTGCGGCGTTTCTCAGCTCGGTTTGGGCGTGCTGGGCGGGTATGTAAATCGCAAAGGTAAACGTGTAACCGATCAA
>CAMYII010000112.1 GCA_947258385.1 Acidiferrobacterales bacterium
GGACCCCGTTTCTATTTGGCAGGTGTGATGATTCGAACTTTCGACATCATCAGTCGCGTCCCAAGGTCTGGCCCGAAACAGGGCCCACGCCCGCGTTCGATGGTAGTCTCCCCCGGCTAACACCGCCTCGCTGGGTGGGCGCAGACACCCCTGCGCCGATGACGGCCAGAACCGGGGCTTGCCACCAAAATACCGTCCCAATACCCCAGGCCTTGCTGACCTTCCTGCTCGTCATCGCCTTGACCCTGTGTCGGTCAAGGTGTAGCTTGAACCCGTGAAAGGGGCTTGAATTTCCTATCCTTTGTTGTAGGCCAAACAATAGAAGAACTCGAACTCTTTAAGTAAATATGGTTGTTTGCCCGTGCCATAGTCCGTGCCTCTATCGACATACCGGTTAACGGCCAGATAAGGCTTAATTAATAAAGGCGATCGAATTTGTCTGACAGGTAAGGAAAACCATATCGCGAAACTTGTTGACAGGGCCGGCCGTATCGAATCTGAGGCCACACACCGATTTATTGGCCTTGTCACTTGGTCTGGGAGCCGGGCTGTTAATGGGTATGATCACAATCAAGCTCGGTTGGTTAAGGTTCGGTATTGGTAGCGCCACGGGGCTGTTATTAATCGGTATCTTGATTGGTTTCCTGGGCGCGCAACATCCAACCTTTGGCGGGGTCCCAACAGCGGTACGCCTGCTATTGAGTGAACTGGGACTAGTTTTTTTCAGCAGGTATTGGTGTCAATGCCGGTGCCCATCTGGCTGCGGTTATGTTAGCAGTCGAATCACATTTAATTCTGATTGGACTGGTGGTTACCTCGGTGTCTACCTTATTCGGTTATCTATTTGGCCGCAGAATTCTCAGGCTAAATCCGGTGCGATGACTAGTACCCCATCACTCAATGTGATAACCACAGGCGCAAAGAGCGATAGACCGGCACTCGGGTAAGCCGGGACGTATAGTCTTGTAAACGTATTTCCCACCACCGCAGGGTCGTTTATCATGCCCCTGTAGTAGAATTAGTAATTGATGACGCTTTACTATGTTTGAGGGAAAGTTGCGCGTATCCGGTTTTGTTCGAGCGATAGTTTGCGGCTTCGGCTGCAGCGTGGCGTTATATTGTTCATTTGCATATGCAAATAAACCGATAACAGGCAGGCAGGATGCCAAGGATGTTATCCCTTTCTCACTAGCGATCAGTGGCGGTATCAGCCTGGGATCATACGAGGCCGGGCTTAATTGGGCGTTGGTGAAATACCTCAAAACCAGGCGTACTGAAATCATTTCAAATGAACCGGACAAGCTCTATCCGGAATTAATGTCATCAGTGGGTGCTTCTGCCGGCAGTATCAATGCGCTTATCTCTGCGATTGAATGGTGTGTCGATGACAGTAAACTGGACAATGGTGCGCAACATCTCTCGACATCCAAGGTTTTCAGCTATCGCAATAATATTCATCATAATTTATTCCGCACTTTGTGGTTGAATGTTGGTATAGATGAGATGTTACCAGCCGGGGGAAAGGGCTATCGTGAGGGCGATGGAATTTTGACTCGCGCTGCTTTTGACAGGGCCATTCACGAAATTATCGAAACCCTCAAATCCGACATTTTTCGTGCTGACTGTAACCTTCCGCTCGGTATGATTGTAACACGTGTCGACCCTGTAACGATGTCGATCGCAGGTGTTGAAGTAAAAAATCAACGCTTCATGATCCCGGTGCGATTGCAATCCGTACCTGATGCGACGAACACTGGGCGCATCGAGATTGTTTCGCATTTAGTGAATCAAGATGATCCATTTCTGGGCAATGTCATGTACGTGCGGCAGTCGAAGTTGGCTGGCAGACAGCGTTATGTAATAGAACCTGAACATTTAATCAATGCAATACTAACCTCCAGTGCCTATCCCATTGCATTTGGTAAAATTGCATTACCTCATTGTGCAGTCCAAGAAGCTAACGACAAAACGGCCATGCCCTATGAATGCCCCCCTGGCTATTATCCTAGGGTTGATAATTTTATTGATGGCGGGGTCTTTGATAATGTTCCTCTGGGTATCGCCAAATCCCTGGCAGAACCACAGGAATGGGATTTGTATACACGCCACCATTGGCAGAATAGCGCGCGGCCCTATAGCTATATATATCTGGATCCGGATAACCGCCGACCACTTATGCAGGCAGGTCCGCCGCAGGTAATCCCGGAAAAAACATCCCAAAAAGATAATGACACGAATGCCAAGCCAATAATATCAGGTATACGTGATGAATTGAGGTTTCTGGGTGGAGCAGTTTCCACCGGTCGTAACTATGAACTCTATAATGTATTACGTGGAGGAGACTGGACCAGTCAAAGCTATGATGTTACCTGCCTGTTAGTCGATGCAGTCACATCCGAGGCCAATAGAGCCGGTCGTTGTACGACAAAGCTGAATCCAAGTGTAGATACTTGTCAGCGTCTACTAAAAAATAAACTGGATCTGGAATATAAGCTTAAACCAGCAGAGCGTGAAATCGGTGCCGCCTGCCTGCTACAAGAGGCACAAAAATTGGAGCTTGTCTACTACGGTTATGAAGGTGTTGGTTTAACGTCAAAGGCCATTACCAATGCTCGTCAGCAATTGTTGAAACGATTGCAGTTATTGGCCAAACAATCCAGCCTGCCTCAATGGGCCCTGTCTATTGCCGCACTAAAAGCAGATAAGCTGGGTGATCGTCGCATACTATTGACCAGACGTTTCGCACCGATTACCGGGGCAATGCTAGGAGCCTTTGGTGCGTTCATAGATCGATCATTTCGCGAGTATGATTATTATGCAGGCATCTATGATGCAATATTTGGCCTGGCCGATTTCTATTGTATGCGGGGTAAGGATTATCAGGCCTGTCTTTCAGCTGAAACAAGAAAGATCTATCTCAAGTTAGGCATCCCTCAGGCGGTTGATGCCGATACTGTTTTTTATTTACTCGCAACACACGAACATCCAGACTACCAGAAGTCGACCAGCCCCTGGCAGTGGTTGACCGGTTATACAAGTTCCACTCAACAGGACAGGAATAATAACTTATCTATCATCTTCTCGGCCTTGACACGGCATTTTGATCCGGAGCGCAATACGATATATGAGGAGCCGGAGTTTACAGACCTTATTCAGACGCTGTTTAGAAATGGCTATGATGTCAGCCACTCCAGTCAGTTTATGCAACGCATCTACCGTTTAAAGAGTAAGGACCCCAGGATCTGGTATTACCCTTTAACCTCACGCATCAGTGTGCGCATGCTGCAACTGGAGAAAGAGAGTACGGATGAATACGCGTCTTTGATACGGGGTGCAATGGGCCTGGGGGCCTTTGCCGTGCACGCTTTCATAGAAGATGAAGAGAGTAAGCTGTTGATTCGTTCCGCTGCACCCGCAGATACCTGGCACAACTGGTTGCCTTATGAAATCGGTGCAGATCTTCGTAACGGCGGACTGGTAGTCTCCTGGTTACCGGGTATCAAGCTAACTGATAATTATTCGCTGGATCTCAAGATCACACCGGTACAAGTCAACCGCTTTTCCGGTGATACGATCTGGCTTAGTCAGTTCGATTTCTTTCTAAGTTACAACCGAAGGGGATTGATCAGTTCGTTTGGTATTGGACCGACCTATACCTATACCTGGCAGAACTGGCCAGGGGCGAAGCAAAACAATGCAGGTGCCAGTATGTATGTTGCCTTTCTGGAGGACAAGTTACGTTTAAGTATGGGGAAACGTAGTTTTGATGATGATTTTGCAGGGGATTCAACCTATTTGAGTATCTCTGTGATGGATGTCCCCGGCTTTGTCTATTGGTTGAAAAAGGTGAAATAAATCACTGCATGATGGTTACACCCCACAGGAGATCAACGCGATCATGGGTGGTAATGCCACACGGGTTCTTAAACAGGTGCTACCTGCTGAATAAAAGGTGACGAGATGAAACACTGGTCCAGATTTACCACTTTGATCAGCATAATCTGCACCAGCCTGATCCTGATTGGTTGTGCTGCCTCAACCCCATACAACTTCAATGAAAGATCTGCCTGGTTGAGCAATAACCTGTTTGGTCCGTCGACCCAGTATAAAGAACTAACGCCCTTTATTCCTGAAACGACAACCTTGAACACGATTACACCGATGGTCACCATTGCCTTCCTCGGCGATATCATGATGATACCGGGGAAGCGTCTGACCTTTAGCGGGGAACTCAAACAGTTTTTTTCCAGCGCGGATTATCTGATCGGCAATTTTGAAGGGACCATTACTTCAGTAAAGCGTGGTCTGTTGGGTTCAAAACACAGTGAGCAGATTCTTGTGGATCTCAAGGCATTGTTCCCACCGGAAAGGATGATTCTTACCAATGCGAATAATCACACCTGTGACTATCCCGTACAGGAACTGGAACGAAGTTATCATTTACAAAAACAGCATGGCTTTATCCCGATTGGTCTAAAGCAGGAACCTGCTGTATTACTAAATAACAAGATTAGTGTTGCCAGCGTTACTAAATGGTCGAACAAACCCTGCCCTTACCTGGCAGAGTTCGCTGATATTGATGCGGTATATAAAAAAAATGCTGCCTTCAATCTTTTATCACCACACTGGGGCTATGAAATGCAGTTATACCCGAATCCGAAGCAGATCGATAACGCAAAGGAACTGTTAAAAAAATGGGATATGATTGTTGGCCACCACTCTCATGTCCCTCAGGTGATTACCTCATATAAAGTTGCTAATTCCAATAGGCTCGTTGCCTATTCACTGGGTGACTTCTGTACCTTTGTCAAACATGATAAATATGTATATGGGATTGTAGTCAAAGCAGAAATCGGACCCAATAAAGATGGAATATGGCAGGTTGGTAAATTAGAGTGGCGCTTTTCCTATGCCAGGCATCTGGATAAGAATACAATACGGGTAGAGTTAACAGACGGCTTTAAATATTTTGAACTCAAGGAGAGCAACTGATTTACATTACTTGAGTTTTAGCTTATAGGCAGAGTAGTAAAGGGGCCACCCACTAGTTGATTAGTCTTAAGTGTTAGTTATTGAGATCCACGCTGCCAGTAATCAGACCTATGGTGCCCCGCGGGTGCATGCCGAGCTAACGGCGCGCGGTGAGCGCTGTGGGAACAGTACCGTGGTGTTACTGATGCGCCGGGGCCGCATCGTACCCAAGACGATAGCCAAGTTCCGCGTGACGACGGATTCGCGCAAGACGAAAGCGGCGCCGAATCTGCTGGACCAGCAGTTTATGGTCCCTCGGTCCAATGTGTGCTGGGCCGTGGACATCACGTTTATTCCCACCCGGGAAGGCTGGCTGTACCTGGCAGTGATTTTGGATCTGTATTCCCGGGTGGTGGTAGGCTGGCCGATGGGCCATCGTCTGACTCAAGTGCTTGTCGTTGATGCGCTGACGATGGCGTTGATGCGTCGGCACATCGCCACGGGGTTGTTACTACATTCGGACCAGGGTTGCCAGTATGCGGCCGCCGAGTATCACGCCATACTTGCCGAACACGGGATCACCTGCAGCATGAGCCGCAAGGGCAACTGTTGGGACAATGCGGTAGTGGAGAGCTTCTTCGGCACGCTGAAGACCGAGCTTGCGCATCATCAGGATTACAAAACGCGTGCGCAGGCGCTTGTGAGTCCGTTCCGATACATTGAGGTGTTTTACAACCGCATTAACCCTCCATGGGTTATGTCCACTCCCGCCAATCAGGGGGAAGCGCGCGTCTAATAACTGACTAAATTGGTAAAGTATAGCCACTATACGCTCTCTGAGCTCAATAGCTAGGAGTATTTGTCATAAAGAAAATACAGATAGCGTCACGTCTCACATCACAGCAGCCTAACAGGGTCACTGCATTTTGCTCCCATGATCCCTTTTTCATGACCCCATTTTTTCATTTTCACGGCAAATCAAAGCCATAAATTGATTTATTAATTTATGGTAGAGTAGGCAGTACCATCTAGCCAGCTTTGGCATTTTTCTTGCCGGACAGTGGGGTATTTCATGGTCCCTGTAGGACGGGCTAGTCTCCCTCTCGATACTCAGTACCTTGCAAAGCATTGTCAGGACATCATTGATCAGGCCCAGTCGGATGGGGCTGCCATGGCTGGCCTGAAGATTACCCATTAATTATTAGGAGCGAAAAACATGCGCAAAGAACAAAAAGGCAATAAGGAAAGTAAGAAGAAACCGGCTATGACTCCAAAAGAAAAGAAGGCTGCAAAGAAAGCCAAGAAGGAGTCCAAGGGTCTTTTGGATTCCGACAAGACGCGTTAAATTTGACTAGGGTTTTTGAAAAAACCGCAGTTAAACGGGTTGAAGCCTGTGCGGCGCTAAGCCATTGTCGGGCAAGCACTAAAGCCTTGATCTTGGGTTCCAGAAAGAAACGTTTCTACGACACTGTCCATTTTTGCCTTGAGGGCCTCAATACCTGCTAAAACAGCGTAAGATTGTGCGATCGACAGGTAACGGGCTGATGGTGCTGAAAGCACGTGGTATGAGTTTTCGGCAGACACAGGTCATAAGGCCAGTGCTGCGCTGACTACCCCGAGTTCGAGTGAGGAGAATGTCATAGGCATCAAAGAGTTCGGATTTTCGGCCCGCACACGGAATGCGCTGCGTCACGGCCGGGAAACTAAGTTGCTGCGCTCGGAGCTGTTCAGCATCGAGCAACTGAAGCGTCACGCGGTAACGCTGGCTGGCCAGCATAGAATCGATCCGCGTCCGGGGCCGGACAGGTTGCTGCCACGGCTGGCGGACAATGCGCGCGTTCTGCTGGCGGCGTATGACGTGGTGACAGCCGCAGCCACGCCGGGACAACGGATCGTGCCGGCAGAGGCCTGGTTGCTCGACAATTTCTATCTCATTGAGCAGCAGCTCGGTTTGGCGCGCCGGCATCTGCCGCGCGGGTACAGCCGGCAGTTGCCGCGACTGGCTGATGGCCCGTCAGCCGGGTTCCCCCGCATCTACGACCTGGCGTTGGAGTTGATCTCTCACATGGACGGTCGTGTCGACAGCGACAACGCCACGCAGTTCGTCGCCGCCTACCAGACCGCTGAACCGTTAAAGCTGGGCGAATTGTGGGCATTCCCGATCATGCTGCAGTTGGCGCTGCTGGAAAACCTTCGCCGCGTTGGCTTGCGTATCGCCCGTCGGCGCGAGGATCTTGACGCGGCCATCACATGGGCAGACCGCATGCTCGCGACGGCCGAAAAGGAACCGAAACAGCTTATCCAGTTGCTGGCCGAGTTTGCCAATGCCGATGTGCCTCTGACCGCGCCGTTTGTGGAGGAATTTTACGCAAGACTCCAGGCTCAGGGACCCGCTATGGCGTTCGTTCAAACCTGGGTCGAGCAAAAACTGATCGAGCAAGGGGTGACTGCAACGCAGTTGTCGGCGGCGGCCGGCCGAACGGCCGCGGCCAACCAGATCTCCATTGCAAACAGTATCGGTAGTCTGCGTTTCATCGGCGCAATGAACTGGAGGAATTACGTCGAGTCGCTCAGTGTCGTCGAACAGACATTGCGTGAAGACCCGACGGGGATGCACGCCAGCCAGGATTTCGCCACCCGCGATCGCTACCGGCATGTCATCGAAGACGTGGCCCGAGGTTGTGCGCACAGTTCGCGCAGCGAGTTGGCGGTGGCACGTGAAGCCATTGTTCTCGCGCAGACTGCTGCAGAGCGATCGGGTACCAACGACCGCACCGCGCATGTTGGATACTACCTGATTGATCACGGACGGCAGAGTCTGGAGCGTGCGGTCGGTTGCCGTTTGCCGTGGAAATTGCGAGCCAGCCGAGCGATCCGGCATTTCCGCCTGTTCCTTTACCTCGGACCCATCCTGTTGCTTACCGCACTGGCGACATCGGTCGTGCATTTCTCTTTCGGCGGGTTCGAGCTGGGTGACTGGCGCCACTGGTTTTTTGCGATCACCGGCATCATCGGCGTCTCGGCGCTGGCCGTCCCGCTGGTGAACCTGCTGGTCACGCTCGTCTTGCCGCCACGCGCGTTACCGCGATTGGATTTTTCGCAGGGCATTCCAGCCGTTCACCGCACGATGGTGGTTGTCCCCACCTTGCTGAGCAGGTCACAAGAGATTGATGATCTTCTCGAAGCCCTGGAGATCCGCTATCTCGGTAATCGCGATCCTAATCTGTTTTTTGCCTTGCTCACGGATTTCCGTGACGCGCCCGAGCGCATTCTGCCAGACGATGACGCATTGCTCGCCTACGCGCGCGCAGCTGTCCAGGCGCTCAACGAGACATACCGCGAGGACCGCCCGTGCATTTTCTATCTGTTCCACCGACCTCGGGTGTGGAATCCATATGAACAGGTGTGGATGGGATATGAGCGCAAGCGCGGCAAACTGGAGCAGTTCAATGCCCTGCTGCGGGGAGAGGGGCAAACTGCATTCTCAGATATTGTCGGTGATGTGTCCATTCTCGGTTCGATCAAGTACGTCATCACCCTGGATACCGACACGCAACTGCCCCGCGATGCGGCACGCACACTTATAGGAAACATGGCTCATCCTCTCAATCGGCCGGTGTACGATGCCGGCAAGGGACGCATTGTCGAAGGCTACGCGATCCTTCAACCACGCGCTTCGATCAGCCTGACCAGTGCAGGCCAGTCACGGTTTACGAAACTGTTCGCGGGTGAGTCAGGCATCGATCCCTACACGCGCGAGGTATCGGATGTCTACCAGGATATTTTCGGGGAGGGGTCGTTCATCGGCAAGGGCATCTACGATGTGGACGCTTTTCGTCAGGCCGTCGATGGACGCTTTCCGGAGAATCTCATTCTTAGTCACGACTTGCTGGAAAGCGGGTATGCGCGTTCGGCACTGGTGACCGATGTCGGCCTCATTGAAGAGCATCCGGCCAGTTACGCCATCGAGGCCAGTCGGCGACACCGGTGGATACGCGGCGACTGGCAGCTTGCCGGCTGGCTGCTCTCGCGCGTGCCCGGACCGCCCCGATCAAATGAGTCAAATAGGTCAAATGGATCTAATAGACGGGGGGCGAAGCGGCAAGCGAACCCGCTCAGCGCCCTGTCGGTGTGGAAGATTTTCGACAACCTGCGACGCAGCCTGGTGCCGCCGTCGCTGCTTGCCTTACTAGTGGGTGGTTGGCTGTTTGCTCCCGGATCGGCGTGGTTCTGGACCCTGCTGGTCGCGGCTGTGGTGTTGTTGCCCACCTTACTGGGAGCCGTTATCGAACTCATCCGTAGGCCTGAAGAACGTGATTGGCTGGTGCACCTGATCCTGACAAGCAAATCCGCGGGCCGCCCAATAGCGCTTGCTTTGCTGACGTTGATCCTTTTGCCCTACGACACGCTGATCTGCCTGGATGCGATCCTGCGCTCGGGTGTGCGCATGCTGTTCACGCGACGCGGATTGTTGCTCTGGCAACTGCGATCCTATGCAAGTCGCAACGCGCGCCGTACGCTGGCCGGTTTTCTTGTGGAAATGTGGATCGCGCCTGTTCTGGCGCTGGCGCTGGCCTTTGCACTGTGGCAAACCCGCTCGGCGGAGTGGTTCTTCTGGGCGCCCGTGTTGTTGCTCTGGCTGGTGTCGCCCGTCGTCGGCTGGTGGATCAGCCGGCCGCTTTTGTCCCCCGTCCCGGACTTGAGCGTTGATCAGCGGGCGTTCCTGCGGGCGTCTGCGCGGCGAACGTGGCGCTTCTTCGCGGAGTTTGTCGGTCCACGGAACAACTGGCTGCCGCCCGATAACTTCCAGGAATATCCGACTGCGGTCATCGCCTCGCGCACCTCGCCCACGAACATCGGCATGTCGCTGCTGGCGAACCTGGCGGCGTACGATTTCGGTTACATTTCCGCCGGAGAATTCCTGCGGCTTACCGACAACACACTGGCTACGATGGAAAAGCTGGAACGCTACCGCGGCCATTTTTACAACTGGTACGACACGCTCACGCTCAAACCGCTGCGCCCGCAATACGTCTCTTCGGTGGACAGCGGTAACCTGGCCGGCAGCCTGCTCACCTTGCAGGCGGGACTGCTTGAGTTGAAAGATCAGCCGGTGCTGTCATCAAACGCGTTTCAGGGGCTGCAGGACACCTTGCTAGTGCTTGCCGAACACCTGCCCTCGTCACCAGTCCCGGATCTTGCGAAGCAGATCAAGTTTCTGCAGGACACCCTGCACTCACGCACACTGCCTAAACTCACAGCAAAAGCGCAGCCACAGACACTGGCAGCCGCCGAACTCTTGCTGGATGAGATTCACCGTGCCGGCGGGGGGCTGGTTGCATGGCTGCCAGCGAATATTGATATCGATGGCGAACTGTATTACTGGGCGCAGGCATTCGACCAGCAATCCCGCGCACTTCGAGATGACCTTAGATTCCTGGTGTCTGGGCCTGAGCCGGGGCCGCGGCACTTCAGCAACATCCCGACGCTGGCGGAATTGGCCAGAGAGAGAGCAGTTGGCACTGGGGCGCTGTCGTCAGCCGGGGCAGCCGCGGTGGCAGTGTCCCGTTATAAGGGCGCCGTGGAGCGGCTCAGAATCATCGACGATTTGGTGGATCGTTGCCGCGAACTGGCGGTGATGGATTTTGAATTTCTCTACGATAGGTCGCGCGGCTTGCTGAGCATAGGTTACGACGTGGGCGAACGGCGCCGCGATCCGTCCTGCTACGACCTGCTGGCCTCCGAAGCTCGCCTGGCCAGTTTCCTGCTCATCGCGCAGGGCCAGGTACCACAGAAGCATTGGTTCTCACTCGGCCGCCTGCTGACAAGTCATGGCGGCGACGTGAGCTTGATTTCGTGGAGCGGCTCGATGTTCGAGTACCTCATGCCGCGGCTGATAATTCCGAGTTACCAGAACACCTTGTTGGAGCAGACCTGCAAGGCCGCGGTGTCGCGCCAGATCGAATACGGCCGACAGCGCGCTGTGCCGTGGGGTATTTCCGAGTCCTGCTACAATGCCACCGATATGCACCAGGTCTATCAATATCGGGCGTTCGGCGTGCCCGGGCTGGGCCTCAAGCGCGGGCTGGGAGACGACCTGGTCATCGCTCCTTACGCCAGCGCACTGGCGCTGACGGTGATGCCGCGGGAAGCGTGTCGCAACTTGCAGCGGCTTGCCGCCGATGGTTTCCTCGGCGCCTATGGGTTCTACGAGGCGGTCGATTACACGCCATCGCGTGTGCCGCGGGGTAAGAATCACGCCATCGTGCGTACCTTCATGGCGCATCATCAAGGCATGAGCCTGCTGGCCTTTGAGCACGTATTGCTCAACCGGCCGATGCAGCGCCGATTCATGTCTGACCCCCTCGCACGGGCGACGGAATTGTTGCTGCAGGAGCGTGTGCCGAAGAAGGGCGCGACGTTGCACCCGCACGCGGCTGAAGTGAGCGCCGCCGCGCGACCCCCCGCCGCGGAAGCAGGCGCGATCATGCGCGTGTTTACCGACCCGAACACGCCGATACCTGAAGTTCACCTGTTGTCCAACGGCAGCTACCACGTCATGGCGACCCATGCCGGTGGCGGTTACAGCCGCTGGCGCGACCTGGCCGTCACCCGCTGGCGCGAGGACGCCACTTGCGATGGCTGGGGCACATTCATTTACTTGCACGATCGCGACACGGGGCGTTATTGGTCAACCGCGTATCAACCGACACTGCGCAAGGCCGATTACTACGAGGCGATCTTCGTGCAGGCGCGCGCTGAATACCGGCGGCGCGATCAGGCGATCGAAGCGCATACCGAGATCAGCGTTTCACCTGAAGACGACGTCGAGATCCGCCGTGTCAAGCTCACCAACCTGTCGTCTCGTACCCGTCATATCGAGGTGACGAGTTACGCGGAGGTGGTGTTGGCGCCGTTGAATGCCGACCTGGCCCATCGCTCTTTCAGCAATCTGTTCGTGCAAACCGAAATCCTGCCCGACCGGCAAGCGATCCTCTGCACGCGGCGCCGCCGCACCCCGGGGGAGCAGGTGCCGTGGATGTTTCACCTATTGGCGGCACCTGGCGCGGTTGCGGGCGAGCCGTCTTACGAGACCGACCGCGCTAAATTCATCGGGCGGGGCCGAACGGCGGCCAACCCGGTGGTACTGGATAGCAGTGACAGCCCCTCCCAATTGTCGGAGGGGTTGTCAAGGCGGTTATCGAATGCGGAGGGTTCGGTGCTCGATCCTATCGTGGCGATCCGCCGCACCATCATCTTATTACCCGACGAATCGGCGACCGTGCAGATTATCTCCGGAGTCGCGGACACGCGCGAGGCGGCATTGGCATTGCTCGACAAATATTGTGACCGCCACTTCGTTGAGCGTGCCTTTGAAATGGCATGGTTCCAAAGTCAGGAGGTGCTGCGCCACCTCAACGCCACCGAGGCCAATGCACAGGTCTTTGGCCGCCTGGCCACCTCCGTCATTTACGGCAATGCCCTGCGCCGCGCCAAGCCCAGCGTCATTGCCCGCAACCGGCTTGGTCAGTCCGGGCTTTGGCGCTTTGCCGTCTCGGGCGATCTGCCGATCGTGCTGATACGCATCGGCGACCGGAGCCGCATCGACTTGGTAAAACAGGCGCTGCAAGCCCATGCCTATTGGCGCATGAAGGGCTTGTCTGCGGACCTGGTGATCGTGAACGAGGATTTCTCGGGTTACCGAGCGGTTCTGCAAGACCAGATCATAGGGCTGATCAACGCGGGTCCCGAAGCGCAAGTTATCAACAGACCGGGTGGGGTCTTCGTGCGGCGTGCCGAAGAACTTTCCGAGGAGGACCGGGTCTTGTTCCAGACCGTCGCCCGCGTCGTGCTCACCGATACCGCCGAGACGTTGGCGGAGCAGGTGCAACGCCGCGGACCGGCAGAGCGTATGTCAGACCGTCTGAAGCCGGTGCTGCAAGCGGCAGCTGAGCCGGCAGCTGAATCGATTCAGGCGCTGCCGGCGCGCGAACGCATTTTCTGCAACGGCCTGGGGGGCTTCACGCCCGACGGGCGCGAATACATCGTCACCCTGGAGCCGGGCCAGAGCACGCCGGCGCCGCGGGTGAATGTCATCGCCAGCCCGCACATTGGCACGGTCGTCAGCGAGAGCGGGAGCGCGTATACCTGGGTGGAAAACGCTCACGAGTTCCGGCTGACCACCTGGCACGATGACCCGCTTAGCGACAG
Organism: Acidiferrobacterales bacterium; assembly: GCA_947258385.1. Lineage (GTDB taxonomy): Bacteria > Pseudomonadota > Gammaproteobacteria > Acidiferrobacterales > SZUA-150 > CAMYII01. Next base: position 13,183 of record CAMYII010000112.1, read on the forward strand.
CAGCGGCGAGGCGCTATACATCCGCGACGAGGAAACGGGTGCGTTCTGGTCGCCGACGCCGTTGCCCATCCGCGATCGGTCCGGGTATGTGTGCCGGCACGGGTTTGGGTACAGCGTGTTCGAGCATCACGAAGCCGGCATCTCCTCGGAACTGTACACCTACGTCGCCATGGACGCACCGGTAAAGTTCGCGGTGGTAAAGCTGCGCAACCATTCGAGGCGCCCGCGTCGATTATCGCTGACCGGGTATTGGGAGCTAGTGCTCGGTGAGTGGCGACACGCCAATCTGATGCACATTGTTACTGAAATGGATCCGCACAGCGGGGCGCTGTTTGCCCGCAATGCTTACGGTCGCGAATGCGCCAATCGGGTCGTCTTTGTGCAGGTCAGCGAGCTGGAGCGTACGGTGACCGGAAACCGTACAGAATTCATTGGCCGCAACGGCTCGCTGGCCAGCCCGGCGGCGATGCGCCGCACGCGTTTGTCGGGCAAGACAGGTGCGGGCCTTGATCCGTGCGCCGCGATACAGACCCAGATCGAACTGGGCGACGGGCAAGAGCGCGAGATCGTGTTCGTATTCGGCGCGGCCCGCAACACCGACGAAGCGCAGCATTTCATCCAACAATTCGGCGGACCGGCTGGCGCGCGGCAGGCATTGGAAGCGGTGTGGGGACACTGGAACCACACCTTGGGCGCGGTGCACGTGGAGACGCCGGATCTCGCGTTGGACGTGTTGGCCAACGGCTGGCTGGTCTACCAGACACTGTCCTGCAGGCTCTGGGGCCGCAGCGGTTATTATCAGTCCGGCGGCGCCTACGGTTTCCGCGATCAATTGCAGGACACCCTGGCGCTGATCCATGCGACACCGTGGCTCGCCCGCGAGCAGTTGATCCGTTGCGCCGAGCGCCAGTTCCGCCAGGGTGACGTGCAACACTGGTGGCATCCGCCCAACGGACAAGGTGTGCGCACACATTGCTCCGATGACTATTTGTGGCTGCCGTATGCAGTCTGTCGTTATGTGTTGGCGACCGGCGATACGGGCGTACTCGACGAGTCAGTACATTTCCTGGAGGGCCGCAAGTTGAATCCGGAAGAGGAGGCTTACTACGACCTGCCGCAACGTTCGACTGAAGTGGCAAGCCTCTATGAACATTGCGTGCGTTCAATCAAACATGGTTTACGCTTTGGCGAACATCAATTACCGCTGATAGGCAGCGGCGACTGGAACGATGGCATGAATCTCGTCGGTCGTGATGGCAAGGGCGAGAGCGTTTGGCTGGCGTGGTTCCTGTACGAGAACCTGCAGCTGTTTGCAGACCTGGCTCGTGGGCGAGACGATGCGGCCTTTGCCGAAGTGTGCAGCGGGCAGGCTGCGCTGCTGCGCGACCATATTGAGGCCAATGCCTGGGACGGTGGCTGGTATCGGCGGGCCTATTTCGATGATGGCACACCCTTGGGCTCGTCCGGCAGTGACGAATGCCAAATCGATTCGATCAGCCAGAGTTGGGCGGTCATTTCCGGCGGCGGTCAACGCGTGCGAGCCCGCCAGGCGATGACGGCGGTGGACAAGCGCCTGGTGCGACGCGATGCGCAGTTAATCCAACTGTTCGCCCCGCCCTTCGATAAATCAGACCTTGAGCCCGGTTATATCAAGGGCTACGTGCCCGGCGTGCGCGAGAACGGTGGCCAATATACCCATGCCGCGATTTGGACCACGATGGCGTTTGCCATGATGGGTGACAGGGAACGGGCGTGGGAATTGTTCGCCATGCTCAATCCCGTCAATCACGGTAGTGGGCCTGCGGAGATCGAGCGATACAAGGTCGAGCCGTACGTCATGTGCGCGGATATTTACGGCGCGTCGCCACACACAGGCCGGGGCGGTTGGACCTGGTACACCGGGGCGGCGGGCTGGATGTACCGGCTGACCGTGGAAACACTACTGGGCCTGCAACTGGAAGTGGACCATCTGCGCATCGCACCGTGTATCCCGGCCCATTGGGAGTCGTACAAAATCCACTACCGCTATCGAGAGACCTTCTACCACATCACAGTCAGACGCGAAGGCGACAAGCCGGAGCATGTGATCCGCGTGACGCTGGACGGTGCCGCGGTAAATGGAGCCGGCGTAGATGGGGCAGGGCGACCGCAAGGCATAATCCCCCTTGTGGACGACCGCCGGGATCATCATGTGGAGGTGGCGTTGGGCTAAGCGGTTGATGATGGTTCTATTTTTCGCACGGTGGTGGGTCAATCGTGAATATCGGCTCTATGTAGGCGAAGCAAGCCATTAAAGCGGCCCCGTCGTCGGCCTACGAATGGCCAAGACGGGGTTGCATGCGCTTCAGGGGCAGTTTTTGTCTTGGATGCAGCCACCTTATGGGTCATGTTGCAGATGGTCGGCGTGCAAGTGCCGTTTTGGGTGGTCTTCCCAAGCTTTGTATTAGCATCCATGGTCGCCACGGTCAGCCCGATTCCCCTGAGCCTTGGCACCTTCGAAGTGACTTGTGTCAGTATGCGTGGGATGCTGGGAGTACCGATTGAGGCGGCGCTGATTGCGACTTTATTGCTACGTGGTTTTCCCTATGGTTGCCAGTGTTGCCGGGGATGTGGTTGGTGAAGTGGACGCTGCGCTAATCGGTTGAAATCACACCCATGAATATCATGATGTTTACAAATACCTTTACGCCGCATGTCGGTGGGGTGGCACGTAGCGTCCAGGGGTTAGCGGAGGGGCTGCGTGATCAGGGGCATCGCGTATTGGTGGTTGCGCCTGTGTTCGAAGGCATGCCGGAATCCGAGAGGGATGTGGTCCGGATACCGGCACTACAGCACTTTCGAGGCAGCGACTTTTCTGTTCCTATACCTGTCGGTCATCGCCTGGATGCAGTCCTGCGCACATTCGCACCCGACATCATCCACTCTCATCATCCGTTTCTGCTGGGCGATACCGCCCTGCGTGTGGCGGCGACCTGTGACGTTCCGGTGGTCTTCACGTATCACACCCGTTACGAGTATTACAGCCATTACGCTCCGGTGGACTCACCCAGGCTAAAGCGTCTTGCACTCAATATGGCGCTGGGCTATTGCGAACTGTGCGATGCCGTCATCGCGCCGAGTGAGAGCCTGACTGAATTCCTCAGGCAATATGGCGTAGAAGGGTTGATTGAGGTGATACCCACAGGCGTGCACCTGGAGCAGCTCGCGAGCGGTGACGGCGGTGCCGCTCGAGGGATGTTGGATATTCCAGAGGATGCCTTTCTGCTCGGCCACGTGGGACGCCTGGCGCCTGAGAAGAACCTGGCCTTTCTGGCGGAGGCCATCGTCCGTTTTCTGCTCGGCAATGAGCGTGCCCACTGCCTGATTGCGGGTGAGGGGGCTATGAAGCAGGTTATCCGGGATATGTTTGAGAAGCATGGCCTCGGCGCGCGTCTGCATCTTGCGGGTGTGCTCGATGCCAAGGGATTGGCGGATGCTTATTGCGCGATGGATGTATTTGCTTTTAGTTCCCTTTCAGAGACCCAGGGCCTGGTGCTGGCGGAGGCCATGGCGGCGGGCGTGCCGGTTGTGGCTCTGGATGCGCCGGGAGCGCGGGAGATTGTGCGCGACGGTGTTAATGGACGTCTGCTGGCGCGGGAGGATCTAGATGTATTCATTGCAGCCCTGGCGTGGATTGCAGCCCTTGATCCCGAAGAAGTCCAAGGTGTGCGGCAAGCCGCGCGTGAGACGGCTACCGGGTTTTCTCTGCCGTCGAGTATTCAGCGAGTGCTGACTCTTTACCGCTCGCTTATCGCGGCCCAGCCATCGAACAAGGACATCGATGAAAGCGCGTGGAGCGCGGCGCGCCGGAGCCTGAGCGGGGAATGGAGGATACTGCGCATTATCGCACAAGCCGTGGGGGACGCGGTGCTGCTGCCTTCCAATAACGAGAAGTCACCGGAGACGAGCAAGGTGTGCGGTGCCAAACGCGACACTGCCCCTGAGGTTGACGGCGCCAATTGTGAGGGGGCGTCTACAACGCGGTCGCCTGAAATACGGGTACGCATCCTGGGCTTGCTTGGTGCATGGTTTCTACGACTGCAACGCGCCACCTGGCGCGTTGAAATCGAAGGATTGGAACGGATGGATGAGATGCACGGTGCGGGCGAGCGGGTATTGGTGGCCTTTTGGCATGGTCGATATTTCCCGCTGTTCACCCTTTTGCGTGGGCGAAAGGCACTTGTGTTTACTACGGACTCGTTCAGGGGAAGGGTTATCTCTGAGATCGGCCGTCGTTTTGGTTACACGTGCATCCTGTTGCCGCGGCATAAAGGCGTGCGCTTGTTGGATTTCATGCGAACGACCCTGGCTTCCCAGTATACCGCCGCGCTTGCCGTGGATGGTCCGCTTGGGCCTTATCATGTGGTGAAGTCGGGTGCGATCGAGCTGGCATCGACGCTGGGCTTTGCCCTTGTTCCCACGACCGCGGCAAGCCGCCGCAAGCATGTCATGGCGCGGCGTTGGGACCGCATGGAAGTGCCGGGCCTGTTCTCGCGGGTGGCACTGGTTATCGGTGAGCCGTTGAAAATACCGTCGGATCTCAGCCGCAAAGATATCCCAATCTGGCAGGGTCGACTCCGCGAGGCACTGGAGGCGGCGGAAAAAAGGGCGGGTGAGATGCCGAGCAGGGGTTGACTTGGATATGACGGGTGCGTCACTCATTAAGAAACCTCTGAATAAGTCTATCCATGGACTTATTGCATCCTTAGTTCCGCAGGCGGTACATCCATGTACCGCTCCTCTAGAATCGCTTCGGCGCGGCGCGGATGATTCCGGTTCCCGCCCACCCGCGGGCCGGTAGGCCGCGGGCGTTCTCGCGGGCCAACGCCAAACGGTTGGTTTTGGCGATTCCCCGCGCTCACCCGGGCGCGCCGCGACGGTCGACCCGCAGCCCCGGTCTCCCGCGCCACAGAGTCCTGCATTTCTGCTGACAATGGTTTATGATGACGCGCGTTCCGAGGCGGGCCACGGTGCCGCAAGGAGCGCGTTTGCGCCAGCGGGTCGATGAGATCGCCAGGCGACGTGGAGTGATTAAGGAACCTTGGATTAGGCACGGAAAACCGTGACCGAAGAGTCAAGAATAAGCCAGCAAATCAATGTCTATGTACGCTTTTTATAAAGCTGTTGTCTTTGTTCTTCTATGCGTGTTCGCCATCCTGGGGCTGGGCGCAGCCTTATTGTTTGACAAAGAAGGGTTGCCGGTTTCGTTGTTCTACTTTGGCGGCGCGCTTTTTTTCCTTGTGCTTTTCTACGGCTGGTTCTGGCTGTACCGGCGCGAACAAGGGGAACAGGCCCGTGGCAAGGCGCTGTATTACCTCGGCGTTGCGGTCATCGTCGCGCCGTTTGCTTATTATTTCTATAATGGCCTGCTGGGCGTCGCGCAGGCGGCACGGATCGCGATTTTCACCGATAGCCTTGCCATCACCAACTATCAGGAATCCTTGATCGCCTGGCCCGGTATCGATGCACCGGTCGGCGTGAGGCTCGAGTTTGACCTGCAACACAGGCTGCACCCGCCGGGTTATTTCCGCAGCCCGCGGCTTCTGATAGGTGATCAGGCGCACGAGCGGGCCGCCAATGCCGCGCAAGCCTATTGGGAATACTGCACTGAGCCGGTGGTCGACGGGATCGCCTGTATGATGGCTCCGCTGTGGCCGATCTCATCGCAACCGGCGCTGGCTCAGGGTAAAGTCACGCACCTGAGCTTCGATATTTATCCATCCAACCTGTACTATTTCGAGTCACCGGACCGTCTGTGCCTGAGACGCCGCTTCCCGTATGCCAAGGCGGGGGTGGAGGGTGAGGCTGCCGCGGCACTTTGGCATTTTGCGGCGGGTACTGAGAACATCGAGCTAAGCCAATTGTTGAGTGACGTACTCAACAATCAAAGCACGCTGTTTACTGAACTGAAGGTTGTCAGGCCGATGTTCGCCCGGTTCCAATACGAGGCGCTCGAAGCAGCCGGATATGAGGCCTGCGAGATCAAGAACGCGATCAGGTTCAGCGATCAGGGCGAGTGTTTCTGTCGTCTCTGAGGTACCGTAAATATCGTATTTACGTGTGCTTGACGACGCCCCCGAAATCGTCGTCGAGACTGTATTGAGTTGCTAGGCGCGTTTCAGCCTTTTCCTGGACCTGAGCAATGCCCCGCAACGGTGCGGCCCTTCCGCCACCCCAAGGCAGGACCCGAATCGCGGTGTGATCGATGCTTTTCGGGGGCTAAGGAATGGGTCGGTTGTACCCGCGGCAGGAGTATGGACATCGCCGGCTAAATATGTTTTCTTCTGTTGCAGCGGGTCTTCTCAAGGGATATGAATAAGGGCGGGTGCTGTATGCGCATTGCAATTGTGGAAGACGATCCCCACCAGGCTGAGCTCATGAAGCTGTGGCTGCTCGAAGCCGACCATGAATGTCAGACATTTTCGACTGGCCAGTCACTCATAAAGACCATCTCCCAAGAAACCTTCGATCTGCTGATCATCGATTGGATGCTGCCGGACATCAACGGCGACAAGGTCCTGGCGTGGGTCCGCGAGCATATCGACTGGCCGATTCCGGTGCTGTTTGTCACACGGCGCGACAGCGAGGAGGATGTTGTCTATGCCCTTGAGCAGGGTGCGGACGATTTTATGACCAAGCCTGTTAAACGCCGAGAGACGATCGCACGCATACTGGCTCTTGGCCGGCGCGCCCGGGCGCAGGCCGGTCCCGGAGAAGTGATGGAACTCGGGACCTTTCGTGTCGATCACACAAGTCGCAGTATCACCCGCGGAGGCGAGCCCATTGATTTGACCGACAAGGAGTTTGATCTTGCCGTTTTTCTTTTTTCCCATACCGGGCGCGTCGTGTCTCGCGGCCACATCCTGGAAAGCGTCTGGGGGCGCAACCCGGAAATCAACACGCGAACCGTGGATACCCATATCAGCCGTTTGCGCAAGAAACTGCAGCTTAATCCGGAGCAAGGCTGGCGGTTGAATGCCATCTATCAGCATGGGTACCGGCTGGAACAGCTTGACGACGAGCTGACCAACTGATCGTTGCCGCTAACGATCCGCCGCCTTGCCGTTGCTGCCAGGAGGTCTGTGAGTTGTGACTGGGGGATGACCGGCGGGTGCTGCCGAACTCACAGCTCGTCGGGGGACAAGGCCGTGATACTCAGCGCATGGATTTCTTTTTGCATCATGTTGCCCAGGGCGTCGTAGACCAGGCGGTGACGCATGACCGTGTTCTGTCCCTGAAACTTCGCTGAGACAATCGTAACGGCGAAATGCCCGCCTCCACCCTTCGCGCCTTCGTGGCCCGCATGCAGATGGCTCTCGTCGCCTATCTCGATACTCTCAGGCGCCAGGGCTTCGCGCAGACGCTGCTCGATACGGGCGACCCGGTCCGTCATGGCAACACCTTGCGGAAGGGCTTAACGCTTACCGTCTGGTAAACGCCGGCTGCGACATAAGGGTCGGCCTCGGCCCAGGTCTGCGCATCCTGCAGCGAATCGAATTCCGCCACGATCAGGCTGCCGCTGAAACCGGCCGGCCCGGGATCGGGGCTGTCCACGGCCGGAAACGGCCCGGCAATCAGCAGGCGGCCCTCTTGCTGTAATTGTCGCAGACGCGCCAGATGCGCCTCGCGCGTCGCCAGCCGCTTCTCCAGGCTGGCCTCGGTATCGGTGCCGATGATCGCGTAATGCATCGTTCAGGTATCGTCTTTTTCAGGGGTTTGCTGGATGTATTTTGCCATGGTCAATGCTTGCAGAACGATAAACACCATCGTTAACCCCAACAGTCCAAATACCTTGAAATTAACCCATATTGCCTGGCGCGTATCGTCGTCCAGCTCCAGGCCGTAATAGAAGGCCACGTACAGGTTCAAGGCACCGAGAATCATGAAGAAAATGGCCCAGCTCAGGTTCTGCAGTTGCCATACATGGCGGGGAAGGGTGATCTGGCCGCCGAGCAGACGCTCGATGACCGTTTTTTTTCCGATAAACTGGCTGCCAAAGACCAGGGCGCCGAGTATCCAGTAGACGATGGTCGGTTTCCATTTGATGAAGGTATCGTCACGCAGGATCAGCGTCAGTCCGCCGAACAC
>CAMYII010000113.1 GCA_947258385.1 Acidiferrobacterales bacterium
CGCGGCGAGGGACTTGAGGGATGACAGCTCCCCTTCCAGCACCTCGCGTTTGAGTTCCAGGGCGATAAGCAGGAAAAAGAACACCATCAAGCCGTCGTTGATCCACAGGATCAACGGTTTGTTGATGCTAAAGTCGCCCACCTGGACCAGCACGGGCAGGTGATGCACCTGCACGTACCAGCCCTCCGCGGGGAATTGTCCAACACAAAGGCCAGCAACATGGCCGCTACCGTCACCAGGCCCGCCACCTGCGGCGAGCGCCAGAACACTTCACTGCTCACGCGCCGCCCTCCCTGATGGGGCCAATGCCTTCCAACCGCGTGCGCTTGAGCAGCAGGGCGTTCACCGCCACCAGCGCCGAGCTGCCGGACATGGCCAGCGCCGCCACCTCGGGGCTGATGACCAATGGATAGAACACGCCGGCCGCGGCGGGAAAGGCGATGACGTTGTAGGCCACCGCCCAAAATAAATTCTGGTGCATCTTGCGCAGCGTGGCGCGCGACAGCTCGATGGCGCCGAGCACGTCATGCGGGTCGCTCTTCATCAGCACCACGTCGGCGCTCTCCATGGCCACGTCGGTGCCGGCGCCGATGTCGAAACCGACGTCTGCCTGGGTCAGCGCCGGGGCGTCGTTGACGCCGTCGCCCACCATGCCGACCTTTTTGCCGCTGTTTTGAAGTTCCTTGATCCTGTCCGCCTTCTGCCCCGGCAGCACATCGGCGATCACCGTGCCGATGCCGAGTTCGCCGGCGATGCGTTCGGCGGTGGCGCGGTTGTCGCCGGTGAGCATGGCCACCTCGACGCCGCGTGCCTGCATCTTCTTGACCATCGCCGCCGCCGTCGGCCGGGACGCGTCGGCAATGGCGATGAGGCCCACCAGGTGGCTGTCGGCGGCCACGTGCACCACGGTCTGGCCCGCCCCCTGCAGGCGCGCGGCCTGCAGTTCAAGGCCGGCCATGATCACCTTTTCCTCCTCCATGAGCCAGCGGTTGCCCAGCAGCACGGTCTTGCCGCTTACCTCGGCCCGCGCGCCCTTGCCCTCGATGTTGGCGAAACCGGCGAGCGGCTCGAGCTTCAACCCTTCGGCCTTGCGTTGTATCGCCTGCGCCAGCGGATGATCCGAGCCCTGCTCCACGGTGGCGGCCAGGGCGAGAACCGCGTCCTCATTGGTATCCGGCGCCACGACGACCTCGACCACCTGCGGCTCGCCCATGGTGAGCGTGCCGGTCTTGTCGAACACCACGATATCCAGCTTGGTGGCGTCCTCGAGCGCCGAGGCGTTCTTGAACAGGATGCCGTTTTTCGCGCCGAGGCCGGTGCCCACCATCACCGCCATGGGTGTCGCGAGCCCCAAAGCATCGGGGCAGGCGATGACGAACACGGTGATGGTCAGGGTCACGGCGAACAGCAGCGTCGCGCTGAGCCCCCAGAACCACACCGCGAAGGTTGCAACGCCGATGACGATAGCGATCACCACCAGCCACTGCGAGGCCTTGTCCGCCAGCAGCTGTGCCGGCGCCTTGGAGTTCTGCGCCTCCTGTACCAGCTTGACGATCTGGGCGAGCGCCGTGTCGGCACCCACCTTGGTGGCGCGGTACCTGAAGCTGCCACTCTTATTAATAGTGGCGCCGATAACCGTGTCGCCGGGCTTCTTGCCGACCGGCATGGACTCGCCGGTTAGCATGGATTCGTCCACCTGGGATTCGCCCTCCAGCACCTCGCCGTCCACCGGGATCTTGTTGCCGGGGCGAATCACCACGATGTCGTCTTTCGCAACCTCGGCGGTGGGAATCTCCAGCTCCCGACCGTCGCGCAGCACGGTGGCCTTGGGCGGGGCGAGATCCATGAGCGAGCGGATGGCGTCCGACGCGCCGGCGCGGGCGCGCATCTCCAGCCAGTGGCCGAGCAGGATGAACACCAGCAGCACCGCCACCGCCTCGAAGAACTGCACGCCTTCGAAGAAGAAGGTTGCGCCGAGGCTGAACAGGTAGCCGGTACCGACCGACAGCACCACCAGCACCGCCATGTTGAGCACGCCGTTTTTCAATGCGCGCCAGGCGGCGACAAAGAACGGCCAGCTCGGCCAGATCACGGCGACAGTCGCGAGCAGAAACAGCCAGACATTCAGGTCCAGACCGAACGGCGGCGACGGCGATGAAAACAGCCCGCCCATGGGCGAATAGACGAAGATCGGGATGGTGAAGATCAGGCAGACCCAGAAGCGGTTGCGCATGTCGCGCACCATGGCCTGCATGTCCATGCCGCCGCCATGGCCCATCTCGTGGGCCATCTCGTCCTTGGCGCCAGCATGCCCGGCGTGTTCCGCGACCGCCGCGCGCGCATGTTCCGCGTGGCCGGGCATGGACACAACCGCAGCTTCACCCGGCGGATCCTCGGGTTCGCAAACATGTTTTGGCAGTTGTTCCCCGGCACAGTGATAACCGCATTCATGCACACGCGCCTTGATGGTCTTGAGATCGACCGCCGTCTCGTCGTAGGTGACGGTGGCACTACCGGCGACGTAGTTGACCTCGGCTTTCCTTACGCCGGGCAGCCGCGCGAGCTGCTTCTCCACGCCGCGTGCACTCAGGACCGAGAGCAATCCGCCAATCTCAATCACACTCGTTTTCATGCATACCTCCATCAATTGAACCCTTGCCACCGCTCTATGTATATCTCCCGCAAAAAATGTTTAACTCTGGTCCGATTCGCATCTGGACATCGTGGCAAGTGCGATAATGCTGCAGTTAACCAGAAGCACCGATCATCTCCCCGCAAAAGCAGGACGGGTGCTTGTAGTGCTGGGAGATGTAGGCGTCCATGAGCCGGGTCATCAAGCCCGCCGGGGCGGCGTCGTAGATCACATTCGCGCCTGTCTCCTTGTCGAACGAGGCCACGAGCCCCGGGAG
>CAMYII010000114.1 GCA_947258385.1 Acidiferrobacterales bacterium
CGACGGACAGGAAGTCCTAGTGCCGCGAAGGCCAGGAAGGCCGAGAGCGGCCGACGGACAGGAAGTCCTAGTGCCGCGAAGGCCAGGAAGGCCGAGAGCGGCCGACGGACAGGAAGTCCTAGTGCCGCGAAGGCCAGGGACGACGCCCATGGATGGGCTAGTGTCGCGGGCGCAGGATGCGCAGGAGCGACCGACGACCCAGGGCGGTCTAGTGTCGCGAGAGGCCAGGGATGGCCGGGAGCGACTGGCCGAGAGCGGCGACCGCAGCGCAGCGAGTTGAGAAAGGCCATGGATGGACTTTTTCAACATCCTTTTAGTGGCCGCCCGTGAGCGGCACGAACATTACGGGTAGCACCTGTCGTGTTGTGACCTTGCCTTTTCCATCTTTTTCCACCAGCACCAGCTGCTGCACCATGAAGCGGCTGCCCACCGGGATCACCATGCGGCCGCCCGGCTTGAGCTGTTGCAGCAGCGGCGGTGGAATATGGCCGGCGGCGGCGGTAACGACGATGGCATCAAAGGGTGCGTGCGCCTTCCAGCCGTAGTAGCCGTCGGCGATCTTCACCGTGATATTCCCGTAACCGAGCCGCTCGAGCCGGGATGCGGCCTCCCGGCCGAGTGGTTCGATGATCTCGATGGTATAGACCTTGTCGACCAGCTCGGCCAGGATCGCCGCCTGGTAGCCCGAACCGGTACCGATCTCCAGCACCCGGTCATCGGCATCGACCTTCAACAGATCCGTCATGACCGCAACGATGTAAGGTTGGGAGATGGTCTGCCCATGCCCGATCGGCAGCGGGCGATTGATGTAGGCGAAGCGGCGTTCAAGCCACGGCACGAACTCATGTCGCGGCACCTTGCCCATGGCCGTCATCACCCTCTCGTCCAATGCCTGTTTGTCCAGCGCCAGGCTGGTCGCGCGTACATCCGCCTCTATGGTGCGCACCATCGACTGTCGCGCCCCGGACATTTTGTCTTCTCCTCGCGGGCGCTCTTTCTCCGGAGCGCCTTGCTCGACGGGTGTCTCCGCGCGCGCATCGGCCGCGAGCCCGAGACACCCGCCGAGCAGACAGACGCCGATGGCAATATGTGAGTACCGGCAACGGTGTGTCATGCGCGGGTCCAGGCGTGGGTGATGGTTTGCATTATGAGTGATGCGGATTCCTGGTCAAGCGCGGCGAGGCGTGCGCGCCCGACGCGGCCGCTTGAAGGGTTACTGGGTACCGCCCGAATGTCCCCCGAGCGGTTTTCCGAGCGGCGGTGATTCACGCCTGATGAGCGTATCGGTTTCGGAGAAAAGGTACGGAGCAGCGGATGGATGAAGGTCCAATCCGCTTGATTAAACGGCATAATCTCCGGCAGCAGGACCAAGTCATCGAAAGTAATACGAAAATAATACGTAAGAGGTGTGCATGCCTGGTCGGTTAAACACAAAATGGGAAATCAACACCGCCGCGCTGAGTTGTTTCAGCGGCAGCTTCGCAGGGCGCATCAACCAGGTGCCGGCGACCATCACGCTCTCGCAAAAAGGCGTTTCGATCGAGGGCGAGGTCATTGCCGCCGGCGAGCGCTATGCCTTGACAGGCACCGCCAGTGGCGCGACGGCGCGAGGTAGTATGGTGCACGCGCTCTTGGGCACCCGATTCGAATTCCAGGCATCGATGGATCAAGAACGAATGATACTGGACTTTGCCGTAATTAATCGGCAAGACGGTCAAGTGCTGCCCAGGCCGTTTTGCGAGCAATCGAAGCACGAAACCGGGATCGATGTCGGCGGCGAACGGCGCAGCACACGGCCGCGGTCGACTATGCAGTGCGATCCCGCGCTGGTCGGGATGTGGGTGCACCGGGATTTCCTGCCAAGCGCCCTCGGTCCGGACAGTGCGGCCGCTGCGCAGGTGTTCATGGAGATCCTCTCCGATGGCACCTATGTGCACGGCAACGCGCAAACCATTGCCGAAGCACGAAACCCTTGGGGTTGGTTCTGGGGTTCGGACAATGTTTCCAGCGGCATGTGGTGCACGGGCGACGGGACGCTTTACATCACCGAGGCCGGAGCCTCGCGCTGGCTTTCCTGTGCGCGCTATGACGCGGAACCGGCAATGCTGAGTCTGACCTTTACCGACGGATCCAGGCAGCTCTGGCACAGGCGCCGGCGTGTGCAGGTGCTGGGGCAGATCCCGCTCACCTTTCGTGCCGCCCTGTCTTCCACCACGGCTTGAGGCGCTGTAGGGATATTCGGGGATTCGTTGTTCCCTATTTCCCCGGCTGATACGGGGTGTTCTGTGCGCCGGCGTTATCTTGCGAGTCCAGAGAACGCTGGTACCTCCTCTCTCGCCACGCCCTGCGTTGCTCGGGTGTCATGTTCCGGAGCCTATCGCGGGCCTCGCGGCGTTGTTCCGGCGTCATGTTTTGCAGCCTCTCGCGCAAGACACGGCGCTGCCCCGGCGGCAGGTTCCGCCAGCGTTGTCGCAGCTCCTGCCTGCGTTCGGGGGGCAGGCTCTGGAACCACCGCCGTGTGCGGCGCAACCTTTCCTGCTCCTCGGGCGGCAGACGTCGGAAGCGTTCATAGCGGGCGCGGGCACGCTGACGCTGTTCCGGGCTCATCGTCTTCCATCGTTGTAAGCGCTTTTTCGCCTGCCGACGCTGTTCGGGCGTCATACCGGCCGGACCGCGCTCAAGAATGATGCCGTTCCGCGTCGACGTTCAGGGACAAGGCTGCGAGGGGCACAGTCCGTCTATATGTTCGTGACAGGTCGTGCAGGTCTCGCCCGTCTTATGTCTGTCGTTGCATTGCCCGGTGTTGGTGGCTTCTCCGTTGCAGTGGTTTTTGGTGTGGTTGTGACAGGTCTCGCAGAC
>CAMYII010000115.1 GCA_947258385.1 Acidiferrobacterales bacterium
AACTGGTGGAGGCAAGTGGACGGTCAAATTCTAATTCAGCCCGGCGCAGACAAAACGAAGAAGTACGCAATCGCCACCTGACAATGCGCTCAAATCGTTCGCTTTGCTCGGCCCCTTAACTTAATCGTTATGCCTAAAATATTAATTATCACAATTATTCATGCTTTTATTTTTGGCCTAGGTGGTTGGTTGCTAGGAATGATGGTGTTTGCAACTGGGTTTTCTGATTCGGTAGTAATAAAAGAAGGACATACTTGGTTATTTAAATTGTGGCAAATTTTGAATGCACCTGCCTCATATTTAACTTACTACTCTGAAGTTACTAGTTGGTTATGGGTGCCTGTGCAGCTATTTACTAGTTTTATTTGGGTCAATATATATGCTCTTGTTTGGTCAGTAGTCACAAGGCATAACAAGTCGCTCAAAACAGACGCCGCAAAAAAGCGCGGCGCCCTTTAACTCAAACATTAGACCGATTACGGAACTGAGTACCATTGCATGGCGACAAATGATAGTCGGCCGATCTCAATGAGCGTGGGGATGAGGATCTTCAGATGCCCTTAACCTCCAAGCTGCCTATATCCGCTGGCATCGCTCTGATGCTGGTCGCTACAGTCTGCGGATGCGCTGCAGGCCAAAAGATCGATGGCCAGGCACCGCCGGATTCACGAGAAGTGACGCATATTGTCGTATTGAATTTAGAGTCCGCAGATTCAGAACCAAATGTTATCAAGGATGACGAAGCCATTCGGCGAATCTTGGAGTCCTGGGCGTTTAACCCCCTGGAGTGGGAGATCTACCGTGGGGATCACTTGCCGCCAACGTACAAGATCCAGTTCTTTGGCGGATCTACAATCCTCGCGACCTATTGGATTGGCGCATACTCGTCTCTGCGACGGTTCCCGTGCTACTCATTTTGCAGCGGGTGGTGGATTGCTGGATCTGATGCAGATCAACGGATCATAGACACTGTCTACAAAGGTCTTGCCGAGGGTGTGTACTTCTCGTTGTTCGGTGAGCTGGGAGTATGGAAGAAGTGGGAGTAAGCGCTTAATGCGGAGGCGGTCTAACACAACGTTAGGTGTTTTATATGCCTAATGCCATAAACATATTTAAAGCATTTATTGTTAGTGCAGTTGTTAATGCACTTTATGGATTTTATATAGCAACCACGAGCTTTCAGTAACAACTGAACGACTGAAAGAGGTCGGATGTGCCTTCTAATAAGCTTGAAAAATGGCAAACAAAGGTGCTTGAATACGGGTCCACGCGTTTTGCGAATACAAGAGAAGGTGGCGCAAAAAAGGAGCCAGGTAGAGGACCGGGGCGAAGACAGGGGCTTAAGGCATGCATCATTCACGGGTACTCGCGGGACGTCACACATTTAACACGCCAATCGATATCTATCATGGGCGTTACCTTTACAGTCAGGGATTAGGCACTGTGGACCCGGTATTCGCGCACATAACAGATGCCATTGGGTTCAAGCGCTTCAGTCTACGGGGCAAGATAAAGGTGAACGCCCAATGGCAATTGATTACGACGGTTCATAATATCATTAAGGTGCATCGATGTGGATGGTCACCGACGTAGAACCGGAACAGCAAATGAAATAAAGAAAGGGATATGATAAAGACCGTGAATTAGTATGAGTCATAGGACGGTGTAGCTGAACTGACATTAAGTTACGTAAACTGTCCTTGCCGTCATTTTTCAGGATAGGTCTCTACGGGCTCGTTATGCGTAGCGAGCGCACACGGGGTACATATGAAGCTTCTGGTCGGTACATTGATGATTACTGTTGTTGGGGTGCTAATGATTCATCCTCATTTGGCTAGCGCGCAGGCCACTCACTTGACGCAAGACTACTTATCAGAACTCATGAGCGGGGGCAGGAACAAATATAACGTTCCAGCTATTGGTGTAACGGTGATGAGCTCGGAAGATATTTTGTTTCAAGAAGTTCAGGGCGTAAGGGCGACTGGAGAACCAGGCCCAGCAACTGTTGATAACTTTTTTCATATCGGGTCCTGCTCTAAATCCGTGCTAGCTGTGATGGCAGCACGGCTAATAGAGCAGCAAAAGATAACGTGGAATACCAAGTTATTTGATGTTTTTCCGGAATTTGAGGTCAACGCCGATAGCGCTTATCACAACATCACTTTAGAAGATCTGTTACTTTGTCAAGCGGGAATCAAAGCGTATACGAAGACAGAAGTAGAACCTTTTCCAGAGTATAACTCATCGGTCACTGACAAGAGATTGGAATTTGTTAAATATCTGATCAAGCAACCGCCTGCCGCTATGAAGAAAGGCAGAAAATTCCAATTTCTTTATTCCAATGCAAGCTATACAATAGCTGCCGCAATGCTTGAGAAGGTTTCTGGCAAAAAGTATGAGGAGCTTGTAAGGAAAACACTAACAGATGATCTAGACCTGCGGGTTCATGTCGGCTGGCCAAATAGCATCGGTCCGGACCAACCGTG
Organism: Acidiferrobacterales bacterium; assembly: GCA_947258385.1. Classification (GTDB taxonomy): domain Bacteria; phylum Pseudomonadota; class Gammaproteobacteria; order Acidiferrobacterales; family SZUA-150; genus CAMYII01. Next base: position 2,487 of record CAMYII010000115.1, read on the forward strand.
GGGTCACCAGATCACCAAGGACAAGATCGAAGCCTTTCCTCCTGATCACGAATACAAAATTCCCGACTTGATCACCCCCGCTGGGGATTTGAGCATGACACCTAAGGATTACGCGAAGTATACACAATTGCACTTGCGCGGGCTGAGGGGAAAGGACAAATATATCTCCAGCGAGGCGTATCGTTATATCCATTTCGGGCACGATGGCATCTCGCTCGGCGTGGGAAACGGTGTTCTGAGGGGTAAACGATACTCTGGTTTTGATGGTTCAGCTGGGACATTCTTCTGTCGATCCATCATTATCCCGGAGTCTGATTTCGCTTTCACTATTATGACAAACGCCGGTTCTTCGACGGGGTCAATGGAAGCGGTTGATTGGCTGTCACAACGAATCGTCGAGAAACATTTCAATTTTAACTGGTGGTGGAAGCTTTGGTTGCGGTTCTGGTGGTAGATTGCCCCGCATAACACCTATGAGGCCCCCTAGGGTCATGACCGACCCCTGGCAGGAGTAGCCAACGCGGTAATCCATCTAACATTAACGATCAAGCCATTTCTTGTTAAAGCCATGAATCAAATTCTCTATGTAGCAGGTATTATCATCGTCGGATTCGCGCTGTTTGCTTCGGGGTTCGCGTACGGGATTCACTATTATAATGCATCGTTGCCATCAACCCCGGCACTCCTTCAGCAGGCGTCACTGCGCGCCATTGAGGCCCAACATGTTCTTGAGACGCTCGATGAGGAAAAAATACAACAGGCCAAGGGAATACTGGCTTTCAAGATCGATGCCGAAATTCTCATTATCGACAGCCTGTCAAAATACGCCGACCGCGAGATGGCTGACAGATCGCGGGGATTCCTGGCAAAGGTCGCGGAACATCGAAAGAAATACCCTGTAGAATATGAATATAACGGCATAATTGATCCAGGCATGGCGGAGATAAAGGCCGAGATAAATCGTATCTTGAAGCGTGCAGAGCTGCGCGAGGAAACGCAGCGCTCTTTGCAGTCCGAATAACCGTTTTTCCCATTGACGTCACTTCGGACCCAAGAATGGCTTAATGAACATTGAGATCCAAATCGAGGTCACCGGTGGGGAAAAAATGAGAGTGCTTTTATAACCATAAGCACTGGCCGGCTGTCAGGGCTGTGCGGCGTCGCTGCCGCGCCTTGAATTAGCCGCCGGCCGGTTTATGCTGTAATACGTTGAATCGCGGGAAGGGATGCCAGATGGCTTTGGTGGCTGTTCTATGACAGCGACTTTCAGGATCGGCAATATCTCCGATATCGACTCGCTGATTGAGTTGATGAGGGAATATTATGCCTTTGACCGGCTCCGTTTTGACGAGTCACACGCACGCGCCGCGTTGCAAGGAATATTGATAGATGATTCGCTGGGACGGCTATGGTTAATCCACGACGATGGTCAAACAGTCGGGTACCTGGTGCTCACATGGGGCTATAGCCTGGAGTACAAGGGCCATGATGCCTTCCTTGATGAGCTGTATATTCGGGCGAGCCATCGCCGCCGGGGGGTTGGCTCAAAGGCTTTGGCGTTCGCCGAAGAGGTTTGTCATTCATTCGGGGTTAGGGCGTTGCATCTAGCGGTCGAACGGGAAAACCATGGCGCCCAGGCTTTTTATAGGAAGGCCGGGTTCGGAGACCATAATCGTTACCTTATGACCAAACTGATTCCGCAATAGTCGATATGCAAGGACATATCAAGACACCTGCGGATTGGCGGCAACTCACCCGGGTATGTGCACGCCCGGTTTTCCCCTTGTGGGTATCATCCGATGGATCCAGTTAAAGGCCGGAAACTCGCACTAATCTTGATCGCCTCATTCGCATTCCTGGGCGGGGTATTTGATTTTGCATTCCGCACAAGCAGCGGTATGCATATGGGCTACAGTATCGCGCGGGTGCTTTTGAATGTCTTCCTGGTATTCCTCTGGTTTTACCATGATACAGATATGAGGAATTATCGACGATCTGCGGTCTTGAATATTATGGTGGTCTCCATTGGACTTATCACGATACCGTATTATCTATTCAGATCGAGGGGCACAGTGGCAGGCTTTAGAGCCGTTGCGTTATTTTTTCTCGCGGTCGCCTGCTGGTTTTTGCTGGTATTGGCGGGCGACTTTACCGGCTCTTTGATCGTGCAGGCGGTGAGAGCGGCCTGAGCATTCATGTGGGTTGGCTGCAAACCGCCGGACCGGCGCCCATGTGCTTTATCTGACTAGCCCATTTTCTTTACAGCGTGATGGGGCGCTGCTGGCGGTGTGCCGAGTCAGCGTTATGGTTAGCGTCTCGAGCGGCAGCCAAGCGAGGCAAACCGCCCTGCTTAAGAATCGACTTAGCCGTTTTTTTGCATGCGTTGCCTGAGCAGGTAGCCTATCCAGAACAGCATCCCTGCTAGGATCATAAGACCCACCAGCCAGATCTCGTATTTTTTTATCTCACTGAAAGTCAGTTCCAGTGCGGTGCCTAATAGATAGCCCAAACAACCTATTGTCACGGCCCAGAGCAACGCACCGATACAGTTCAATATGAAAAACCAGGGGGCTCAGCCCGCTGGCGCCGAAAACGAAAGCTGTCACGCTTCGCAGGCCATACAAATAGCGGAACCCGAGCACCAGCGGGATCTGGTGCTTGTGCAACAGACAAAACACCTTATCCGATTTGGCCCTCCAACCGGGTCGTGCCTCAAGAAAACCGGCCACCCTCGAGCGTCCAAGGTAGAAAAACATCTGGTCCCCGATAAAGGTGCCGAGAAACGCCACGGATATTACTCAGGCCAACTCCAGATAACCGCGATTGGCGAGAAATCCGCCTATGACGAGAGTCGTGTCGCCCTCCAGAAAGGTGCCGACGAAGAGCGCGGCATAGCCGTAATCGATAACGAACTGTTCAAAATTCATCACTAATCAATAGCACGGCTGGCGCTATACGCAATATCCGCTTATCGGTATTCCAGAGCGTCACCGGCCGATGTTTCGGGTATGAGATCGGCAAAGACAAACCCGTCACGCTCGACAATCTCACCGACGCGTACGTCCACGGGCCGTCGGAACATCGGCCCATCGACGGCAAAGGTGTGAAATTCCCCGTTCTCACCGCAGGGATCGACCTTATCGGGGAGCTCATCCAGCAGCGCGCGGTCAAGTCGACGGCCTACAAACTCCGGTGCCAGGTGTTTTGGATCGACACAGCTGATCCACGCCCGCAAACCCCCGGCGAGCATTTGCTCGATGAGCTGATCCGTGGGCTTTTGCCAGAGCGGGAACACGGGAGCAATGCCCGTCTCCTTGAGCCGGTCTTCGCGATACCGGCGGACGCCTTCCAGATACAGATCACCGAATGCCATGCACTCGACGCCTTGCCCCCGGATCTCGGCGACAAAGCCACCCATGATGGCTTCATACTGCGCATTACTACACGGATATGGAATCGGAAGCACGTGAAGCGGAAGCCCGACGGCATCGGCCTGGCAGCGGAGCAGATCGGACCGCACGGCATGCATGGCCACCCGGTCGTAGGCCTGATTCACCGTCGTGACCAGGCCCACTACCTCGATATCCGGGAACTGCCGCAGCTCATAAAGGGCCCAGGCGCTGTCCTTGCCGCTGCTCCAGCTCACCAATGTGCGTTTTTTCATTCTTGTTTTGGTAATGTTTCGGGGCTGAAATCGGGCGTCCCGCTGCAATACGCTAGGCATCCGCCTTGGACAAACGACGGCCGGCGGCATCCCACCGCCAGGCATTGTCGCTACTCAAATGAACGCCGCATCGGGGGCAAGGGCCGCGTTCCAGTCCTTGATTCGCCACGCGATATAGCCGGCCACGAACAAGTCATAGCCAAAACACGCGTTCGGGTACCATTGCGGGACAAAGGCTGCCGAGGCATTCGCATGATGCACCATGTCCCATTTGAATACCTGGTCATCAATCAGCCTCGTTTTCTTGATCGCGAGCTCAAGCTCGTACACGGCTTTTTTGTGCTCGCGTTCCAGTTCTTTTTCCCGCTTCTCCAGCCTCATCCTATAGCTGACGTCCTTGACGAATTCCCTGATCTCCCTTATGACCTCGCCAATGCCCTTCAGCTTGAACCGGGCGGGCGAACGAATCTCCAGCGACTCGATCTGCAGCGCGTCGCTGCCTTTTACGTACGACAACGAGTTATCGAGGAGTTGCTTCAGCTTTCCGGAGTCTCTGACGCTGTCCATGTTGAGCACTAAGATACGGTTATAGAGAATGTTCAAGTCAAAAAAATCTGGCAGAGATCGCTCACCGACCAGTCTTCCTCGCCAGAAAAGCGAATCAGTCCTTGCCCCATATTCTAAAGTCTCTCGTCTCGACCTACGCCAATATCACGGTTCCGTCTGATCACTAAGCGGCTTATGCAGTTTCACCGGTGCCGGCACCTTCTTGCGTATCTTGAGATTCAGCATTTCGACGGCAACCGAGAACGCCATGGCGAAATACATATAACCCTTCGGGATATGAAGATCAAAACCCTCTGCTATCAACGCCACACCAATCATCACCAGAAAGCTTAACGCCAGCATCTTTATAGTAGGATGCCTGTCGACAAACTCGCCGATCGACCGGGCCGCGACCATCATCACCATCACGGCGATAACGATCGCGATGACCATGACCGCGACTTGATCGGCCAGCCCGATGGCCGTAATGACCGAATCGAGGGAGAAAATAATGTCAAGAATCGCGATCTGAACCAATACGCTCATGAAGCCGGCCACCGCCGGCGTCTCCGCGCCCTGTTCAACGCCTTCGAGGCTGTTATGGATCTCAAAGGTACTCTTGGCGATAAGAAAAAGCCCGCCGCCAACAAGTATAATGTCGCGGCCGGATATCTCCTCGCCGAATACCGTGAACCAGGGGGCGGTTAACCTCATCACCCAGGTCAAGGAGAGCAACAGGACAATCCGTGTGCCCATCGCGAGCGAGAGCCCCAATATCCTTGCCCGGTTGCGCTGCTCAACTGGCAGCCGCGACACGAGGATCGATATAAAAATGATGTTATCTATCCCCAGGACAACTTCGAGTGCCGTCAGCGTGGCCAGGGCTATCCACGCCTGAGGGTCAGCCAGCCATTCCATTTATTTTTTCCGCCTGTATGCAATCAAAGAAGATCATACTCTTGCCGGGCGCACGGTGTTTGTCAATACGTTTTTATCCGCGCCGGGCAAACGGATTATTATTGAGCCTTGTTATTATCGGGTTCCCGCGCAAGACTTATGACAGTGATTTCATGCTCCCTGATACCGGCCCTGGCCTCACGCATCCTGTAGGTTCCGGTGACTTTGCCTGCAGTGGGGCAGCAACTCCGATCGCCCTTGCTCCAGATCTAAAAGCTGAAGGATAAACCGTCATCACTAAAGTGATTGACTTCACCCTTCCAGGCTCCCTTTTGCATGTAATCAATGTCCCCCGCGGGCGGTGTAGCCTTGAATCTGCTCGTCTCTCTTTTCTAGAATTAAAAAGGGAAAGATAGAGTTCTTGTCATCGCGATAACAGAGAAATGTTCTACTCTCACTACGTCAATCATCTTACGATTATGTCGATGCTGTCGAGGTAGTGGTAGACCTCGGTCTCCCAGCTGACCGTGAGCCCCACGGCAATCCACAATCGCGTGTGTTCCCCGGTGAATATCGCCTGGCTTGCCTTGTAGACGTGCCAGCCGTTCTCTAACGGCAGCAGCTCAAAATCATCCTCCACCTCTGGATCGGTAAAGCCTATATAGTAGACAGGGGCGGTGGCGATATTCGCCTCCCGGCCGAAAGCAAAGCGCAGGTCCACTGTAACATTGGTGTCGGGATCGACCGGGATCCATCGCTCCACCCAGATGGTTCCGTCGTCTGATCTTCCGTCCAGGTAGAAAAAGAGACTGTTGTGCCCTTCGTATGCCTCGGTCTTCGTCCCGCGCACATGCCACTGACGTGATAGGCCAATGTTCGAGTCTAACGGCAGGTCGCCGTCCGCGCCCCAGGGGGCCAGCGGCATCTGCAATCCAGACCAAGACAGGCTCCCGGACCCGGACACGGAGGTCGTTTCAAAACCTTCCCGATATTTTGCGTAATCGTTACGCACGACAACTTCTGTCACCCCGTGATTGTTCGCCTCATCCAGCTCCGTCACCGTATTCGCCGGATCGACAACAACATAAAGCTGGTGAATACCCGGCGACGCCGGCCACCTGAACGTGGTCTCGCCGGTTCCTCCACCGGCGGAAATCGGCGCTATTTTTTGCGGTATTGAAACCGGGACGCCGCCCTCGTCCGGATCGCCGTCAAAAAGCTGAATCTGGACATTTTCGGCGTTACCGGGTCCGTTGTTTCGGATCGTGGCGGTGACCTGGACCTTGCGCCTGGGCGCCGGGGTCGGATCGCTAAGGCGAATATCGGCGGGGCCGAGGGTCAGGTCAGGCCGGGGAACAACCGGTAACAGCGACTGGTACTCAACCCTCAGGTACGGCCTCTTGTCCGAGTCGCGCGAAGAGGGCGAGACAATGCGTTCCCGTGGGAAGCCGACGAGCTCGTCCGTCCACTTGAGGGATAAGAGCCTGCTCTTGAGTGCGAACTCTTCCTGAACATATTTTGTGACGTCTACCTTGCGCCAGCCGGTGGACCCGGTCGGGTAACGAAAAATCGTCTGCGCGACGGGCCATTTATACAACGCCTCCGGATCTGTTGTGAGAAAGCCCCACGAATGATCGGCGACGTGACCGATCGCGATGGTTCCACCCGGCCGGCTTTTCTCCGTGTAAAAATGAAGGCCCGCAGCGGTGATCACCGCCCCGGCAGGGATATCACCGAGATCGAACTTCAGCAGGGCGTTTGGGCGCAGTATCGTGTCTTTGTCCTTCCATTGATGGCTTGTCATCACCCGTGCCCAATCGACGCTATCGCCGCTATCGATAATGACCGTGTCTGCCAAGGCCGGCCGCAAGGGCATTATGACAATACCTGTCACAAGTAATAGAATGAGTTTCCCTGTCTTCATTTGTTTTCTCCCTCCATCAGGTGTGCGCCGGAGTGTTCAGTAGGGGTTACCGGATCACCCCATTCGCAAGCACGGGATCATTCCGCACACTTGACGCAGCGTGTGCTCTCCGGCATCAACATGATTCGGCCTGCCGCAATCGCCTCACCGCATTCGACGCAGATGCCAAAATCCGGATGATCGATCTTGCTTAAGGCAAGCTCCAGCCGGATCAGTCTGGTCTTCGCCGCATCCAATGCCGTTTCGTTGATACTTTTCTCATGGATCGCTTCCATACGGCTGATCCTGCCGATGGCGTCGTCGGGCGGGATCGGTTGGGTCAGCGCCTCCAGCCTTTCGATATCGGCTTTAAGCGCAACGATATCGGCAAGGATCTTGCCCTTGAGCGCCTTTTTTGCTTCGGGCGACATTACTTGACCTTTATATAGGCAAAGCCCTGTTCCTGCAGCTCGGCGATGCGCACCACGCCCGAGGGCACCAGCTCAACGCCAGGGATCAGCCCGCTGCGCTCCAGCCCGGCGGCATTACGGGTGATATCGCACAGTTCGAGCCTGATGTTCTGCACCTCGTGCGCGGACTGCACCCGGTTCAACAACTCCTGGCGCCGCTCACGCAGTTCCTCGTCTTCTTCGAACGGCGTGCCGGTCAGTTTGTCTTGGGTCAAAAAGCGTATGCCCTGGGCCACGAATACGATACGGATGTCATACTCCTCGAGTGTGGCTTCGTACTCGTTGACCATGTTGTTGATGCTGAGCAGCATGGAACTGAATCGCGCGGGGTCGCGGAAATCGGCGTGGTATACAACCTTTTTCACCGGTTCTGTCTCTTCGCCGGCGGCCGTCGCGGATTCGGCTTGCGTTTCGACTGCTGCCGAAAGCTTGGATATGCGCACAAAGGCGCCGATCGCGAGCAATAAGGCCAGCAGCGCGATGATCAACGTGGTAATGCCGAGCAATGAATTGTCTTTTGCGTTCATCGCAAACCTCCGTGGTGTCCCGGCCGTCGTGTAACAACCGAAAGCAGGTGCGGGCACAGACAACCAAGGGCGATTCGCTCACCTGAGCTATGGCACAGGTCTGGCGCGCACGCGTCGATCGCGCGGATCTGATCCGGGCAACAACGTAGCCGGCAATGGCACAAGAATACCATAAGCGGCAGCCGGGTTTACCGCCGCGATTCCAGCTGCTCCCAGCGGGTGTAGCCTTCTTGAAGCTCCTGCTCCAGCTGTTTCACCCGGTTCATGATTTCCGCGATGTGCTCCCTGTCGTTTTGATAAAAACCGGGATCCGCGATCGCCGCCTGCAGCGCCGCCTGCTCGGCCTCCAGTTGCTCGATCCGGGCCGGCAACTGCTCCAGCTCGCGCTGCTCTTTGTAGCCGAGTTTCTTTTGCGTCTTCGCCCCGGGCACCGCCGCTGCGCGCGGTTTGCCGGGTTTGCGTGCCGGTTTCGATGCTTTGCCGCGGCGGCTGTGCTGGAGCCAATCCTGGTAACCGCCGAGATACTCCTCAACGTGTCCTTCGCCCTCGAACACAAGCACGCTGGTCACCACGTTTTCCAGAAAGGCACGGTCGTGGCTCACGAGCATTAAGGTCCCGCGATACTCGAGCAACAGGTCTTCGAGCAGCTCCAGCGTCTCGATGTCGAGGTCATTGGTGGGTTCGTCGAGCACCAGCAGATTGGCCGGCCGCGTGAACAGCCGCGCCAGCAACAGGCGGTTGCGCTCACCGCCGGACAAGGACTTGACCGGCGATCGGGCCCGTTCGGGCGCGAACAGAAAATCGCCGAGATAACTGATGACGTGTTTGCGCTTGCCGTTGACCGTGATCATGTCACTGCCCTGGGCCACGTTATCGATGACGGTCTTATCCGGTTCGAGCTGTTCGCGCAGTTGATCGAAGTACACCACCTGCAGGTTCGCGCCATGGCGCACGCTACCGCCCTGGGGCGCCAACTCATTCAACAACAGTCTCAACAGCGTGGTCTTGCCGCTGCCATTCGCGCCGATGAGCCCGACCCGGTCCCCGCGCAGCAGACGCAGGGAGAAATTCCGCACCAGCGGCCGGTCTTCATAGGCATACTCCAACTGCTTGGCCTCGATCACCAGCCGCCCGGACAGCTCCTCGTCATCAACACTGATCCTGGCCTTGCCGGGCTGCGCACGGCGCAGTGAGCGCTGTTCGCGCATGGCCTTCAAGGCGCGCACGCGCCCCTGATTGCGCGTGCGCCGCGCCTTGATGCCCTGACGGATCCAGACCTCTTCCTGGGCCAGTTGCTTGTCGAAGTTCGCGGCCTGGCGCGCCTCCACCTCCAGCGCCGCCGCCTTTTTTTCCAGATAATGGTTGTAATCCCCCGGCCAGGAGCTCAGCCGGCCGCGGTCCAGCTCGACGATGCGTGTGGCCAGGCGTTGCAGCAAGGCGCGGTCGTGGGTCACGAACAGCAGCGCGCCACGGAAATCCAGCAGAAACTCTTCCAACCATTCGATGGCCTCGATATCCAGGTGATTGGTGGGCTCATCGAGCAACAACACGTCCGGCTCGGTCACCAGCGCCCGGGCCAACGCCGCGCGCCGTCGCCAGCCGCCGGAGAGCTCGGCGAGCTTGCGATCCGCCGGCAATTGCAGTCGCGTGATCACGGTATCCACCCGCTGCTGCAGGCGCCAGCCGTCGCTGACCTCGAGCTCGTGCTGCAGTACTTCGAGTCGCTTGACGGCCTGCTTGGAATGCTGTTCCGCTACTTCCACTGCCGCCTCGTGATAGGCCGTCAGCAGGCGGCCGGTCTCGGCCAGACCGGCGGCGACGGCTTCGTAGACGCTCGCCGACTCGGCGGTGACCGGTAACTCCTGGGCCAGACGCCCGATGCGCACGCCGGCCTGGCGCCAGACCTCACCGCCATCGGGCCGCAGCTCGCCGTCGATGAGCTTTAACAGGGTGGACTTACCCTCGCCGTTGCGGCCGATGAGACACACGCGCTCGCCGGCATCCAGCTGCAGCTCCGCGTGGTCGAGCAAGGCATGGTGACCGAAGGCGATGGAAACCTTGTCGAATCGGATCAGCGGCATAGCGTGGCGAACGGTTCTCGGGTGAACTGCGCTACGCGCCGGGCAAATACTTGAAATGACTGCCGCAACCGTGCCGGCAATCGCTGGCGCCGAAGCGCGCAAGCAGGATGCGCCCCGGTGTGGCCTGATTGAGCCGGCACTCCTCTTCATCGAAGAAGCGCACATCCGTGATTGCGGCCGCCTCATGGGCCAGAAAATAATCGATGTGCCACTTGAGTAATTTTGTCTGTGAGAGATGCCGCGTGACGCGCGCCAGCGGGTTTTTCCTGGCGCTGCCGGTATAGATGTAGCCTCCCGGCGGCCACTCAAGCGCACCGAGCCTGCCGATGGTAATGACCGCGGGCCGGCTCAAATGGATGTAAAGCTGATAGCTACGCACGGCGCCTCAGCCACAACGCTCGAAGATCAGATCCCATACGCCGTGACCGAGCCGCTGGCCGCGGCGCTCGAAGCGGGTCTCCGGGCGATACTCAGGGCGCGGTGCATATTCGCCGCGGCCGGCCACATTCACAAACCCGGGGGCAGCCTCCAGCACCGCCATGACCGACTCGGCATAATCCTGCCAGTCGGTGGCCACGTGCAGCCGCCCGCCGGGGGTTAATTTCAGGCGCAACAGCTGGATGAACGCCGCCTGCAGGAGTCGGCGCTTGTGGTGCCGTTTCTTGGGCCAGGGATCGGGGAAAAAAATATAAACCGCGGCGAGCACCCCGTCGGCGATGTTTTGCTGCAACACCTGCGTGGCATCGGCGCAGATCACGCGCACATTGGCGATCGCCTGCCTCTCCAGTTTCAACAGCAGACTGCCGACACCGGGACGATGCACCTCGATGCCGAGATAATTGTGCTGCGAATGGGCCGCGGCCATGGCCGCGAGCGCATCCCCGTTGCCGAAGCCGATTTCCAGCATCACTGGCGCCGGCCGCGCGAACGCGGCCTCCAGGTCCAGCGGCGTTTCACCCCGATCGATGCCGTAGTGTGGCCACAATTCAGTGAGGGCACGCTGCTGGGCGCGCGTGATGCGCCCTTCGCGCCGCACATAGCTGCGAATCGGCCGATGCGGCCTGGTCTCAGGCTGCAATGCCTTACTGCTCATGGTGAACAACGGGTAGCGGGCGGGTCAGGGAAAGCCGCATTCCCTGTTTTGGGCGCGTCCCTGCGCCCCTCTTGTTGGCGTTCCAGCGATCCAAGCACCCCAATCGTTAGAAGAACAAACCGTCAACCGGCGATGACGCCGAGGCGTAGCGTTTGCGGGGCATGCGCCCGGCAAGATAGGCCTCTCGGCCCGCCTCGACACCCTTCTTCATCGCCGCGGCCATCAACACCGGATTCTGCGCCGCGGCAATGGCGGTATTCATCAATACGCCATCGCAGCCCAATTCCATGGCGATGGCGGCATCCGACGCGGTCCCCACCCCGGCATCGACCAGGATCGGCACCGTGGCCTCTTCGAGAATGAAGCGGATGTTGTAGGGATTGCGTATCCCCAGACCCGAACCGATGGGCGCCGCCAGCGGCATGACCGCCACACAGCCCATTTCCGCAAAGCGCTTGGCCACGATCGGGTCATCATTCGTATAGACCATGACCTTGAAGCCTTCCTTGATCAGCGTCTCCGCCGCTTCGAGCGTTGCGCTCACATCCGGGAACAGGGTCTTTTCATCGCCCAGGACCTCGAGTTTCACCAGGTCGTGGCCGTCGAGCAGTTCCCGAGCCAGGCGACAGGTGCGCACGGCGTCCTCGGCGGTGTAACAGCCGGCGGTGTTCGGCAGAATGGTGTAACGCTGCGGCGGGATGATGTCGAGCAGATTCGGCTCGCCGGCGTTCTGCCCGATATTGGTGCGGCGAATGGCCACGGTTATGATCTCGGCATCGCTCGCCTCAATCGCGCGCTTCGTCTCGTCGAGATCCTTGTATTTGCCGGTGCCGACCAGCAGGCGCGACCGGTAGGCCTTACCGGCGATCATCAACGGGTCGTCGCCAACAGCGATATGCGCGCTGGTGACTTGTTCAACCTTCGACACGGGTGTACTCATGCTCCACCACCGATTGCTCGCACCACTTCCACACGGTCCTCATGCTTGAGCTGGTAGGCGGCGTGTTCGCTGCGCGGGACGATTTCCTCGTTGACTTCTACCGCCACGCGCGTGTCCGCCAGGCCCAGCTCCTGCAGCAGGGCTCCGATTGTCATCGGACCGGAGAGGGGCTTTGGCTCTCCATTAAGATAAATCAACATCGACTAAGCAAAGACTGGCCATACCATAACAAGATCTGCACGCCAGCACTATATGGCATCGCGGGCCCGCGGCCAATACCCCGGGTTGCGCCAACATCGAGTTCCCACTATAAAATCACCGCTGGCGCCGCGTCACCGGGCCGCTGGCGTCTCGCGTTTGCGCGGTATATAGTCATGCTGCGCCTGCCGGGCGGGTGTGGTTCAATGGTAGAACCTCAGCTTCCCAAGCTGATGACGTGGGTTCGATTCCCATCACCCGCTCCATTTTTCCCTGGAGAGACCGCTTGAAAAAGCCCTACAAAGTCGCACTCATCGTCCTGGGCGCCGTTATCGCCGCGCTGCTCGTCCTGACCATCACCCTGTCCCTGACCATCGATCCGAACGATTACAAAGACGACATAGTGGCGGCGGTCAAAGAGCAGACCGGGCGTGATCTTGCGATACCGGGCGATATCGAGCTCTCACTATTCCCCTGGATCGGCGTGGAATTAGGTGAACTCACCCTCAGCAATGCCTCCGGCTTCGGCGAGCAACCCTTCGCCCGCCTTGACGGCGCCGGCATCAAAGTCGCGCTACTGCCGCTGCTGGTCAAACGGGTGGTCATCGATACCGTGTATTTGAACGGCCTGCGGCTGAATCTTACCCGCAACCGCGCGGGCAAGGGCAACTGGGAGGACCTCGCCGCAGCCCCGGAACAGCCGCCCGCGACCGCGAAGCCATCGCCCGCGCAACCACCGGCGGCGGCCAACGGCGAGGGCGCCATGCTGGCGATGTTCAGCATCGGCGGCGTCAATATCCGCGACGCCAATATCAGCTGGGACGACCGGGCGGCCGGCAGCCGCTATGAGATTCAGAACCTCCACCTTAAAAGCAGCAAATTCACCTCGGGCAAAAAGGCGAAGCTGGATCTGCGGGCGACATTGACGAGCAGTGGCCCCAAGATAAGCCTGCCGGTCGAACTGTCCTCCCGCTTCACCGCCGACTGGGACGAGCAAACCCTGGACATCCCCCGGCTCACGCTGGAGGTGGCGAATGTCACCGTCACAAGCTCTCTCAAAGGGGAACAGATCTTCGCCGAACCGACGTACGGCGGCGAAATGACGCTGGCCGAGTTCAACCCGCGGGCGCTCATGCAACAACTCGGCGCCGCGCTCGACACCGCCGATGCCAAGACCCTGACGCGCGCCGGCATCAAGGCCAGCTTCAGCGCGACCGGCGACAGCGCCGAGCTCAAGGAGCTGAGGTTGACGCTGGACGACACCACCCTGAACGGCTCGCTGGCGATTACTAACTTCGCCGCGCCAGCCTACCGTTTTGATCTCACCGTCGACGCCATCGATCTCGATCGCTATACCGCCCCCGAGGCCCCCGCCAACGATACAAAGGCCTCGAAAGCCGCCGCCCCGGCAAAACCGGCGCCGTCGACCACAGTCGGACTGCCGCTCGACACCCTGCGGACCCTCAAGGCGCAGGGCCAGTTCGCGATCAAGCAACTGAAGGTCAGTGGCCTGCGCACCGGCCAGGCGCGGATCGGGCTCAAGGCCCGCAACGGGGTGATCACCGTGGACCCGATGCAGGCCGAGCTCTACCAGGGCAAGGTGCGGGGCAAGGCCACCCTGAATGTCCGCGGCGCGCAGCCGCGCCTGAGCTTCAGCAACTCGTTCAAAGGGGTACAGATCGGTCCGCTGCTGCGCGACGCCGAGGTCTACGAGAAATTCGACGGCAGCGGCGACGTGGACTTGAACCTTTCCACTTCCGGTCAGGACGAACAGGCGGTGCTCAAGAATCTGAACGGCGATATTGCTTTCACCTTCAAGGACGGCGGGCTCAAGGGACTGGATCTGATCAAACTGTATGAGCTCGGTCAGCAGATCAGGGATCAGCGCAAGGGCAGGCCCGCGCCGGCGCAAGCGCGCACCGGCGATGCCACCGCTTACCAGAGCATCAACGGCACGCTCAAGCTGGTCAACGGCGTGGCCCACAATCAGGACCTGTCGATGCACTTGAGCCAGCGGCGACGCGCCACCGGTAAAGGCTGGGCCAATCTCGCAGAGGATGCCATCAAGTACGATCTGGCGGTGTTTGAGGTCGACAAGACCGGTAAGCCGGGAACTGCGATACCCATCCGGCTAAGCGGAAAGCTCAGCGACCCAAAAACCGAGATTCGCTTTGGAGAGATCGCACAACAGAAGGTCAAAAAGCGCTACGAAAAGGAACTCGAGAAAGAGACGGATGAGCTCAAGCAAAAACTGGAGAAAAAATTGGAGAGGCTGTTTCGCCGTTGACCGCTCACCCCACGACGACATGGATTGCACCGCTGGTACTGGCCGGCTGCCTGCTGGTCAGCCCGCCGGCCCCGGCCAAGACCATCCTTTATACCCTCGTCAGCTACCATGAGGGGCGCTACCGTGTCGTCTTCGACGTCATCATCGACGCCCGGCACGAGCGTGTGAGGGAGATCATGGCGGATTACGAAGGCTGGTCGCGCCTGTCACCGGTCATCGAAGAGGTACGCCGGATCACCGTCAACGACAACGGCAGTGAAACCGTCCGCATGAGCCTGCACCTGTGCCTCTGGCTGTACTGCAAGAAGCTGGTCAAAACCGGTGAGCTCGTGATCCTTGATAACGGCGATATCCTGGTCGCCGGGCTGCCGGCGCAGAGCGACTTCCGCTACGCCAATGAGCGTTGGCGCACGCAGCCGGTGGAAGACAGGACGCGGGTGAAATACCAGGCGGAGCTGGAGCCGGACTTTTTTGTCCCGCCGCTGATCGGCCCGCTGTATTTGAAATCCCGCATCCGCAGGGAGCTCGACGCCACTACGCTGCGGCTGGAGCAGCTCGCCGCCCGATGACGGACAGCGACTTCAGCCGGCGGCTGCTCGCCTGGTACGGGCGGCACGGGCGCAAGGACCTGCCCTGGCAGGCGAGCCGCGACCCCTACCCCATCTGGGTCTCTGAGATCATGCTGCAGCAGACCCAGGTGAGCACGGTCATCCCCTACTTCGAGCGCTTCATCGAACGCTTTCCGGATATCGCCTCGCTGGCCCGAGCCGGGCAGGATGAGGTGCTGCATTACTGGACCGGGCTCGGCTATTACGCCCGCGCCCGCAACCTGCACCGCGCCGCCGGGGTTGTTATGGAAGAGCATGGCGGCCACTTCCCGAGCGAGTTCGAGCAGGTGCGGCAGCTGCCTGGCATCGGTGCCTCGACCGCCGGCGCCATCCTCGCGTTCGCCGACGGCCAGCGTCACGCCATCCTGGACGGCAACGTCAAGCGCGTGCTGGCGCGTTACCGCGCCGTCAGCGGCTGGCCCGGCCAGCGCGAGGTCGAAACCCGCCTGTGGGCGCTGGCCGAGCGCTATACACCCAAGCGGCGGATCGAGGAGTACACCCAGGCCATCATGGACTTGGGCGCCACGGTCTGCCGCCGCGGTAAGCCGGCCTGTGACGCCTGTCCGCTGGCCACCGGCTGCGAGGCCCGGCGGCAGGGCAACCCCGAGGCCTATCCGGAGCCGCGGCCGCGCAAGACCCTGCCCGTTAAGGCAGTGACCATGCTCATGATCCGCGATCACAATGGCCGCATCCTGCTACAGCGCAGGCCGCCTGCCGGCGTCTGGGGCGGCCTGTGGGGGTTTCCGGAGTGCACCTGGGAGGACGCCACCGGCTGGTGCCACGACCGCCTGGGCATCGAGGTCCGCCTGGACCCACCCTGGCCCTCGCTGCGCCACACCTTCAGCCATTTTCACCTCGATATCACCCCCATTGCCGCACAATTGCTGCGGACACGCCCGCGAATCATGGAGAACGAGGAAACAGTCTGGTATAACCTCAGCCGGCCCGATGCGCGCGGGTTTGCCGCGCCGGTCAAGCGACTCCTGGAGCAATTGAGGAAACAGTTATGACGCGCATGGTACAGTGTGTAAAACTCGGCAGAGAGGCCGAAGGCCTGGATTACCCCACCTATCCCGGCGAACTCGGCAAACGCATCTGGGAAAATGTCTCGAAAGAGGCCTGGCAGCTGTGGCTCGGCCACCAGACCATGATCATCAATGAATACCGTTTGAGCCCGATCGACCCCAAGTCGCGCGAGCTGCTGGAAAAAGAGATGGAGAAGTTCTTCTTCGGCGAGGGCGCGGAGCTGCCTCCCGATTTCGTACAGCCGCCGAGTAAATAGCCCGCCGCCAATCACCGGTCACGCGGTTTTTACAAATCCCGCCGGCTTCACATATAATGCGCGGGCATTTTTCCGGCCAGGTAGCTCAGTCGGTAGAGCAGGGGACTGAAAATCCCCGTGTCGGCAGTTCGATTCTGTCCCTGGCCACCAGTATTCAATTCAGGATTGAGCAAAGGCCAATACTGTAGCCTTGACCTGAGGCGAACTGCCGACACGTCGGCACTTGATGCGCGCCGTCCGTGGCGCGCACCCTTCGGGCGCACTACAGTGCGTCCAATTTGCATCCTTTGCTCCGCTAACGGCACTCCCCGCTCAGCTGCGCTGTTGCCGGCGGCCGAGCAGGTAGCGAAGCCCGGGATACAGGAACCAGGACAGCTCCCAGGCGATCGGCCCGACAAATGCAAACGGGATTGTCAGCACCGCGGTGATCGGTTCGGCCAGGTTGCGTTTCGACATGGCCGCCGCCTCCTCGGGCGAGACCTCGGGCGCCACAAGCCCGCCTTTGCGCCGGGCGTACCACCAGCCGAGATGAGCGGCCAGGCCCACGAGTGCGGCCGCTGCGCTTTCGAATGCGCGCGTGTCGGCGGCCGCTTCGACACGCAAACCCACACCGATCGCATACAGGAAAAACAGCAAGAAGAACAACTGAAACATCGAAATGCCGGTGTGCACCGCGTCGGTGGCCTGCAGCCTGCTGAACAAGGCGTTGTTCTGCAACCAATAGATCACGACAATCAAAATGCCGATCACGGGCACCACAAACTGCACCCACTCGCTCACCAGCATCTCCACGATCGAGTCCCACTGCAGGTCATCCGGATTGGGTCGCGGCAGAATGGTAAACATGCGCCAGATCACCAGCGCGAACACCACATCCATCAACCTTTCCAGCCGTTTGAGCTGTCGCGCGCCTTGTCCCGTCACTGCCATGTCGCCTCCTTTTTCTCCGCGCCGCGGGCGCGGGTCTGAAGCCGCTCCCGCCCTAGGTTGCGGCCTGCGCCTGGTGCTGATCGAAGGTGAGCGATGCGGCTTCAACCGACAGCGCCACCACGATACCGGTCAGGATCAATCCGGTAAAGGCGATGACAATGGCCAGGAGCTTTCCGCGGCCGTGCGTCGGTCGCATGTCACCGTAGCCCACGGTTGTCGCGGTGATGAAACCGAAGTACAGGCTGTCGGCGATTGACCATCCCTCCCGCCGGCCGACAAGGATGGCGATAAAGGAAATGATCACGGCGAGGCCGAGAAACAACGATGCCCCGTCCTTTAGCAACCCAGCCAGATTAACCAGAAACGTCAAGGTGAATTCCATACCGACCCCCTAGAAGACAAAGTTCCCGCAAAAACGAATAGCCGGCCCGCTCACTTAGCAGCTTGCTGCTCATGTCCCGGCCTCACATCGATGACGTACTGTGCCCGGCCCCGGGCGCTTGGGCTCTTGCGTCGTAAATGAACAACGCCCTCAACTTGTCCCAGAACTCTCCTCCGAGCACCCACAGGCTTACCAGAAATACGGCATCACCG
>CAMYII010000116.1 GCA_947258385.1 Acidiferrobacterales bacterium
CGTTGCGCTGGCGTTGATACGCTACCGTGAGAAGGTCTCCCGTATCTACGCCGTCGATCTGCTCGGCGCCGGTGCCGGCAGCCTCGGTATCGTGCTGCTGTTGTTCGCGGCGTTTCCGATTGACGCACTGGCCATAGTCGGCGCCCTTGGCGTCGCCACCGCGGCCATCGCCGCCTGGGAGCTGGGGCTGCGGCCCCGCGTGGGGCTCGCGGCCCTGCTGCTGGCGGCCCTGATCCCTGTTGCGGTGCTAAGCGGTGATGTTGCGCTGCGCCTGTCCCCGTACAAGAGCCTGAGTCAGACATTGCATATCACCGGCAGCAAAGTCATCCGCGAGCGCTCCAGCCCGCTCGGGCTCATCAGCGTCGTGGAAAGCCCGCGGCTGCCCCTGCGTCATGCACCGGGTCTGAGCCTCAATGCCACCACGGAACCGCTGCCGCAGCTCGGCCTGTTCACCGACGGCGACGGCATGACGGTCGTCACGCAGCACACGCCGGAGCGTGAACGCCTGGGCTATCTGGATCAGATGACATCCGCGCTGCCGTACCACCTGCAGCACCCGCAACGGGTGTTGATTCTCGGCGCCGGCGGCGGCGCCGACGTCCTGCAGGCACGCTACCACCGCGTGCCGCGCATCGAGGCGGTGGAACTCAACCCGCAAATCGTCCAACTGGTGCGCGAGGATTTTGCCGCGTTCGCCGGCGGGCTCTACGATGCCGACGACGTCAGGGTGCATGTGGCCGAGGCCCGCGGCTTTGTCGTCGGCAGCAGGCAGCGTTTCGATCTCATCCAGGTCGCGCTGCTGGATTCCTTCAGCGCGTCATCGGCGGGGCTGTATGCGCTGAGCGAGAGTTACCTTTATACGGTGGAGGCACTGAAGAATTACGTGGATCATCTTACCCCTGGCGGTTATCTGGCGATCAGTCGCTGGATCAAAATGCCGCCACGCGACGCCTTGAAGCTCTTCGCCACCGCGGTGCAGGCGTTGGCTGGCGCCGGCGTGCCAGATGTGGAGCAACGTTTGGTGCTGATCCGCGGCTGGCAAACCAGCACCCTGCTCATGAAAAATGGAGCGTTTTCCGAGCAGGAGATCCGCGCGCTGCGGGGTTTTTGCCAGGCGCGCAGCTTTGATCTCGCTTACTACCCGGGCATCTCGCCCTCAGAGGTCAATCGTTACAATATTCTGCGCGAGCCCTATTTTTTTGCCGGCGCCACGGCCCTGCTCGGTGAGCAGCGAGACGCCTTTGTGGAACGCTATAAGTTTAACCTCGAACCGGCCACCGATGACCGGCCGTACTTCTTCCATTTCTTCAAATGGCGCGTGCTGCCCGAGATCCTGGCGCTGCGCGGCCGCGGGGGCATGCCGCTGTTGGAGTGGGGCTACCTGGTGCTGGTCGCGACCCTGATCCAGGCGCTGCTCGCGAGCCTGGTGCTGATCGTCTTGCCGCTGTGGGTTCAGCGGCGCGGCCGGCCCCAGCAGGCCCCCGGCATCAGCCGGGCGCGCGTGTTCGTTTATTTCTCGGCGATCGGCCTCGGCTTTCTGTTTCTGGAGATCGCCTTTATCCAGAAGCTGCTCCTGTTCCTGCACCATCCCCTGTACGCGGTGGCAGTCGTGCTCTGCGCCTTTCTGGTCTTCGCCGGATTGGGCAGCCACTGGTCGACACGCGGGATCCACACAGGGCGCCGGCGCGCGCGCGTCTTGCAGGCAGTGCTGGGCATTGCGCTCCTGGGCGCAGCCTATGCACTGCTGCTCGACCCCTTGTTCAGTTTGTTGACCGGACTGCCGGCCGCGGCGAAGGTGCCGATCGCCATTACCCTGATCGCACCGCTGGCGTTCTGCATGGGCATGCCGTTTCCGCTAGCGCTGACGGTGCTAGGCGAGCGTGCGCCGGCGCTGATGCCCTGGGCCTGGGCGGTAAACGGTTGCGCCTCGGTCTTGAGCGCCGTACTGGCGAGCCTGCTCGCGATCCATTTCGGGTTCACCGCGGTGGTGCTGCTGGCGCTGCTGCTTTACGCCGTCGCCGGTGCGGCGTTTCCGCCGTCGCACCACACGGCCGCGCCCGAGATCCCGGTTTCCGCCTGAATCCAGCAGCTTTCCCGGAAAAACAGCGGTTGACTGCGCCGGAATACAGACCATGGCCGTTGTCTGGCGGCAAAAACCGTGAACAGGTCGCCGTTTATCGGCAAATACCGTAATTATTGAACTCTCTGAGCCTTATGTGGATCTAAGTTTTAATAAGCGGCCGATTTATCACAAAGAGCCGTCTGATCTTCGCAAAACCCCGACGAATAGTGACCCGCCACGGCGGTGCGGCGGCACCGGCAGCGGTTTCGTGGGCGCTGAAACACGGCGAGATGAGACGGAAATTGACACACAAAGTCTCGTTTGATGCCCGGCGAGAAAGGCGCTATATCTATATATAACCGGAGTGATAAAGATTACACAGGGGTTCCGCGGAAAAAAAATGAGAACTGGGGAAAACGCCATGACCACGTAAGTCAAACAGATTATGCAGGAGGAGATCGGTTATGACCGAAAACAAGTCCACGTTCGCTGAACTGATCGAGAAAGATCGCGCCAGTCAGGAAAACCTGGAGTGGCGAGGTACTTTTCTTGAATATCTCGAAAAGGTCAAGGCCGACCCTTCTGTCCCCAAACTGGCGCACGCACGTATCTATGACGCCATTATCGACGAGGGCGTATCTGATATCGCCGACTCCGAAGACCCCCGCGTCAGGCGCGTGTTCGGGGAGGACTCGATAAAAATCTATCCCTTCTTCAGCACGGAATTCTTCGGGATCGAACCCACCCTGGCGCAGGTCGCCCGTTATTTTCATTCGGCATCCATGCATGGGGAAGAGAGCCGTCAGGTCCTGTATCTGATGGGTCCGGTGGGTGCCGGCAAGAGTTCGCTGGTCGAGCGGTTGCAGCGGGGACTGGAACAAGGCCAGCCGGTTTATGCCATTGACAGCTGCCCGATGGCGGAAGAACCGCTGCATTTGATCCCCAAGCATCTGCGCGAGGAGTTTGAAAAGATGCTCGGCGCGCACATCGAGGGCGAGCTCTGTCCGGTATGCCGCCATCGACTCAAAGAGGAGTACAACGGGCGTTATGAAGACGTGCCGATAACGACCGTCGCGTTCTCCCGCCACGATCGCCGCGGCGTCGGTGTCGTGCCGCCCGTGGACCCCAACAACCAGGACACCTCCGTGCTGATCGGCTCCGTGGACATCTCGAAATTGGACGCCTACTCCGAGGGTGACCCCAGGGCGCTGGAGCTCAACGGCGCCTTCAACGTCGGCAACCGCGGCATGACCGAATTCATCGAGGTGTTCAAGAATGAACCCGAGTACCTCCACACCATGATCACCGCCACGCAGGAGAAGTTCATTCCGGCACCGGGCCGGCACGGCACAGTCTATGTCGATACCTGCATCGTGGCGCACTCCAACGAGGCGGAGTGGCACCGGTTCAAGGGCGATCCCACCAACGAGGCCTTTCTCGATCGTATCGTGGTCGTTAAGGTAGCCTACAACCTGCGTTTGTCCGAAGAGATCAAGATCTACCAGAAGCTTCTCAATAAGTCCGATTTCCGCGAGCACATCGCCCCGCATACGCTAGAGCTGGCGGCCATGTTCGCGCTCCTGTCGCGCTTCGAGCCGAGCAACAAGTGTGATCTGATGACGAAGCTGCGGCTCTACGATTGCGAAGAAGTGGTGGAGAAAGGCAAGACCGTCAAGCTCAACGTGCGCGAGCTGCGCGAAGAGGCACGCCGCGAGGGGATGTTCGGCATCTCGCCGCGCTTTATCATGAAGGCCATCGATGATGCGCTCGCCGAGAGCCCCGAAGGCATCAATCCGATCAACGTGCGCGAGGCATTGATCAACATGGTCAAGGCGGCGGACATGGCCGATGACACGCGCAAGCAATATCTCGAGTTCCTCCAGGATACGCTGCATAAGGTGTATCTCGAGATCCTGGAGAAGGAGATCACAAAGGCCTTCGTGTACTCGTTTGAGGAACAGGCCGAGGCGCTGTTCCAGAACTATCTGGATCACACCGAGGCCTATGTCAACAAGGCGAGGGTAAAGGACCGCAACACCGGTGAAGAGCTGCAACCCGATGAAGGCTTCCTCAAATCAGTGGAGGAACAGATCGCCATCGTCGGCGCCTCGGCCCTGGGGTTCCGCCAGGAGGTCATGTCTTACCTGTGGGCAAAGAGCCGGCGCGGCGAGAAGGTCAGCTACCATGTCTACGAGCCACTCAAGGAGGCGATCGAGAAGAAACTGATGGCCTCCGTGCGCGAGATGAGCCGCGTCATTACCAAGGCGCGCACTCGGGATGAAGAGCAGGTGAAGAAGTACACCGATCTGGTCAAGGCGCTGCTCGAACGCGGTTACAACGAATACTCCGCGGAAGTGGTGCTCAAATACGCCGCCAACAATCTCTGGAAGGACTGAGATTGCATACATGGTCGATTAGAGGCTCATGACCGACACTGTCTTCCGTCCGTATTCCGAGTCCGACGCGCTGCGCTCGGACCGCAGCGCCGGTGACCGCGTACGGCACCGGCAGAAAGTGCGCGATGCGATCCGGGAGAACATCTCCGACATCGTGGCCGAGGAATCCATCATCGGTCAGAGCCGGGACAAGATCGTCAAGGTCCCCATCCGCGGGATTCGCGAATACCGCTTTGTCTATGGCGAGGACGAGCCCGGGGTCGGCGCCGGCGACGGCGAGACGAAGCCGGGGCAGGTGATCAGCACGAGCGATGAGGGAGAGGGGCAGGCGGGCACGGCGGGCGACCGTCCGGGAATCGATTACTATGAAACCGAGATCACCCTGGAGGAGCTGGTCGATATCATGTTCGAGGACCTGGCGCTGCCCGATATGGAGCGCAAGAAGCTGAGGGAGATCCCGGAGGAAAGCGCGCGCAAACGCAAGGGTTTTCGCAAGGTGGGCATACGCGTGCATCTCGACAAGAAGCGCACGGCCATCTCCCGCATCCGGCGCAAGGTGGCCACGCAAAAAGCAATCAGTGATGAGGACGAGGCACCGCGCTTTCCGTTTCACCGCGATGATCTCAAATACCGGCGGCTGGTGCGCGACATACGCATGCAGTCCAACGCCGTCGTGCTGTGTATCATGGACACGTCCGGGTCCATGGATACGATGAAGAAATACCTCGCGCGCAGCTTTTTCTTCCTGCTCTACCAGTTTGTGCGCACACGCTACAACAACGTCGACGTGGTATTCATCGCCCACCATACCGAGGCGCGCGAGGTGAGCGAAGAGGAATTCTTCACCAAGGGCGAGTCCGGCGGCACCATGATCTCCTCCGGTTATCACAAGGCGCTGGAGATCATCGAGGAGCGTTACCACCCTTCTCTGTGGAATATCTACGCGTTTCACTGCTCGGATGGCGATAACTGGAGCCACGACAACGCCGCCACGCTCAAATCGGCGAGGGCGCTGTGTGAAATCAGCAATCTGTTCGGTTACGGCGAGATCAAGCCACTCAACTCCGGCTACTACGGTGAATCGCTGCTCAAATTCTTCGAAAAGATCAAGGCCACGAATTTTCAGGCCTTGCTGATCGAGGGCAAAAACGATATCTGGCCGAGCTTCAAGACCTTCCTGTCGCACGAACAGGTGGCGGAAACGGCGACCTACTGAGCGGGTCCGCGATCTAATCCGATGCCAAGCAGCTGGACCATCAAAGACCTGGAACACTGGGACGCGAAAATCCGCGAAAAGGTGGAGGAGTTCGGACTGTCGTGCTTTCCGCAGGAATTTGCGGTGTGCGATCACGAACAGATGCTGGGCTACATGGCCTACCAGGGCATGCCCGCGCATTATCCCCACTGGTCCTACGGCAAGTCCTATGAGAAGCTGAAGACGCTCTATAACTACGGCGTGACGGGGCTGCCCTATGAAATGGTCATCAACGCCAATCCGGCACTGGCTTACCTGATGGGGGCCAATTCCCTGTGCCTGCAGATCCTCACCATCGCCCACGTCTACGGACACAACGATTTCTTCCGCAATAATTTCATGTTCCGGGACACGCGCCCGGAACTTGCGCTGAGCCAGTTCAAGCTGCGCGCCGACCGCGTGCGTCGTTACGTCGAAGACCCGTCCATCGGGCTGCAGCAGGTGGAGGAGGTGCTGGACGCCGCCCACGCGCTTTCGCTGCAGTGCCGGCGCGACACCGCCATCCGCAAACTGTCACAGGAAGAACAGCAGACACAGGCTCTGGCCGCGGCCGAGCCGCCGCACGACCCCTTCGCCAGCATTCACAAGCCCCAGCAATACGAGGCGCCGGACCTGCACAAGGTGCCGCTTGAACCCGAAGCGGACATCCTGCTGTTCATCGCCGAGCACAATCGGTATCTCGCCGAATGGCAGAAGGACCTGTTGCATATGGTGCACGAGGACGCGCAGTATTTTATTCCCCAGATCGAAACCAAGATCATGAACGAGGGCTGGGCCAGTTATTGGCACCATAAGATCGTGAACAGCCTGGACCTGCCCGAGAATCTGCATCTCGAGTTCCTGGTTCACCACAACCAGGTCATAAGCCCCCATCGCGGCAGTCTCAATCCCTATCACGTCGGGTTCAATATCTGGCACGACATCCAGCGCCACTACGACGAACCGACGGACGAGGAGATCGCGCAATATGGCGCGCCGGAGAAGAGCGGGATGGACAAACTCTTCGAGGTGCGGGAAACCGACCGGGATATCTCCTTCCTGCGGCGTTTTCTCACCGAAAGGCTGATGCGTGAGATGGACCTGTTCGAGTATCAACGCAAAGGCAGCCGCTATGTCGTCTCCCACGTCTCCGACGAGGAACACTGGCAGACCGTTAAAGAGACCCTGCTGCACAACACCGGCATGGCCACGGTGCCGATGATCCGTATCATTGATGCCGATCATGAGCATAACCGCGTGCTGCTGCTCGAGCACGAGCATGACGGCCGCGGGCTGCACCCGGAGTACGTGGAAAAGACCCTGGGCTACATTTACCGGCTCTGGGGACGTAAGGTGCTGCTGCAGACCGTGGTCGGCGACAAACCGGTGACGCTGTCTTACGATCACGCCGGCTTCGGGCGGCGCGAGGACTGAGGCCTCAGGGCCTGGCCACCCCGCCGACGGCCCACACCGAATCGGGCGGCAAGGACAAACACTCCCGCACTTGCTCGACAAGGCTCAAGGAGCAGATCTCGGCCGACAGCGCCTCGGCCTTGCTCGTGTCGGTCTGCCTGACGGTCTGCGCGAGCCACGGAATGAGCAGCGGTTCCACGGAAAACGTCCGGTAACCCAGGCCCAGCATCACCGGCATCGCGCCCGGGAGCTGCGGCAACAGGCCGCAGACCTGCAACTGGCCCAGATGCCCGCCGGCCGCCAGCGCCGCCTGACGCAAGAAACGAAACAGCACGGGCGCGTAAGGATCCAACAGCCCCCGCAGCTCGGGCTGATCGCGATCGGCCGCGAACAGGCATTGCATCAAATCATTGCAGCCGATGGCCACGAAGTCGGCCAACTCAAACCAGTCGGTCAACGCCAGCACCGCCGCCGGGGTTTCCGCCATGGTCCCGATCGGAAGCGGTATTGGCAACCGCCGTTCGATCTCGCCACGCCAGTACTGAAATTCCTCCAACCGGACTACGTAAGGCAGCAGCAGCCGCAAATCGAACTGTCCGCTCAGTCGCCCCACGGCCTCGACCTGGGCGCGCAACACACTCGCCACCGGCTCGATGTCATACAGGCGCACGCCCTGGAGGCCGAGCGCGCCCTGCAGGCCCGGTACCGGGCCCAACCAGGCGGGCACCTTGTCGGCGGCGAGATCCAACAGGCGGACGGTCACCGCCAGCGGCTGCGCCGCATGACACAGTGTCTTCAGGGCGGTCTCAAAAAAGGACGCGTCCGGCGGCAGACCGTCGCTCGGGACCAGGAACTCCGAACGCACCAACCCGATGGCGGCGGCACCGTGCGTCACGGCCCGGGCCGCGCCGGCGATATCGGCGACACTGGCGCGCAGTTCCACCGGGACACCGTCGGCAGTGAGCACCGGGGCTCCGGCGGCGGGTGCCGGCGGCACGGCCCCAGGCTCACCGACCTCTTCCGGCGCGGGGCTGGCGAGTCGGCCGGTGAGGCCGTCGAGCGACACCTCATCGCCGTCCGTGAGCCCTTGCGCGTGCCGGGCGCTGACAATGACCGTCGGAATACCCAGGCTCAGGAGACGGATCATAGGGTGCGCCGTCCACCACGATCAGGCCGGCGGGCAACACCGCAAAAGACTTGATCTCCTGCTGCGAGATTATTGCGATAGTGTCATGCCCGGTCGCGGCCATGCCGCGCCGCAGCACGCCGCGCGCGCGCCCCGGAACAAACGGTGTTGCCTGCAAGGTTGGCATGAGCCGTTCTCATGAGTCAGGAGATGCGTGACCGAAGGAACCTCTGCCTTCAGTAGGAGCTTCCCTAAGCGCACATCAACCACCGATGGTTCGACCACTTGCCGCGGGCTGCCCCCTGGGCGGCAATCTACCACGCCGCGTACCGCTTAGAAACTGCAGCGCCCGGATCGCCACAGCGGTAGAATCACACCATGGCACAACGGTTGGGCGCATCGTTAACGACCACATCGTAATGAAGCCGTATCTTCATCCGCAACCCGTCAATGACGCCTTCGGAGACCCGGCGGTCTACGTCGATTTCCTGTTCGAGAAGCGGGCGTTGCTGCTGGACCTGGGCGACATCCAGGCGCTGCCCCCGCGCAAGATCCTGCGCATCAGTCATGTGTTCGTCTCTCACACCCACATGGACCACTTCATCGGCTTCGACCGCATCGTGCGAATCTGCCTGGGACGGGAACGGCAACTGGAAATGTTCGGGCCACCCGGCTTTATCGACCAGGTCGAGCACAAGCTCGCGGCGTACACCTGGAATCTGGTGCAGAACTACGAGACCGACTTCACCATCGTCGCGACCGAATGGCATCCGCACGGCGCGATACAGGCCGCACGCTTTCGTTGCCCGGAATGCTTCCGGCGCGAGCGCTGTCCGCCGGCCGTAACCGATGACGGTATCCTGCTCGATGAAGAGGTGCTTCGGGTGCGCGCGGTGGCGCTGGATCACCGCATCCCCTGTCTCGCCTTCGCCATCGAAGAGAAGCAGCATATCAACGTATGGAAGAACCGTCTCGACGAGTTGGGGTTGCCGACCGGTCCCTGGCTGCAGGAGCTGAAGGCCGCGGTCCGGCGCGGCGATGCCGACGACATGCCGTTTAGGGTCTGGTGGCATGAGCACGGCGAGACCCATGAGCGTTACCTGCCGTTGGGCCTGCTGAGGAGCAAAGTATTGCGCCTGGCGCCGGGCCAGAAAATCGGCTATGTCGTCGACACGGTCTATCACGCGGACAACGCGCGTCGCATCATCGATCTGACGCGCGACGCCGATGTCTTGTTCTGTGAAACGGTCTTTCTCGATGAAGACGCCGAGCGTGCCGCGAAGACCTATCATCTGACCGCCACCCAGGCCGGTCGCCTGGCACGCGAGGCGGCGGTCAAGCGCCTGGTTCCCTTGCATTTTTCAGCGCGCTACAGCGAGCGGGAAGAGGTGCTCCATCGCGAGGCCCAGGCGGCCTTTACCGGAACAGTCGCAACCCCGGACTGATGTGATTCCCCAACAATGCCTGGCCGCCGCGTCCGGCAATGTCTCACGCGCCTTCCTGTTCCCCCACCGGCTCGGCGTCGTGGCTCTGCGGGTGTGCGGTGCGCAGGCAGTTGCCGTTGGTATCCCAATAGATCGGTTTCTCGGTCTGCAGCAAGGTTAACAGATTCCGAAAATCGTCGGAATGCAGATTCTTGATACAGTACAGATCGGTAAGCCGCAGCGCGTTGCGCAGGATGACCCTGCCGCACCCGGGCTTGTCCGGATTGCCTGAAGGAACCCACTCGGCATAGTAGTTACTGATGGTCACAACAGCCATGGTTCGCCTCCTTCTTTGAACGTTGCAACACCGCTGAACAGGTTAACACCTTCCTGCCAGCGACGCCTGGAAACAGGCATCCGTGTGCGCGCCCTGTGTTATGATGGCAGCCTGACCGTGACCCATCACGCCCGGGTCACGGGGCCGCCGCCGGGAGGTAGAAAATGCATGTGTCGGATGTGCGCCGTTTTTACCGCGGGCGATTGCGTACGACACTCCTGTTCTTCGCCAGGCAATTCCACAGGCCGTGGCGACGGCTGGCCAGAGCCATGAGGCTGAGCGCGGCGCTGCCGCTTGTCGCGATGCTGGGCGCCTGCGCCACCGTCCCCGAGACCGGTCGCTCGCAACTGCTGTTGATCAGCCCGGAGCAGGAGTTTCAACTGGGCTTGAGCGAATTCTCCAGGCTCAAGCAAGCGACACCGCCCTCCAGGGATGCGGTGCAAAACGCCATGCTGCAACGCGTCGGCCAGCGCATCGCCGCGGTGGCGCCGCTGCCGAATGCGCGCTGGGAATTCGTCCTGTTTGATAAGGCCGGCACCGCCAATGCCTTCTGCCTGCCGGGCGGCAAGGTCGGCGTTTATACCGGCATGCTGCCCATCACCCAAAATGAGGCCGGACTGGCGACCGTGATCGGCCACGAGGTCGCGCACGCCGTCGCCCGCCACGGTGCGGAGAGGATCTCGGAAGGATTGTTGGTCCAACTGGGCGGTGAGCTGCTGGAACAAGCGCTGCAAACCAGGCCGGGGGCGACCCAGCAGCTGATCCTCGGCGCCTACGGCATCGGCGCCGATGCCGGCATCATGCTGCCGCATTCGCGCCAACAGGAACTGGAGGCCGATCACCTCGGTCTGCTCTACATGGCGCGTGCGGGCTACTATCCGCGCGAGGCGGTGGCCTTCTGGCAACGCTTCAGCGCCTACGCGCGGCAACAGGGCGGTCGCCGCATCGAGTTCCTGAGCACGCACCCGCTGGACGACACCCGCATTGCGCGGCTCAACGCCCTGATGCCCAGGGCGCTCGCGGAGTACCGCGCCGCGGGCGGGCGATAGCGGCTCATGCGGGCCGTCACGGCATGCACCGTTGGGCCCGCGGCCCCAAGCATGGCATGAACCACTTACGAGTGTGTTGCGGCGCGGAGACCGGCCATGGCAAACAAGCGCAAGAATAACCAACGCCCTTTGCTGAATGCGATGCAGCTGAAATGGTGGCCCTGGCTACTGCTGCTGCTGTTGCTGATGCTGCCCTATCTGTTCTTTCTGCGCGAGGCCGTAGTGGCACCCGCGTACGAGATCCCCTACTCCGAGTTCAAGACGCTGCTGAAGGCCGGCAAGGTCACCGAGGTGCAACTGCACGGCGAGGCCGCCACGGGCAGGCTCAGCGCGCCGATGCCGATCGGACCGCAGGGCAAGGCAGGCGAGCGCTTCAAGACACGCATCCCGGCGTTCGGCGATGAGTCGCTGCTCCCGGCGCTGGAGGCGCAGGGGGTCGAGGTGCACGTGGGCGAGCCCAAGGCGGCAGGCGGATGGTTCGCGGTGGTGATCGCCATCTTGCCGTGGTTGTTCCTGATGGGGCTGTTGTTCTGGGCCATGCAGCGGGCGAGCCGGAACCTCTCCGGCGGGCTCGGCGGGCGCGGCGATCTGCAGCAATTCCTGCGCGGCGCGACCCGCAAGGCCGAGGTCCCGCATGTCACTTTCGCCGATGTGGCCGGACAGGAGAACGCCAAGCGCGAGGTGCAGGAACTGGTCGAGTTCCTGCGCCAGCCCCAGCAGTATCGGAAACTCGGCGCCGAGGTGCCGCGCGGCGTGCTGTTGATGGGGGCGCCGGGCACGGGCAAGACCCTGCTCGCCCGCGCGCTGGCCGGCGAGGCGGGGGTGCCGTTTTACTCGATCTCAGGGTCCGAATTCATCGAGGTCTTCGTGGGGGTGGGGGCCTCACGCGTGCGCAACCTGTTTCAGGAGGCGAAGAAAAACGCGCCTTCGATCATCTTTATCGACGAACTGGACAGCGTCGGCCGCACGCGCGGCACCGGTCTCGGCGGCGGCCATGATGAGCGCGAACAGACCCTGAACCAGATCCTGGCCGAAATGGACGGCTTCACCGGCCACGAGGCGGTGATCGTGCTGGCGGCCACCAACCGGCCCGATGTGCTGGACCCGGCGCTGCTGCGCCCCGGCCGCTTCGACCGGCACGTCACGCTCGATCTGCCCGATCGCAACGACCGCGTCGCGATCTTGAAGGTCCACATTCGCAAGGTCCCCATCGCCGCCGATGTGGACCTCGAGCATATCGCCGCCGGGACCCCCGGCTTCTCCGGGGCGGATCTCAGGAACCTGGTGAACGAAGCGGCCCTACTGGCGGCGCGGGAGCGGTCTAAAACCGTGACCATGCAACACTTCGAGGACGCGCGCGACAAGCTGCTGCTCGGCAGCGTGCGCACCCTCGCCATTCAACCGGAGGAGCGCCACCGCCTGGCGGTGCACGAGGCCGGCCACACGCTGGTCGCCTATTTTGTCCCCCACGCCGACCCGCTGTACAAGGTCACCATCATTCCGCGCGGCCGGGCGCTGGGCGGCACGCAGCAGTTGCCGGAAGAGGAACGCCACACCCTACCGGAGGAATACTTGCGGGACCGGCTGGCCGTGGTGCTGGGCGGGCGGGCGGCCGAGAAGCAGCTGCTCAGCAGCGTGAGCTCCGGCGCCGACGACGACATCCAGAAGGCCACCCAGCTGGCACGGGCCATGGTCACGCGCTGGGGCATGTCTGAGGAGATCGGTCCGGTGGACCTGCGCGAAAGCGAGGAGCACCCCTTCCTCGGGCGCGAGATTGCGCAGCCGCGCCGGTTCAGCGAAAGCTCCGCCCAGGCGGTGGACACCGCCGTACGCCGTCTACTGAGCGAGGCCGAACAGGCGGCCACGGACATCATCGACAGCCACCGTGCCGCGCTCGATACCCTGATCCACCGCCTGGAGGAACGCGAGACGCTACATCGGGAGGAAATCGAGCAATGCCTCGCGCCGCAGGAACGGGCGGCAGCAACGGCAACGCGTGACAACTTACCGCAGGGATAGCAACGTCAACAGAGACGTCAGCAATACCCTTTGCCTGCCCCTTTTCATGAATCAGGCGGGCGCACCTTCACCGTTTGCGTGAACAGCACGGCGTTGGGGATGAGCACCTGGCCGTCCGCGGTCCTCAGGGTGGTGTAACGCAGATCGACCGAGATCACCTGCCCCTCGAACCCGCCGGCGGTGACATGATCATTGCGCTGAAACGGGCGGTAAAAAAGCACCAGAATGCCCGCCACGGCATTGGCCAGCACGTCCTTGAGGGCAAAGCTGAGCGCAAAACCGGTCAGCCCCAGGCCGGCGACCATCGCCGCCACGTTGATGCCCAGCGTCCCCAGCGCGGAGACCAACCCGACCAGCACCAGGGACACCTTGATGATCTGGCCAAAGAGCCGCAGGATGTCGCGCCGCTCGGGATCGCCGCGTCGTGCGACGCGTTTCAGTAAATGCTGTACCGTCACGCCGCCGAACCAGAAGCCCAGAAAGACCGCGAGGCTCCCGGCAATGCGGGGCGTGTAGAGGCTGATGTCGCTGATCAGACCCTGAAGATAGTCTTCCATTGCGTGACCCTGGCCGAAGTGAGACCGAAACGGAGGCAAATACTAGCACAGGCGCCGGGCCTGTCGCGTGGATCACTGCATCGACAGCAGGCGGCACGACCATTATAGTGGCCGCTGATGGCGGGACGCCCGCCAGTCATCCCGGGCATGCCCGGCACCGCACGAGGCGCACATGGAGCCTTACCGTTATCTCGAGAAAGTGGCAAGCGCCCTGGATTCCCTGGACGATCCCGAGGAGATCGGCGAGATACTCGATGAGTTGGAGTTTCTCTATGAGGCACTGGAACCGGAGTTGCAGGGGCTCGCCACCGACCTGATCGCGCGGCTGAGTGCCCGCCTCAAATCCCTGCGCTGAAAACCTCCCACCGGACATGGCTCAACCCGATTGCTACAGTATCCGGCGCCTGGCCCCGTTCCTGGGCATGACCGAGGTGATCGACACCGGCGAGGCCCGCGCCGTGAGCGTCGATGGCCTGAACTGGCAGATCCAGGTGCGCTGCCAAGGCGCACGCCGCCAAATGGGGGCGGCTCGATCAGCGTGAGCCGCTCTGGCGCTACGCCCGCGTCGGGGCCTGGTCGCCATCAGAAGGGCTGCGCCGGCTGCCGCTCGATCCGGCCCTCGACACCCAGGACATAGAGCGCCGCGCGCAGGCGCTGCTGGGCACGCTCGCGAGCAAACGCAGGCAGGTCCCGTTTCCGCCGCGGGACCGCATCGAATGGTGGCTGCTGGACGCGGCGGACAAGCGCCCGCTCGCACTGCTGGCGAGCGCGGTTGACGAGAGGTCGTTACCGCAGACCCCCACAGGTACGGAATGGATCCCGATGCGACCGGACGAGACCAGCCCCGTCCCAGGCCGGGATCACCGCCTGCATCCCCAGGCCCTGACCGCGCTGGTGGGGCGCGCGGCCGGCAAACCGGCGAGCGCCCAATGGTTCCGGCGCATCGAGAACGGGGACGGTCTGGGCCTGACCGGCGTGCACCTCGAGCCGGTGCTGCGGGGCAGGGAGCTGCCGCGCGCGTCGTTTCCGGTGCTGCTGCTGCGCGAAGACTGGGAAAATCCCGCCGAGCGTGCACTGATCCAGGATTTTTTCAACTGGCAGGCGCCGTGGTTGCTGACCCTGCCCGCGCTGTCCCCGAGCCTGCGCGACCGGCTCGAGCATGCCGCCTGTGCGCGGCCGCTGGCCGTCGATGCGGTCCACCGGTTCTACCCGCGGATTTTGAACCCGGACCTGATCAATCAAGCGCTAATCGAGGCGGCCCTGCGTCGATCCGCTTCGGAGCGCTGAACCGTAGCATGGGGCCGCTTTCGTGTCCCTCACTCCAAACGATAATGAGATTGCGACCAAACTTGTTTTCTTGACAGGTCTTTGTACTACTGCGATAGTAACAAAACCGTCACAAAACCGTCCCACCCGCGGCGTTCAACCGCCCGAGCACCGTGGAGCGCAACCGCACACATGGAAAACAGCCCCGACCGTTTGGGTGATCTCGAACTGGCGATCATGAATGTGCTCTGGCGTGCCGACGGCCCACTCGAGGTCAAAGCGGTCGCGGCGCGACTGGGGCGACAGCGGGCCTATACCACGGTCATGACCACGCTGAGCCGATTGCACAAGAAGGGCTATCTGACACAGCAAAAGCACGGACGGGCGTTCGCCTACAGCCCGCGTGTCAGCCAGAAGACGATTCTCAAGAAAACGCTCTCACGCGTCGCCGCCACCCTGTTCAACGGTGATCTCCAGGAGTTGGTGCCACATCTGCTGGGCATCGACCGGCCACTCAGCGACGCGGAGCGCCGAAAACTGCAGGAGCTCGCCCTCAGCATCAAGGATCGCGATCATGACTAATCAGATCCTGGGCTTTCTGGTGGGCGCCGCAGTGATCACGGCGCTGTGGTCCGTGCTCGCCTGGGCGCTGGTGAAACTGTTCCGCATCCATTCACCGGCGGGTCGATTTGTCATTTTTCTGGCGCCGCTGCTGGCCGCCTTCGTCGTCAGGCTGCGCCTGAATCCGGGGGCGATGCTCCCGGTCCTGGTGCTGTGCGTGGGCGTCGCCGTGGCCTTGCTGGCCAGAGACCTGCTGCGTTGCCGGGCGCTGCGCAGACGCATAGAGGCCGAGGCCCGACCAGCGCCGGCAATCCAGGAACTCGTGGATGAACTCGCCCGGTCCTTCAAGATGCGCGCCCCAACAGCGCTGACCTGGAACCAGGGCCAGCTGGGGCCGTTCACGGGGGGGATACGCAGACCTTACGTCGTACTGACCACGGAATTGCTTTCCACCCTGGAACCCGATGAGCTCCGTGTGCTGCTGGCGCATGAGCTGGCGCATGTCCGGCGCCGGGACGCCTTATGGAAATGGCTGTTGCTGTTTCTGCGACATCTATCGTTCCTGAACCCCGCGGTCCATTGGCCCTATCGTTGGCTCAATCTGGAGATGGAACGCAGCTGTGACGAAGCCGCAAGCGCAATCATCCGCAAACCCGGCGCGCTCGCCCGCGCGCTGCTGAAAGTGGAGAGCGTCATCGCAAAACGAGGCGACAGCTGTGCACCGCGCCGGACCGAGTTCCTTGCCCACGCGGAATCGCACCTGGCGGCGCGCATTCACTCGCTCGCGACGACAGCGCCCACCCACACGGATTGGCTGACGCTGCTCAAGGTGCCCGCCGTCTTTCTGATCTTCTTCACGATCTGCCTTCAACCCGCACAAATCTGGCTCAAATTCTTCAATTAGTTCAAGCATATAGCAAACACTCGGCCACACCGGGCTACGGAGACTTGAATTACTACCAGGATAGTAACTAAACTACGTTTTTATAAAATACTTCTATATATACATTATAATTTTTTATAATCTACTAGAGGAAGGAAAACGATGAGGAACCATCACAACAATGCCTTACCCCTTACCGCGGCGGCCCTGCCGCTACTCACACACGCCCACCGGCATGTTGCCCGACTCATGTCGCTGGTCCTATGCGGACTCGTGCTCGGGCTGACGTCGCCCGGGAATGCCGCCCATGCGGGAGAACTGTCCGTCACCGTGTTGGGCAGTGGCGGCCCGATGGCGCTGGTCGACCGGGCCTCGGCCGGGTATCTGATAGATATCGACGGCGTGCCGCGGATCTTCATGGACGCCGGCGGGGGCACCCTGGTCAGATTGGGTCAGGGCCGCATATTCAATCTTGAGCGCGTGGATTTGTGGCTGCTCACCCATCTGCACATCGATCATGTCTCGGAATTCCCCGCCATCGTGAAATCCATGTATTACCTGCGCCGGGCCTATAACGTAAGGACACCGTTGACGATCATCGGACCCGAGGCCTGGGGGAAATTTCCAAGCACCACGAAGTTCGTGGCCGATCACTTCAATGGGGCCGACGGGACCTATGCCTATCTGCATGATTTTCTGAACACCGTGTACAGCCCGGACATGAAGCTCGAGACCATCAATGTGCCTTACGACTATGAAACGGTGCGAACGCCCGAGCTGGCTTTTGACAAAGACGGTGTGCGCGTGTCGACCATCCCGGTCATGCATGGACCGCGCGAATCGCAGACCCCCTCGGTCGCGTTCCGCGTCGACTATGACGGCAAGTCCATTACCTACTCGGGCGATTTGAATTCCGACAGCGGCAACCTGCTGACCCTGGCCATGGGCACGGATATCCTTATTTACGATACCGCTCTGGGCCCCGCGCAGCGGTTTGATCCACCGGACCTGTTTCACTCCCTGCCCGCCGAGATCGGACAGACCGCTGAGGCGGCCGGGGTGAAAAAGCTGGTACTGTCTCACTTCATGCCGCCCTATACCGATCAAAAAATCGAGCGGATCGTCTCGCGGGTCAAGGAACACTATTCGGGAGAGGTGATCGTGGCCCACGATCTGCTTTCAATCCCCGTCCAGTAAGACGTTTGCGGTCACCGGTTTTGATGGGGGAGCTTCGCTCCCCATCATGCCACCCGGGATTTCGATTCCCCGCTGTTCAGAAAAGCGACTTCGCCGAAGACCGTCGCTCGGACCCGGATGCTCGCAGCAAGCCGACATTAACCGTTGCAAGTAGGTCGCCGGCCAGGTCGCCTAGACCGCCGAAGGAGGGCTTTTTTGCCTGAGTTTGGACACATCCGCTACCCAAAGAGACACATACATTTAATGGGGGTATACTGTCCGCCGGGGTGGGGTCATCGACTGAGTACCGTGCTACTCGAATCCCCGCTCAGAAAACGCTCTTCTACTTGGACAGTAAACGGCCCGGCCCGCGCCACGATGGCAGGGACGCGCCGCAATGAATCAGGAGGATTGGGGCAATGTGGGAGGAGCTGAACAGTGACGTCAATGAAGACACCGAAAAATTCCTGATATCGCAACAAAGACTCGAAGAATCGTACGCGCGATGCGCGAGCGCGGAGCTCTATCGCGAGATTGACCGCCCAAATGTCAGTTTGAATGGCGAGGCGCTTCAACGGCTGCTGGCCGGGCATGCCTCGCTGATCGCCTACGCGCATCTTTTGTTCGCCGACACGCACCGGTTTTTCCCGGATCCGCGACAGGTATTACTGCTGACGGACGCCAACGCCTGTGTCCTTGACCTCTACTCACCGTCCAGAATCCTTGAGGCCGCCAGCTCCCGATGCGGGCTCTGCGTGGGGGTATCACTGGGTGAAAGCAGCTGTGGCACCAACGCCATTGCGCTGGCGCTGCGCCATCGCGAAGTTGCCGTCCTGCAAGGACAGCAGCATTTCTGTCGCCTGTTCCACGATTGTTGTACGGTCGCCGCCCCGGTGCTGTCGCTGCAGGGGCGCCCCATCGCCTGTGTCGGTATCGGTTATCCCTATAACTCGCCGCTGGCGGAGAAGCCCGCCCTCATCCGATGCCTCGCCCAGAAGCTGGGGCACTTTGCCGATGCGGACATACCCTGCCCCAGCGCGGCACGTGCGTATGGTGAGTCCAGCGAAAAGGACGGAAACTACTCCGGGGTAGCATTGACCTCGCGCCAGCGTCAGGTACTGCTCTCCTTCGCCAAGGGCTTGAGCTACAAGCAGATCGCGAGAAAACTGGGCATCAGCTCGACCAAGACCGTGGAGGAGCATCTGGATGCCGTGCGCAAGAAGCTGGGCGTCGAGTGCCGCCGGGAATGCATCCAACGGGCGACCGAGCTTGGGCTGTTAACCGGCGGCTCAAACCACGTACCATCCCACTGAATACGTCTACCCGCAGGGGCAATGTATTAATCGCCCCTGCGGGGGAACGATGCCGCTGGCGGCGCTTTCGTTAGGGCGCCGGCAGGCACTTGGCCTGGTATGCCGCCCGGATGTCCTTCTGGAGTTGCAGCATATCCGCCCACGGACCGTACTTGTGCTGCGCGGCCGTAAACACTTGCGGGTAGCTGGTATCCGGTTCGGCCGTGCTGCACGCCGCAATGTAGTCCATGTAATCCGATCTTGGGAAATAAATCGCGTAGCCGGCGTCGACCCGTTTCTTCATCCAGTTGGGCACGTCATCCGGCCCCACGCCCGACCAGTCGGACTCATGGTTGACAAAGACGGGTCGTTCCTCGGAGATAACATAAGACATTACATCCCAGGCATCCTCGTCACTCAACAGTGATTCCGGATTGGTGGCATCGGCACGTCCGTAGGGCATATTGCCTTTGACAAAGCGCACGCCCGTGCGCAGGCGATACATGCCGGCACCGTTATTGAAGGTGTCCGGTCCCCAGAGCGCCGGGAAGATAAAGGCCTGCGTATCCGGGTTCCACACGCCTTCACCGTTATTGCCGTGGCAGGGCAGGCACTGTTTTTCGTAGAGCTGCCGGCCGCGCACCGGGTCGGCGGCGCGATCCATGTCGGGCAGGGCCTTGACGAAGCCCGTTCCCTCGACCAGCCTCCAGTCGTCGACCTGCATGCCGGTGACCAGCCAGTCAAAATAGGCAATGATGGATTGCATCTCGTAGCTGTTTTCCGGCAACTGGCGGGAATCGATCGAGTTCATCGAACGCTGCATGCAACCGTTGATGCGCACCGGGACATTGCGGTACTCATTGGTGCGGCTGGAGAAGATGCCGGGATCGGCATACTTCAAGGACACCACCGACCAGGGCCCCCCGTACGCAGCGGTCCCGTCATCCAGATGGCAGTTGGTGCAGGCCAGCTTGTTGCCGGTAATCGGCATCGCGCTCTCCGCCCCCAGATACTTGTAGGTTTCGGTCAGCAGCAGCTTGCCGTAACGGATCATGTCGCCTGCGGGCGTATTGGGAATGTCGGCCTCATCGGGTGCAATCCAGGTGCCTGCAAACCCATCCTCCGGCGGCGGGGGGGGTTCCGGTTTTTTCGCCTGTGCCGTTACGGCCGTCACCAGTATTAAAACAAATAAAGTAATGACATATCTGTTCATGGCTAAAATCCTTTTTGAGGAAAGCAACGTACCCATCGTTTATTTCTCACCGCGACCCCTGTGACCGCGTGCGCGCCAGGTGGTGGAGGCCATGACATAGGGCTCCGCCATGCCGGTATTCAACCAGGCATCCAGTAAGTTGACACCTTCGTCGGCGAGAAAAGCGTTGCTCCGGGTGTTAGCGAGATACAGGAACTGGATGTATTCCCAACTCGTGGGTTGATAGAGCAGCGCGATGTCAGCGCGCACGGCACCGGCCGGCGGATCGAGCCTGACCCGATCCCAATAGTTATAGCGCCCACCGGGCCCGGGATCGCCGTACTGGCTCGCCGGCACCGGCAACGCATTGCGCCGCCTGGCCTCGTCATAGTCCATGCCGTATGGCGGAATGCGGTTGTCCTTGGCCAGGTAGTTGTTCAGCACGAAGTGGAAAGACTCCTCGTAGCTGCCCGGTTCCTCATCGGCCAGTTGCTCTAAGGTGACCGCCACCTCACCGCTCACCCGGTCAAAGCTCACCGGGAGCTCGCCGGGCAGCCCGAATCCCAATAACTGCACGGCCCACTCCTGGGTCATGGCACCGTGGGCCTCGTAGATCCTGTTGTTGGGAT
The DNA here is from genome assembly GCA_947258385.1 of Acidiferrobacterales bacterium. GTDB lineage: Bacteria > Pseudomonadota > Gammaproteobacteria > Acidiferrobacterales > SZUA-150 > CAMYII01. The sequence continues at coordinate 20,617 of CAMYII010000116.1, forward strand.
CGTGCAGATCCAGAATGGTGTTTACCGTCCTGAACTCGCCATTGATTCTTACCATCAGAGCGCCATAAGCACCGTCCTCTCGAATCAGCGCGCCGTCCTCGTCATACCATTTCATGTTCAGCCACATGCGACGGCCTTCGGGGTACCCCGAGATCAGCTTATGACCCGTGAGGTTCGTGACCTTGAGGGTTTTGCCGTTGACTTTGATGGTGGCGGCCCACGTGAGATTGCGCTTGGCGCGCTCGATGCCGTCGACGATGGCCGCGTGCTGCCAGTCCTCCAAGCCGCCGCCCAGCCTGAGCTTGTCCTGCGCATCCAGGTATTGAATCGCGACCGGCGTCCAGTAGTTGCCGCCGGTCAGATCGTGCGAGGGCATGTCCTTGCGCAGCTTCGGCTGATTGTGAATGCGGCTGCTGGCCTCGCCGACGACGGGCGACAAATGGCAGGTCTGGCAGCTGAAATAACGCGGCGTGCCGTCCTCGTAGTCGCCGCGCTCCCCGGCCAGCAGGGCCTGCTCATAGGCGGCCTTGATTGCGCCCTTTTGCAGATCCTCGGGCAAGGATTTGTATTTCGACACCCGCGTCTGGGATAACAGGCCGGCCTTGTACTCGCTATAGGTCCGTTCCACGATCCCGTATTGATACGGGAGATTATTGAACGCGGCCTTGGTCTCCAGCGGAGCGCCCGGGATGCCGCTAAACGTACCGGCCGCAAGCGGGATCTGTGCGCCGTTGTTATGCGCAAGATCACCGACCGCCGGATTCGAGACATCGTGACAGGTGCCGCAAAGATCCACCGAACGGTGATAGTTGGACTGCAAGGAGGGATGCTTGGCCACCGCGTCACTGAAGGGTCCCAGTTTGTCCAGGCCCGGCCACACGACATATTGTCCCGCGCCGTAATGACCGATCGCGGGGTCGCCTTCGTCATTGGCAATAAACGGCGGGTTCTGCACGCCGAGGTGTTCGGACTCGTCCGGATTGGTCAACCGGTGACAGAAATCGCATTCGATACCGTCATGATCCCGGTCGGTCAGCGCGGAGCCATCGGTCGGTACCGAACGACCCGCGAGCCAACCGGACGCCGAATGGCAACGGATACACAGATCCCCCGAGCCATCGATATCCTGCTCGGCAACGGCAAGCGTGGCCCAGAACAGCGGATCACGGCCGGCCAAAGACATCATGCTTCCCTGCCAGTTGTGACCCGGCTCGACGTCAGTATTGTAACCGCCGTGACAGAACAGGCACTGCGCAGCCGGGTCCAGGCTATTGAAGTCGCCGGGCTGAGGCACCGGACTGGCGACCTGCCCTGGCTGTGTACCAGGCATCCGGATTTCATTGGGAACGGTATCGGCGGCGTAAGCAACACCGCACACCAAGGTAAGCACGAACGAGAGTACGAGTTTCATCGAAGCTGTCTCCTTCCTGGAATTCCACTTTGTTCACGCGATCGACTCGCATGAACACTGCTCAACCGTGAACGCCACAGGCGCTTAAGGGAAAGTAAAGTGAGTTGCGCCCTTTAATGACTTTAACGAATGACATAGGAATACACCGCAAGACGATGTCTGTAAATGATATAAATCAATCGCTGCGCGCAATCACAACATTAACAACGTTGCGATGTTATATGTGTGTCCGCGGACCCCGGTAAAGAACGGGGTACCTCTGATATCGATACCTATGTCTTTGGCGGGTTGCCGTTCACAGGCAGCCATGATTGACTGTAAACCACACCGCGTTTGTGCCTTTGACATCCAATCCTTTGGATGGCCCACAAGGCGTTTGTGTTGACGCGACATTGCACCCTAAGCTCCAGGGAGGTTGAGCCATGTTGACCCATCGAGCATCGACTGAAACTAATCCTTGTCGGTTTTTTTCCACCATTGCTTTTAAACTGTCTCTGTCGCACGAAGGCCGTTTAGTGACTAGCGTCGCCCTAGTGCGCAGCCTGATGTACCTTGTCGTTCTCGCCGCCATCACATTCGCGGTTAGTGCCAATGCGAATCAAGGTGCAACCGGTAATGATGATGATGACGATGATCAGGATAAAGAAATATCGCTGACCCTGATCCAGATCGGTGACCTGCACGGTCATATGGTCCCGCGTCCGAATCTGCGAATCGACAGTGTAGATGGTGTCAAGGAAGGAGGGCTTGCCCGCATCGCCGGCAAGATCAAACAGATTCGCGCAAGCGATCCGGATGCCTTGCTGTTCAACGTCGGCGACACCATCCAGGGCGGCGCCGAGGCGCTCCATACCAGTGGCCAGGCCATGGTCGATGTGGTGGACACCTTCGGCGTCGACGGCTTCGCGCCCGGCAACTGGGAATATCTCTACGGCGCGGAGCGCTTTGTCGAACTTTTTGGCAGCGGACGCTGGGGCTCGGTGGCGGCCAATCTTTATTACGAAGACACTGGCGAACGGGTGCTACCGCCGTATCTGATTAAGGAGGTCAAGGGTATCAAGGTCGGTTACATGGGATTGACGACTGACCGTGGCCTGCCGGCGATTCCCAACGCTACCGAGGGTCTGGTCTTCACCGGCGACGCGGCGGAAATACCGGTGCTCATCGACAAGCTGCGCAACGAAGAGAGGGTCGATGTGGTGATCCTGTTGTCCGAGTTCGGGCTGGCCAAGAATGTCCTGCTGGCGGAACGCTACCCGGGTATGGATGTGATCCTATCCTCCGACATGCACGAGATCACGCCGCGGGCGGTCGTCACCTCGACGGGCACCCTGGTCTCCGAGGTGGGACAGGACGGCACCCGCATGGGCAAAGTGGTGTTGCGCCTGGTCGACAAACAGATCGTGAAGCGCAAGTACAAATTCATAAACATAGACGCTACGATCGAATCGGACCCCGAGACCGCCAAGCTGGTACGCAAGATCCGCAAGGCCTTTGTTACAGGCTCTGGGTTCCAGTCGCATATCAATCCGATCAGCGGCGCCATCCTGAATACGCCCATTAATACCGTAGTAGGGATCGCGGAGGTCGGCCTGCATCGCTCCAACTTCACCGACCACCCGCTGCCCGGTGTGATCGAGGGCACCTCGCATGATTTTCTGACCGACGCCTTCCGCGATCAGGGCATGTCGGACTTCGCCTCCATCCGCGGCTTCCGTTACGGCACGCACGTGCGGCCCGGGCCAATCAGACTGGAGGATCTCTACCATTACCTGCCCACCGGCGCACAGATCGCCCGCGGCACCATCCCGGGTCTGCAATTGAAAACTGTCATGGAGAACACCATCAACGGCTCGCTCAACAAGGATCCGTTCAAGTGGGGCGGCGGCTGGGTGTTCGGCTTCAGCGGTATCACCTTCGATCTGGACCTGACCGCACCCAGAGGCTATCGCGCGCAGAACATCATGATCAAACGCCATGATACGGGTCTATGGGAACCGCTCGATGTGGAGGCCTTTTACACGGTAGCCGGCTTTTTCTTCGACGACGATCCCAACCGTGTCGGCGCCTTTCGTAACGCCAAAGACATCACCGTGCTGAATGCGGAGGACGGTGGGCTCCTGGATGGGACCGAGGTGGTCGTCGATCACCTCGAGACCCACACCGCGAATCCGCAGACGGGACGCATTCGTTTATTGCAGCCGTTACCGCCACCGGTCTACGGCAACCCCGAGATTCAACCGCTGTTGGGCGCCACCGCGGACTGAGACGGGCATCACGGGCGGCTCACGAGGCGGCACAAGCGACGCCGATCGTGAGCCGACCCGAGCCAGGGAGCTCATGCGACCAGGCAAGGTTGAGCTGATAACACGTCCGATAAAGCCGTATCAGCCAAGGAGGTTCAGACATGACGGTCATCCTACCCATCACAACGCGCCTCACTTCGCTCGTATTGGCCGCATTGGCCTGCTTTGCCATCCCCAGTGCCACGGCCACTGAAAGTAACGATACGACAACGTTAGTCATGATGCTGATTGGCGATACCCACGGCCACATGCTGCCGCGGTCCAATCTGCGACGGGATTCTCTGGATGGCGTTAAGGAAGGGGGCTATGCCCGGTTGATGACCAAGGTCAAAGAGATTCGCCAACACGATCCGGAGGCGCTGCTGTTCATGTCCGGCGATACGCTGCAGGGTGGGGTCGAGGCGCTTTACACAAAGGGTCAGAGCGCCATCGATGTGTTCGACACCTTCGGCATCAACGCCTTCGCCCCGGGCAACTGGGACTTTCTTTATGGGCGCGAGCGCTTTGTCGAAGTCTTCGGCGCTGACCGCTGGGGCATTGTCTGCGCGAACCTGTACTACGAGGAAGGCTTCGAGAACCCCGAGACGCGACAGCGGGTAGTGCCCCCCTATCGCATACTGGACGTCAAAGGCATCAAGATCGGGGTCATCGGCATGACCGCCGAGCGCGGCATTCTGGCGGTACCCGGCGCCAATGATGGCTTCATTCTGACCAAGGCCCAGGACGAGTTGCCCGCCTTGATCGCCGAGCTGCGTCCCCAGGTCGATGTGCTGATGCTGCTCTCGGAGCTCGGACTGGCCAAGAACTCATTGCTCGCCGAGCGCTTTCCGGACTTCGATCTGGTGTTCTCTTCGGACATGCATGAAGAGGTACCGAACCCCATCATCATCGGCGATAAAGGCATCATCGTCACCGAGATGGGTCACGACGGGACCGGCATGATCAAAATCAGTCTTCGCCTTGACGACAAACAGATCGTGGACAAGCACTACAGCTGGCTCGACATTAATAATCTAATCATGCCGGATCCCGATGTCGTGCAGCTCATAAAACGCATCAGCGCGGAATTCGATAAAGGCGCCGCCTTCAAGACCCATATTAATCCGCTCAGCGGCTATGTACTGACAACCCCGGCCAATACCGTGGTCGGCCGTAACGCCACCCGCCTGTACCGCTACGATTTCACCGACGACCCGCGCCCCGGGGTCATCGAAGGGGCCTCGCATGACTTTCTGACTGATGCCTTCCGCGAGCGGGCGGCGGCAGACTTCGCCATGATCGTGGGTTTCCGTTACGGCACCCACTTGCGTCAGGGGCCGATCCGCTTGCGCGACCTGTACCACTATCTGCCGGCCGGCGCCCAGATCGCCAAGGGCACGGTCAGCGGTCAGCAGATCAAGAATGTGCTGGAAAACAACACCGACGGTGCGCTCAACAAGGACCCCTTCAAATGGACCGGCGGCTGGCTGTTCGGCTACAGCGGCGTCCAGTTCGATGTGGACTTGACGGTCCCCAAAGGCAGCCGCGCGCAGAATGTGATGATCAAACACCAGGCGAGCGGGATGTGGAAATCCCTGGAGCTTGGGGCGAGCTACACCGTGGCAGGGTTCTGGTTCCCGCTGCGCCCGAACCGCATCGGTGTCTTTCCCATCGCCGATCCGTCCACCGTCATCCGCCTGACGCTCCCGGACGGCTCACCCAAGGATGCCACGGAGGTGGTCGTTGATTATCTCCAGACCACGACCGCCAATCCGGACATGGGCCGCATCCGCTTACTGACACCGTTGCCGCCACCGGTATTCGGCAACCCCGAGGTCCAGCCCCTGCGGGGCGCCACGCTGGAGTGACACGCGGCGACGCGCAATGTTTAAGCCGGCCCGCCTTAAGGCGGTAGACCCGTTTCCACGGAGGAGAGCACCATGACACGTCTTAGCAGAGCCTTCATCACCGCACTCGGCCTCGTTGTCCTGCTCATGTCAACGCCGCCGCTGACCCTGGCCAACGTTAGCGAGCGCCCCACCTGCTCGCCTGAGCTGTTGCAGTCGCTGGACATGTTCAACTGCATCGCGAGACAGGAGCTGCCGCCGATCGAGTTCGGGCCACCCGACACCTTTCTCGATCGCCGCGCGCGCGAGGCGTTTCCACAAAACTGGACTCAGCTCGGATTCGATCAGCGCCACAACCCGGTGTTTCCCGTACCGGACACGGCCCCGCCATTCCTGCGCTTCGGCACCTTCTGGGCCGCAAACATTACTGGACTGGACTTTCTACGCCTGGGCCGGGCCCTTGACACCATCGGTAACCCGGAGGCCTGGGGCTCCAAGACCGCCCAGTACCTGGGAAACGTCATGGGGGTATCGGCCGCCCAGGGCATCGTCTATGTCCAGCTCGGCCGCCACGAGATCTGGGCCCTGGACGGCGCCAGCGGCAGAGCAATCTGGCAGGCCGATCTCACAACATCGGCCGGTATGGGTGAGACCCTGGTCGAGGAGATCAACGGCCGGCTGATGGTGTTCGTGCCCGTCGGCGATGCCGCCTTCACCGTGCAGAATGCCATCGACTTCGCCAACGGCCAAGCCCACGACCGCGGCGCCAATTTCTCAGGCGTGTATGCCTTTGACGGCGTCACCGGCGAGCGGCGCTGGCGCTTCGCCACCAAGGGCGCGTCACGCCCGACGCCCGTCTATCGCAACGGCAAGCTTTACCTGGCGACTGGCGGCGGTGAGTTCTTCGTGCTCAACGCAGAAGACGGCAAACAACTGGGCAGCTTCACCAACCCCGGCGAGGGCTTTCCCGGCCTGGCCTCGCTGAACTGGTTCGAGACCGCGGACGACCGGATGTTTCTGATCTACGGGACCATCCGCCCGCGGAGAATCCTGGCGGTCGATGCGACGGATCCGAGTGCACCGGTGTTGGGCTGGCAATACACGCCGGCCAACGCCACCGCCAATGCCCCGGGTGATACCCCGGTCGCGGTCGACCCGGAGTTGGGCATGGTGTTCACCACCGTGTTCAGCAGTGTCTCAGGGCAATTTACAACCAATGTGCTGGCGCTGGACGCGACCACCGGCGAGGTACGCTGGAATGATTTCGCCGGCGGCATCGACAGCCCGCCCGGTTACAAGGGCAGCGTGCCCATGGTACACGCGGGTGGGCTATACGTGGGCAACACCAGCAACGGCAGGTATCGCGCCTATGACGCGCTCACCGGCACCTTGCGCTGGGAGGCCGATCTGAGCGAGGCGGACGACCCGCCGGGGCTGATCCACCGGCCGCGGGCCGCCGCCGTATTCCACGACGGGAAGCTGATCGTCGCCGAGGGCCGCGATATCCACACCTTCGACCCCGAGACCGGCATTGAGCTCAATCGCTTCGAGACGCCCGGCACCTTCGCCGTCTGGGGCATCAACCAGCCGGTCATCATCGGCCAGCTGATGATCCTGAGCTCCATCTCCGGTTGGGTGTTCGCGGCACCGGTCGATGTCATCACCAACTTTCCCGGCTTCGAGGGCGGCACAGCGCTCCCGCTCCCGGGTGGGGATACGCCGCCACCCCCGCAGCTACCCGAGTTTTTCAATCCGCTGGCCCTGCCCACTCGCTCGGAGGCCAAGCAGTTCCCGAGCACCTGGCTGGCCTACGCCGGCGGCCAGGACCATAACGGTGTGGCGAACCAGGGTCCGAGCGGCGTCGCCTGGCAGACCGCGCTCAATAGTGCCCTATCGCTGGACGCGCCGCCGCTGGACGAGTTCATCTACGGCACAGAGATCGCCACCCACATGACCCACCTGGCGTTCGGGGTCGGCACCGGCGTGTCGCCGGCCAACGGTATTCTCTATGTCGGCAGCGACCGTTATACGATCAATGCCCTGAACGCGTTGACCGGGGAGCCGATCTGGCGCTTCCGCACCATTAACGCCAACTTCGGTCAGCCGCTGGTGACAGCGGATACGGTCATCGTCAGTGGCGGTGATCCCTGGATGAACCTCGGCAATACGGGAAGGTTCCGGTCCAACTCGCCGGCCACGGTCATCGGCGACAGCTTCCCCACGGTGCATGGGCTCGACCCCAAAACCGGGCTCGAGAAGTGGACTTTCTACAGCGACGGCGGCACCAGCGCCATGACCCCGCTGTATCATGACGGCAAGCTGTACTGGGTCAACGGCGAGGCCAAGGTCTGGGCCATCAATGCCGAGACCGGCGAACCGGTGTCTCCCTTCATGGACCCGGACGGGCTGCCGGTCCTGTCGCTGGGCGGCTTCAACGCCATCTCCTCGGCCAACGTATACAACGAGCCGGGCGGACCCGATCTCATGGTCGTCGGCACCGCCATGCCCAATCGGATCTGGGCCATCGATCTGGCCACGGCCGAGGTGGCCTGGAGCTACGACCTAGCGGGAGTGAATACGTATGTGACGGGATTTGCCACCGTGTCGCCGACGTTGGAGCAGAATCGCGGGCTGGTGATCAGCACGGTGCTGACCGATGCGGATCCGTTGACGAACACCGTGACCGTGCTCGCGTTCGCGCTCGACGGCAAGACCGGCGCGCCGGTCTGGACCCAAGCCCTGGGCACGGGGTCTATCCCGACCGGCTTCACCGGTCCCGTGCCGCTGATCGCAAAGAGCAGCGTTTACCTGCACAACCCGCTGACTCAAACCATGACCGCGCTAAATGCGCTAACCGGTGCCGTAAAATGGCAGATGCCGATCTCCACACCGGAGGGCAAGTTCAGTTGGGGTCCGGGCGTGGTCGTGGGCAACAAACTGATCGTGCCCGCCGGGCCCGATCTGTACACCTTCGACGCCAAGACCGGTGCCGTACTCGCCCAGCGGCGGATCGGTGGGTCGTTTACCTATAACAACCCGACGGTGGCCGGCAAAACACTTTATATCGGCAATTCCTGGGGCTGGGTGTCAGCCATCCCGCTTGGCACGGAAACCAACGACGACGACGACGAGAAAGACGATTGACCGCCACCTGTCCTCGACCTTAACGCCCCCCGGGGCTTAGCCCCGGGGGGTTCGCCACACACTGATCACCCACCCCTGGTGGGGAAACCATCCACCCCTGGCTGGTTGTAAGCGCTCCCATCCATCGTTTATCATGGTTTTTTCGTCGGAAATGAGTTCCGTAGGAGATTCGGTCCTATGTACAAGCGCCTTCCGTATACCACCTTGACCCCCGGTGCCGCGCTTTATAAGCCTGACCTGCCGTTGCCGGGCCATGTCACCATGGATGACCCGGCCACCTATGTGATGACGGATTTGCACAACGCCACCGCCTTCACGATCCCGGGGACCGCCTCCATCGATGCAGCGAATGACAAAATGATCGCCTGCGGGGTGCGCTCGCTGTTCGTCACCGACAGCGACGGGCCCATTCTCGGGCTGATCACGGCCAGCGACATTCTCGGCGAGAAACCCGTGATGTTTCTCAAAGAGCATGGCGGCACGCGCAACGGCATACAGGTCCAGGACATCATGACGCCGCGCGATACACTGGAGGCCTTGCGCATATCCGACATCGAGAAGGCCAGGGTCGGCGACATCGTCGAGTCCATGAAGATGTTCGGCCGCCAGCACGTCCTGGTGGTCGAAAGAAACCCGAAGGGTTCGGCGGAGTCGGTACGTGGGATTATTTCCACCACCCAGATCGGCAGGCAACTTGGGATCGAGATCAAGCCTTCCAACGAGGTCAATACCATCCTTTCGCTGATGAAATTCGAGGAACCTGCCGCATAAGGCACAGGCATCGTTCTCTAGTCGTCACGGTATTTGATTTAATTCGGATCCAGACTCCTTCAGCGCTAGACCCCGGAGCGCCGGCCAACCCCACCGACCGCTGAACGGCACCGCACTAACGGTGGCATCGCCTGCCCGGCGGGTGCCGCCAACGCTGCCCGCACATCAATATCCGCCGCCATCGGGCACAGGGCCGCCGACCACTATTGCCAGTCCACTCCCACGAGGTTTCCCGTCCCGGAAAACACCCACCATGACATTGCCAGAGCCGGCAAAGGCCGAGAATGGCACGGGAATTGCTTGATATTGGACAGAGGCGCAGGGGACTGGGATGCAAGTGGTTTTCCCTGGCGAAACAGAGCCAACCAGCCCGCTGCATATGATCGAAACAGACAGACTTTGCGAGGCAACGGACAGGAGGAGGTGGGTCATGGTAATGCACAAGAAGCCCGACTTCAGCGTCCACTATTACCCGGACATGATCGTGATTTCAGGCTCGACGCGCGTTATTCATATCGAGGCCTACAAGATCCTCCGGCGTTTCCAATGCAGCGCCAAACCCTACCAGGTGACCGAGGACGCGGACGATCACATCGTACTGACCCTCGCCAAGCACTAAAGACTCCCGTCGCAAGGCAGATCAAAGCAAAAAAATGAGCCGAAAAAAAGGGCAGCCGTTGGCTGCCCTTTTTGCGCTCCCACGATACGGCGGGTTCCTTTTACGAGAACATGTCAGCGGTGATGCTCGCGTACCAGCCCGAGGCATAGTCGGCCTCCTTCTTGCGAAACTCATCGCTTGCATCCATGGGGCTGAGCCCGCCCGATCCCTTGACCTTCCTGATGCCCTCCTCGGTCACATTGTAGACGGCCGCCACCGAGATCCCGTAGTCGGGGGCGACCAGACTGTAGCAGGTGTTGACATAGGAAGGATCCGGCATCGCCGTACCGCTCAGACTTGATACGATCGCCGCCGCGCAGACCTTGCCCTGGCTGTTGGCGGCATACCCGGATTTCGGCATCTGCCCGGCGATCGAGGCATCGCCGATGACATACACGTCCTTGTGCACGCTGGACTCGAACGTGCGCTGATTCACCGGACACCAGCCATCGGCGTTCACCAACCCCGCCTTGTGCGCGAGCTCACCCGCTTTTTGCGGCGGAATGAGATTGACCACATCACCGGTATGCGCCTCCCCGAATTCGGCATAAAGCGTTCGCTTGGCCATATCGATACGGTCAATCTTGCCGCCGGCGCTCGCCTTCACCCACTCGATCATCCCCGGATAACGCTTCTCCCATCCCTGCATGAATAATCCCTGCTTGGAGAACTTGTCCTTGGCATCGAGGATCAAAACCTTGGACTTCGGTTTATTCTGGGTCAGATAATGCGCGATCAGACTCGCGCGTTCGTAGGGCCCGGGGGGACAGCGGAATGGATTGCCGGGCGGTACGATGATCACCACCCCGCCATCCTGCATCGCTTCCAGCTGCTTGCGCAGCGTACGGGTCTGCGGCCCGCCCTTCCAGGCGTGCGGAACCGTCTCACAGGCCGCCTCGTCATAACCCTCAATGGCGTCCCAGCGGAAATCGATCCCGGGAGACACCACCAGGCGGTCATACTGCATGGTCTTGCTGCCTTTAAGCGTAAGCTTTTTGGCCGCGGCATCGATATCGGTCACGGCCCCACGGATCACGTTGATCCCGTAGTTATCGCCTAACTTGTCATAGCCGTGGGAGATCGACTCAAAGCTGCGCCCACCGACCAGAAACAGGTTGCTGAACGGACAGGTCACGAACCGCGCATCACGCTCGATCAACGTGACCTCAACGGCGGGATCGAACTTACGAATGTATTTCGCGCACGTCGCGCCGCCGAACCCGCCGCCGACCACGATGACGCGCCCCCCTGCTTTGGCCTTCTTCTGGCAGCCGCCGAGCGGCCAGGCCAGCGCCCCCATCGCCGACAGCGCACCCGCGGTACCCGCCAGCCTAATGAACCCTCTGCGTGATAACTTGCTCATTGCGGCCTCCTCCTACATGCTCGCAAAATACTCTGCGATCAGTCTGATTTCCTCGTCGGTATAGCCCTTGATATGGCGTCCCATCACGGTTGACGGAATCTCGCCCGAGCGGAAGCCCTTCAGGATCTGCTCCAGGAACTCCGCGGACTTGCCGGAGATACTCGGGATCGATCCGGGGCTCCTGCCATCCGTTCCATGACAACCGGCGCATGATGTGCCCAGCATCGCACCGCGCGTCACCTCGGCTGCCTGAAGCGGGAAGGATTGCGATATCAAGATGGCCATCGCGGCCACAACCAGGCCTGGTATTCGATATGATCTACACATGATTCCCCTCCGATTCCCTCTGCACTTCGTGATCGATTACATCGTCAACTGCGTCCCTTGTGTTATACGTTTTGATCCCGGCCAGTCGCATGCGGGCGGATAGTCCCGGTGATCAGGCCCGCTGGGGCGGCCTCACACGCTCGGTTCCTTCATAGACGCCGCCTGGAGCAGGATTTTTCTCCGCCGGTTGGCCGCTCGGGTCTTTATGGTACACCAAATTACAAGCAACACGATGACCTGATTCGTGATCCATTCACAGAAAACAGAAACACGTTCGTGTCATCATACTCCCTGTTGGATGCTTGTCGTATTAGCGTATTAGCGTATTATGATGTACGAACCGTCCGGCGTGAAACGGACGAACCTTGGCCTGATTGATAAAAGCAACCCATGGAATCGGAAAACATTGTGGTATCGCTGCGCGGCTTGAGCCGCAGCTATCGCGAAGGTGAGCAGACCCGGGTTGTTCTCGATCACCTCGATCTCGACATCGCCCGCGGCGAGTGCGTCGCGTTGCTGGGGCGAAGCGGGTCGGGCAAATCGACGCTGTTGAATCTCATCAGCGGCATCGATCTGCCCACCGCGGGCACCATACGTGTCGACGGGGTTGAGCTGACGGCACTCAATGAACGCGAGCGCACGCTGTTTCGCCGCCGGCATGTCGGGTTTGTGTATCAATTCTTCAATCTGATCCCCACCCTTACGGTGGAGGAGAACCTGCTGCTGCCGCTCGAGCTCAACCGGCGTGACAAAGGTGCAGCGCGGCGCACGGCGATCGCCTTATTGGAGGAGATCGGCCTGGGCGATCGCCGGACGGCGTTCCCGGACCAGCTTTCCGGGGGCGAGCAACAGCGGGTGGCCATCGCCCGCGCCCTGGTGCACGACCCCTTGCTGGTGCTGGCGGACGAGCCTACCGGCAACCTCGACGCCGATACCGGCCGGCATGTACTCGCGCTGCTCGATAGGCTGACGCGCCAGGCGGGCAAGACGCTGATTGTGGTGACCCATTCCAAAGCGGTGGCGGGGTTGGCCGACCAGGTCCTGACGCTAGCCAACGGACATATCGCAGCACAAGCGCGCGAGGTCGCCTGGTGAGGGCGCTCGTCCGGCGTGCAAGCTGGCGCCACCTGTGGCGCCACCCCTGGCAGATGGTGCTGGCCATTCTCGGCGTGGCCCTGGGCGTGGCGGTGGCCGTGGCGGTGGATCTCGCCAATACCAGCGCCGAGCGTGCCTTCCGCCTGTCGATGGCGAACCTCGCCGGTGAGGCCACCCACCAGATTATCGGCGGCGCCACGGGCGTCGACGAGCGCTTGTATACCCGGCTGCGCATCGACGCCGGTCTCCGCGCCAGCGCCCCGGTGGTGGAGGCCTACGGCAAGAGCGGCGACGAGACCTTGCACGTGCTGGGTGTGGACATCTTCGCCGAGCAAAGCATTCGCGGTCACCTGAACGGCATCAGCGAAGTCGCGCTGCAGCGGCTGCTCTCGCACCCGAATACGGTACTGATGGCGGATCTCACCGCCAGGCGCCTCGGCCTGGCGCCCGGCGGGCGCTTCACCTTACGGCTCGGCGGCCGTCGCACCGAGGTTGAGCTGACCGGGGTACTGGCGACCAGCGCGCGAACGGCAGCGGCACTGGACGGTCTGGTCACCACCGATATCGCGACCGCGCAAGAGCTTGCGGGCGTGGTCGGACGATTGAGCTGGATCGACCTGGTGCTGCCCGAGGGCGAACAGGGCAAGGACTTGCGCCGTCGCGTGGAGCGCCTGTTGCCGCCTGAGGTCACGCTCGTCGCCGCGGCCGCGCGCACCGAGGCCATGACCCAGATGACCCGCGCCTTCCACATCAATCTGACCGCCATGAGCCTGCTGGCCTTACTGGTCGGTGTGTTTCTGATCTACAACACCATGACCTTCGCGGTGCTGCAGCGCCGCGGCCTGATCGGCACCCTGCGCGTGCTGGGCGTCACCCGCGCGGAAATCTTCCGCGTGGTGCTCGGCGAAGCGGTGCTCATCGGGGTGGTCGGGACCGTGCTGGGCATCGTCATCGGCATTGTGCTCGGGCAGGGACTGGTGCGGCTGGTGACACGCACCATCGACGACCTCTACTTCGCGCTCACGGTAGGGAGCTTGCTGCTGACACCCGCGCCGCTGATCAAGGGCAGTTTGATGGGGCTAGCAGCCACCTTGCTGGCGGCGCTGGCGCCGGCGATGGAGGCGGCCACGACCGTTCCGCGCACGGCGCTGACCCGCTCGGAGCTCGAACGGCGCGTCCGCTCTCTGGCGCCGCGGCTCGCCCTGCTCGGCGCCCTGCTTGCGCTCGGCGCGCTTGTGATCCTGCTGTTACCGACGCGCGACCTCGTCACCGGCTTCGTGAGCCTGTTCATGTTGATCCTCGGCATGACCTTGATCGCACCTGCTGTCGTCGCAGGCGTCACCCACCTGCTGGCCCCGGTCGCCGGCCGCCTGTTCGGCATTCAGGCGCGGCTCGCGATTCGCGGCATTGCCGCCTCGCTCAGCCGCACGGGGGTCGCCATCGCCGCGTTGATGCTGGCGGTATCGACCACCGTCGGGGTCGGTGTAATGGTGTCTAGCTTTCGTTCCACCGTAGCGGTCTGGCTGGATGCGACGCTGCGGGCGGACATTTACATTTCGGCGCCCAGCCTGCGCTCCAGCCGCACAGCCTCACAACTTGACCCGCAGATTGTGCAACACGTCCGCGCGGTGCCCGGCATTGAGGCGATCGCGAGCGGCCGTTCGGTGACCGTGGAATCCGGGCACGGGCTGACCGAGGTGTTCGCGCTGGAGCGGCCGCCGGGTCGGGGCCCGCGCTACCTGCTCCGGGCCGGCGACCCCGCGGCGGTGTGGCGGGCGTTCGGCGCCAACGAGGCGGTGTTGGTCTCCGAGCCCTATGCCTACCGGCATGGCATCGGTATCGGTGATCGCGTCCGGCTGCGCACGGATGACGGCGAGCGAACCTTTCCGGTGGCCGGCGTGTACTACGATTATGAGTCTGGTCCCGGGGTGGTGCTGATGAACCGTGAGCTGTACGAGCGCCACTATCGCGACCGCGCGATCGGCGCCCTCGGCCTGTACCTGCGGCCCGACGCCGCTATGGATGAAGTGATGGCGGCCTTGCGAGCGGCGCTCGGCGGCGGTCAGGAGGTATTGATCCGTTCCAACCGTGAGATCCGCCAGGCATCGCTGGAGATTTTCGATCGCACCTTTACCATCACCAATGTGTTGCGCCTGCTCTCTATCCTGGTGGCCTTCATCGGCATCCTGAGCGCGCTGATGGCGCTGCAACTGGAACGGGCGAAAGAGCTGGCCATACTGCGTGCCACAGGTTTTACGCCGGCGCAGGTGACGGGTCTGGTGACCGTGCAGACCGGTTTCATGGGCCTAGTGGCCGGTGTGCTCGCGGTGCCGGTGGGCCTGGTGATGTCGCTGATCCTGATCCACGTGATCAACCGCCGCGCCTTCGGCTGGAGCATGCAGACCCTGGTGCCGGCCGATGTGCTTATCCAGGCGGTATTGCTCGCATTGCTGGCGGCGCTGATCGCCGGCCTGTATCCCGGCTGGCGCATGGCCCGCACCCGTCCCGCAGCCGCGCTGCGCGAGGAATGAACGTGCGTGCGCGGATAATAACCGCGGGGGTCGGTGCCATTACGGGGGCGGCATTGGCACTGGGCCTGCTGTGGCTAACGACAAGCGGCCCGCGCGCTGCCAGGGAAGACGCCAGTTCGAACCTCACGCTCTCCGGCACGCTCGCCACGCGCGAGGCGGCCGGCTTCGCCCGGGCGGACCGGATACGGCCGCTGCGCTTCCCCCGTGACCACGGACCCCATCCGGCGTTCCGCAACGAATGGTGGTATTTCACCGGCAACCTGCAAAGCGGGGACGGGCGTCGCTTCGGCTACGAGCTCAGCCTGTTTCGCTTCGCGCTGCGGCCGCCACCGCACCCGGCGCGGCACTCCCAATGGGCGACCGACCATGTCTATATGGCTCACTTTGCCGTCACCAATGCGGCCGGTAAACACTTCCATTTTTTCGAGCGCTTTGCGCGCAACGCCGTGGGCCTGGCCGGGGCCCAGGCGGCACCATTTCGCGTCTGGGTGGAAGACTGGTCGGTCGAGGCGGATACGACCAACGGCTTTCCGTGGCGGCTGCGCGCGGCCGCCGACGGGCTGGAGCTCACCCTGGAACTAACGGCGGTCAAGCCCATCGTGCTGCAGGGCGATCGCGGCTTGAGCCAAAAGAGCGCCGAGCCGGGCAATGCGTCGTACTACTACTCCATCACCCGCCTCGACAGCCGCGGGACATTGCTCTTGAACGGTGAACGCCTGCAGGTCGCCGGGCAATCCTGGATGGACCGGGAATGGGGGACGAGCGCCCTGAGTGAGGCGCAGCAGGGCTGGGACTGGTTTGCCCTGCAGCTTGCCGATGGCCACGATTTGATGTTTTACCAGCTGCGCCGTAAGGACGGCAGCATCGACCCTCACAGCGCCGGGGCCCTGGTGGACCCGCGGGGACGAATCACCCGTTTAGGGCCTCAAGACGTAGGCGTCGAGGTGCTCGAGGTCTGGCACAGCCCGCGCGGCGGCCGCTACCCGGCGCGTTGGCGTCTGACCGTCGAGCCGCTCAATATGACGCTGGAGGTCGCCCCGGTGCTGGCCGACCAGGAGCTCGATGTCTCCATCCGCTACTGGGAGGGCGCGGTGGATGTCGGCGGCCGGCGCAACGGTGAGACGCTCGGCGGCCGCGGTTACGTGGAGCTGACCGGTTATGGCACCGGCGGCGATGAGTAGCGCGGTTTCAGGCCGCGCGATACGCCGGGCAGGACCCGGTCAGTCCCAGCGATCGTCTTTGACCTGTACCGTACCGTTTTGCAGGCGCACCGGAAAGGTGCTGACGGCCTCGTAGGCCGGCGGGGCGGTCACCTCGCCGGTCTTGATATTGAAGCGGGCGCCGTGGCGCGGGCAGATGATCTCCTCGCCGTCGACCTCGCCACAGGCCAGCTCGCCGCCGTCGTGGGTGCACACGTCCTCGATGGCGTAGAAATCGCCGCCGAGATTGAACACCGCGATCATCGCCCCGTCCACCTCAACCACCCTGGACTCGCCCGGCTTCAGCGATGCCGCCGGCGCCACGTCGACCCAGTCTGACATCAGCTTCCGTCGACTTTGTTAAGACCGGCCAGCTTCACAGCAGCCCGAGCTGCAGCTTGACCGCCTCGGACATCTGATCCTGCGTCCACGGCGGGTCCCACACCAGTTCGACGTGCGCGTCGAGCACGCCCGGCACGCATTTGACGGCACATTCCACGGTCGCGGGAAACGTGCCGGCGACCGGACAACCGGGCGCCGTCAGCGTCATTTGTATCGCGACGGTCCCCGCGGGGTCGATATCGAGCCGGTAAATGAGCCCCAGGTCATAGATGTTCACGGGGATCTCGGGATCATGCACGCCGCGCAGCGCCTGAATGACCCGCTGCCGCAGCTCATCACCCTGTTCCGGCGCCTGCTGTTGTTTGGCGAGCTTGGTCAGATCAAGACTCATGATGCCACCTCGAATCGCTATTCCGTAGAAACGGTTTTGTCTTCGTTTCTGAGCGCGGCCTGCATGGTATGCCAGGCGAGCGTCGCGCACTTCACGCGCGCCGGATACTCGCGCACGCCGGCCAGCACCCTGAGCTTGCCCACTTCGGACGCGTCGACGTTCGTGGTCAACAGCGCGTGCATGTCCTCGAACAGCGCCCGGGCCTGCGCTTCCGTCTTGCCGATGAGGGCTTCGGTCATCAAGGAGGCGGAGGCCGTGGAAATCGCGCAGCCGGCGCCTTCGAAGCCGGCGTCCTTGATCACGCCATCCTCCACTTCCAGGTTGATGGTGAACTCGTCACCACAAAGCGGATTGAAGCCGTGCGCGTGCCGGTTGGTCCCGCCGGGCTTCTTGTGAAAATTGCGCGGGTTGCGGTTGTGGTCCAGGATGACCTCCTCATAGAGTTGGCGCAGATCAGACATCAGCCGAACACCTCCTTGGCCTCGTGGATCGCGGCGGCCAGCGCATCGACCTCCTCCGAGGTGTTGTAGAACGCGAGCGAGGCGCGCGCCGTCGCCGGCACACCGTAGCGCTGCATCACCGGCATCGCGCAATGGTGGCCCGTGCGGATCGCGACACCCTGATGGTCGAAGATGGTGCCGATGTCATGGGGATGCACCCCGGCGAGGGTAAACGACAGAATGCTCGCCTTGTCACGCGCGCAGCCGATGAGGCGAAGACCCGGAATCCCGGACAGCATCACCGTGGCATAGTGTAAGAGCTCCCGTTCGTAGTCGGCGATGGCATCGAGCCCGAGCCCGGTGAGGTAATCGATCGCCGCTCCAAGGCCGATGACCCCGGCGATATGCGGCGTGCCGGCCTCGAACTTATAGGGCAGGTCATTGTAGACGGTCTTATCGAAGCTGACGTACTTAATCATCTCACCCCCACCCTGATAGGGCGGCATGGCCTCCAGTAGCGCCTCCTTGCCGTAGAGCACGCCGATACCGGTGGGACCGTACATCTTGTGCCCGGACAAGACATAGAAGTCGCAATCCAACGCCTGCACATCCACTGCGAAATGGGGCGCGGCCTGTGCACCGTCGACCAGCACCACCGCGCCCGCGTCATGGGCCAGGCGGGTCATCCGTTTCACGGGATTAATGCTGCCGAGCGCATTGGAGCAGTGCGCGATACCGACGAGCCGGGTGCGCGGACTCAGCAGTTTCTCGTAATCCTCCAGCACCACCTCGCCGGCATCGTTGATGGGCGCGACCCGCAGCGTGGCGCCAAGCTGCCCGGAGAGCAACTGCCACGGGACGATATTGGAATGGTGCTCCATTTCCGTGATCAGGATCTCATCACCGCGGCCGATGTTGGCGCGGCCAAAGCTCTGCGCGACCAGGTTGATGGCCTCCGTGGCGCCGCGCACGAAGACGATCTCTCTACTCGAATGCGCATTCAGGAACACCCTCGCCTTCTCGCGCGCGCCTTCGTAGTCCGCCGTGGCACGCTGGCTCAGGGTGTGCACGCCGCGGTGCACATTGGCGTTGTCCCTCCTGTAGTAACGCTCCACGGCGTCAATGACGGTGAACGGCTTCTGCGTGGTGGCGGCGTTATCGAGATAGGCCAGGGGCCTGCCATGAACCTCCTGGTGCAACGCCGGAAAATCGGCGCGCACCCGGGCGACATCGAGTGGAGGCATCGGCGTTTCGATGACGGATTCGCGTCTCATGCTCATGCCAGCTCCAGCTCCTTAGTATCGCGACCGTGCAGCAAACCGCGAGCCAGACGCCGCTCGAGCTGCAGGCGCACCGGTTCGAGGCCGATGCGCTGCAATACATCCCGGGCGAAGGCGTAGGTCAGCAAATCCCGGGCCGCGGCCTCGTCCATCGCGCGTGAACGGAGATAGAACAGGGCGTCCGCATCGAGCTGGCCAACGGTCGCCCCGTGGGAGCACTTCACGTCATCGGCGTAGATCTCGAGCTGCGGTTTGCTGTCGGCCTCGGCGTCGCGGGACAACAGCAGATTATGATTGAGCTGTTCCGCATCGCTGTGCTGCGCGTGCGGATGCACCACGATACGGCCATGAAACACCCCCCGCGCACGGCCATCGAGGATCCCCTTGTAGAACTCCCGGCTGGTGCCGCGCGGGCTGGCATGATCGATGTGCGTATGGTTGTCGACGTGTTGACGGCCGCCGAGCACGCTCAGGCCGTTGAGATGGCACTCGGCGCCTTCAGCATCGAGCACGCTGCGCAGGTCGTTGCGCACCAGCCGCCCGCCCAGATCGATGCCATGAGAGGTGAAACGGCTGTCGCGATCCAGATTCACATGCAGCCCGCCGACATGGAAGGCCCTGGGGCCCTCCTCCTGCAGCCGGTAGTGCGTCACGCTCGCGCTGACTTCGGCGACGACCTCGGTCAGGGTATTGGTCCAATAGGCCGCCTCACCGTTGGCCACGTAGTGTTCGATGAGGGTCGCCTGACTGCCGGGCTCCGCCACGATCAGGTTGCGCGGCTGCATCAGCATCGCCTCGGCCTCATCCGTGGTGACGTAGAGTATATGGATGGGCTGCTCGAGACTCACACCGCGGGAAAGATGAACAAAGGCGCCGTCGGCCAGCAAGGCGGAATTCAACGCCGTGAACCCATGCGAGGCATCGGGCAGACAACGTCCGAGATAAGCCTCCAGGGTCTCCGGCCGCTCGCTCAGCGCGTCGGCCAGACCGGATACGGTCACGCCCGCGGGCAGCCCGCCGAGCTGCGAGAGCGCCGGCGCGTAATAGCCGTTGACGAACACCAGCCGGTGGCAGCTGAGGTCCTCGAACAAAAACCCCTCGAGCCCCGTGATATCGACGCCGTTCAGGCCCTTGGGCGCGGGCGTGAAGCCGGCGCGCGCGATCGGCCCCACATCGGTGTATTTCCATTCCTCCTGCTGCGCGGCCGGGAAGCCCACCTCGGCAAAACGGGACGCCGCCCTCGCCTGAAGCTCGCTGATCCAGGCGGGCATACCCGCGGGCGCCCGTTTGCCGGCCGCGGCAATCGTCTCGAGATAGATCTGCTGCGTTGCGCTGTTCTGACTCATGACCTGCCCGCCCCTACTCAAGGACTTGTTCCGGCGGCCGGCTGCGTGATCCAGCCGTAACCCTGGCGCTCCAGCTCATGCGCCAGGCCCTTATCGCCGGATTTCATGATCCGCCCCTCGGCGAGCACATGCACATGGTCCGGCTCGATATAGTTCAATAGACGCTGGTAATGTGTGACTAAAATGATGGCGCGCTCTTGACTGCGCAGCGCATTTACCCCGCTCGCCACCGCCTGCAGCGCGTCGATGTCCAACCCCGAATCGGTTTCGTCCAGTATCGCGAGCCTGGGCTCGAGCACCGCCATCTGCAGGATCTCGTTGCGCTTTTTCTCGCCACCGGAAAATCCCTCATTGACGGAGCGATACAGCAGCTCCTCGCGCATCTCGACCAGCGCGATCTTGCCCTTAACCAACTCGAGAAAGTCGATGGCGTCGAGCTCGGGCTCGCCGCGGTGTTTGCGGATGGCATTGAGCGCCGCCTTCAGCAGGTAGATGTTGCTGACCCCGGGTATCTCCACCGGGTATTGGAACGCCAGAAACACGCCTTCGCGCGCCCGGTCTTCCGGCGCGAGCGCCAACAGGTCTTTGCCCTGGTAGATCACCTCACCGCCGGTCACGGTGTAGTTCTCGCGGCCGGCGAGCACATTGGCCAGGGTGCTCTTACCGGACCCGTTCGGACCCATGATGGCGTGCACCTCGCCGGCGTTGACCTCGAGATCGATCCCTTTCAGGATCGGTTCGTCGTTCACGCTCGCCTGTAGATTCCTGATCGAAAGCATTCGATGTTCCTCGTTTGTCAACGTTTGGCCTGTCTTAAAGTCATACCGATTCCTACCCGACCGCCCCTTCGAGGCTGATGCCGAGCAGCTTCTGCGCCTCAACGGCAAACTCCATCGGCAGCTCCTTGAAGACCGCCTTGCAGAAGCCGTTGACGATCATGGAAACGGCATCCTCGGCGGACAACCCGCGCTGGATCAAGTAGAACAGCTGGTCCTCGCTGATCTTGGACGTGGTCGCCTCATGCTCCACCTTGGCCGTCGGATTCTTGACCTCGATATAGGGAAAGGTATGGGCACCGCATTGATCGCCCATCAGCAGCGAGTCGCACTGGGTATAATTGCGCGCGTTCTCGGCGCCCTTCAAAATCTTGACCAGGCCGCGATAGGTGTTCTGCCCACGCCCCGCCGAGATACCCTTGGAGATAATGGTCGAGCGGGTGTTGCTGCCGATGTGCACCATCTTCGTGCCGGTGTCGGCCTGCTGGCGGTTGTTGGTGAGCGCCACCGAATAGAATTCCCCGACGCTGTTGTCGGCCTCCAGGATCACGCTGGGATATTTCCAGGTGATGGCCGAGCCGGTCTCGACCTGGGTCCACGAGATCTTGGCGTTCGCCCCGCGGCAGGCCCCGCGCTTGGTGACGAAATTGTAAATACCGCCACGACCCTCTTCGTCGCCGGGGTACCAGTTCTGCACCGTGGAATACTTGATCTGCGCATCTTTCAGGGCGACGAGCTCGACCACGGCGGCATGCAGTTGGTTCTCATCGCGCATCGGCGCCGTGCAGCCCTCGAGGTAACTCACGTAGGCGCCCTCCTCGGCGATGATGAGCGTGCGCTCGAACTGCCCGGTGTTAGAGGCATTAATTCGGAAATAGGTCGACAGCTCCATGGGGCAGCGCACCCCCTTGGGCACGTAGACAAACGACCCGTCGCTGAACACCGCCGAATTCAGCGCGGCATAGAAGTTGTCCGTGTGCGGTACCACCGAACCCAGATACTGCTCCACCAGCGCAGGGTGCTCCCGCACCGCCTCGGAAAACGAGCAAAAGACAATGCCGAGCTCGCCCAGCTTCTCCTTGAAAGTGGTCGCCACGGAGACGCTGTCGAACACCGCGTCCACGGCGACCCCGGCCAGCATTTCCTGCTCCTTCAAGGGGATTCCGAGCTTTTCGTAGGTCTCCAGCAACTTGGGATCGACCTCATCGAGACTCGTGGGGCCGTCTTTTCCCGACTTCGGCGCGGAGTAATAAACGATGTCCTGATAATCGATCGGCGGGTAGTGCACATGGGCCCACTGCGGCGTGGTCATGGTGAGCCAGTGGCGGTAGGCCCGCAGGCGCCACGCCAGCATGAACGCGGGCTCGTTCTTTTTGGCCGAGATCACCCGGATCGTGCCCTCGTCGAGCCCCGCGGGCACGGCGTCGGCCTCCAGCTCGGTGACGAAACCCGCCTGGTAGTCCCGTTTGATGAGCGCATCGATTTTCTGATCTGCTGTGGCCATACCGGTCTCCGCCTTCTCAAATCTGTGCCCAAACCGCTGTTCACCAGAAGTGAGCACATTGAGCCAGACAATACCTGACTAGATTACTTGGTTATTTGTACAATACCTTATCAAAACAGTCAAGTTTATTAACCCCCTGATGTTGTGGGAAAAAGCAAAACCCGGCGCTGCGGCCCACAGGATCGCCAACGCTCGCGCGGGCGGGGGAGCCCTCGCTGCTGCCGCGCCGCCGGGCGTTCGCGACGGATCCACTATCCCGCCCAAGCCCTGGCGAGGGCCTGTCGCTTACGGCTGTCGCATCCGCACCCCGCGATCGAGCCGAAGCCTCACTTCCGGCTGCCCTGCGTTATCCCCGCCCGCTGGGGATACCCGCAATCCACAAATGCACCCAATCCATTTATGATGTTGCTTGGGCAGATGTGCGAAGCCCATTGGCGATCCCGGCATTGAAATAACGTGGAAACAGTAATCGTCTGGTTCCGAAACGACCTGCGACTGGCGGACAATCCGGCACTGCACGCCGCGGTCGCCGGCGGGGCCCGCGTGGTGCCGGTCTATATCCACGCGCCGGAAGAGGCCGCCCCCTGGCCCGCCGGGGCCGCCAGCCGCTGGTGGCTGCATCACAGTCTCGCGTCTTTGAATGCCTCGCTCCAGACGCTGGGCGGTGGGCTGATCCTACGCCGCGGGCCGAGTGTGGACACATTGCGGGAACTGGCCGCGGCCTGCGGCGCCCGGCAGATCTACTGCAACCGCTGTTACGAACCCGCGTTGCGCAGCCGCGACCAGGCGCTGCAATCAGCCCTGGCGGACGAGGGCATCGAGTGTCTCTTCTCCAACGGCAGCCTGCTGCACGAACCCTGGAAGCTGAAAACCAAATCGGGCAACCCCTACCGGGTATTCACGCCGTTCTGGCGGGCCTGCCAGCAGCAACGCACGGGGGCGATGCCAGTGCCAGCGCCGGAAACCCTGGCACCCTTACCCCCGGCGCTCGTGTCTTTGTCGTTGGCGGAACTGGATCTATTGCCCAGCATCGCCTGGGACCCGGGACTGCACGAGACCTGGCGCGCGGGCGAGGCGGCGGCACAGGCACGGCTGCGGGCGTTCGCTGAGACCACGCTGGCCCACTATCCCGAATGGCGGGACCTGCCGGACAAGACAGGCAGCTCACGGCTGTCGCCGCACCTGCATTTTGGCGAGCTCAGCCCGCGGCAGGCCGCCTTGACCCTGCAACAGCACGCCCAGGCCGAGCCGGCGCCCAACCTGATCAGGGGTACGGAGGCGCTGGTGCGTGAGCTCGGCTGGCGCGAGTTCGCCTACCACGTGCTCTATCACTACCCGCACACCACCGACGAACCGCTGGACGCACGTTTCGCAAAATTTCCCTGGCGCGAAGACGCCGATTCATGGCGGCGCGCCTGGCGACGCGGCCGCACCGGCTATCCCATCGTTGACGCCGGCATGCGGGAGCTGTGGCACACGGGCTGGATGCACAACCGCGTGCGCATGATCGTCGCCTCTTTCCTGACCAAAAACTGCCGTATCGCCTGGCAGCAGGGCGCGCGCTGGTTCTGGGACACCCTGGTCGACGCCGATCTCGCCAACAACAGCCTCAACTGGCAGTGGGTCACGGGCTGCGGGGCGGACGCCGCGCCCTACTTTCGCATTTTCAATCCCGTGACCCAGAGCCGGAAGTTCGACCCGCAGGGGGGCTATTTGCGGCGCTGGCTGCCGGAGCTGGCACCGCTGCCGGCGCCTTGGCTGCACGAGCCATGGACCACGCCGCCGGCCGTGCAGCGGGCCTTGGGCCTTGAGATCGGCGTGGATTATCCACTGCCGATCCTGGACCTGAAGCAGACCCGCGAGCAGGCACTGGCCGTCTTCCGCTCGCGCGTGCGCCGCGCCGGTTCGTAATAACGGGCTGAGACCGGAATGCCGAAGTGGCGTACGCCGGATGAAACCGCTACGCTGGCGCCATGCCGACCTACCGATGTTTCAGCATCCTGCGAGCAGCGCAGCGCTTGATTGCTGAAATGTTGATTAACGAATGATTACCGCGAGGTGAATGCCATGCAGGCCGTTGTCATGACGGCCCCAGGGGGTCCCGGAGTCCTGCAAACGCAAGCGGTCGCTGACCCGGTGATCCAACGCGACACCGAGGTGCTGGTGCGCCTGAAGGCCGCCGGCGTCAATCCCATCGACACCAAGATCCGCAGCAAGGCGAGCGCCTTCCCGGTGCGCCTGCCGGCGGCGGTCCTGGGCTGCGACGGGGCCGGGGTGGTCGAGGCCGAGGGCGGCGGGGTCCGGGATTTCAAGGTCGGCGACGAGGTCTATTTTGCCGCTGCGGCTTCGGCGCCTGTCCGGGCAACTATGCGCAGTACGCGGCGGTCGATCAGCGGCTGGTCGCCATGACGCCCGCATCCTTGAGTTTCGCCGAAGCGGCGGCCGCCCCGCTGGCCCTGATCACGGCCTGGGAATCGCTGTTTGATCGCGCCCGGCTCGAGCCGGGCCAGCAGGTCCTGATCCACGGCGGCGCCGGCGGCGTGGGCCATCTGGCGATACAACTGGCGAAACATGCAGGCGCGCGGCTCTGCACGACCGTGGGCTCGGAAGACAAGGCGGCCTTCGCGGAACAACTCGGGGCGGAAGAGCCGATTTTGTATAAAGACGAGAACTTCGTGCTGGCCATCCTGGCCTGGACCGACGAGCAGGGCGTGGATGTTGCGCTGGGTACCGTGGGCGGGGAGACCTTCGAGCACAGCTTCACCGCGGTGCGCTGCTACGGCGATCTGGTCACCTTGCTACAGCCCGCCGCCAACACCAACTGGATGGTCGCGCGGCAACGCAATCTGCGTATCAGCCTGGAGCTCATGCTGACCCCGATCTACCTCGGCATGGAAGACGCCCAGCGGCATCAGGGGGAGATACTGCGCCGATGCGCCGGCCTGTTCGACAACGGCGAGCTGCGGGTGCATGTGGCGCAAAGCTTTCCGCTGGCCGAGGCCGCCGCCGCGCACCGTGTGCTGGAATCGGGATCAATGAGCAGCAAGCTCGCGCTGGTCATCGATTGATTAAGCGGCCAACCCGAACAGCGCACGGAGTCGGCTAGATGGCGTTGCGCAGCATCAAGGCCTGGGGATGGGGGTCGAAATAGTGCTGCCCACCGAGATACCGGTCTGGCAGCCGCCGCAAATAATGCTTGAGTAACGTCATCGGAACGACCAGGGGAATCCGGCCGGCACGATAGGCCTCGATCAGCGCCAGCAGTTCCGCCTTGTCGCCGGCATCGAGCCGTTGTTTTAAATATCCGGCCAGGTGCAGCAACACATTGCTGTGGCGCTTGCGGGTGGCGCGCCGTCGCAGTGCCTGCATCAGTTGCGTGAGATACCTCGCGGCAAGCGTATTCAGATCTTCCGTTCCCGCCTTGGCCACCAGCCGGCCGAGCTGGCGATAACGACGCTCGTCGTGAGCCAGGATGATGAATTTGTGGTTCGTATGAAACCCCACCAGCTTTGCCGCCGTGAGGCCTGATGCCGCCAGCGACTGCCAGCGGTGGTAGACGAACACCCGCTGGATGAAATTCTCCCGCAGCACCGGGTCCATCAAACGCCCCTCCTCTTCAACGGGCAACGCCGGCAATTGCTCCATGATTTCACGCGCATAGACCCCCACGCCGTGACGGGGCGGACCGCCGTGCCCTGAATACACCTTTACCCGTTCCATGCCGCAACTCGGCGAGCCGCGTTTCAGGATATAGCCGCTGAGATCATGCAGCTCTGCGGCCTTTGTCCGTCCGTAGTCTTGCAGGGCCGCGGTGACATCCAGTGTAGGGTCTTTGGTGCCCACCACGCGCGGCCGCCGGGCGTCACCCACGAGCCGCACCGGCTGCCGTGGGGTGCCCAGGCCGATGGCCACCTCGGGACACACGGGAACGAATTCAAAGTGCCTGCCCAGGGTGTCGATGACATAGTTATTGCGCTTGTGGCCGCCGTCAAAGCGTACCGCCTGCCCCAGCAGACAGCTGCTGATGCCGATACGAATCGCCGGACCCCTCTCATGCCTTGGTACATCCATCGCCACACCCTCGCGCTCGATCTTGTTGCCGCAGGCTCAACTCGTCACTAACAATTTACTTATACAAAACTTATACGAAATATGCAAGTATAAGAAAACCATTATACGTTAAACAGTTACGATAAATTAATATTGTGCCAATCTGATATAACGTGTCGCCTGGCCAGGCGGTCCGCACACACCCACGGGTCACATCTCAAGGCCCTTTTTCATCAGCCTGTCGATAAGATCGCGCCGCTGCAGTTGTTCGCTGTCGCCACCGCGAAAAATCAGTGCGCCGGAGGAATAGCTCGTGCCATAGCTTGCCGCCAGGTTCATGACCTGCCCAAGACCGGAGAGGAACTCCTTATCGGTCAAGACGCTCAGCGGATGAATGAACGCGCTCCACAGCACGTCCTTGGCAATGGCATAGCGGGCGTCCAACGCGGAATCAAAATTCGACTGCATGAGTCGGTACAGGGCCTTACGGCCCAACTCACCGGCCTCGGCCACAGGGAGGATAATGCGCATGCGGTCGGCGCGCTCGTCGGTGATAACCGAGACGCGCTGACCGTCGAGATCGATTTTCCAGAATCCCGGCTCCCCAACAGCGTGCTCGTCCAGGCGATGGATCAGGCGATCCAGCCGGGCATTGGTCATGGGTTCGGTTGTGGCGCCGGATCGCCGCGGTGGCGTCTTGCCCTCGGCGCTGTCCGGGCTGTCGGCGCCCAGCACCCCGGCGCATGACAAAAAGCCTACTACCGTGAGTCCGATTCGTACCGGCCGAAACAGCTCTGAGGGCACGTTCATGGCTTTGACTCCTTATCTATCCGCTCTGCGAATTCAGCCGGGCCCAACGGCGCATAGTGCTAGCCCCAATGTTGCATCATTCTGTGGGCGCGCTGTCATCCTCACCGGTGGGCTCCGGGGGAAGGCGACCGGACGCCGGCCAGTCGCGGATGTGCAGGTCGCGCTGCGGGAACGGGATCTCGATACCGTCACGGCGGAAGGCCGCGTCGATGGCAAAGTTGAGATCGCTGATGACCTGCAGGCGCTGATCGATATTCCGGATGTGGCAGCGCAGCTCGAAGTTCAATGAGCTGTCGCCAAAGGCCAGGAACAGTGCAGTGGGTTCCGGGGCACTGGCATCGTTGACCACCAGCGGGTGTTCCGCCGCGACCGCCAACAGCACCTGCCTGACTTTCTCGGTGTCGCTGCCGTAGGCCACGCCGATGGGTACGCGCACGCGCCCGCCGGGATCATAGAGCATCCAGTTGGTCACCTGGGCCGAGATCAGCTCGGAGTTGGGCACGATCACATCGGCCCGGTCAAAGGTCTGGATCTGGGTGGCACGGATGCGGATGCGCTTGACATAGCCCTCGGTGGTCCCCGTCACGATCCAGTCCCCGGTCTTGATCGGTCGTTCGAACAGCAATATGAGGCCGGAGATGAAGTTATTGACGATGTTCTGCAAGCCAAAACCGATACCGACGGACAATGCGCCGGCGATGAGCGCCAGCTTGCCGAACTCCAGTCCGGCGACGGCGAGGCCCACAATGACTGCGATGGCGATCCCGGTGTAACCGCTCATGGTCACCATCGCCTCGCGCGCGCCACGATCCATGCGCGTCTTGGTCAACCACTTGCGTTCGAGCTTGGCGCGAAACCAGCCACTGACCGCCAATAAAACGGTAATGCTCACCACCGCCAGCAGGATGCGCGTCGGGAGAATGCGCAGCGAACCAATGGTGAAACCTTCCACCACGTATTCACGCATCTCCTGCAAGGCGGCCGCCGACAACCCCCAGACGCGCAGCACCGCCAGGGCAAAGACCACCCAGAGCGCGAGGAAGGTGATCACGCGCAGCCAACCCAAGCCGGGCACGTGATCACCGGGTTTCAAGCCCATGAAACGCCGCAAACGCCGCTGCCATAAATACCGCCCAAGCTGCAGGCCGTCGAACATTTCCCGCAGGAGCCGGCCGACGAGCAGCGCCAACCCGAGCACGAACAGCGTGCCGAGCACGGTGCGCAGCACCGCAAGCGAGAGATTACGGTAGCCCAGCCACTCGGCTACGACCGTGCTGAATAACAGCGTGTGGACACCGACGCGCAATATCAGTGTCTTGGCAAAACGCGGGAGACGTCCGAGCAGCCACACCGCCCACATCAGATTAAGGACAAAGACGGCGAAAAACACCGCCCTCGTCAGGAGAAAGGCGGGCTCGGGCAGGCGCTGCGCCAACAGCGTGGTAAACAGCAGAAACCCAAGGAACACCAGCAGCGCGAGCACCTTCAGGCGCTGCGCCAGTGCCCTGGCGATCGCCTCGGGCAGGGCAAAAAGCGCGCCCCCGGGGGCATAGGGCACCAGCAGCAGGTGGATCACGGCAACGGAGACGAAGTACACTGGCAGGCCGTAGGCCACCACGCTGATAAACGGAATGGACTCAGTGTCGTGGGTTACGTAAAAGGAAAACAAAGCGGCCGCCAGGCTGACCAGCAGGTGGGGGGCGTAACGGGCGAGGCTTGCGGTCAGGCTGCGGCTAAACCGGCTGGAAAAATCCGCTCGCCAGCGGTGTGTCTCCGTCCACGCGGACAGTTCTCGGCGCATGAGCACGCCGCCGATCAGTGCCGCCAGCAACAGCAGCGTCAATACGGCCCGCTCGCCCAGGGACAACTGCTTGAGCTCGCGCTGTTCCAGCAAGAAAGACTTGGTGGAGGTCACCCAGATGGCCGGCTGTTCCCAATTGTCCTGGAGCAGCTCGAAGAATGTCGGCCCGCGGACCGTTAAGCGCCGGGCCAGCAGTTGTTTCTGTAACGCGGCAAGGGCCGTGAGGGCCTCGTCACTGCGCAGCACCAGCAGACGGCAGGTCGCCAGCCGTTTCTCGACGCCCGCCTTTTCTTCCTGCACCGCGGCCCGTTTGCGCGTGACCTCGATGGGCTCGCCCCGGGCGACCTCGCCCAGCTTGGAAAGATCCTGATTGAGCTTTCCGAGCGCCTCCTCGGTCCGGGTCAGGCAGGTGTTGGCGCGGCCCTTGGCAGCATTGACCTGCTTGACCCATCTCTCGAGGGTGCGTTGTCTCTCGGTGCCGCGCTTGATGCCCTGCTCAACCGTGTCAAGATCGCGCGCGGCGGCGTCCAGTTCCTCCGCCGCGGTCTGCGCCCACGCCCCGGGACCACCGACCAGGCCGATCCAAAAAACAATAATACGGGCAAGCCACATCTTGCGTGCCAGCATCGAAAGTGAACCGGGTTGTGCCGTCGTGAAAGCCATAATGTGTGGTTGCAGGCGGTTGTTATTAGCGATTGACAGGCAGCGGGGCCAGGGTTACGCAACGTTAAACGTAGGTTAATGGAAATGGCTCCATGACCACAAGGGATTTGACTAGGACCTGTCTCAAAATCAAAAATGTTCAGCAAGCCTTCACGCCCTGGAAGCAACGCAAAGCACGCCAAGGCGCGAAGGACGCAGAGAAGACTTCAGAATATAAAGCGTTGTTGCTTTCTTCTCGTACTGTGCGTCTCCGCGAACCCTGCCTTGGTCCCACAGCGCCAGGGGGCGGAAGATATTCTGAAATTCGATCCTGCCCGCAGGCCATCCCGGCACCGTCCGGCGGCTGCGAGCCACTACCCCACGGCTGACGGGCACTCACGTCTTACGTCCAGCGGCTCGCCCGCAAATTCCGGCGGTCACGTATCACGATACCGGGGGCGCGGCCGGCGACGGCACCGGATTGCACACAGCTTCCCCGGTTTTACACCCCGATTTGGCAACAGATAATACTTGACTATTTTAGTCAGTTTTTATATCTTGATCTTGTTCGATACATGAAATTGTCAGCCCCAGGAGGAGACAGCCATGTTCAACATCATCTGCACAACCGATCCCATTAGCGGCAAGGACCTGAAAGACATATCGAAACTGCCTCATGTGATAGAAGGCAGCGGCAACGGCAATCTCACCATCTATTTCGAGTCTGAGGCGACACGCAAGGCCTATCTCGATATCCCGGTACAACGGCCCGCGACTGAACACCGGCTGAATCTCGACAACCCCACTGAGGTCTTCATCGACGAAGGCTGAATCGCTGAATGCCGGCCGCGGACGGCGGTGCGTGGCATTTCAAACCAAGGCGCCACGCACCGCCCTTCCTGAGGCAGTTTGGTTATCTGGTTATTTGGAAGGAGGGCAATCATGTTAAGACGCTTGTATTTCCTGTTCCCGGATGAGCACAGCACCCGGCGGGCGGTCGAGGACCTGGTACGGGCGGGCGTGAAGGAGAACTTCATGCACGCCGTTGGCCGGGAAGGCATCAAACTGGCTTCTCTACCGCCGGCGACGTTACGTCAGAGACGCGATACCTTGTGGCTCATAGAACGTATCCTCTGGAACAGCGACCTGGCTGTCTTCGGGATCGCGCTGATTGGCTTGATGCTCTCGCTGATCGGGGGCTTCTCGATCTGGTCGGTGGCGGCCATTGCGGTCATGTTTGCCACCGTCCTCGCCGGCGCGCTCTATACTAACTTCGTACCCAACACCCATCTGGATGAATTTCGCGGTGCGCTCGGACACGGAGAAGTCGTCCTGATGGTCGACGTGCCAAAGCGGCGCGTCCTGGAGATCGAAGACCTGGTTGAGCGTCGCCATCCGGGGGCCATCGCCAGCGGCACAGGCTGGACCATCGACGCCCTCGGCGTGTAGCAGGTTGCTGAAAAAGTCCTTCCATAGGACTTTTTGCATCCGTAGCTCCGCAGGCGGTACGTCCGTGTACCGCTGCTATAGCATCGATTTGCCGCGGCGCATGGGCTCGCCGCCTCCTTGCGGCTTGCCGCTTCGGGGCTGGCGCGCAAATTCCATCCTTAGGTCCGCATTCGGTACATCCATGTACCGCTTCTCGCCCCCGGCGGATTTGTGCTCACCGCCTCGATGCGGCACGTCCTGTGGCACCGGAGTTGGGCCGGTGTAACGTTCAGGACAGAGTGTGTGGCACGTCGTCACGCACCCCGTCGATCCCGGAATCATTGCCTTTTCGCGCGTTTTATCGCGGCGTGCAGGCGCGGCAAAGGCCACCATCGTACCCAAGCAGCCCAGGCTATCGCGGTAAAATTTTGCCGCGGCCAGCGTGCCAAAGTCCGGATTCCACCTCCTGCCAGAGAAGTAGTGTACAATTTTTCCGGCAATTCGGCGGCTCTCAGGCACCTTAGTGAAAAAAACGGCTGACAAGACAAGCGCGGACGACGGCGAGGCGTCCAGGCACCTCTATCCCATCCGAACGGTTTCGGATCTCACGGGCGTGCACGCGATTACGCTGCGCGCGTGGGAAAGACGCTACGGTCTGATTCAACCGAAGCGGACGCCCAAGGGGCACCGCCTGTACACTGAGGATGATATCCACCGCATCCATCAAATCCTCGAGCTGCTGGACAAAGGCGTATCCATCGGCCAGGTCAGCGACGCGCTGCTCAGTGGGCCGGCCGCCGGGACCGGAGAGACCGATCCTTGGGTACGCCAGCGGGAACGGATGATCGCGGCCGTGGCGCGATTCGATGAAACCGCGCTTGAGCAGCTCTATAATGAGGCGCTTTCACTCTACCCCGTGGACATGGTGACCCGTTACCTGCTTACCCCCATGCTGCGGGAGCTGGGTGAGCGTTGGCAACAGCTCGAAGGCGGCATCGCCGAGGAACATTTCTTCGGTATGTATCTCAGAAACAAACTGGGGGCCCGCCTGCACCACCGGCGCAGCGGCAACGATGGCCCCAAGCTGCTGCTCGCCTGCCTGCCCGGTGAGCACCACGAAATCGGCCTGCTGCTGTTCGCCCTCGGGGCCCATGACCGTGGCTACCGACTCGTATTACTCGGCGCCGACACGCCGCTGGAGGAAATTCCAGTGGCCGCCCGGCGCTCGAAAAGCGATGCGGTGATACTTTCCGGTTCCGTCGAACTGGCACCGGAGATGCTGGAGCAGGGCCTGCCTTTGATGGTCAAATCAAGCAAGCTACCCGTGTTCGTGGGGGGACAGACGTCGGTCAACTACCGCGATCTCATCGTCCGGGCGGGTGCGATTTCCACGGGCACCGATATCCCCCAAGGCCTGCGCAAGATCGATGAGGTCCTGGGAAACCATGGCTGAGTCGGGGCTCGCCGGTGTGTATGGGCGCGCCCGGGGTCAAGTCGAATTTTTTGAGAGACGCGTATGGAATTGGAACTGATCAGCTTCAAGCTCTGCCCCTTCGTTCAGCGCTCGGTTATCGTGCTGAAGCACAAGCAGATACCGTACAAGATCACCTACATCGAACTGGCCAACCCACCGGATTGGTTTCGTGAAATCTCACCGTTCGGCAAGGTCCCGATACTGCGTGTCGAAGATCAACACACGATCTTTGAATCGGCCGTTATCAGCGAATTCTTAAACGAGATCACGCCGGACAGCCTGCTGCCGGATGAACCCTTAGAACGCGCCATCAATCGCGGCTGGATCGAATTTGGTTCCGCCTGCGTGCTGGATCTCGCGGGAATCATGCACGGCGGGAACGCCGAAAAATATGACACAGCGCACGCGGCCCTGACAAAAAAAATGATCCGGCTGGAGTCGGCGCTCGGCGAAGGCCCCTATTTCAATGGCAAGGAACTCTCACTGGTCGATTTCGCCTACGCGCCCCTGTTCATGCGAACCGAACTGCTGGGTCTGGGCGAAGAGGTGTATCCGGCGGCAAGTTGCCCGGACATCGCCCATTGGAGCCAGGCGCTGCTCGGGCTTGCCGCGGTCAAGGATTCGGTCGTGCTGGAGTTTCCCGAGTTACTGCGGACGCATATCCGCAAAAAGGCACCCTATGCCGCATCTCGATTGGGCCTTGCTTGAATATGTCCGAGGCGAGAGGTCCATGCCGGCGAATCCGACTCCCTTGCGACCGGACGAGGCAGGCTCCCAGTCCAACGGCAGGATAGTGCCGGGACAGACCGTCCGGGCAGGGGAAAGGCTCGATAAGGGGCCGGCTATCGCAAGTCGGTCAACCATCCTGAGGCGCGGCTGCCGCTCAGCGACCGAGTCGATTCAATTCTGCGCATTTTATACACAGGCGTTTGCCTCCCGTGCCCTGTCGACGACTCTGACGCTTGATCTCCAACTCCGCGATCGGATCGGTGTTGTCCTCGATCACTTCATCATTGCCCGTTCGGCACTCGGTATTACTATGATAAACAAACTGATGCAGATAATGCCAAGGCGTCTTCCAAGCCATTGATCAGCCTCCTTGCCTGAAAAAAGTCTGAAGTGCCGGATGTACTGGCTAATTGTTTATAATAACTTTAGTCGAAACCGGGTGGTTTGAAAACGTCTCTGTCCGGGGCAAGCAGCACCGAACCGACATTACCCCAGTGGCGATCCGGAATTCCGCAACGCCGGATGCCGGGCTTCTCCTCTGCCACCGGGTTGAACGACAAACCGCCAACGCCGTCCGGCTTAAACGACGGCATCTATGCCGTCAACCAGGCCATGTGGACCGTCACCGGCAGGGGTTCAGTCAGCCTGGATTTCCCTAAATTGATCCTGGATTCTCTCGACTTCCGCGCGGTTGCGTTCAAGTGCGTCCACGCATTCACGGTCCAGCCGTGAGCCGGCGAGCCGTCGCAGCACGGCGAATGCCTTGTCGTTGGTCCATGGCGCTTTGTACCTCCGACGGCTGGCCAGGGCATCGAAGACATCGGCGACCGCAACGATGCGGGCCTCAATGGGAATATCGCCACCTTCCAGACCATAAGGATAACCGGAACCGTCGATGGATTCGTGGTGATACTGGGCGATATTTCTCAGGATATCGACATACTGGAAACCTTCGAGACCGAAATTCTGCAGCATGTCGTCGATAATCTGGCGGCCCTTCTGCACATGACCCTTCATCTGCTCGAATTCCCGGCCCGACAGCTTATCGGGCTTGAGCAGGATGCGATCGGGAATGCCGATCTTTCCGATATCATGCAACGGGGCAAAGAGAAAAATATGCTCGATATATTCGTCATCAAAGTCATACTTGCCGGATAATTCCTTGGCGATGAGCTGGGCGTAGCGTGACATGCGGTCCAGATGCTCGGCGGTCTCCACATCGCGGTGATGCGTGATCTCGCGTGCGGTCTTGAGTGCCGCAAGCAGCGTATGAATAGCACTCATCTCGCCGGTAATCACCAGGGAGATGAGATGCCCGAATGTATCGAGACAATGCAATGCATCGGGAGTAAACGGGTGTTTGCGGTAGGAATTAAAGAAAACGAAGCCAAAGAAATGGCCGTTTAGGAACATGGGCAGGGTATAACTGGAACGATAACCCTGTTTAAGGATCTGCTGCGTATGGATGTGCCCTCCCGCGGCGAAGACCTCGAGATCGTTGACTACGCGTGGCCGGCCATGCCCGAGGATGTCCCGCAGGGACCCGGCGTCCGCCAGACGGGCCTGGTAATGTTGTAGCGGTTCGTCGGTCCCGCTGGAATCGACAAACGTCTTCAGGATGTCCGTTTTCGCGTCATAGACCGTGACCGAAATCCTGTCGATGAAGTCGTACTGCTGCTTCAATACCCCGTGGATGCACTCCAGCTTCTCACGCAGGGGAATGTCCTCATTGAGCGCGCCGAGGGAGTCCTGATGGTCAAACATGACCATGTCATGCGGCTCATCGGAAAGACGGTTTTGCATCAGTATCGATACTAAAACTACCAACCCAGCGCTTCTCGCGCGGGGAATCCACCTTAGTTTGTCGGCGGCCCGCTGACGAGCGGCGAAGCCATGTTCAATGGCAAAATTCCAGGGTATGCCCGCGATGGGAAAAATTGCGCCGGCGCCCACGGATGACGGGATATGATCTGCCTAAATGCACCGAAACACAATCCCATCGCCTGGCTCGTAAACACATCGGCCGCGGCGGTATCTGAACAACGCGGCACATCAACGGGCCAATATGTAAGATTTGAGGACGCCCGGAGTCGTTGGTTCCGCACCGCCGGCGTTAAAGCTCCCGCAGGGTCTTTAAAGGGGGCTGCCGCAGGACCGGGCGGGCACCCAGGGTCCCGGCGATACCCACACCGAGGGCCCCGGCGATCGTGCCGAGCAGCCAGATCCAGGGATTAAACGCGTAGCTGAAGTGAAAGACCTGCTGCGCCAGCACGCGGGCCAACACGCTTGCCGCCAGCGCGGCCAACAGCCCCGCCAGCAAGCCCAGCGTAACGAACTCCGCGAACAGGCCGTTTAACAAGTGCCACCGTCTTGCGCCGAGGGTCCGCAAGATCGCACCCTCGAAACGCCGCTCATCCTGTGTCGCCTCGATCGCGGCGTAAAGTACGGTTAATCCGGCCAACAGCGTGAACAGAAAAACAAACTCCAGGGCCAAGCTTACACGATCCATGATCGCCCGCACCTTGTTCAACAGGGCCTCGACATCGAGCACTGTCACATTCGGAAACTGTTTTATCAGTGTTGCCAGCAGAGGCTTGTCGGCGGCCGGCAGGTACAGGCTCGTGACATAGGTGGCCGGATAGGCCTCGAGCACGCCCGGCGGGAGTACGGCAAAGAAGTTGACATTGAACGAGTCCCATTCGACCGAGCGCAGGTTCGTAATCTTGAGCTCCAGCTGCGTACCGGCGATATTGAAGACCAGGACATCGCCCAGTCTCAAGCCCAGGGTCTCGGCCAGGCCCTGCTCGAACGAAATCCATCGCTTGGCTTGCTCATCGGCAGGCCACCATTTCCCAACGACAACGCGGTTATCCGACTGTGGCCGGGAGGCCCACGACAAGTTGAATTCACGCAGCGCCAGGCGCTGCGCACGCGGGTCCGCATACGTCTCGGCGGTCACGGCCTGCCCGTTAATGGCGACCAACCTCGCTCTCACCATCGGATAGAGTCCGGACGCACCGATGCCGTGGTTGGCTAGAAACCGCTGCAGCGGTGCGACCTGATCGGGTTGCACGTTTATCAGAAAATGATTTGGCGCATCCGGCGGGACCGTGCGACGCCAACCCTCCAACAAATCGTTGCGGACAATGGAAAGCAGCAGCAGCACCATGATGCCGAGTCCCAGCGCGACAATTTGCACCATACTGCCACGGGCGCGGCGGGCGATATTGGCAAAACCGAAACGCCAGGCAACGCCGACGCGTTGACGCAACCCGTTCAAAATGTGCACCAACAGATAAGCGACGAGGCCCAGGCCCAGCAGCGTGACGGTGGCGCCGCCCAGCAAATAGCCCACCAGCGTGAGGTCCCGCGCCTGCCACCACATCAAACTGCCCATGGTCGCCAGGGCCACGGCGTAGACCGTGACGCTGCGCGGCGGCACGGGCCCCAGTTCACGGCGCAGCACCCGTGCGGGCGGCACATGCTTTAATGCCAGAATGGGCGGCATCGCAAAACCCAAGAGCACAATCATGCCGGCGGGCAGACCGATCAGCGCCGGCCGCAGCGAGGGGGCGGGCAGCTCGCCGGCGACGAATCCCGACAGGATTTGCGCCAGCACCGTCTGTGCCGCGTAGCCGGCCAGACAGCCCGCAAGACTCCCGGCCAACCCGAGCCACGCCATTTGCCACAGGAATACGCGGGTGATGTCGGCCTGGGTCGCGCCCAGACAGCGCATGATGGCGCTGGTATCCAGGTGCCGCTGCGCATAGCGCCGGGCGGCCATCGCCACCGCCACCCCGGCGATCAATACGCTGACCAGCGAGACCAGACCGAGAAAGCGCTGCGCGCGCTCGAGCGCCGCGCGCAGCTCCGGGCGCCCTTCCTTCAGGGTGAGCACGCGCTCGTTGGCCGCGAGCCGGGGCGAGAGCCAGCGCCGAAAGGCCTGCACCTGCTGCGGCGTGCCGGCGAGCAACAGCCTGTGATTCGCGCGGCTCCCGGCCTGCATCAGTCCAGTGGCCGGTACATCCTTGATGTTCATCATCAACCGGGGCGCAATGCTGAAGAGATCGCCTCCCCGGTCGGGCTCATAGCTCAACACGCGGGTGACGCGAAATCCCGCCCTGCCGAGTCGGACCTTGTCCTGGACCTTGATCGCCAAGCCCGGCAGCAGGCGTGCCTCCACCCATGCCTCGCCGGGCCCTGGGATCGCGCGCACCGCCTCATCCGGGACAAACGGCTCAGCCGCCGCGCGCAGCAAACCGCGCAGCGGATAACCCGGGCTCACGGCCTTGACCTCCACGAGCTGGGTCTTGTCGCCAACCAGTACGATACTGCGAAAACTCAGCGTCTCCGCGCTGCGCAGTCCCAGCCGCCGGGCCTGTTCGAGGCGTCCGCCGCGTAACGGATCGGAAGAGGCGAGCACCAGATCCGCGGCCAGGAGTTCGGCCGCCTGCTGGTCCATGGCCTTGCGCACCCGATCGGTGAAAAACCCCACCGCCGTCATGCTGGCGACGGCGATCACCAGCGCGATGACCAGAATCCGCAGCTCGCCGGCGTGCCAGTCCCGGCGCAACGCCCGCAGGGAGAAAGCCAAGGTATTTCTCATCGTGGCGGCAGGCAGTCCTCGCTGGGATCCTGGGCCAAGCGCCCGGCGACCAGTTCCAGGCGGCGCTTGCAGTGGCCGGAGAGCTCACGGTCGTGCGTGACCAGGATTAAGGTCGTGGCGAGCTCCGTATTGAGGGAAAACAGCAGTTCGATGATGCGCGCGCCGGTGTTCTGATCCAGGTTGCCGGTCGGCTCATCGGCAAACAGCACTTTCGGCTTTGCCGCGAAGGCGCGGGCAATGGCGGCACGCTGCTGCTCGCCGCCGGACAGCTGACTGGGATAATGCTGCAGGCGCGCGCCCAGCCCGACACGATCCAGCACCTCGGTTGCCGCGGCACGCGCCGATGCGTTACCCGCAAGCTCCAAGGGCAACATGACATTCTCTAATGCGGTCAGGCTCGGCAGAAGTTGAAACGACTGGAACACAAAACCCACCCTGTCCGCCCGCAGACGGGCGCGGCCGTCCTCGTCGAGCGAACCGAGCTCCGCGCCATCCAATATCACGCTGCCGCGCGTGGGGACATCCAGTCCCGCCAGCAGGCCTAATAGGGTAGACTTGCCGGAACCCGACGCACCAAGGATGGCGATGGCCTCACCCGGACACACGCGAAAACTCACATTATCGAGGATCAACAACTCGCCTGCCGGACTCGCAACCTGCTTACTCAAATGCTGCGCCTGCACGATGGGCACAACAGATTCCTGAACCATGCGAAAACTGCTCCTTCTTTGGGCCTTCTTCGGAGTGTGGCTCACCGCGACCGCCGATGAACCGGTTATCCTGGTCGTCGGCGACAGCCTGAGCGCCGCCTATGGTATCGATGCGCGCCGCGGATGGGTAGCGTTACTTCAGCAACGCCTGCAACAGCAGCGCCATGGGTATCGTGTGGTCAATGCCAGTATCGGCGGCGACACCACCCGCGGCGGTCTCAACCGCCTGCCCCGGGCGCTCGCCCAGCACCGGCCCCGTGTCGTGATCATCGAACTCGGCGGCAATGACGCCCTGCGCGGCCTGCCGCTCGAGGAGATACACAAGAATCTTGCTGCGATGATCGACACAAGCCAAGAACATCGGGCCGAGGTTGTGCTCGTGGGCGTCAGGCTACCGCCTAACTACGGCACGACCTATACGCAAACGTTTCACAGCATCTATCGTCAGCTGGCACAAAGCTATCAGGTCCCGTTGGTGCCGTATCTATTAGAGGGGGTCGGCGGACAGGATGAGCTCATGCAGGCCGACCGTCTGCATCCGAGCGATGAGGCCCA
The DNA here is from genome assembly GCA_947258385.1 of Acidiferrobacterales bacterium. GTDB lineage: Bacteria > Pseudomonadota > Gammaproteobacteria > Acidiferrobacterales > SZUA-150 > CAMYII01. The sequence goes on from CAMYII010000116.1 coordinate 60,132, forward strand.
AAGGCGTATGCTCGACAACGTCTGGCCGCACCTCCTGCCGGTGCTGCAAGGCGCGGGGCCGCGATCCAAAACACGAACGCGCGCAGATCCATCTTGATCGCTTGGGCGCCAAAAAACCGAGGCTTCCTTTCATTTAAGCCGTCAGGATGATTTGCCCATTACACCCTGCGCCCGGAACAGGCCGATGATGGTCTTGGCATCGCGGATCTCGCCGGCGCCGGCCATCGCCACCGCCTCGGCAAACGGCAGCCAGTGAACCTCGATCACTTCATGTTCTTCGTGCCGTTGCTCGACCGCCTGCAGCTCACGTGCAAGAAAAAGATGGATGACTTCAGTAAAAATCCCGGGTGAGCTGAATAAGGACCCAAGCGGTTCCCAACGCCCGGCCCGCAGCCCGGCCTCCTCCTGCAACTCGCGTCTGGCGGTGGCCAACGGTTCTTCCCCGGGGTCGATCCGGCCGGCCGGCAGCTCCCACAGCCAGCCGTCGGCGGCATGCCGATACTGCCTCAGCAGGCAGACCTTGGCATTATCATCCAGCGCGACCGCCGCCGCCCCGCCCGGGTGCCGAACGATCTCGAGCTCACAGGCGCGCCCGTCGGGCAGCTCCACCCACTCGGCGTTCACGTCTATGACCTTGCCGTGATAAATCGATTTGCTACGCATGCTCAATGCCCTTCCCGTTCCAACCCGTGCAAACGGACAAACCATCATTACTATGACATCTACATCTACATCGTGATCCGTCGGTAGATATCCGACACCCTATAGGGCAACTTGTGCACGTCTTGAATGACCGTGAAATTCACCGCCCCGTACATATGGGGCAGGTATTCCATGGCCTCGTCGTCGATCGTGATACAGAAGGGATGGATACCCTGGTACTTGGCCTCGAGCAGGGCCTGACGGGTATCCTCGATGCCATAAACGCCGCGGTATCCATCCTGGTCATCGGGCCTGCCATCCGAAAGCGTGATGAGCAGCTTGGTCCTGGCCTCGATATCCTGAAAGAGCCTGGTGACGTGGCGGATGAAGACGCCCATGCGCGTATAGTCCTGCGGCTTGATCCCGCTGATACGGCTGCGCACCTCCTCGCCATAGGGCTCGTGCAGATCCTTGATGCGAAACAGATCGCAACGCCTGTGCGTGAGCCCGGAAAATCCGTAGATCGCGTAACGGTCGCCCAGGATCTCCAGCGCCTCACACAGCAAGACCAGAGACTCGCGCTCGATCTCATTGATCCAGCCCTTGGTTGAACCGCTCATGTCGACCAGGAACACCACCGCGATATCACGATCGACGCGCTTGCGCCGGGTAAACAGGCTCTCGCTCGGCTCAAACCCTGCCTTTTGGTCGGTATAGGCTTGGACGACGGCGTCTATGTCGATGCCATCACCTTGAGGCTGCCTTTTCACGATCTTGTCCTCGCCGCGCAGGGCCTCAAAGGTACGGTAAAGATGCTTCAACAGTCCCCTGTACTTCTGCCGCGTGAGATCAACGAAGTTATCCCTTACCGGGTGGACCCTGCGCTCCCGCAACAGACACCAGTTCCGCCGGTGCTGCTTGCGCATGTAGTCCCATTCATCATAGATATATTCACTGTGACCAACCTCAAAGCGCGTGTCGTGGCCCGCACCCCTGCGGGCGGTGAAATCGTACGCGCCATGGCCGGCAGGCACCAGATACTCATCGGGGATGTATCCGTTATCCTGAACGATCGAATCGAGTAGCTGCTGCATGTCTTCGGCCGGGGCGACCGGCTCGCCCTCAAGCCGCAATTCGAAGCGAAACCCGTCAGGCATGTCCAGAGCCGGAACCTTCAGGATCTGAAATTCGCCTTCCTTGTCACCATCGTTTGTATCACGGGGGGCTTCGACGCCACCTTCGGGATCAAGTGCCGCCAGCAGCTCCTGCAACGCCTGTTTGTCGCGCTGCCCGCGCTCGCCGATCACCTGTTCGGTCCGGTCGGGAAAGAGCACGCCCTGATAGCAGACCGTCTGGGGGATCCCGTCACCGCCGTACAGCCGCGGCACCAGCGCCTGGCTGTCCATGGCCGTGGCCTCCGGTGACCGCAGGCACCGCGCCGCAAGCGCCCACTCGGCGGACAGCGCCGCGGCATGACTCAGTTCACGCAATCCTGTCAGTTCACGGTAAATACCCGGCAGCTCCCTCGCGACACAGGCATCGAGCCGGATGGTCTCGAGCGCGTGAAACACGAGCACGGCCCGTTCCGGATCCGCAAAACGCTCGGCCAGCCGCGACAGGCCCTCACTCCAGGTTCCGAACCAGGTTTGTGCCCATAGATACACGGCCATGGCTTTATACAGGCGATAGTTGTCCGCCTCACCGTCGAATCGGTCGATAACGGCCGGCAGGAACAGGGTTTCGGTGTCGGTATAGACGTCATCACCGATCGCGAGCTTTAGCCCACGCCCGTTCAGCCCCCGCACAAAGGGCTCCAGTATCCGCACGACGTTGCCAAATCGTACCCCTTCGCAGGCCCGCCGGAGCGAATCGATGTACTCGTCGACCTTCTGCATGGCAACGATGGTCGGCAACACACCGCCCTCGGCATACCGGTCCAGCAGATGCTGCACCCACGCCGGCCATTCCGCCTCTTCCAGCCGCTCCAGGCTGTCGATACCAAACATCGCGAAGTTATACGCCAGCTCGGTGGTCTCCTGACCGATGAATTCGACCGCCTGCAGGAAGCGTTCCTGCCGCGCACGATCAAATCCCGCCAGGGCCGCGGCCGATGCACTCATCGTGCGCCGCGTTGAAAGCACCATGAATACGAGCGATTCAAGGCGCTGCCGCAGCGCGCCGGCATCGAGGGGATCCGAGGAAATCGCGTCGACCATAATGCAGACATAACAGATCGACATCCGGATTTCAAAATCTAACTCTATGCGGAGCGTGGTAGCGCCTGGTTTCATCCGGTGCGGATCAAACACTCAATTAGCAACACTTGCCGAGGGAGTTGGCGGAATGTGCGCCGGAAAACCGGAATCCGTTATAGGGGTTGACAATCAGGGCCTGGCAGAAGATCGACCGTCTTGGCGGACTCGACGCGGCCTTCAGCCCGCCCGCTGCCAGATCGATACCGAAGACCCGTCGGAGGCCAGCGTCTGCTCGTCTTCGACTTCGTGCTCCGGATCAGGACTGGCGGGGTGCAAGTAGTTACCCTGGGCATAGTCCACGCCGCTGCTGAACAGCACCGAGAACACCTCCGCCTGCTCGACCCCACTGGCGATGGTCGGGCATCCCAGCGCCTGCGCGGCGGCAACAATCCCACTCGGGTCCTTTTCGCCGCCCGGGCTACAGTCGATTTTGACAAAATCAATACCCGATCCCGCCAGCCGCACCTGTTCACTGAGCCCGGTACCAAAACCGTCTACCACGACACCCGCACCGATCTTCTTCGCCTCCCTGACAAATGCCAGGGCCGGCTCACTATGGGCGGCGAACGCCGACCCGTCGAGTTGGAAGTAGAGCTTGTCTGCGCTAACACCCATTGTCTTGATATGTTGCTCGATGGCGCGCAGCAGCGTACCGTCAGCGAAGCATGCCGCTGAAAGACCGATAAAGAACGCGCTCTGCCGACCCTGCTTGTGCAGCGTTGCAAGCGTATCGATCGCGTGTTTGACGACTAAGCGGTCCAGCTTGTCCGCAATTCCCACGCGCCGCGCGGCCTGCATGAAGTCCGCAACCGGTATCGGCCCATCATCACCGCTGATAAACAGCTGGACTTCGAAGAAATCGCGCGGCTCGCCGTGAAGGTGCGTGATCGGCTGATACCAGAGTTGCACGTTGTTCTGCTGCAGGGCCGCCTGCAGCACTTGCAGTTGATCCGTATTGGCCCCCGTCCGTGGCGCAGCCTCGGTGACTGACTGCGACTCTGTCTCTGTCTCTGTCTCTGTCTCTGTCTCTGTCTCTGTCTCTGTCTCTGGCAGGGCGCCGGGCTCGGCCTGTGCGACGGGCTCGGCCTGGGCCTGTGTCTGCACCGGCGACTGAGCAACAGGCCCCTCTGTGACCACCGGCTCGGCCTGCGTTGTCTCAGACGGTGGCGTCTCCTCTTTAACATTAAACCCGGCACGTAGCACCGCTTGCCGGTCCCCGGCGGTTTCGTCGATCACGATCAATCTGCTCGTGAAATCACACTCAATGCTCTTACCGCCTTCGGTCAACCGCAAAGCCTTAATCATGCTCTCGAGATTCGCTTTGACCTGCTCGGCTTCCGGCATCGACTTTTCATTGAACAGCACAGCGAACTGTCCGCCTCCGATCCTGGCCAGCAGGCCTTGATCCGCTACCTGTTCACGCAGTTTCCGCGCCAGCATGAGCAATAGGCGATCGCAAGCGGCATAGCCGAGGGTATCATTGATTTCCTTGAGCCGGTGCAGCTCCAGGCATAGTAGCGGACTGGCCACCTTACCTGATTTGACCTTTTCAATTGTTTTGCCCAACGCCTGCAGGAAACAATGCCGGTTAAACAGGCCGGTGAGTACATCTCGCTGATGGAGGTGCTGCAGCTTGTTCTCTAGCGCCTTGTGCTTGGAGACATCGGTAACACAAACCTGAACGCAGTGTTCGCCCGCGATGGTGATCGGCGACATCGTGATTTCAACAGGAAACGTGCTGCCGTCAGCGGTCACGGCGAGAAACTCTTGCGGCGTCTCCACGCCCTGGGCCTTGCGCAGACAGGCTTTGAATCGATTGTGGTCCTTGCCCTCGAGCAGATTGAGCACGGGAATCACTCTCAGCTGTTCCAGGTCATCGTAGCCAAAAAGCTGAAGATAGGCGGTATTGGCATCGATATGGATGCCGTCATGGCAGTAACAAATCGCTTCCCTGGAGCCCTCGACCATGACCCGGTAGCGCTCTTCGAGCTGTTGCAGCGCGTCCTTGGCCTGTAGGCAGCCACGGCGCTGTTCCGCCACCCGGAGCTCGCGGGCAACGGCAGGCAGCAGGCGCGCCCACTGCCCCTTGATGATCACATCGTGGGCCCCCTGGGACATGATCTCGCCCAGTTCATCATCGCTAATCTCACGGGTCAGAACCAGAAACGGCAGCTGCGACTCGCAGCCCTTTATCATAGTGAGGGCCCGGGCGGCACCAAGATTGGCGATATCGTTTTCGGAAAGCACAATATCCCACTCCCCGCCCGCCAACGCCGCCTCCAGGGCGGGGGCAGTATCCACCCGATGGCTCTTGAGCAGATAACCGCTGTGCCGCAGCACATTCATTGCCTGGTCGGCATCATCTGCCGAACCGTCAATGACGAGGAGTCGGAGATTTTTTTTACCGGCTTGTTCTTCGGCCATCGTGAGTCCTGTGTGTCGCCGGTAGACCCCGGAGCCTGGCGCTCGGAAGGTTTCCGGTATCTGGTCAACGGGCCATCCTCGCCCCGGGTTCGGGTCCTCGATACAGAATAAGCAAAAACCGGGCCAGGCGTAGAACGGCCGGATTAGCGCATTTTTCCGCGATTTCAATGTCTTAAAGCGGGCGCCACCGGCGTCCCGCGGGACTGTGACGCCCGGCACGGTGACACGCAGCGACGGTTGAGACGGCCACGCCCGTTGGGGAGATAAGCGAAGGACAAAGGCGGTAAACGCACCCGCCGTGAGGAACTGATTACGCCGCTGGCGGGTATCGGCCGAACGCGACGGCGATCCTGGCCAGTGCCTGCCGCGTATGACCCGCATCAAGCAGGCGTAGTGTGCGACGGCGTGTACTCGGGGATACGAACATGGAAGGTCGTGCCATTTTCACTGCTGCTTTCAAAGAAAATACTCCCACCCATCTTCTCAACGAGGAATTTGGTGATGGCCAACCCCAGACCGGTGCCCCCCTTCTCCCGCGCGTCAGAGGCGTCGGCCTGGGCGAACTTCTGAAACACACGGCTCCGGAACTTTCCGGGAATACCCGGGCCACGGTCGCTTACGGCGATGTGGATGTTGCCCTCTTCCCGGCGCATCGAAATGTCGACACTTTGTCCCGCCGGAGAGAACTTGACCGCATTGGAAAACAGGTTTGTCAGAACCTGAATGAAACGCTCTTTGTCGATGTTGGCCGAGGCCGCGGCCAACCGCTGCGTGACCGTCAACCTCACATCGTACTGATCGGCGAATGCCTGGTTGATCTCAACCGCATGATCAACTAATGCTGGAAGCTCACATATCTCAAAGCTGAACCGCATCTCACCAGACTCCAGTTTCTGGATATCCAGAAGATCATTGATGAGATTCAACAAACGGTCGCAGTTCTTGTACGCGATTTCAGTAAACTGCTTGGCCTGCTCGGGCAACTCGCCGCCGATGTCTCCCCGCATGAGCCCCAGGGAGCCGCGAATGGAGGTCAGTGGAGTCCTGAGCTCATGACTGACGGTCGAAATAAATTCGTCTTTCATACGTTCGACCTTTTTGCGCTCGGTAATATCCTCCGCCGTACCGACTACCGCGCTGATCCCGCCTTCTTCACGCATCGGGGCGCCGCTAAAAGAAATGACGCAAATGTGGCCGTCCTTGCGCACAATCTCGGTTTCCTGGCTTCGAACCGCTTCGCCATGAACAGCGGCACGCATAAACTGTTCCTGCACGGGCGGCAACGTATTAGGAGTGAACAAGACTGAAAACGGCTGGCCTATCAGCTCCTCAATCTCATAACCGGTCAACACGCTTGCGGCGTGATTCAGGCGCACAAACCTGCCTCCCAGATCAATGACGTAAATCGCATTTGTCGCGCAATCCATGATGCGTTCGAGAAATTGATAGCTGTCTCGCAACTCCCCTTCTATGCGGGTACGTTCGGCGATCTCGTCTATGAGTTTACGATTGGTTGCCTCCAGCTCATCCTTGGACTGCCCCAGATCATTAATCAAATCAATGTTCTCATACCTCAGTCTCAGTGATTCGCTCAAGGTGTCATTGATCCGGCGAGATGTGGCTACCAATACGACGAAAAATAGCAGCACCATGAGACCGATATAGACGTGAATGGTACCTTCCTGCAGAAAGAGCCAGATCGCCAGCGGGAGAATTGTCGGCACGAGGTAGGCAATATAGACCCGCGTAACGGACGAAAGAAATGGCACGGCGCCGGCTGACATACCGGCAAGGGTGATCAGAACAAGCATCTGATGGCCGACACTGTGGACGGGAAACAGCAGTGTTCCTGCCAGGCCCCAGCAGATGCCCGTTGCTGCCGCGCCGACCAAAAACAAATCGCGCCAGCGCCTCGGCTCACTCTCCGGGGCCAAGGCGCGAGCATAGTATTTGACCAGGGCATAGCGCGCACCGATTATCGACAGCATCAGGGCATACCAGGCAAGCAGAACCCTGTGATCGAGGACTTCCAGCAAAACGGCAACGAGTACCGTGGCATTGAATACGGTGGCAAGAAAGCCCAGAGTCGTCTGCTTGTAAAGAAGCCTGACCTGCTCGGCCAGGATATGGTGGCTTACCGCTTTGGTCTGCATCAGACGTGCCTAGATCAAAGAACGATTTCCCCAGTTTAGCAGGCGGGGGGCGAGGCCCGGCAGGCGTGGACTTCTCATAGCCGTGGCCACACGCCCCCCCACTTTGACGCAGATCATGGTAATTTGGCGGTTATGGGCTATTATTGTTGTTGGAAAGTGGTCCTGCCGGCCGAATTGAGACCGGGGGTATCTGCGACGGCTCGGGACTTGTACCTACAGGCGCCCGAATCCCTTCCAGAAAGTCCAAGGTCATTACCGGTTAGTGACAATTCCAGAGTCAAACGCAGGGACCCAACCTATTTGATCAGCGATAGGAGAACACGACCATGAGAATCAGCACCACAGACCCGATCACGCTGAACGACATTCCTGACCCGGAGAACCATCCCTACGTCATCGAGGGTGAAGGCGACAGTGCGCTGAAGATCTATTTCGAGTCCGAGAAGACCAAAAAAGAATACATGGATATCGCGGTCGAACACCCAGGTGAGGACTTCGAGACCAACCTGAATAACCCTGTATAACAGGACGGCGGTTACCGCAATCCAGAGCCAGGAGCAAGAGAATCCCGGCCCACGGCAACAGTGGGCCGGGACGGCTTTTTCTGTTCAATCGATATAGACGCGGTTTCGCGTCGTTGACTGACTTGAGCACGCTTTGTTTTAACCGTTACAAACCACCTGCAAGACACCTCGGGCGTTTCAGGCGACGACAGTCTTCGGCCCTCCTTCTATTTCTTCTTCGGCGACACGGCGTTCACCGGCTTGAAGGTATTCTCCACCAATGGCCTGGCATCGACCTGGGGCACGTGGCATTGGGTGCAGAAATACCGGCGTGAGGCGACATCTTTCAGCTTTTTAGCGTCGCGGTCCGTGAAATGCGTCGCGCTGATCTTGGCGGCCCCCGTTGCCTGGTAATTGGCCGGGCCGTGGCAGCCCAGACACATATTGTTTCCCGTGGTGATCTCGAAACCCTCAATGGAGTGCGGGATCAAAGGCGGCTGCTGCAGATAACTGCGCGGCATCGGCTTGCCGCCGGCTTGCATCTGCTTCGCTTCCGGCGCCCTATCACGCCCGGCCAGCGGGGTCGTGCCGCGCAACGACTCTAAACCCCCTTCGTCGGTCGCGGCACTCACGGAGATATAGAACCCTGCGGCCAGGGCCAGGGTCAGGACCAGTGTCATCGTCTTTTTCATGAGACAGCCTCCATCTCGTTGTTGAAGCGCATGCTGAAGCCGAATACGTCTTTGGAACAGATATCGACACAGCGACCGCAGTTGGTGCAATTCGGGGACAAGATCACGGGTGTGATGTTCTTGCCCACCCCTTTGAGCGCCGGACTGATCACCTGAGGTTCGGGGCACACGGCGTAGCAATCCATGCAGTCGTTGCAGGCGCTGCGCCTACGCGCGCTGACCCGCAACAGGCTGAAGCGGCCCAACAGGCTATAAAACGCGCCGACCGGACACAGATGGCCACACCAACCCCGATGGCTAATCAGCAGATCGAACAGGAACACAAGCAGTACGATCGTCCACGCGAGCCCCATGCCGAAGATCAGCCCCCGGTGCAGCATGGACACGGGATTGATCAGTTCCCAGGCGATGCTTCCGCTCACCAGCGCCAGCAGCAGCGTCAACGCCAGAATCCAATAGCGCGTCTGCCGTTTAAGGCGCGCCCCCTTGTCGATATCCAGCCGCTCGCGCAGCCACGCAGCGGCATCGGTAACGATGTTGACCGGACACACCCAGGAGCAGTAGACCCGTCCACCGACCAGGAGATAGATCGCCAGCACGATCAGGGCACCCGTGATGGCGCTCATCGCCGGCAGGTGGCCGGCGGCCAGCGACTGCAGCAGCAGGTAGGGATCGGTCATTGGCAACACCTCCAGGGTCAGGCTGGAACTGAGGTTGCCTTTGATGAGCCACAGCCCCGCCCAGGGACCGAGCAGAAACGCGCTCAGGATCAGCAGCTGCGAACCGCGGCGCAGCACCAGCCACTTGTGGGCCGGAAACCAGCCCTTGGCGGCAACGGCATCGGCGCCGGGTCGGCCTGTGCTCACCACTAGCGTTTCTCCTTCCGGCCGTTGAGGGTCTCAAGCGGATTGTCCGGAAACGGCGTCTCACGGCGTTCGTCCTCCGTGATTAGACCTCGGCCGCCGTGTTCATAGCGCGTCCCCTCGGGCAACGTGTAGCGGTGCTCCGCGTCCGGGGGCACCAGGCTCTCCCCGGCTTTCCGCTTCTCCTCCCAACCGAGACGATAGTGCCGGCCCAGCCGGCCCTTGGCCAGGCGGGCCGGCAACACCTTGATGGCGGCCTCTTCCAGCACGCAGGATTTTTCGCACTTGCCGCAGCCGGTGCAGTGCTCCGAGTGCACCACGGGAATAAACCGCGTGTGGCTGCCGGTGCGCGGGTTATGTTGGGGGTCCAGGGTGATCGCCTCGTCGATCACCGGGCACACGCGGTAGCACACATCGCAGCGCAGGCCGAGATAGTTCAGGCAGCTTTCCTGATCGATCAGCACCGCCAACCCCATGCGCGCGTCATCGATGTCGGTGAGTCGCTTATCCAGGGCCCCGGTCGGGCAGGCGACCACGCAGGGGATATCCTCGCACATCTCGCACGGCACCCGGCGCGCGATGAAATACGGCGTCCCGAGGGCAACGCCGTCCCCCAACCGCGCGAGGTCCAAGGTATCGAAAGGACAGTCGCGCGCGCACAGGCCGCAGCGCACGCAGGCGCCGAGAAACTCCGGCTCGGGCAGGGCCCCCGGCGGCCGGATCGCCTGCGGCGGCAGCGAACGCGCGGATTCGGCATACAGGCCGAGCCCGATGCCGACGATCGCCACCCCACACGCGAGCCGGGCGGTCTCTTTGAGAAACCGCCGGCGCGCGGGCAAACCGGGCGCGGTCTCACCGGCACGCGGTCGGCTTTGGCCCGTGTCCGTCATCGGCATCGCACCCCTGCGGTCATCTCCGGATCACACCTCGCCGCGCGCTGCATCGTTGCCCGGCCTAGGTCTTCACGACCCGGACGGCGCATTTCTTGTAATCCGTCTCCTTGGAGATCGGGCAGGTCGCATCCAGCGTGAGCTTGTTCACCAGCCGCCCGGCATCAAACCAGGGGATAAACACCACGCCTCGCGGCGGGCGATTGCGACCCCGGGTCTCAACCCGGGTTTCGACCTCTCCGCGCCGGGTCTGCAGTCTCGCCGTCATGCCCCGTTTGAGCCCGCGCGCCTTGGCATCCTCCGGGTGCATGAACAGCAGCGCATCGGGGAAGGCGCGATAGAGTTCCGGTACGCGTCGGGTCATCGAACCGGAGTGCCAGTGCTCAAGCACCCGACCATATTTCTTATCGGGCATCTCGGCCGCCGGCTCGTAGGGCAACGCAAAGACCACGGCCTTGCCGTCGGGCTTGCCGTAAAAGGACACGCCCTGCCCCTTCTTCACATAGGGGTCATAGCCCTCGCGGAAGCGCCACAGGGTCTCCTTGCCCTTGACCACCGGCCAGCGCAGCCCGCGGGCCTTGTGATAGGCCTCGAACGGTGCCAGGTCATGCGCCTTGCCGCGCCCGAAACCGGCGTACTCCTCGAACAGGCCCTTCTGGAGGTAGAAACCAAAGTGCCGCGACTCGTCGTTGTGAAAGCCCTTCTGCAATTGCTTAAGCGGGTATTGATTGACCTGACCGTTGGCATACAGCACGTCATAGAGCGTCTTGCCGCGGTATTCCGGTTTCTTGGCGATCAGCTCCTCGGGCCAGGCGTCCTCCACCTTCAGGCGCTTGGAGAATTCCACGATCTGCCAGAGATCCGATTGCGCCTCACCCGGCGGCTTGACCTGCTGGCGCCAGAACTGGGTGCGGCGCTCGGCATTGCCGTAGGCGCCTTCCTTTTCAACCCACATCGCGGTGGGCAGAACGAGGTCGGCGGCCTGCGCGGTCACTGTCGGGTAGGGGTCCGAGACAATGATGAAATTCTCCGGATTGCGATAACCGGGCAGCGTCTCTTCGTTCATATTGGCCGCGGCCTGCATGTTGTTGTTACACATCACCCAGTAGACGTTGAGCTTGCCGTCCTTGAGCATGCGGTTCTGCAGCACCGCGTGGAAGCCGGGTTTCGCGGGGATGGTGCCCTCGGGCAGCTTCCAGATCTGCTCCGCCTTGTCGCGGTGCGCTTTCTTCTTGACCACCATGTCGGCGGGCAGGCGATGGGCGAAGGTGCCCACTTCGCGTGCGGTCCCGCAAGCCGAGGGCTGGCCGGTGAGCGAGAACGGGCCGTTGCCCGGTTCGGAGATCTTGCCCGTCAACAGATGGATGTTATAGATCATATTGTTGGCCCAGGTGCCGCGGGCGTGCTGGTTGAAGCCCATGGTCCAGTAGGACACGACTTTGCGCCTGGGATCGGCATACAGCTCGGCCAGTGCCTCCAGGTCCTTCTTCGGCACACCGGAGATCGTATGGGCCTTCTCGAGGGTATACTGGGAGACGAATGCCTTGAACTCTTCGAACGTCATCGGCGTTGAACCCCCTGCCTTGCCGGCGTTCTTGGCCGCCTTCTCCCTGGCGTCCTCCGGTCGCAGGCCGTAGCCGATATCGGCATTGCCCAGACGGAAGTTGACGTGCTTTTTGACGAAGTCCTCGTTGACCTTGCCGTTTTCGATTATGTAATTGGTGATGTAATTCATGATCGCCAGATCGGACTGCGGCTTGAAGATGATGCCGAGATCCGCCAGATCGAAGTTGCGGTTCTCGAAGGTCGACAGCACCGCGACCCTGACGTGGTTCGCCGTCAGGCGCCGGTCGGTGAGCCGCGACCACAGGATGGGGTGCATCTCCGCCATGTTCGATCCCCAAAGCACAAAGGCGTCGGCCTGTTCGAGATCGTCGTAACAGCCCATGGGCTCGTCGATGCCGAAGGTGCGGATAAAACCCGCGACCGCCGAGGCCATGCAGTGACGGGCATTCGGGTCGATATGGTTGGAGCGCAGGCCGGCCTTCATGAACTTGGACGCGGCGTAACCCTCCCACACGGTCCACTGGCCCGAGCCGAACATGCCGACCGAGGTGGGGCCCTTGGCCTTGAGCGCGGCCTTGTATTTTTCCGCCATGATGTCGAAGGCCTCGTCCCAGGACACCGGCGTGAACTCGCCGTGCTTGTTGTATTTGCCGTTTTTCTTCCTCAATAACGGCGTTTTCAAGCGGTCCTCGCCGTACATGATCTTGGAAAGAAAATACCCTTTGATGCAGTTCAGCCCCTTGTTGACCGGCGCATCGGGGTCGCCCTGGGTGGCGACCACGTGGTCGCCCTTGACGCCAACGAGCACGCTGCACCCGGTGCCGCAGAACCGGCAGGGCGCCTTGTCCCAGCGAATCTCGCTATCGGTCTTGGCCAGGGCCGATTTGACACCCGGCAGGGTGATCCCGGCGGCGGTGGCGGCCGCCGCCACCGCGTTGGTCTTGATAAACTCGCGTCGGGTTAGTTTCATTTTGCCGCCTCCTCCTGCATAAGCTCGGGTTCACAATATTGATAAATCATCGCCGCGGAGAGCACGCCTTTAACATTATGCAAGCTCGCGAGTGTGTCGCCCATCTGCCGGGCGTCATCGCCTTCGATGGTAATCACCATACGCCCGTCGTCGGTGACCGCGTGGACCTCGACACCGGGGAAGCCGGCGAGCGCGCGCCTGACCTGGCTGAGGGCGTCTGCGCGTGTGTGCAGTACCGCACTTGATATGTTCATGGTCTTGATCTCCGTTAAAATTGAAGGCGGACGACTCAATTGACGACCGGCGGACGGATGGCGACGGCGTTGACCGGACAGGGGCGGACACAGGCCCCACAACCGCTGCAGTCATACCGTTCCACCCGGGGATGGACGACACCGCCTGTGCCCGGCGCGAACCGGATCGCACCGGTCTCACACTGTTCGCCGCAGACGCTGCACACCACGCCCTTGCGCGACAGGCAGACTTCGCTGATGTGCGCCTTGAGCGGCCAGGGCGCCTGGTCGGCCTGCGGAACACCGGCCCGGCGTGTCAACGCTCCGCCGGGACACGCTTCGACACAGGCACCGCAAAAGGTGCATTCGCCGTGCAGGAAATTGACCTGCGGGAATCCGCCGCCGGCCGGCTCCAGGATATGCTGGGGACAGGCTTTAACGCAGTCTGCGCAACGCGTGCAGGCGAGCCGAAACTCGCTCTCCCCAAGCGCCCACGGCGGACGCAGCGGCGAACACACGCCGCGCACATCCCCGCGGAAAAATTGCCTGCGATTGATCACGGTCACCCTCTGTTGGACGGACTCCGGCGAACGTCAAAATGTAGCCGATTCGGGCCCACGCGCCTTAACCTAGATCAATATTTGAAAGAGCCGCCTACAGCGGTCGGGGATTCCGCAGACGCGGCTGGCTAGAACCTGTCTCAAAATCAGAATTCCTCATCAGGCCTTCACGCCCTGGAAGCAACGCAAAGTACGCAGAGAATACTTCAAAGAAACAAAGCGTTTTTGCTTTCTTTGCGACCTTTGCGCCTCCGCGACCTCTGCGTGTGTTCCACAGCGCCAGGGCGCGGAAGGTATTTTTTAGATAGGCTCTAGGCAGGCAAACCCGTTATCACTATGAAGACTCGGCGCCCGCGGCGCAGGGCGCAAGAACGGCGGAACGCGGGAATCACGAGGCGGCCGGCTAGCCCAGGGCCTTGGAGACGATCTCGCAGACGTGCTTGGACAGCTTGGGCGTACTCTCGATGCGTTGCAGCTGCGCCTGCATGAGCTCCTGCCGTTGCTGATCGTATTTGCGCCAGCGGTTAAAGGCGCCGACGAGCCGGGCGGCGACCTGGGGATTGAACGCATCCAGCCGCAGCACCTGCTCGGCCAGGAATTCGTAGCCTGCACCCGAGGCGTCATGAAAACGCACCGGATTGCCGTGGCAGAAGCCTCCGATGAGCGCGCGCACCTTGTTGGGGTTCTTGATCTCGAATGCGGGATGATCGAGCAGCTGCTTCACCTCGGACAGCGCGCCCGGCAGGCGCGAGCCGGCCTGGATCGCCAGCCACTTGTTGACCACCAGCGGCTCGTGTTTCCATTTTTCATAGAACCCTTCGAGCGCGGTTTGGCGCTCGGGACACTCCATGTTGGCCAAGGGGCGCAGGGCGCCGAGCACGTCGGTCATGTTATCGGCCTGGCTGAATTGCTGCTCGCATAGACTCATCAGCTCGGGTTCCTCCAGCTCCATGAGGTAGCCCAAACATTGATTCTTGAGGCGCCGCTGCCCGGCGGATTGGGCATCGAAACGGTAGCGGCCGGGCTCGTGGTTTTCTGCATAGACGCGCAGTAAATCGCGTTTCAGCGCCACCGCCAGGGCGCGGCGGACGAACCTGCGCACCTCATGGATCGCCTCCGGGTCGGCGACCTCGACGAACTCCGCGAGATAACCCTCGCCGGGCAACGCCATGGCCTCGGCGATCAGCGCCTGGTCGAGGCTTCTGTTCAACAGGGTCCTCCTCAGGGCATCGATGAACCCGGTTTTCAACTCAAGCTTGCCGCCCTGTCGATACCGGGCGATCAAGTCCTGCATGATCCATATCGCCAGTTGCTGCGCCGCCTCCCAGCGATTGAACGCATCGGTGTCGTGGGCCAGCAGAAATACCAGGTCATCATTGCTCAAGGCGGTGCTGAGCTTGACCGGCGCGGAAAACCCCCTTAAGAGCGACGGGACCGGCTCACCGGGAACATTGATAAACCGGAAGCTCTGCTCAGGCTCGCGCAGCTCCAGGATCCGCGTGAAGCTGTCAGGCGCCCGGGACTCGCCGTCGAGCTGCAGCGGCAGGTCGCGGCCATCCCGGCCCAGCAATCCCACCGCCAGCGGGACATGAAAGGGCGCTTTCGTTTTCTGTCCCGGCGTGGGGGGACACGACTGGCGGATGGTCACCACGTAAGCATTGGTGTCCTGATCGTAACTGGTGGAGACCGCAAGCTCGGGTGTGCCTGCCTGCGAATACCAGCGCTTGAACTGGTCCAGATCCATCGCATTGGCGTCGGCCATGGCCTGCACGAAATCATCGGTAGTGATCGCCTGGCCGTCGTGGCGCTGAAAATACAGGTCCATGCCCTTGCGAAACCCCTCGCGCCGCACCAGGGTATGGATCATGCGTACCACTTCGGCCCCTTTCTCGTAGACCGTTGCGGTATAGAAATTATTGACCTCCACGTAGGAATCGGGACGCACCGAGTGGGCCATGGGGCCGGCATCCTCCGAGAACTGACGCGCGCGCAACGCACGCACATCATCGATGCGCTTGACGGCGCGCGAGCTCATGTCGGCGCTGAATTCCTGATCCCGGAACACGGTGAGACCTTCCTTCAGGCTCAACTGGAACCAGTCACGACAGGTGATCCGGTTGCCGGTCCAGTTGTGAAAATACTCATGGCCGATCACCCCCTCGATATGCTCATAATCACTGTCGGTGGCGGTCTCGGGCTTGGCCAGGACATAGGCGGTGTTGAAGATATTGAGACCCTTGTTCTCCATGGCGCCCATATTGAAGTCGTCAACGGCGACGATCATGTAGGTATTGAGGTCGTACTCCAGGCCAAAGGTGTCCTCATCCCACTTCATGGCGTTCTTGAGCGAGGCCATGGCATGGGCGCATTTATCGAGATTGCCCGGTTCGACGTAGATGTGCAGCACCACCGGGCGGCCGGAACGCGTCACATAGCTGTCCTGCAAACGATCGAGCCTGCCTGCGACCAGGGCGAACAGATAACAGGGTTTGCGGTGCGGATCTTCCCATCTGACCCAATGGCGCCCGTCTTCGAGCTCGCCGCTGTCCACCAGATTGCCGTTGGACAACAGCACCGGACAGCTTTTCTTGTCGGCAACGATGGTGGTGCTGAAGCTCGCCATGACATCGGGCCGATCCAGGTAATAGGTGATCTTGCGGAAACCCTCCGCCTCACACTGGGTACAGTACATGCCCCCGGACACGTACAGCCCTTCCAAAGAGATATTGTCCTGCGGCTTGATCCGGGTCTCGATCTCCAGGGTGAAGGCACCCGGCACCTCGGCAATCGTCAATGACTCGGCATCAACCAGATAGCCGTCCGCCGACAAGACCTTGCCATCGAGCAGGATTGACACGAGCTCGAGCCCCTCACCGTACAGCACGAGCGGCCGACGCTCCCGCGCAGTATCGTAATTGGCCTTGATCGCCAGACGGGACTGGACCGTGGTGAAGGCGTCGCCCAGATCGAACCGCAATGCGACCGAATCAATCAGATAGTCAGGGGGCGTGTAATCCCGTAAATAGATGGTCTTTGGCGTGTCTGTCCGCATGCGTGCGGTGTTAATCCTGAGTCATGACATCCAGATCGGATATCAGTGAACGGCACAACCGGCCGGTGGCGGCGTCAGCGAGCATGACAAGCGGAATCGCGGCTCAATTGAACGCCTGACCCGGATTGACGCCGACGGCCTTTAAGATCCTGGCCAGGGGGCAGAACCCGGTGAACGCCGATTGCAACACATTGGCACCGACAAAGGCGGTCACCCAAAGCCAATAGACATGGTGCAGTTGCGACAGCAGCAGCGTGATCAGGATGAAGCTGCCGGCGGCAGCCAGAACCAGGCGATCGATTGTCATCGTTGCGCTCCTTTGAGCTAAATGGGTTAGGCATCTGAACCCGGGGCCCGATTGTACCCTTTACGTGCTTGCAGGCCAGACCACCCCGTGGAACTGCCCGGGCCCCCGCCTAGATCCATGATTTATAGATCGTTTTTGCACCGGGAACACTCGCGAAACTACTCAATTAAGGGTTTTACAATATTAGCAAGATATTGTTGACTAATTTTATCAAGTATATATAATTCTGACCATCTTGATAGGGATTACATTTTACCCCATGTTGGCTTGATCCATGTTTAGATAAGGAAGGGTATGTGCCATGAGACTCTCTAGAAAAGGCCGCTTCGCCGTTACCGCCATGATGAACCTGGCGTTAAACGATAACCACGGCCCGAAAACACTGACGGAATTAACCCACGACCAGGGCATTTCGCTGTCCTACCTCGAGCAGATCTTTGCCCGCCTGCGTAAGGCCGGACTGGTTTCCGGCGTTCGCGGCCCCGGTGGCGGCTACTGCCTTGCGCGCCCGGCCGATGACATCACGGTCGCGGAGATTATCACCGCCATCGATGAGAAAGTGCCGGTGCGAGATCCGGCCATGCTCGCGACCCTGTTCCATGCCGATCGCAGTCCCATCCACGCCATGTGGAATGACCTCAGTACGCAGATTTATGATTATCTGAACCGTATGACACTGGCGGATTCGGTTGAACGGTATCACGCCGAGTTGGCCAGCCAGCGCGTCCAGACCGGCGAGCAACACCGGGAGAAGGCGGCGTAATCGGATCAGCTCGGTTACACCCAGCGCTTCACCTTGGTTTGGCTTTCATGAGACAGGGGAGACCAGCAAGTGGCTTACAGCAATAAAGTATTGGACCATTATGAGAATCCGCGCAACGTCGGTTCCTTTGACAAGGAGGACCCGACAGTGGGCACAGGAATGGTCGGCGCGCCTGCATGCGGTGACGTTATGAAACTGCAGATCAAGATCAACAATGCCGGCATCATTGAGGACGCCAAATTCAAAACCTATGGCTGCGGTTCCGCCATCGCCTCCAGCTCACTGCTGACTGAGTGGGTAAAAGGTAAAACGCTGGAAGAGGCCGCCAAAATCAAGAACACCGACATCGCCGAGGAGCTCGCCCTGCCGCCGGTCAAGATTCATTGCTCGGTGTTGGCGGAAGACGCGATCAAGACCGCCATCAATGACTACCGATCGAAAAAACAAGGCGTAACAGAAGACAAAATCGCCTGATCCCGTTGGCGGCCGGCGCGCTCGTGCCGGCTCCAGGCCCAAAAGGCCACGAACCCTTTCCCCTTAATAAATATTACGCCGTTGAGACGGAACGCGGCCGGCGATCCTTACCGATGGCGACGTAGGTAAGCGTGGCTTCCGTGACGTTGATGACCTCCCCACTGTGCTCGGCGTCTTCCCAACCGCGTTCCGCGAAGACCTCGACATCAACGGTTATGGACGTATTACCCACCCCCAGCACCCGGGCATAAAAGCTGACGATATCGCCAACAAACACGGGTTTCTTGAATTGGAAGGCATTGACGGCGACCGTCACCACACGCCCCCGGGCGCGGCGGGCGGCCACGATACCGCCGGCGACATCGACATGAGACATGATCCAGCCGCCAAAGATATCACCGGCGGTATTCGTGTCTTGCTGGTGCGGGATAACCCGTATCACCGGCTGCCTGTCCCCGGGCAAGCCCTTGTTTGTCATGATGCACCCCCGAATTGCCGTGCGCCGCGATGACGCGATCTGTCATCGATCTGCTACCCTCCGTCGTCCGATTGCAGGATAACCGTGAAACGCCTGATGTCCGTTAGCATTTTATGATAGCAACGGGCGTCGTTGCACCCGCTTATTGTAAGCAACAATACCGCGGTATCTTGTTGATTTTTCCCACATACCGACTATATGTACATGTATTGGCGTTGAAAATTATTCTCAAACTATAATGCTTTGAAGGATCAGCCCTTAAGGCTAACAATAACGGGAGTTCCACGACTTTGGCGTAATGCCGGCTTTTGAATGCCAATGTATTTTCACGATCGATGTTCTGTTGACCAGAGGAGTTGACAAATGCGTAAGTCGCTTATCTTTCTTGCGACCGCCGGCGTGCTGAGTTTCCATCAGCCTGCGGCGGCCGAGGGCGTGGCTCTAGGGGCGAAAGCCAGCACCCTGGGTCTTGGAGCAGAGCTCGTCGCCGGGTTCACGCCCCGGCTCAACGGTCGCCTTGGTTACAATAACTATGAGTATGAATTCACTGGAACGGAGACTGATATCGATTACGATCTCACCTTCAAACTGGAATCCATACCTTTGTACCTGGACTTTTATCCCTTCAAGGGCAGGTTTCATCTCACCGGTGGTCTGCTGCTCAATCAGAACCTGATCGACGCGGAGGCCGAGCCCTCCGGCGGGACGTACACCATTAACGGCGTGCCCTATCCGGCGGCCGCAGTCGGTAGCCTCGGGGGCAAAATCGACTTCAAGGACACGGCCGCCTATCTTGGCCTGGGCTGGGGAAACCCGGTCAAAGGCAAAGGCCTGGGCGTGAATTTCGAAATAGGCGTAGTCCTGCAGGGTTCGCCGGATGTTGAGCTCACCGCGACCGGAGTGCTCGCCAGCGATCCCTTGTTTCTGCAGCAACTGGCCACGGAAGCGCAGGCGCTGGAGGACGACCTGGAAGAGTTCAAATATTATCCCGTGATCGCTCTTGGCCTGACCTACAAGTTCTGATCCTCACAACCGCCGATCGAGCCCGGCATTGCCGCCAGGGACCTCCCCTGAGTGGTGCCGCGGGCATGAACGCTCAGAGCATCAAGGCGCGGAGACACATAGTATCGCCACTGCCCCGGTGCACCCCGGCATCTCCAAGCGCCTGAATAGCGATAGAAAGAAAAGCGCAAATCCCTCTGCACCCTGGCGTTCTCTGCGTTTTATTAAGCCCGTTCCGTCGCCGATGACCCGGTATTGCAACGGCTTATTTTGGCAGCCGCCGTGGAGGCTGCTAAAGAACCGCGCGGGTGCGCGTGACAGGCCGTCACCCGGCCCATAGGCGTCTAATATAAGCGTTCGCTACTTCGACGCGGAGTTGGCCGGAAACAGGCAAGGTCCCCGGACAATTGTCAGGCGTAGCATTTCCCATTAGGATATGGCATGGAATCAGGCCTGGAAATCACCGTTAGAGGATCGGGAGCACTGTCATGCAAAAAAACAAAGCGGTTTCCATGAGCGAGTCCACTAGCGCTGTGGGCGGCGCAGGGGCGCATAATCTCGGCATCGGAACCAGCCGCGGCCGGGTCACCAATGCGGACCGTTGGCTCGTCCGGCAGCTCTACGCGCTGCTCGATGACCCTTCTTTGCAGCTGCGCCTCTGGAACGGTGAAGAGTTCTCGGCCTCGGACGATGGCGAGCTGGTGGCACGCGTGATCGTGCGCGAACGCAAGGCGCTGTACCGGCTGCTCGGAAACCCCAATCTGCACTTCGGTGATCTCTACAGCGCCGGCGCCATCGACGTCGAAGGAGACCTGGCGGCAGCCCTGGAAATCGCATACCGCGCGCCGCTGGCGAACTCGACGATTGCACAACTCCATAGACGCCTGCCGCGGGTGCTGCGAGGCGAACGCGCCAACTCTCTGAGAGGCTCGCGCCACAACATTCATCATCATTACGATATCGGGAACGATTTTTACAGGCTGTGGCTTGATCCTGAGTACATGCAGTACACCTGCGCCTATTATCCGTCACAAGACATGACGCTGGACCAGGCACAGGTCGCCAAGCTGGAACATGTCTGCCGCAAGCTGCAGCTACAGCCGGGGGAGAGCGTGGTCGAAGCCGGTTGCGGCTGGGGCGGCCTCGCCCGCTACATGGCCAGGCACTACGGCGTGAAAGTGCGGTCCTACAACATCTCCCATCAACAGATTGTCTATGCCAGTGAACGGGCCGAGGCCGAGGGGCTTGCGGGTCAGGTCGAATATGTTGAAGACGACTACCGCAATATCTCCGGCGAGTACGACGTGTTTGTTTCCATCGGCATGCTGGAGCACGTGGGCCGTGACAATTACCAGCAAATGGGCGGTGTGGTCGATCGCTGCCTGAAGGATAACGGCCGCGGGCTGATACACTCCATCGGGCGGAACAGACCGGCGCCCATGAACGCCTGGATCGAAAAACGCATCTTCCCGGGCGCCTACCCGCCGTCATTGCGGGAAATGATGGACATCTTCGAGCCATGGGGGTTCTCCGTGCTCGATGTCGAGAACCTGCATCTGCATTACACCAGGACACTGGAGCACTGGCTCGAGCGCTACGAGCACAACGCGGAGCATGTGCAGGCGATGTTCGACAGGCACTTTGTCCGTGCCTGGCGTCTGTATCTCGCCGGTTCCATCGCCGCCTTTACCACCGGCGCGTTGCAGCTGTTCCAGGTCCTGTTCTCCCGCCCCGCGCGCAACGACCTGCCCTGGTCACGTGCCCATCTCTACGGCGAATGAGACAGGTGCGGCCGATGGAAAACTGCGATGTGTTGGTGATAGGCGGGGGGCCGGCCGGTTCCACCGCCGCCTGGCGGCTGCGCCGGGCCGGGTACGATGTCGTAGTGCTGGACAAGCAGGACTTCCCGCGCGACAAGGTCTGCGCCGGTTGGATCACGCCCGCGGTGGTGCGCTCCCTGGAATTGGATACCGAGGCGTATCGCCGCGACAATGTGTTCCAGCCGATCACCGGCTTTAGCACCAGCCGCCTGGGCGATGCCGAGGCGGAGACCGATTACGGCGAAGAGATCAGCTTCGGCATCCGCCGCCGCGAATTCGATAATTACCTGTTGCGCCGCTCCGGCGCCCGCCTGCGCCTGAACGAGGCGGTCAAGTCCATCGCGCGCCGGGACGGCCGCTGGATCGTCAATGACGCGCTCAGCGCCCCGCTGCTTATCGGTGCCGGCGGGCATTTCTGCCCGGTGGCGCGCCACCTGGGCGCGCGCCCCGGTTCGCGCGAATCGGTCGTGGCGGCCCAGGAGGTGGAATTCCACATGAGCCCGTCACAGCAGCAGCGCTGCCGCGTCGATGCCCAGCGCCCGGAGCTGTACTTCTGCCGCGACCTGACCGGTTACGCCTGGGTGTTCCGCAAGGGCGATTATTTGAATGTTGGCCTGGGCCGCGAAGCCAGCCACCGGCTGGCCGAGCAGGTGGCCGGTTTTGTCGAGTTCTTGAAGCAGCGTGGTCGCATCCCAGCCGATATTCCCGATAAGTTCAAGGGCCACGCCTATATCCTTTACGGCCACACCCGCCGCAATTGCGTGGACGAGGGTGTATTGCTGATCGGCGATGCCGTCGGTCTGGCCTACCCGCAGAGCGGCGAAGGCATTCGCCCGGCGGTCGAGTCCGCCCTCATGGCCGTGGACGTGGTTCTGGCGGCAGCGGGTGATTATGCCGGACCGCGACTGGAACCCTATCTGCGGCGGCTCGAGCAGCGATTCGGTGTTGCCTCAGACGGGAACAAGGCCGCAGTCTGGCTGCCGGATGGACTAAAACAGTATTTGGCGGGTAAATTATTGGGCAATAAATGGTTTGCCCGTCATGTCGTGATGGATCGCTGGTTCCTGCATACTCACCAAGCTGTCCTTACGCCGAATTCCGAATTGAACAGCGCTCGGGCGCGCGCCTGAGACCGGGTCCGGCGGCACCGGTAAGCCGTCGCAACGGATGCAAGCCCCGTCTCCTGCGTAGAATGACGGGCGCCAAGCAAGAAACGATCGGCCCCACCAAACACAGGAATGAAAACCTCCGATGTTTTGATTGTGGGTGGCAGCCAACGGCTCCCGGTGCGCCTGGCAACACAAGCGCCACGGTGCGCGGCGGGATGATGGCGGCATAACACCGGCGGGATTCAATCACTGCACGCGGTCAATCACCACTGAACGAACAACGGGCTGGTGAACGGGTTTCTGATTCATCACGCGCAAGCGTTGATCCCGCACACGCAACTCATACATAGTGCTTGCGGTCCTTGCGACGCCGGCCGGCGCGCTGGATGACTACCCCGCGGATGGTGTACCTGCCATTCAAATCGATAATGGGAAAATCCTCATTGAGCGGCCGCAAATACCTGCGTTCGCCGTCCACGACGAACTGTCGGAATGTCGTCTCTCCGTTATAATCGACGACAACGTACGCGCCACTGACCGCCGGCATGCCCGGATCAACAATGATGATGTGGCCGTCCTGGAATTCAGGGACCATGCTGTCACCGATCACACGCAGCGCATAGGGTTCCGCGGCCGCGCAGCCGCCGCCAAGATCAACCATTAATCCGCCTCCGCTTGGCAATCAACCGTAAGCCAGAGAATACCGATGTTGCCGTCCCATGTCATGCGGCCGGCCACGCCGACCCTCATAGATGCACAGGCTGTAGGTGTACTCCGCTGCCGCAAGCCGGGAACGATCTTGCACACCGGGGTATCACATTTCCACGGGCAAGGCCGGTGAGCCTATCGTCAAGAGACGCGGTCGCCGGTGCCGCCCGGGGACGGGCTAGCGGCGCCATGCTTGCCGAACAGCAGGGCCGATAGGCGTTGCGCACGTACCAGAAGGCGAGTGAGCAAGGTGCGGGTGCGCTCGCTGTCCTGCGAATCATCACGCATCCAGTAGATAAACGTCGTGAGATATATACCCGTGAGCACCGACTCTTCCAGGGCACGCCTGATAAACGTGGCATCCCGCCGGGCGGATTCCCGTATCCACTGCACCGTGCGACTGATTCGCATCAGGCCCGGAAACTGGAGTTGCAGGTGTCCGGGCTCCAGCTTGCCGGCGACCATTTGTCGGGTGACCCGCCGATGAGCCGCCAGTGCATCCAGCCAGGCCATGATCAGCCGATGCAGGCGCTCACCGCTGGAGAGCGCGAGGAAATCGGCCCCGGCTGCCTCCTGCAGCATGGCACTGTCGGCGCGATCGAACCAGGCATCGACGATTTCCTCTTTCTCCCGGAAGTGAACCCTGATCTGATCCAGATCAATGCCCGCCTTCCCGGCAATATCATACAGCCGTACGGATTCCCAGGAGTGTTCTTCCGCGAGCTCGATAGCCGTATCGACGATCCGGTTCCTCAGATCAGATTTTCCCGCCATGTCGTCGACCTCCAGGCACGTCCAGCCCGCCTCAAATAGTGCCTGCAAAACCGAAACAATGCATTGATCTCGGGTTCCGGGGCTGCGGCCGCTGAAGGTACCGCGATCGCGCTCCGGCCTGGGCCGCTCGGACCGCATCGCGGTGGGGCTTACGGATCTGGGTATCGGCCCATGGTTAATGTGCGGCTCTCGAGCGCCCCCCGCGGCCCGATTAAACCCGGCGCCGTTTCGCCGGCAAAGACAGGCTCATCCGGCGGCGCCCAGGCCCTGATCTGCCGATTGCCTGATCACCGCCTCTACAAACAGCGTTTTTACGAGCTCTTCGTTCACTATGTCCGGCAGCACATGGCGCAACCGGTACAAACTCTCCGCCTGGTCGCGGGCGGCCTGCTCCAACCGGCTTCGGGTCTCGCGGCTCAAATCCGGATGGGTCAGCAGATTTGCCGCCTGCCAATGGTGATAGTCCCTGACCAACTCGCGCTCGCGCTGCGCTGGCCAGAGACTCTCGGAGATGATCAACTCTGGAAACGCGTCGCGCCCGAGATGCCTGCCGATGTCCGACGGATCCAGGCGGCATCCGGTTTTGCCGTGTCCGTCACCGTTGTCATTGCGCAAAAACCACTGCGCCTTGAAGACCGGGCCGGCCGCCATACAGACACAGCGGCGCAACACCTCCGCGTGGGGAAATATTGCGGGAGGGGCTTGACGGTAGCGGGCATGGCCCAGGAGGCTCGGCGCAATGAAACTATGGTCGTCCGCCAACGCCGGACGCCAGTTTACTTCCTGCATCTTCGGGGGCGTGATGCCCGGTAAGGTGCTGCTGACGAGTGCCAGGGGCAGCAAATCCTCCCCATCCAGCAACCATAGCTCGAGCCGGTCCGCGGGCGGGAATGGCAGCGCTGGATGATTCTTTAACGCATCGATAAACGGCGCGGTATGCTCGGTTTCGATCTGCTGGCGCCTTCCGCGACGGCTCCAGGTCCCATAGGTGGAGAATCGCGACCCGCGATTATTGATCTGGATCTCCCAACTCAAACCATCAGCGGAAATCGCGCGAAAACCGGGCGAGTCGAGCACCTGCACGGTACCCTGGTAGGGAGATAAGCGGCGCACGCTGTAATAACACGGCCCGGACACTGCGTCCTCCTCTAGCCCCAATGTTGCATCAGCATCCGGTTGTTGGCGCCGGGCGGGCGAACGGCCGAAAAGGCCCGCTGTGGCCCCTCCAGGGGCGTCGCGGCATTGGTGCCTGCCTGTCCGTCACATCGCCGTCGCGATGGTGACAGGCCGTTCGTTCAAGCTGGGTGCTCAGAACCCGCCAAAAACCGGATAGGCTTTTCTGGGACATGTCGTAAATCGCTACCATAGCCATCACTGACTCAAGATTAAGATGATTTTTCCCATTTTCCGCTTAAATCGCTACCATAGCCATCACTGACTCAAGATTAAGATGATTTTTCCCATTTTCCGCTGGCCTGGTGCAACATTGGGGCTCGGTAGGCGGTATGACCGGCATCATACGGCAGGCAATCCGAAACGATAAAACCCCAACCGCCTGGGTCAGACCAGCATACAACTAAGCATACGCAAGCGGACCTGACGCTGCCACACGACTGACCGGGATACACGAAGATATATACTGGGCCCGCGGCGAAGCGAGTCGGAAAGCGGTACACGGACGTACCCCCTGCGAAGCCAGGGATACAAAAAGTCCATGGAAGTCCCCCCCCCATCGCGCCAGATCGGCGCTAGATCTGCGTTGATGACGCCGGTTGGATGTAGGGGATAGGGGCAGGCTGGGCATCATCGAATGTCACGATCTCCCAGGCGTCCTCTTGATCAACGAGGGTAAGTAAGAGCTGGTTATTCAGTGCATGACCGGATTTGTAACCGCTGAACGAGCCGATCAGGCTATGACCCAGCAAATACAGGTCACCGATGGCGTCGAGGATCTTGTGCTTGACGAATTCGTCCTCATAGCGCAGACCGTCTTCGTTGAGGACCCGGAAATCATCCATCACTACCGCGTTGTCCAGGCTGCCGCCGAGCGCCAGCTGTTTTTCATGCAATAGCTCGATATCCCGCATAAAACCGAAGGTCCGCGCCCGGCTGACCTGTTTGACGAAGGAGGTGGACGAGAAGTCCAGCTCGGCGTGACGCAGATGCTCCTTGAACATCGGATGGTCAAAGTCAATCGTGAAGGCCACCTTGAAGCCCTCATAAGGATCGAACCTCGCCCACTTGTCGCCCTCTTCGACCGTCACGGTGCGCTTGATACGAATGAATTTCTTCGGCGCATCCTGCTCGTCGATACCCGCGGATTGAATGAGAAAGACGAATGGCGCAGCGCTGCCATCCATAATGGGTACTTCCGGTGCGCTCACATCAATGTAAGCGTTGTCAATCCCAAGGCCGGCCAGGGCCGAGAGCAGGTGCTCAACGGTGGAAATCCTGATATCACCCTTGACCAGGGTCGTGGACAGGCGGGTATCGCCGACACATTTGGGTCCAGCCTTGATCTCTACCGGTTCATCGAGGTCGACCCGCCGGAACACCACACCGCTATCCGCCGCCGCGGGACGCAGCGTCAGATAGACCTTCTCGCCGGTATGGAGGCCGACGCCGGTCGCGGTAATGACGTTTTTGAGCGTGCGCTGTTTGTAATTAGTGATGGTTGCCATACAACGTCCTTCTTCCACCACCACAGATATCGATTAAACGCATATTTTTCAACAAATTAGGATTCTTCTGTTGCGGAAAACTAACACGTGTCTCTTTTATAGCACAAACAGGGAATAATTCCACCCCGGGATACCGAGTTATCCGACAAACCGTCGTAATATCCCTTTAATCGGTCGATCCCCATGCAGTATAGCTTAGGTTTACTTTTTTTTCCGGGCTCTCGGGTGGGCCTTGTCATAGACCTTGGCCAGGTGCTGAAAATCCAAATGCGTATAGATCTCGGTTGTCCCGATGTCCGCATGGCCCAGTAATTCCTGAACGGCCCGCAAATCGCCGCTGGATTCTAACAGGTGACTGGCAAATGAATGCCGTAGCAGATGTGGGTATACCGGGACATTGACCCCCTGTCGCCGCGCCCACTGCGCAAGGCGCAACTGCACGGCCCGCCCGCCCAGCCTTCCCCCCCGGCGCCCGACAAACACGGCTGTCTCACCTGGCCGCGCCAGCTGCGAACGGACTGCGAGCCACGATTCCAGAGCGGCGCAAGCGTGCCGGCCCACCGGCAAGACGCGGGTTTTGGCGCCCTTGCCGGTCACCCGGACCGTGGCGTCGGCCAGGTCCACGTCAGTCGTATTCAGTGCCGTCAGCTCGGACAGGCGTGTGCCTGAGGAGTACATGAGTTCCATCATGGCGCGGTCGCGCCGAACGAGCAGTTCGCTGCCAGCCGACGAAGGATTGTCCGGAATTTCCAGCAAATGCGCGGCCTGATCGACGGTCAGCGTTTGTGGCAGTCGTTTCTCCATCCTCGGCGCCGGCACCCCTGAGGCGGGATCGTGCTCGACCTGACGCTCGCGCAGCAGATACCGAAACAATGACCGCAGGGCCGACAAATGCCGCCGAATGCTCCGCCCGCTCAAACCTCGGCGATGCAGCGCCGCGACATAGGCCCGCACATCCTCGACGCGCAGCTGCGTCCAGCTACGCAAGCCTTTTTGCGTGCAAAAGCGGCAACAATGATCCAGATCCCGGGCATAGCCCTCAACGGTAAGCGGCGAGACCCTACGTTCATGTCTGAGGTAGTTCAGAAAAGCATGCAACTGCCGCCGTGAACGTGGATGCATTAACCGCTAACCCTTTGCACAACTACGGGAATTCTCCCGTGATGCGCCACGAAACACAGTCAACGCCACACAAGCACAATGGCAGCCGCATGGGCGTACGATCAACGCGACGCGAGCCCGGCATCCGGGTGGAGTCCAGCCCGCGGCCGGCGCGTTCATTGCAGATATTTGGCCACGCTGCGGTAGAGCAGCTCACCGAAATGGGTCAGATAAACCGTACCCATTTGCGGGCGAAAGCGATTTGGGTCGTTGCTGCCCAGGGCCAGTACACCCTCAGGCGGGGTCCCGCCCAGTGGAACAATGGCGTGGGACCTGATTGTTGCCGCGCTCGCCGCGAAAAGACCGGCCAGCGTCTCGTTGTTGCGCGTCGCACCACAGATCGGTTTGGCCGGGTTGCGGTCGTTCCCGCCAATACGCTTCAAGACCTCAACAAACGCCGCCTCGCCACAGCGGGCGAATTCGGGGCGCGCGTTGTCTATCCGGGGTTTTCGGTTAAACCACATGGCAATCTCATCGATGTTAAATTCTTCGCGGAGGACCTCGCGCGCGCCATCGAGCACCTCATCCAAAGAATCGCTGCCGAGCATGCTCAGTGCGAAGTGGTGCAGGCGCTCACCCAGTCGGTCGTTTTCCCGGGCGATGGTCAGCAAATGCTGCAACTGTTGACGCGCGGCCTGATTCTGTTCGCGCAAGACCCGTACCTGCCGCTGTATGAGGGACACGGCCGCGCCGGTCTCGAGATGCGGGATATTCAATCTGATTAATACATCCGGATGATCTGCTAGGTAGTCGGGATTCTCGTCCAGATACCTGGAAACGACCTCCTCCCGGGAAAGTTCTTGCTGTTGTTTCTCGTTAGGCAATTTTTGATTCATAAGCGATCCAGATCTATTGTCCCCTCAAACACCGTTTCGGCCGGACCGGTCATCAATACAGGCTGGCCCTCCCCCTGCCAGGCAACGCCCAGGGCGCCCCCCTTTAATTGTACCGTAACCGTCGCATCAAGCAGGCCCCGCTGCCGACCCGCAACCACCGCGGCACAGGCCCCTGTCCCACAGGCCCGGGTTTCCCCGACGCCGCGCTCGTAGACCCTTACCTGTATATGGCCCGGACCGATGACCTGCATGTAACCGGCGTTGACCCGCCTCGGGAACCGCGGATGGCTTTCGATCATGGGACCCTGCGCGGAAACCGGCGCCGCCTCGATGTCCTCAACCACTTGCACGGCATGTGGGTTGCCCAGCGACAAAACGCTGATCTGAATCGTAGCGCCGCCAACTTCCAGATCATACACCGGCTCGCGGCCGTCTGCCTCAAACGGTACCCGCTCTGGTTCGAATATCGGCACGCCCATGTTTACGGTGATTCGCCCATCGGCTCCAATGCGCGGATAAATCATCCCCGCAACGGTCTCCACCGCGATTTCGTCGCGAGCCGTCAGGCCCTTTTCGCGCACAAACCGCGCGAGACAACGAGCGCCGTTGCCACACTGTTCCACTTCTCCGCCATCGGCATTGAAAATACGATAATAGAAATCGGCGCCTGCTGACTTGGGCGGCTCAACGAGCAGGACTTGATCGCAACCGACCCCGAGCCGACGGTCCGCGATCCGGCGCAGTTGTTGTCGCGTCAATGCCAGGGGATGAGCGACCGCGTTAAAAACCACAAAATCGTTACCGAGCCCTTGCATTTTGGTAAATGGTACCGACATAGTACTAGATTACCGTCTATGTGCCGGGGGGGGAACCCGTTTTGTAAACTGCAGTGGCAATCTGCGATTGCTTAATGAAAAGAAAAATCATCTCAAGGCCCACCCCAATCACTGGTTGCGACATGGCTTCGGTGCCATCTTGATTGTCGGAGGCATCATCGGGCCTTTTGTGCCCGTACTCGGCGTGTGGATGCTGCCCCTGGGATTGATTCTGATTTTCGCCAAAAGCCCCACCTATTGGCGGATGCGCCGTAACTACGTGGCCTGGCGAAGACAGCGCAAAAAACCCAGGGCCAACAATTCCCGGACTTAATGCTCACCACGCACCTGGCTCACGAGCCGGTCGCCAAACAGGCGGAGATAGTCCCTGGAAACGCAGCGATCCATGATGACTTTCATGCCCGCTGCCTGGGCCAGCTCAGCAGCGGCTTCATTAATCACCCCTTGCTGCAACCAGATCGCCGGTATGCTTCTCTCAATGCAGGCTTCCACGACGGCGCCGACACGTTCCGGCGCCAGGAATACATCGACGAGGTCGATTCTGCCTGGCACTTGCGCAAGCTCGCCGTACGCATGCTCGCCCAGTACCGCATCAATCGCCGGCCGTACGGGGATAATGCGATAACCGAAGTGTTTCAGCCTCCTGGCAACCTGGTGACTTGGCCGGTTTGGTCTGGGGGACAACCCAACGACGGCAATGGTCTCTACGCCTGCGAGCAGCGCCCGGATCTCTTGGTCTTCCGGATTGCGAAACCTCAAACCCGATCTCCTCCAGGGCTAAGCCAGCCGACCCGCGACCAGCAGATGACGGTCGCTCACCACCTCCACGCGCAGACAATCGAGCCCGGCGCACCTCAGTTGCGCCCGCACCTCTTGCGGGAGATAGGCGGCCAGCAACGAGTGCCGGAAATCACGCTGCAGAATTTCGGGCTCGCCGCCCGCATAGTGTTCCACAAGGGCATCGACGACTTCAGCGGAGACAGGACGCATGAGATCCATAATACACACCACGGCTTCACCGGACCCGCACGATTTCACCGCATCCCATAACACGGCCGGCTGCGCCAGATGATGCAGCAGGCTGTTACTGATGATGGTGTCGAAATTGCCATCAGGCAGTGCTGCCCCCGGCAGGCGCGCCTCAATCAATCTGACACGCCCTTGCAAACCGGAATGCGCAATCGCTTTGTTGCCAAACTCCAGCATGGCCTTGGACCCATCGATACCGACGATCCGGCAGTCGGGAAAAGCGCGCGCAAATCGCTGAGTAATATCGGCCGGCCCGCAACCGAGATCGAGCACCCTGGTTGGTTTGTATCCGGTAAAGTTGTGCTGGAAACAATCGATAAACGTCTGATGAGGTTCCGAAAAATCGGCCTCGGCATACGCCTTGGCCTGTTCGAAATCGTCCATCAACTCCGGCTCGGGGATACGTTCCATAAATAGTTTCAAGTTAAAAGTTGCAAGTTTTTTTGCCCCTTGCCCCTTGCTACTTGCCCCTTGCTACTTGCCCCTTGCTACTTGCCCCTTGCTACTTGCCCCTTGCCCCTTGCTACTTGTTACTTGCTACTTGTTACTTGCTACTTGTTACTTGCTACTTGTTACTTGCTACTTAACTACTTGCGACTCCGGCAACAGTGATTCCGGCGACATTAAGTCATCGATGGTCTCGCGCCGCCGAATGATATGAAACCGGTCTCCGTCTACCATCACTTCAGCGGCGCGTGGACGGGTATTGTAGTTGGAGCTCATTGACGAGCCGTAGGCACCGGCGGAGAGCACGGCCAGATAATCGCCTGCCGCGATGGCAAGCTCGCGGTCGCGACCCAAGAAATCGCCGCTTTCACAAACCGGTCCGACAATATCATACAGATATGCCTCTTGTTGCGAATGCTGGGCAAACGGGATGATCTCATGCCACGCATCGTACAAGGCTGGACGCATAAGATCGTTCATTGCCGCATCGATTACAGCGAAGTTACGGCTGCCGTTATGTTTCAGATACATTACCTGCGTCAACAGGGCCCCTGCGTTACCGACAATAGCACGGCCTGGCTCGATAATGATCTGCAAATGGCGATAGCGCGTGCCCATAGTCTGCAATTTTTCCATTAAGGCCATCACAAACTCATCGGGCTCCGGAGGCTGTTCGTCGTAATAGCCGATACCGAGCCCGCCCCCAAGGTCGAGATAAGCTAAGTCGACCCCGGAATCGTTGAGATCATCGACGAGCTCAAGCACACGCTCCAGCGCCTCTATAAACGGGGCCATTTCCGTGAGCTGTGAACCGATATGACAGGCCAGGCCAACAAGCCTGATATTCGGTAAATGCCGGGCATCGGCGGCCACACCGGCTGCCATATCGATCGGAATACCGAATTTACTTTCTTTTAGCCCGGTTGCGACATAGGGGTGCGTATTGATATCGACATCAGGATTCACACGCAGCGCCACCGACGCGATTTTATTAAGCCCTCCAGCAACCTGGTTGATCTGCTCGAGCTCCGCCTCCGACTCGACGTTAAACGCATGTATGCCGGTCTCCAGGGCGCGCCCGATCTCCCGGACTGTCTTGCCCACGCCCGAGTAGATCACTTTCGATGGCTCACCACCGGCGCGCAAAACACGCTCCAACTCACCACCGGAAACAATGTCAAAGCCCGAGCCCAGGCGTGCCAGAACATTCAGGATCGCGAGATTGGAATTCGCCTTGACGGCATAACAGACCAGGTGCTCGCGCCCGCCGAAGGCCTGATCAAAGGCGAGCCACTGGGACTCCACCATGGCACGTGAGTAGATATAACAAGGCGTACCCAACTCTTCGACAATAGCAGCTGCGGCTACTCCCTCGGCATACAGTTCTCCGTTTCGAAAAGTAAATGGCTCCACAGAAATCGCCTATGGCTGCTGTTCTTGTTGTGCCTTGGCCCGGTCCCTAGTCGCCTGCGCTTCCTTGTCTTGCGTCTCTGGTAGGTATAGCCGCCCTTTTTTGCCGCAACCGGCGGTCGCCCCGGCAAATCCGAGCGAGATAACCAACATGCCAATGCCAATGCCGCGCTGTAAATCCGTCATCGTTCCTTGCCTTGCGCCAGGCGCCTAAGCTTAACCTGTCCTTATCACAGACATCCAGTCAATCTTGTTTCGGACTCGCCGCCCAACTTTATGACGCGCCTCTACGCCCGGATTAACACGATATCATAATCAAGCAATGTGGTCTTGATATCCTCTAGCGTCAGCATATCCAGACAAACCGTGGCGCCGGAGCCCGATACACCCTGATGAACCCATTTTCTTACTAAGGCAATTGAGGCGCTGCAAGGGATCATTGCACCATTGCCGTCACGTGCGATCAAGTAGATCGCGTGGGTCATCGCGCTATCATTTGCAACGCCTGTGATCACAACACCGTAGCCATCGCAGGCTCCGCCCCTCCCTTTGAACCACTTGGCCGCGAACCGTAATGGCCCCGCGAGACCTGCAATACCGGCACTTTTCCTGCGGCGTTTGAACCAGGCCAGCAAGGATAGGCCGAAATTAAATGTATTGAGCTCAAAACCGGTGTAAAAAGTCGCCGTCCGAACGCCATATCGCTGCGGAAAGATGTCCAGCTCGGGTGCATCACACTGGTACAGCCGCCGCCTGCCTACCGGCCTGGGGAAATTCACTCTCTGCGGTTTACCCCAACCGTAGACCTCATGCCACCGCCCGTCCTCCTTGATCCGCATGAGACTGCCGGCCTGCTCGAGGAGGACGCGCAGCGCAGCGTCGCCTCGCGGGCTTTTGTTTCCGGGCGACATCAATACATGAATGTCGTTAATCTGATCAAATTCATGCCCCACCGAATCCACGAGCGCGGAGGACACCGCCGGCGCAAAGCCCGCACCGGTGACCAGCAGGGCACCGGTGCGCCGGGCCTTTTCATTCAGACGCGCAAAGCCGGTGACGTATTCCCGGGAATCTGCCAGGTCGAGATAATGCACGCCAAGCTCGGCGCACTGCTCCGCGACGGTGTGCCGCTGGCCATCGAAGGGACCACAAACATTGACCACGGCAAACATCCCGGGGAGGGTTGTGCGCAAAGCGGAAACACTCGCGGCATCGAGCGCCATATAGCTGACTCTGCCATGCTTTGCACGCCTGCCCGCCGGCGGATTGCGGCCGGCCACGATGCACTGGATCCCGGGATCTGCAGCCAGCGCTTCGCTGATGCGCCCTCCATACACACCGTAACCTCCCAGAATAAGTATCTTCTTCACGCCCGCAGCCGTCCCCTTTCAATAGACAAACGCATGGTAGTCAACAAGACCGCAAGTTTCCGACCACCAACGTCCCGAAAAACAATTGAAATACCAGAACCTGACATTCTCCGCCATCAATACCGTAAATGGCATCGCTGGCTATTCCCAGCCCCCTTTCTTGGCCACAATGAATGCCCGTTTGCTGCACTTGGGGCACGCCAGCTGCGAGTCATTCTCCGACAAGAGGATGATCTCTTCGTCATAACACATGCTGCAGATTGGCCGCTGGTCTTCACCGACCCATGTGCTCCCGACCGATTTGCACTTGTCGCAACGGAACAGGGCAAGACGCGGATAACTGCGTTTGCCGTGCCCAACGCCAATGTCGGTTTCTTCGTAACCGCAAAATTTACATTTGAAATCAACGAAACTGCCCATCGGAATCCTCTTGCCAGAACTTGCCGGCACGTTGATACTTTAATCGGGAAAAATGATACCGGCTACTTCTTTATAATGCTTGACAAAATGGACCGCGATACCCTCACGGATGTGCGCCGGCAGCTCTTCAAAATCTCCGCGATTCGCCTCGGGCAAAATCAGCTCTTTTATCCTGGCGCGCCGGGCCGCAATGACCTTCTCGCGTATGCCGCCCACGGGCAGGACCTGACCGGTCAGGGTCAACTCACCGGTCATGGCCACGGGCCGTGCGACTTTATCGTTGCGGGCGAGCGAAAGCAAAGCGGTTGCCATCGTGATACCGGCGCTGGGCCCGTCCTTAGGGGTCGCTCCCGCCGGCACATGCAGGTGAATAAACGCCTTTTCGAAATAGTCGGGATCTGCCTTGAGCGCCTTGCAATGCGAAGAAATGTAGCTGTGGGCGATCTGGGCGGACTCCTTCATCACATCGCCGAGCTGCCCGGTAAGCCTGAAGCCGCGGGTATGGGCGTGAACGCGGGTCGCCTCAATGCTTAGCGTCGCCCCACCCATGGGTGTCCAGGCGAGACCGGTTATAACGCCGATACCGGCAATCGGTTTCTCGTCACGGAAAACAGGCTTGCCCAGGTAGTCTTCCAGGTCTTTCACGCCCACAGTGATCGGCGGCGGCTTGCCTTGCAGGATTGCCAGCACCGCCTTGCGCGCGATGGCACCGATGCGCTTTTGCAGATTGCGCACACCGGCCTCGCGCGCATAATCCTCGATAATCTTTTCAATTGCGCCCTTGGCGATTTTCAACTTATCGGGGGTCAGACCCACCTTTTTCAGCTGATCGGGAATCACATGGTGCTGGGCTATCGCGATTTTTTCGCTCGTGATGTAGCCGCTGAGTCGGATCACTTCCATGCGATCGAGCAGCGGCCCCGGAATCGTATCGATCTGGTTTGCGGTGCAGATAAACAGCACCTTGGAAAGATCGAAGCGGACGTCGAGATAATGATCCAGGAAATCGACGTTTTGCTCCGGATCGAGCACCTCCAGCAGGGCCGAGGCGGGATCACCCCGGTAGGAAGCGCCCACCTTGTCGATCTCATCAAGCATGATCACGGGGTTGGAAACACCCACCTCTTTGATGGCCTGAATGAACTTGCCCGGCATAGCGCCGATATAGGTACGGCGATGGCCCTTGATCTCCGCCTCGTCGCGCATACCACCGACAGAGAAGCGGTAGAATCTGCGTCCCAGGGCTTGGGCGATAGAACGGCCGACAGAGGTCTTACCGACGCCCGGCGGGCCAACGAGCAGCAAAATGGACCCCGCGACTTCCCCCCTCATGGCCCCAACGCCCAGAAACTCGATAATACGTTCTTTCACATCGTCCAGGCCGTCGTGATCGCGGTCCAGGGCCTTGCGGGCGTGGGTAAGATCAAGATTGTCCCTGGATGGCTTGCCCCAAGGCAACTGCGTGAGCCAATCAAGATAATTGCGCGTAACCGCATATTCCGGCGAGCCGGTCTCCAGTACCGCCAGTTTTTGCATCTCTTCGTCTATTCGCTTTTGCGCATCATCGGGCAGCACCAGGTCTTCGAGCCGCTCGCGGAACCTGTCCAACTCCGCGGTACGGTCGTCCTTCGCGATTCCCAGCTCTTTTTGGATCGTTTTGAGTTGCTCGCGCAAAAAGAACTCCCGCTGCCGTTCACTGATTTTCTCTTCAACCTTCTTGTGAATGCGGGCCTGGGTCTGGGCAACCCCAACCTCTTTCTTTAACAGCAGCAGTACCTTTTCCAGGCGATCAAGCAGATCGACGGTTTCCAGTACGTCCTGAAGCTCGTTTTTGGTCGAGGTTGTGAGGCTGGCGGCAAAATCGGCCAGGCGCGCCGGCTGTTCCGGGCCAAACCGGTTCAGGAAATACTTGAGCTCTTCCCCGTACAAAGGGTTTAACGGTAAAAGTTCCTTGATGGTGTTGATAATGGCAACCGTATAGGCCTTGAGCTCGGGCGTTTCATCCGGCGCCTTCTCCGGAAAATACGCCGCACGCACCGCAAACGGGCGTTCACGCGACACCCAACCGTCGATGCGGAAACGCTGTATGCCTTCGACAAAGACCTGCAGCTGATCCTGCACCTGTTCGACCTTGTAGATGCGGCATGCCGTGCCCATGGTGTAGAAATCGTCCGGCCCGGCCTCATCCGGGTTCTCCGTGCGCACCAGCACCAGACCGATGATGTTGTGTTGGGCCTCACGGACCGCCTTCAGGGTCCGCTCCCAGGGGTCACGCTGAACCACGAGGGGGATGGCCTGGGCGGGGAAAAAGGGGCGGTTGCCCAACGGTAATATGTGCAGCACCGCGGGCAGCATCTCCGCGGCGCTGACGATGTGTCGCGACGCATCGCCCATCGCCGACTCGGCGGATTGCTCAAGTTCCTCGGATGTGTTGTTCTCGCTCATGACCTAAGACCGACCTATCGAGGGCTAGTAATTTTGTAGCCCGGATACCGGGAAATGGGGATAATTAGCGTGACTTCAAGCTGCCACTGCGCGTGATCCACGCCCGCCAGCACTCACACCCCGCCCCCGTGGTCGCAGGAGGCGCGCACCCGCCCATCGCCCCGACCCACGGCAGAATCATCTGCGATCTCGTGCAGAGTAATTCCTGCACGACATTTTGTGTAATGTTGGTCGAGATTGTACCGCAACCAAACCCGTGCCCATCACCATACTCCATCCGCTTACCGGCCTCAGAGCCAATCCGCCGGATTTTTTCATGTCTTGCATGGATTTTGCATGAATTTTTGCGTAATCATGAATTTTGCGTAATATTTAACTATCAGGGTCGTTGTTCTGGAGGCTGCCTATGCTGACGCCGACATTGTCCCAGTTTTTTCGCCGCCAAATCATGCATGGATTCGGCAAACGCGGCCTCGCCGAACCCGAAACCGTAGAGTATGTCAGCGACATCCTCACGCGCTTCTCGCTGACCCGGGAATTGTATGCAATACGCAGCAAGCGGGGGCAGGCATTGGAGCATCTGGTCGATCTGCAAACGGAGTGGAGGCGTGCGCAAGGATGGGACGATGGCATCGCAAATCGCGTGCGTCAGAGGCAGATCCTTCGGCATATAGGCGAATACAGTTTGTTCATGAGCGGGATTTTTCGGGACCGCCTGGTGTCGCGCGGTCAGCTCAATTACTATATCGCAAACGGCAGCAGCGCGTTCTGGCACTGTGCAGACCATGA
Source organism: Acidiferrobacterales bacterium (assembly GCA_947258385.1). Taxonomy (GTDB): domain Bacteria; phylum Pseudomonadota; class Gammaproteobacteria; order Acidiferrobacterales; family SZUA-150; genus CAMYII01. The sequence goes on from CAMYII010000116.1 coordinate 97,794, forward strand.
GCATCACAACAGCAAACGTCACCTGCTGTTCCGGCGCCTGTATTACAATTTCACACATATCGCGAACGCCCTGGACATTATGAGGAGCAATAACTTCGCCTCGCGGCCGCTTCCGGCCTTGATCGACCCGGGCAACAGTCTTTGGTGGCTGTAAGAATCAATAGCAACCAGGCAGACATTGGAAATTTGTTCGGCAGACGCCCTTCAATCGTCTTCACAGTTGGTGTACAAGAACCCGCTCTGTATCTGCTGCAGAAACGGTACAAGCCTCATTATTGGATATTGGATACCGTTCATCACGGGAAAGAAACGATGCGTCTGCGCTCCTGCGCAAGGCAATTGCAGTTGAACGGGGATGTCGGGCGTAGAACATTAACGTGACATCGGCTGGCCAAACCGCACAGGCCGAACCACGGGGCTAGCGCTCAAGATTTTACTTTGTCGGCTTTACCACGGACCTGGTCTGCCGGGTAGCGCCTGTCATTGATAGTAATTTTGTCCTTGACCGCGGCTTCCAGATCGACACCGAGCCGGTCAGCCAATCGTATCAGGTAGATTAATATATCCGCCATCTCGAGTCTTACCTCGTGCATTTGCTGAGGTGGAAGATTGCCGCTTTGTTCCGCGGTCAACCACTGAAAATGCTCGACCAGCTCGGCCGCCTCAACGATCAAGGCCATGGCAAGATTCTTGGGTGCGTGGAATTGCTCCCAGTCGCGCGCCTCGGCGAACTCACGCAGGGAATGCTTCAAATCTTCGAGTACCGATTGTTGTTTCATTTCATTGACCGGGGCAAAAACCTACGTCCTAGTTCATGCCCGTTTGATTCGGGCCCGCTTCAACACTGCCGGTGACGGCTTTTGCATCCAGGCAATGAATACCGCCGCCGCCCGAGACGGCCTTGCACTGATACATGGCCCTGTCAACCTGGGCCAGTACGCTTTTGAAATCGCTGCCATGGGTAGGTGCAGCACCAATGCCAATAGAGGCACTTAGATCCAGGCCGGCTCTCCGGGACCACAGGGCGAGTTCGGAATGGATCCGCTCCGCGACCCCGGCCGCCATATCGAGTTGTGTCTCGGGTAACAACAACACGAATTCGTCGCCGCCGTACCGCCCGACCACATCGGTCTCTCGCACACATTCCGCCAACGCCGATGCAATCTCTGCGAGTACGCGGTCGCCGGCGTGGTGGCCGAGCTCGTCATTGATAATCTTGAATCTGTCCAGATCGGCAAACAACACCGCCAATTGCCCCTTCTTTTGTTCTACGGTCTTGAACAATTCTTCGGCCTTTTTGTAAAGCCCGCGCCGGTTCAGCAGCCCTGTCAACATGTCAATATTGCTCGCGTGCTCCAGCCGTTTCCTCAGCTTCTCCATCCCCGCCGACAGGTAATAGGCATACACCATGACGATGCCGCCAAACAGCAGAAAGAAGGCGACCCCCGAGTCAACCGGATTCTGATAACCGGAGAACCGCAGCATCGAGGTCAGGGTCGCGGCCAGAAAGCTGGCGAGCAGCGCCTCGGCAAAGAAACGCTGGCCATAACGCATCCCGTTTCCGAGAATGACAACAAGATAGACCAGATACCCGGGCGAAAAATCCACGGGGTCCGCCAGCACAGCCAACGACGCCGCCAGGATATCCGCCCACATGGCAAGGCGTCTGCGCCAATAGGACTGGGGGAAACGCCACGCGTGCAGCAGGGTTACGGTGATCACGACCCCGTAAAGCGCCACGACAACATTGATTGCCGGCAAACCCAGCCAGGCGGTAGTCGACTGATCGCGCAGGTTGAAATAGGCCAGGCCCAGGCCCCAGAACAGGTAGCGCACCATGCACTGCGTGCGCTGCTCACCCCAGGTTGCCTCACGTGACCCATGTCTGAAGCGCGGCCTGCCCTCACGCCGGTCTTTACCCTCACGCCGGTCCATTAGACGCCGGCGCCGTTCCCGCGCACCGTCTCCCTGATCCATTCTGCCGGTCATGGCTCAGACGGCTCAGGCGCCGCTATCCAGCTGCTCGCGCGCGCGCGCCACGGCGTCGCGCACCTGCCGTGGCGCCGTGCCACCTATATGATTCCGCGATTCCACCGAACCCTTCAGGGTAAGCACCTCAAACACGTCACTGTTGATGACGCCGCTGAATTGCTGCAACTCCTTGAGCTTCATCCCGGCCAGGTCCTTACCCACATCCAGGCCGTGCTGCACCAGTTTGCCGACCGTCTCATGGGCGTCACGAAATGCAAGGCCCTTGCGCACGAGGTAATCCGCGAGGTCGGTTGCGGTGGAAAACCCGCTGCCCGCCGCCGCCAGCATCTTTTCGCGGTGGACCTTCAATACCGAAAGCATGCCGGTATAGACCTTGAGGCTCGCCATCACCGTATCCACGGTATCGAATGCGGGCTCCTTGTCCTCCTGGTTGTCCTTGTTGTAGGCCAGAGGCTGGGCCTAGATCAAGGTCAACAACGCCACCAGGTGACCGTTGACGCGACCGGTCTTGCCGCGAACCAGTTCCGGCACATCAGGATTTTTCTTCTGGGGCATGATTGAAGAGCCGGTGCAATAGGCATCACCCAGATCAATGAAATCAAATTGGGTAGACGACCACAGCACCAATTCCTCAGAAAAACGCGACAGGTGAGTCAAGATAAGGGCCGCAACGAATACGAATTCAATGACAAAATCACGATCCGAAACGGCATCCAGAGAGTTACCCGCCGGCATATCGAAGCCCAGCAGTTGTGCCGTGTATTCCCTGTCGATCGGGTAGCTGGTACCCGCCAGTGCCGCCGAGCCCAAAGGCATCACGTTGACCCGCTTGCGGCAGTCCAGCACCCGCGCGTAATCCCGCTGAAGCATCTCAAACCAGGCGAGCATATGGTGGCCAAACGTCACCGGCTGAGCGGTCTGCAGATGGGTGAGGCCGGGCATAATGGTCTCGGCCTCGCGCTCCGCGAGATCGAGCAGCACAGCCTGCAGGCGCCTGAGTTCGGCGCACATACCATCGATGGCCTCGCGCAGATACAAACGTAGATCGGTGGCGACCTGGTCGTTGCGGGAGCGCGCCGTATGCAGTTTCTTGCCGGTCTCACCGATGCGTTCGGTCAGGTGCGCTTCGATGTTCATGTGCACGTCTTCCAGCCCCACACGCCATTCGAATTCACCGGCTTCGATCTCGGCTTCGATCTCACGCAGGCCGCCGACAATCGCATCCCTTTCCTTGCCGCTGAGCACGCCGACGCGGGCCAGCATGGTCGCATGGGCAATCGAGCCTGCGATATCGTGTTTATAGAGGCGTCGATCGACGTTGACCGAGGCCGTGAAACCTTCAACGAAGGCATCAGTAAATTCGGTAAACCGGCCGCCCCAGGGTTTTGCTTCATTCATTAGGTTCAAGCCGTCAGCAGTGACAAAATCAACAGGCATTATGGGGTTTTCTGCGCATCACCAGATGACTTATGCCTGTGCGCAGTATGGGAATGTAACGCTGATCCGCCTAAACAGTAAAGCTGCGGCCGGGCGCACAAACGCGAGCATCCCGTTATCGGCATCCGCAGAATGATCGTGGCCCAGAACACCGGCGCGGGAAAGCGGGGCACGACGCCGGTCGTGCGGGTCCTCCGTGCCCGTTGATCTGCCGGCCCCTCGTGGTGTCGCGCCCCCAGCCCGACGCCCAGCTGACAATTACGCGCGCTGCCAGCCCTTCTGCCACATATCTGGCCGGGCGGGCGGGAATCCCGGACGGACGCGGTCCGATAGCGCCGTGAGCGAACACGGCTGGCCTGCCAGCCGCCTATCCGTACCCTCTGCCCGATCATCGGCAATCCATTGTCGCGACTGCATGCGGCCTCCCACAGCGACTGGTCCCGTACTTTTGCAGCATCGCGCAACAGTGCGACGGTGCGTTCGCCGATGCCCTTAACCAGCGACAGGTCGTCAGGCGACCGAAACGGGCCGTGTTTCTCGCGATACTCGACGATCGCCTGCAGACCG
>CAMYII010000117.1 GCA_947258385.1 Acidiferrobacterales bacterium
CGAGTTCCGCCTGGTCGAGGGTGAGGATGAGCCTTCACACCCCATATCAGAATCGCGAAACCTGGGCTGGATGCTGTATGACATGGACTTTAGTGACCCAAACAACCCAAGCCCTTGCTTCTTTAATGCAACCATGGAAGACGGCGCTATTGTCATTCCAGCGTATGACAGCGAGGAGGTTCGTAAATGATCATCCAGGCGCTAACCGAATACTATGAGCGTAAGCAGAACGATTCGCATTCAGCATTGGCGCCCTACGGATTCGAGCTCAAGGAAATCCCCTTTATTATCGAACTCAATCAAGCCGGTGAACTGGTTCAAATAGAAGACACACGTGAGGCCCAAGGCAAAAAGAAGATTGGGCGACTCGCGCTCGTACCCCAAACCGTCAAGCGTTCCTCAGGCATCGCAGCAAACCTTCTATGGGATAACGCCGAATATGTACTCGGTGTCGATACCCGGGACAAACCCGAACGTGTCGCGCAACAGCATAAGGACTTTTTGCAGCGCTTGCTGGCCCTGCCCGAATTGATTCGGCAATCTACAGGTGTAAGCCAGGCCATTACTTTTCTCGAAAACCTGCAATTACCCAGCCTTGAATCTAGCCCCGCATGGGAGGACATCCTGTCAGGTAACCCCAACATGAGCTTTCGCTTACAGGGAAATATTGATCTTATTTGCCAACACCCCGATATCCAGTCCTTCGTTCAACTGCCTGACGACGATGAGAATGAAAATACTGCTACCCGCCTGGTGAGCGGAAGCAAACAACCGATAGAACGACTTCACCCGGCAATCAAGGGAGTATGGGGGGCGCAATCTTCGGGTGGGAATATCGTCTCGTTCAATCTGGATGCCTTTAACTCCTACGGCAAAGATCAAAGCTACAATGCACCTATCGGCAAACAAGCCACGTTCGCCTACAGTACTGCCCTGAATCATCTATTGCGCAAGGGCTCCAGTCAGCGACTTCAGGTCGGCGATAGCTCCACCGTATTCTGGGCCGAGAAACCGCATGAGTTCGAAACCCAGATCGTCGACATCTTCGGCGATCCCACCAAAGACGACCCGGACAAGAACACCAGGGCCGTCGAAGCCTTGTATAAATCGATAAATATGGGTTTGCTGGACGATAATGAGGCAGCAACACGCTTTTACGTGCTTGGCTTAGCCCCTAATGCCGCCCGCATCGCTATCCGCTTCTGGGAAGTCGCTACCGTCCGTGAACTTGCGACACGCATACGCCAGCATTTTGATGATCTCGCCATCGTACATAGTGAGAAACAACTACCTCACCTGCCGCTTTTCCGCCTGCTGGTAGCAACCGCGACCCAGGGAAAAGCCGATAACATCCCCCCAAACCTGGCTGGAGAAACCATGCGCAGCATACTGGCCGGAACACCCTATCCGCAGTCGCTGCTTGCAGCTGCGGTACGGCGGAATCGCGCGGAGCACGAGGTGACTTACCCACGGGCGTCCTTGATAAAGGCCTGCCTCAATCGCGCAATTCGTCGCAACAATACCCATATAATGGAGGAATTGACTGTGTCTCTGGATGAAAACAATACCAACATCGGCTATCGGCTGGGCCGATTGTTCGCTGTACTGGAAAAAACCCAGGAAGAAGCCAGCCCCGGCATAAATGCCACGATTCGTGATCGCTTCTATGCCGCCGCATCGAGCACGCCCGTGAGTGTCTTTTCGACATTACTCAAACTCAAAAACCACCATATCAGCAAGATAGAGAACAAGGGCCGGGCGACCAATCTGGAAAAACTCTATGGGGAGATTTTTTCTGGCATCGATCATTTCCCGGCTAATTTATCACTGACAGACCAGGGCAACTTCGCCATTGGGTATTACCATCAACGCCAGAATTTTTTCAAGAAACGCGAAACAGCCGATAACACCGGCAAGGGAGCAGAATAATGAGCCTGGATAATCGATATGATTTTGTACTGCTATTTGATGTTAAAGACGGCAATCCCAATGGTGATCCAGATGCCGGCAACCTGCCCCGCGTCGATGCGGAAACCGGCAAGGGTCTGGTTACAGATGTCTGCCTGAAGCGAAAAATTCGTAACTTCATCGGTATTACACAGGATCAATCCGAGGCTACCGAAACACTGGATGGGGACAAGAAGCGCTTCGAGATCTATGTCAAAGAGAAGGCCATTCTGAATGATCAGCACCGGCGCGCCTACGCCGGTATTGGTAAGGCAGAACTGATCGAAGATGAGAGCAACAAACGTAAGGGTGGCGATGCCGTCGATGACGCCCGCGCCTGGATGTGTAAGAACTTTTATGACGTGCGCACCTTCGGTGCTGTCATGTCCACTGGCATCAATTGCGGCCAGGTACGCGGCCCGATACAGCTCACGTTTGCCCGCTCAATAGACCCCATTGTTGCGCATGAGCACTCCATTACGCGCATGGCCGTCGCCACCCGTGCCGAGGCCGAGAAGCAGGAAGGTGATAATCGTACCATGGGCCGTAAACACACCGTCCCTTACGGGCTTTATGTCGCGCACGGTTTTGTATCGGCACATCTCGCCGATCAAACAGGCTTTGACGACAACGACCTTGGCCTACTCTGGCAGGCCCTGGAGAACATGTTTGAGCATGACCGTTCGGCTGCGCGCGGTGAAATGTCAACGCGCGGGCTTTATGTGTTCAAACACGACAGCAAACTCGGGAAGGCTGCCGCACACGATCTGTTTGAGCGTATTGAGGTCGAGCGCAACAAAGACATATCCGTACCACGTAACTTTTCCGACTATGCGTTCAAGATCGATGAA